>DIVY01000009.1 GCA_002422535.1 Caryophanales bacterium UBA6120 | reverse complement strand
AGCTGATGAGTAATGAAATATTCGATCGCCCGGTCAAACTTTTGGCTTTGGCTTAATGTAAAGCCAGCTTTCGCTAAAAGGCTATTTGTTTCTTCTAGATTCAGTTCAAGCGCTAAGGCCAGGGCGATGACGGTAATCTTGGAGGGCTGATAATCGGTGTTACTACGAATCTTGGAGAATAATTTCCGCCCGATATTCGCTTTATGATAAACATAGCTATCAGTTAAGTCGCGCTCATCAATCATCCTTAAAATCGCCATCGAGAAAGTTTCATCAACATTTGTAATGGTTTCTGGTAAGGTTTTGACCCCTTTAGCGGCCTTTCGAAGCGAAGCAAAATTAACTTCTTTACGGTCATATCGTGCTGCTTCTAAGTCAATTGAATCAGTAATTAGTTTTTCTTTGAAGTAAGCAGCAATTTCCGTATCGAAGGCGTCATCGTCAAGGGGATGGAATTCATCATAGACGAGGATATATACTAGCAACTCATGGTTAGCAAGAAAACGTTTGACGCTTGATAAGGCAATCGCAAGGGCGACGGGCCAGGGAAAGCCCAAACTCCCTGATGATATTAAAGGAAAGGCAATCGATTCCAGGTTATGACTAATGGCCATATTCATAGCCGCTAGATAAGTTTCTTCTAAATAATGTTTCTCATTATGATTGCCATCAATAAAGCGCGGAGCAATCACATGGATCACATGTTTAGCTTTGAGTTTATAGCCTTTAGTAATACCCGCTTGACCAAGGGGAATTTTACCTAACGCTAGACGGGCTTTCATGAGTTCAGGGCCCGAAGCTTCATGAATCGCTAAATCCGCCCCGCCATTAGCAACCGCAAAGTTATTCGTGGAATTAACGATTGCGTCAACTTCCATCTTGGTAATGTCTTTATTAATAATTGTAAATGGCATTGGTTATTTGAATTCCCTAATCATCATTCTACATCCTATCAATAGCAGTTGCAGAAGTTATTAGACTAATTCAAATAAACTATATTTTTTACAACTGCGCAATTGGTGATTAATCGAAAGAATTAATCGATATAATTAAGTTTTTTAATGAACTCATTACTTCATCAAACCTTATTTCTAGCGCATAAGGATTTGATTTTTGATAAGAGGACCATCGTTTTTTTAGTCCGTCATCTGCTTGTATCGATGCAAGTATTGCTTGAATTATCGGCCTAATTTTATCAAAGCTATGACGATATTTTGATGTATTGCAAAAAGCTTGCACAAATAATTGATCATTAAAAGACGCTTGCTTGATTGTCATTAAAATATGGACATCGTAATAATCTCGCATTCTGGTGTTCAAAATACCTCTTGTCAAAATGGTTTCCACTTTTTCAGCCAGTAAGGTTTCTAGATTATAGGATTTAAGTTCAATCCGTTTGCCACTTAATAATGTATGGTAGTTAAAGGGCACTTCATGTGGCGTTAAAGCGTCGCCCGTTGTGAAATCAACTTTAATCAACTCTTTAATTCCATCAAAGAAAACACTAATCGATGCTCGATATCCAGGATAATCCGCATCCTCATGAATTTCATCGATGCCTACTATTGCCATCACCAATTTGTCGTAGGTTGGAATTGATATGATTTCATTTAGAATATATTTAAGATTCTCTTTTATGAGTGGAACGGCCTTTAATGTAACATCTAAATCCATCGTCGACCTTAGTTCAACATCAGTCAGCGCGGCAACTAAAAAGCCACCTTTGATAATGAATTTTTTTAATATTTTGACAAGGATAATTTTTCAAGAAAGAATTCGAATACGATATTCCTTAGAATCACATTTGAATTTATATTAGTGCTCTTTGCCTTGTTCCTCACTAACGCTTTCAACTGCTCGCTTGATTTCATAACAAAATCTCCAAATATTTTCTAACCAAGCCTTTAATGCCTAATGCTTCAGCATAGTGCATTAATTTGTTCAAGTCTTTAGCGGGATCATTAACGTATCTTTTTAGGCTTTCGTTAACAATGCTATGATCTAATTTGTTTCTTGATCTAAGAATGTCGCAAATAGTCCTTTCTTTATCATAAATATAAATAGAATTTCCAAAGGCTGTTTTAAAAGGGATTTTGCCAAGCTCAAATAATTCTGACTTAATCGTAAATGTTTCAACAAAGTCGTCTTTTACTTGGCTCGTATTGTAGCCAGATGGAAGCGTAACCGAATATTTAATGGGATCACGATCAGAGTATCCATGAAGGAAAAGGGCCGTTCCATGCGAAAAGATTAAGCGACTCTTCTTTTGTTGAATTTTATACAACAAATCGTTCCACGCTTGTGGAGATTGATAAAGGCCAGGCATCACTCTATCAAGTAGTTTTTCTTTTACGAACATCGAAAGATACTGACGATGAATGCCTCTTGATTCAGCATCTTGAGTCGTAATATATCCGTTTTTTTCTTCGATTAAATCTAAAAGTTTTTTCCTCGACATAATTTGCGCCTTCTTGTCTTATATGCTTATATTGTGTTTATAATAAGTTATTTTGTCAAGGATGGAATTGGCGTCTTATTTGCCAACCATCTAATTAGTTAACTAGGCTTTTTCTTTATCTACGATGTTTTTAGAATGGTGTTCGAAATTTATTAATAATATAATCGCTAATAGCTCCATAACCACTGAGAATATGACAATGGCTAATATTGAAATGCTATATAATGCTCCCACAATCGACGAGCCAATAAACCAAGATAAGCCAAATACGGTATAAAAGATTCCATAGGCAGTGCCTCGTTTATCTTTAGAAACACTCTTGGATATCACCGCTTTTAATATTGATTCCTGAGCCCCCATGCCAATACCCCAGAATATAATTCCAATGATAATGCCAACGGTCCCATCAATCAGGAAGAACACTGGCGCGGACAACATCGCGATGAAGGTGCTAATTTGTAAGGCTTTGATATTAATCTTATCGAACAAGTAACCAAAGAATAACGCTGAGATAGCATCGACCCCCATCGCTAACGCGTATAGTAAGGGAATATAAATCGCTTCGATATTACCCGTTGTTTCAAGATGATATGCCAAAAATGGATAATCGATAAAGCCAAAGGCAATAAAGCTAATGGCGAGCATATATAACATAAAGGAACGATTGCCCTTTAATGGCGCAAACTTCTTTTGTTCTTCAAATTCTTCCGGGTGCGGGTATTTGAATTTAGAAATCACTAATATCACTAACGTAAGGATGGCAAAGATACCTAATAACCCAAATGCCAGGCGATAGCCATCTAGTTCGCTGCCCTGATTCAAATTCAAAATCAAAAAGACGAATAATGGTCCCAGGAATGCCCCAATCTGATCCATCATTTCTTGAAGGGCAAAAGTCTTACCCGCGCCTAAATGGGGAGCGATAAACGAAGTTAAGGCGCTTTTCGCAGGCGCCCGTATTCCTTTACCAACGCGTTCTAGAAGGATTAACACAATCGCCACTTCCCAGATGGAAGCATCGACAAACATTAGTAAAGGAATTGCTAATAGGTTAATCGCATAGCCAATAATCATCATGGCCCAGTATTTCTTCGTCTTATCGGCGATGATACCAGTTACTATACGAAGTGATTGGCCAATGAACTCCCCTAATCCCGAGGTGAAGGAAACAAGAAAAGCTGATGCTCCAATTAGAGCAAGATAAGGACCATAGATACTTCTGGCCCCTTCATGGGTGAAGTCGGAAAGGAGGCTAATGATGCCGATAAACATTAAAAAGATAATAGCTTGTTTTCTAATGTTGCGTTTCGTATTCATGATGCTAATATTCTAATCTTTTTGAATAGCATTTAATTACTATTTATCGTTTTTTTGCCTATTAATACATTGACAACGAAGTAGAAAGATCTCATCAAATCATTTCACTTGTTAATATTACCNNGTTCGGTAAGTTTAATTATAAAAGTCTTGATTTAAGTGATTGATATGGTCAAATATTACCGAGGGGTAAAATATGGATTCCAAAAGTTTTGGACTAATGATACGCGAGAAACGTAAACAAATGAATATCACTCAAGAATATCTAGCGGCAATCGTCAAGACTGGCGTACGTTTCATTAGCGATTTAGAAAATGGTAAAGCCACCGCCCAGCTTGGAAAAGCCTTGATGGTGACCGTGGCATTAAACATTGAGCTTGGATGGGTGGAAAAATGAGCGGACGCAATCTTATCGTTTATTTAAACGGTAACAAAACTGGCATACTGCACGAATCAAGGAGTTCGGCGCTGAGGTTTACCTATACCGATGAGGCTGAAGCCCCAATATCGCTCGCCATGCCTCTAAATGCCGTATATGGGGATGAGCAAACACGCGCCTTTTTTGAAAACCTTTTGCCTGAAGGGGATCTTCGGGAAATGGTTGCGCAGGCACACCGTGTTTCATCTAACAACCCATTTTCCTTACTCAAAGAAATCGGTCGCGATTGCGCCGGCGCTGTTGTCTTAGGTGACGATTTACTTTTGAATGACACAACCTCATTGCAAGAATTATTTGATGTTGAGCAATTCGTCTCTAAAAATGACGCGATACTACATTATGAATTGGGAATGCGTCATTCACTTGCAGGCGCTCAATTTAAGACAACAGTAACCATCATAAACGACACCTACTACATACCTTCACCCTTTTTCCCTTCAACGCACATCATCAAATCTGCAAATCCGCGTTTTCAGGATTTGGTTGCTAACGAATTCTTCTGTATGACTTTAGCGCGTCAAATTGGGCTAAATGTGCCTAATGTTTCCTTATTAAGCAGTGGTAGCCTCGTTTATCTTCTCGTCGAAAGATTTGACCGACTAATTAAAAGTGACAAAATAGAGCGCGTCCATCAAGAGGATTTCTGTCAGATTCTAGGGTATCTATCATCAAACAAATATGAAGACGAAGGTGGACCAAGACTTATTCAAATCGTCAAAGCAATTGATCGTTATTCGAAGCAAAGAGCCGCCGACCTCGCATCATTAGCGAAACTTATAATTTTTAATTACCTAATGGGAAATTGTGATGGCCACGCTAAAAATTTATCAATGATTCATAGTTCGACTGGTCCCTATCTTGCACCATTCTACGATTTAGTGGCCACATCGATCTATCAAGGCCGATCAACACGTAACGCCACATCCATCAATGGCGTTTTTGACCTTGAATCAATCGATAAAGCGGCAATCATAAAAGAATTTGATCAGTTTGGCATCAGCGGAAAAAGAATACTCGCGTTAGTTTTAAGAGATTTTAAAGATATTGTCAGCATTGGAAAAGAGGTTGCCAGACATAAAGCGCTAGAACCATATCAGGCAACCATAAATCTGATAATCGGTAATATGTCTAAACGATTAGATCGCCTTGCTAAAGAGTAATAATATTCTTCATATAATTCTAAAGTTATAAAAATATTTCTAACTTATTAATTGGTGCTTAATTGCTTTTTCTTCTTGTTATCCGTCGAGGCAAAATATGTGCCAATGCCCATGATTACAATTGCGACAAAGAAATTTATCCCTGGCAGTACCGGGAAAATAGCAAGTGAGATAATCGCGCCCACAAAGGGAGCATAGGCATAGAAGGCGCTAGTTTTAGCGGCGCCTAATTCCTTTTGGGCCGATACATAGAAGAATATGCTCAGCCCATAGGCGACAAAGCCTAATAACAACGCAAAAAGAATGTACCAAACATTCCAGGTTAATTCGCCTAGAATCATAGCCACGATAATCGCCCCAATGCCTGAAAGTATCCCCTTAATAATCACCACAAGCAATGGATCATGCACCGATAATAAACGGGTGAAATTATTTTCTAACCCCCAGCACAAAGTAGCTAGAATAACGAATAATGAACCGAGGGAAAACTTAAACGCAGCGACATCTTCGATTGTCAGAATAAAGCTTGCTAGAGTAACTAATATTATCGCTAAGCGCAACCGTTTAGGAATCACCTCTTTAAAGATGAATGATGCGAATAATGAGGTCGCCACAATTTCAAAATTATTTAACAGGGCGACATTTTCTGGTTGACTCATCGATAGACCAATTAGTAACATAATGGGCGCTAATATGTCGAGAACAATCATCCACAAAATCGAAGGAACCTCTTTTTTGGTCATCGGCCGATATTTAGTGGTTTTCTTCCTGAACAAGTAGACTATCCCCATGCCAAGGCCCGCTCCTAGATATAGCAAGCCCGCTAAAAAGGTCGGGGCAAGGACGTCAAGCAGCAACTTAGAAATAGGCGTGCTTAACGCATATAAGACGGAGGCAAGGATTGCTAGAAGAATATAGCGCTGTGATTTCATGTTTATTCCAGTTTGGACATGTCATTAATTATAATGCTATTTGCCTATAAGTAATTCTAGAAAAATAAATGTGAAACATTTGATGCTATAAATAGTCATTTTGTTTCACATTTTATAAATTTACCATTGATGAATTTTATAATAAAAAAGCCCTGATTCTCATGGAACCAAGGCATTTTTCGATTGAACCTACCCCATATTGTTAGACTGCAAGTTCCCAACTCACAGTTATTATATCAGGCTACCCGCGGGTAGCCATCACTCGCTTCCGATATTTAATCGGGCTTGTC
>DIVY01000018.1 GCA_002422535.1 Caryophanales bacterium UBA6120 | reverse complement strand
TGGCCCGTTTTGGCTGGGGTGGAAGGATTCGAGCCTACGAATTCCAGAGTCAAAGTCTGGTGCCTTACCGCTTGGCTATACCCCAATAGAATGGTGGAGGAAGGTGGATTTGAACCACCGAACCCGAAGGAGCTGATTTACAGTCAGCCGCGTTTGGCCGCTTCGCTATTCCTCCACGAAGAAGGGCTGATTACGGAATGGTGGATGTTGAGGGGCTTGAACCCACGACCTCCGCCGTGTAAAGGCGATGCTCTCCCAACTGAGCTAAACATCCCTTGGTCCCGTAATATGCTAAATTAATATACCAAAGGCAACCACCTAAGTCAATGAAAAAAGCGGTCGCGAATTGCGAATATCGACTCCTTAAAAACCCTTTTTGCCGAGCAAATGGAACATGTTGCGTTTATAAACTTCGACACCTGGTTGATTAAAGGGATTAACCTTTAATAAATAAGCGGACATTGCACATGTTTTCATGAAGAAATATAATAAATATCCAAGATTATAAGCATCGAGTTTATCGAGCTCAATAATTAGGTTGGAGACATTACCAGTGCTTACATGGGCATCAAGCGTCCCAAGAAATGCCTTTTCATTAATAAAGGATAATGGGCGCCCCGCTAAATAATTAAGCTCATCTAAATCGGAGGGCGTAAGGGGAACATTGATGTCCAGAGTGGGGTGTTTAACATAAATTAAGGTTTCAAACAATAATGGGGTTCCATCTTGAATGAATTGTCCAAGACTATGAAGGTCGGTTGAAAACGAAGCCGATGTTGGAAGAAGTCCTTTGCCTTCTTTTCCTTCCGATTCCCCAAATAGCTGTTTGAGCCATTCGCTTAATTGGGCAAATTGTGGTTCATAAGTAACAAACATCTCAACCTTTTTAGATTTTGATAAGGCGTGACGAATAACGGCGTAGCGGTAGGCAATGTTGTGCTCAAGACTTGGATTATCAAAATCGGAAGTAGCTTGAGCTGCCCCGTTAAGGATGGCCTTTATGTCGATGCCCGCACCAGCAATCGGAAGTAGACCAACGGGTGTTAACACTGAAAAGCGGCCACCGATATCGCTTGGTAAGTCAAAGATGGGATAGCCTTCAGCCACTGCCAATTGACGAAGGGCGCCTTTTTCTTTATCGGTGGTGCAGTAAATGGCTTTTTTCAATTTGTCTTTCGACAATTTCTTTTCTAGAAGGGTTTTAAGCAACCGGAATGCAATCGAAGTCTCAGTTGTTGTGCCTGATTTAGAAATGACGTTAATGGCAAAATTTTTATCCTTCAAATAGTCGATGACTTGAGCAGTGTGCGTTGGGGAAAAGGTATGGCCAAGATAGATTATTTCAAGCTTGTCTTTTGAGTAAATGCCATTGATGGCTTCGATAACGGCGCGCGCGCCAAGATAGGAACCCCCAATGCCACAAACGACGAGAATATCAAAATTGGTGCGAATATAGGTGGCAGCTTCTAAAATTTTTTCAATTTCTTCGCGGTTGTAAGTTAATGGTTGTCGTTCCCAACCTAAGAAATCAGACCCAGGTCCCTTTCGATGCTTAATCTGATTATGAATCGAATTGACGCGTTCTTGGTAGGAGGCAAAATCAATCGGTTGTTTTAAGTATTGTTCAATTAATTTCATAGCTATTCCTCGTTTTTTTGGAGCGCCGTCTCAATCCAAATCGGGAGCGCGTTTTTTAAGTTATTAAAGTTAATGTCAGTTTCAGGTATTTTAACGCGAATCGCCTTTTTTTCGTGGCGTTTGATGGGAGGATTGCACTGCTTTAATGAAAGCCGCAAATAAAGATTATTTGGATCGATGGCCAATATTTTAAGTTTTAACAAGTCGCCGATTTTAATGACATCGTTAATATCGGTGACATAGTCATGCGAAACCTCCGAAATGTGGAGGAGCCCTTTTTGCCCATTTTCACATTCAATGAATGCCCCATACGGAGCAATTTCTGTGACTTTTCCGGTGATTATTGTGCCGATTTCAAGTATTTGCATGAATTGGTCCTTGATTTAGTATTGCTTTTAGCATTGACAAATCATTGGCGGTCGTTACTTTAAAGTTTAATTCCGACCCAAGAAAATAACCGATATTTCCACTGTCCATCACTAGTGAAATATCATCGGTTGCCTCTTTTGTAATTGGGTTCAAATGTGCGCTTAAGATGGTTTGATAGCGGAATACTTGTGGCGTTTGAAGAATGATGGTCGTCTTACGGTCGATTACTTCGCCTAATTTACCATCATGTAAGATTTTTCGAAGCGAATCCTTAACTTCAACGGCTGCGGTTGCCGCCTTAAATTGAGACATCATCGAAATGCCACGAGTAATAATACTTTGATCAACAAGAATGCGAGCAGCATCATGAATGAGGACAATATCATCATCCATGGCAAAAGATTGCAAATGAAGCAAGCCCAGTTTAGAAGATTCCTGCCTTGAAGCCCCGCCTGAAATGATAGAAATATGTTTTTGATGCTGTGCGAATAACTTTTTGGTAAGGTCAATGTAATCGCTTGGGACAACAATCGTGATCGTATTGATTAGTTCGTGCGTAAAGAAAACATCGACGACCCGCTCTAGAAGGGTAACGCCATCAATTTTGATGAATTGTTTTGGTAGTTTCGCATCGCTCAATCGCGTTCCGGAACCGCCCGCTAAAATAATGGCATGAACCAAGTGAAAACCTCTTTATTATCTTACCAATTAATAAGGCAAAACGAACAATTATTTGTTCGTTAAAGTGATTTCTTTTTTTGTTAACTCTTCGGTGATCGAAATTTGCTGGATGATAAGCTTGATGACTTTGTCTAACTCGCTACCAGACCGATAATCGGCTTGGCAAATATAATTGACGCGCGAATCCTCGATTAAAGGCATCACATGTTCTTTGTTTCCTTTTGAATAAACGGCGATTGATTTGCCACCATTTTCTTTAACCAAAATCATGGGAGGCACGTCGGTCAGCCCATCGCCAATATAAACGATATTGCGGTAGGGGATACGTTTTTCCCTTGACCGTTCATTAACTAGATGATCATCGATTTGGCGGAAGACGCCTTTGGCGATTCGAAAGAAATATTGCGTTTTCATCGTATAGTTAATCGCAAGTTTGGGCCATAATGGTTCGCCGGTTTCTTCGTCAAAATAAAATTCACAACCATAAATTGCTTTGAATTCAGAGGCAATGGCCGAGCCATCGATGATTTCTTTAGTGCCACTGGAAACGATGTAATGTTCAATATTTATGCCACGTTCGGCGCCATATTCATTAATGCGTTTAAACCAATTTGGGACACCTTCAAAAAAGTGGATATCTTTTCCAAGGCTATTGAGGAATTCTTTCGTTAATTTAATGCCACGTTCTTTGGCAAGTTTAACCATCATGTACATGTAGGATAAAATGCGTTCGACGCCCTCTTTGTTGGTGAAGTCGTTGGTGGCCCCCCAAAATTCCGCGGGTGTCATTCCTAAAGCGGGAATCAGGGAATAATTTTGCATATCTTCGCTACAAAGCGTTTTGTCAAAATCATACAGGATAGCCATGATTGGACGATTTGCCATGTCAGTTACCTCGTCAAAATACTAGCAAAATAGCATCAATTAGTCAATTTATAGTAATTATTACATATTAAATATATGTTATAATTTCTTTTTTAAGAGGAAGACGTAGTATGGATTGGTGGGAAGTATTAATTATAATTGTCTTTATATTCGTCGGTTTCTATGTGGCCGGCGTTTGTGTTTATGCCTTCAAAATGGGCGAATACGATAAACGAATCGCTAAAAATTTAGAAGCCATTGACGTTCTCATCGTTCAAAAATACGACTTGCTGCGGCGCATCAGCAAAATATTCGTCGCCTTAGAAATAAAAGTGCCGAAAGAATTTATTCTTGATGTACGTCCAAAGTTTGAGGAAACACTCAAAGATATTAACATTCAAGAGCGGGCTGTCGTTAAGGCTTTTTTAATGCGGACAGCTCAGGCGTTATTTTATTATGGCGAGACGAATCCCGAATTAGCCAAAAATGCTGATTATTTGGCCATAAAAGAAAATTATTCAGAGATTGACCATCAATATCGCATCACCATCAATTTATACAATGCCGATGTGATTGGCTATAACTACTGGACCCGCCTATTTTGGTTCCGGTGGGTAGCCATTGTCCGGAAAATGAAACAAAAAGACATCATTTCATAGCATATCTTCTCAGATTTGCTATGGTAATGACTATAATAAGTATTGGAGCAATTATATGAAAAAACCTTTAATTCTTTGCATTATGGATGGTTATGGCTTGCGTGATGATTCCTATGGCAATTGCGTGGCCAAAGCTAATAAACCTAATTTAGACAGATTTTTTGCTACATATCCGTTTACAAAAATCGAGGCCAGCGGTGAAGCAGTCGGCCTACCTGAAGGGCAAATGGGCAACTCGGAAGTCGGCCATCTAAATATTGGGGCTGGGCAGATTGTCTATCAATCATTAACTCTAATCAATAAAGCGGTTAAGGATGGTTCTATTTGCGACAATAAAGCTTATAAAGGCGCGATAGATCATGTGGCGAAGAACCATTCGCGCTTACATATCATGGGCCTAGTAAGCGATGGCGGTGTTCATAGCCATATTACTCACATTTTGGCGGCAATCCGTATGGCGCATAAAGCTGGTCTTAGTGATGTGTTTGTGCACGCGTTCATGGATGGCCGAGATGTTGATCCACAACTTGGCGCTACTTATATTAAGCAAATCGTCGATTTGATGGATGAACTGAAGTTTGGACATTTAGCGACGATTGGGGGCCGCTACTACGGGATGGACCGCGATAAAAACATGAATCGCGTCGATCTCCACTATCGCGTCATGGTTGATCAAGACGGACCGAGTTTTACGGATTATCAACAATTCTTTAAAGACCAATACGCTTATTTGCCGACCACAGGCAAAGATGCGAGCGATGAATTTTTAATTCCACATTTTCAAGCGGGTGTCGATGGTCGTATTCGGGATCATGATGGCATTATCTTCATGAACTTCCGACCTGATCGGGCGATTCAACTTGCCACATTATTTACTAATCCGATGTTCTACGCTAATCCCCCCCTAAGGGCGGATGGCACGCCAATGTATAAAGCTTATACTCCTGCGCATATTCTTACAGACATTCATCTTGTTCAGACGATGAAATACGCCGATTCTGTCAAAGGACCAATCGCCTTTGAACTTCCTTCTTTAACAAACACATTTGGGGAATATATTGCCTCCAGGGGATTAAAACAGTTGCGGATTGCCGAAACGGAAAAGTACGCCCACGTGACTTTTTTCTTTGATGGGACCGTTAATTATGATGGGATTTCGCGCCCTGAATTGCCGGGATCCAGACGCGTGCTCGTCAATAGTCCCAAAGTTTCCACCTATGACCTACTACCGGAAATGTCAGCCTACGAAGTCAGGGACAACATCATTAAGGAATTGAATAAAGGTGATCTTGACGTCGTCGTTATTAACTTTGCTAATTGTGACATGGTCGGGCATACCGCGATTGAGAGCGCCGTGATTAAAGCGGTGGAAACCGTTGATGCGTGTGTCGGGTCGATCATCGATTGGGTCGCGACCAATGGTGGTATTTTAATGATTACGGCGGACCATGGTAATGCCGAGATGATCCTCGACGAAAATGGACGGCCGTTTACGGCCCACACAACTTCGCTTGTCCCATTTGGCATCAATTTAAAGGGCGTGAAACTCATGGAACAAGGCGGAAAATTAAGCAATATTGCCCCGACGATGCTGCAGTTGCTTAATATTGAAAAACCCAAAGAAATGGATGAGGAAAGCCTCATTCTAAAATAAAAGGAGCAAGATATGAAATTAGAACAATTCCCATTAATTATTCCCGACATTAAAAAGATTGAAGCTGACTTTAAAATACGGCTTAGCGATTTTCATAGCGCCACTTCAGCGATTGAACAAAAGAAAGTAATTGATTCAATTATCAAATTAGTCGATGAAGTAATCAATCAATTCACCGTCATCAGCGTCCGCTATAGCCAAGACACGCGTGTCGAAGCCTATCAAAAAGCCCAAGACGCGATTGACGAAATGGGACCGTTATTCCAATCGCTTTATAACGAATATCAACGGGCGCTAGTTTCTTCTAAATTTAGGCCGGAACTAGAAAAGATGCTTGGTAGCTTCCTATTCGAAAAGATTGAACTTAGCATAAAAACGTTTGATCCCAAAATCATCGAAGAGCTGCAAAAAGAGAATCGTTTGACGAGCCAATATTCAAAATTATTGGCCTCAGCCCAAATCCCGTTTGATGGACAAGTTTATAACTTATCGCAAATGGGCAAATTTGCTGATTCGCTTGACCGAAAAGTGCGACGTAAGGCCTCGGAAGCGACTGCAAAATGGTTTGCCGACAATGAAACGGAACTAGCCCGTATTTACGATGACTTAGTGGCTTTACGCCATTCGATGTCCCTCAAACTTGGATTTGAAAACTTCATTCCATTAGCCTACGCCAGAATGGGAAGAACCGATTACACCGCGAAAGACGTAGCGGGTTACCGCGACCAAATCCGTCGCTCGATTGTTCCTTTATCAAAGAAATTAGTGAAGCGCCAGGCCGAACGCATCAATATCAAGCAGCCATTATTCTATGATTTATCGCTTAACTTCTTAACGGGAAATCCCACTCCTAAAGGAGATAAGGATTTTCTTGTTAATGCTGCTAAGGAGATGTATCACGAAATGGGCGAAGAAATCGGATCTTTCTTTGATATGATGGTCGCTTTACATATGCTTGACCTTGAAGCACGTCCTGGAAAACAGGGTGGCGGTTACATGACCTATTTCCCGAAGTATAAAATGCCATTTGTATTCTCTAATTTCAATGGAACTGCTGGCGATGTCGATGTGTTAACTCATGAAATTGGACATGCTTTCCAAAGCTATAGTTCGCGTGGTATCAAAATACCCGAATATCGTGATCCGACGATGGAAGAAGCGGAAATCCATTCGATGAGTATGGAATTCTTTGCTGGGAGATGGATGGAAAAGTTTTTTAAAGAAGACAAGGATAAATATTTATATGCGCACCTTGTCGACGCCTTAAACTTCCTACCCTATGGCGTGAGCGTCGATGAATTCCAGCACTTTGTCTACGAAAATCCGACAGTGAGTCACGCTGAGCGGTGCGCGAAATGGCGCGAAATCGAAAAAAAATATACGCCCTATAAGAAATACACCGGTTTCCCGATTTATGAAAAAGGGACCAGATGGATGCGCCAAAGCCATATTTACACGAGTCCCTTCTATTATATCGATTACACCCTTGCGCAAGTGGTCGCTTTCCAATTCTTGACGTTGATGGAAGAAGACCGCGATTTAGCGTGGGCGCGCTATGTCAAGCTTTGTAAGCTCGGTGGCCGTTATCCATTTACGCAATTATTAAAGAAAGCGAAAATGAAAAATCCCTTTAAGCAAGGGACAATCGCGCGCACAGTTAAGAAACTTGATGAGATTTTAGAGCGGTTTGATGATAAAAAAATGTAACTACGCTAGTTCGGGGGCAATCGTTTCATCACGTGGCGTTAAATCGTTGAATACTTGGCGGGTGAATAGCACGATTAAAACAGCATAGCCCACGGCCACATATTCATGCGGGACCGGCTCCATTCCAAATAAGAATGGGAAATAGGCAAATAGCGATATTAGGTTAACAAGAAGGGGCACCCACATGTGCCTCTTTTTTGTAATGTAATAAGCAAGGCTTAATCCATCCGCCATGTATAAATACCGTTCATGCATCGCTGGAAGGAAAAAGTTTGCCATTAATACCGACCACAGGGCGATATCGATAATTGAATCTTTGGATATTCTAAGTTTTTTGATGACTAGATAAAAGAAGGCAATCGCCATTAGTAGAGCAAATAACGCCACCCCATATGGAGCGAGCATGTCATAGCGATACGTGTCCGCGGGGAACCATTGGTACATGTTGGGCATGTTTAGCGTTAAAAGTTGATAAGTGTTCGTTTGATGGACATATATCGTTAATAAGTCACCGAGTGGACGACCACCAATAAGAGCGGGTATGCAAAAGAGGAAATATATTATGGGTATCAAGACGATATGCCATAGTTGCTTGGGACGATTAAGTAGATACATCATCACTAATAACGGCACAATAAAAATCGCTTGCAGTTTAAAACTAAAAGCAATGGCAAACATGACCATGCCCCACAAGTGTTTTTTAGTAATATAGAAATAGAGCGCCCACACGATAAACGCCGTGTAAATGGAATCGGCTTGTCCCCAAATTGCGGAGTTGAGGAAGATCGTCGGTAGATATAAGGTGACCACTCCTGCAAGCGTTGCTTTTGGAAAACGTTCTTCGTCTTTTTTGAGAAGCGATGCCACGAGGAAGAAGATACCAATCGCTAAAACCAAATCGAATATAACCGATACTTGTTTGATCGGAATGAGAAATGGCGTGGTGGAATCAGGTGTTGGGAAATAGGAAAGAATCGTGAGAATAATGACATAGGGAGGACTATAATCTCCAATCGCAGTGCCAAGCGAAGCAAAGCCGCCAAGATTGACAATCTCATCCATCCAATGACGAAGGAATTGATTATAATCGCCCGAAACATGATCGAGGTTTGTTAAGCGCAAATACATGGCTAGAAACACGAAAAAGGCAGCCACCAAAACATAGGAATACTTTTTAATAAAGTTCCAAACAGCAATAATATCGTCTTGTTTTAGTGTCGTTTTCATGCTAGTTAAATTTAGCACATTAGGATTGCGCAATCAATCAAGATTGGATAATTAATAGGGTAATTAACCCGCTAAACCATAATGGAGACGTAGTAATCCGCCATTGACATAACTATCGTTAATGACGATGTTAGAGCCTTCAAACATCTCATTGACTTTTTCTTCAGGAATGACGAGGGTGTCACCAACCATTAGATTGGGATCGAGAGTGCCAATCAAGGCCGTCAGGGTTTCGTTATCGATGTCGATGGTCCCTAAATTTGAGTCAATTACTGTTAACACGATGTCTCCATTCGCGTTCATGCTGACATTGGTATTCAAATTGAATTGCATATCAAAGGAACCCACAAGGTCAGTCTTAGTAAGTGACATCTTTAAGTGGGCCGATAATTCATCATCATTCAGTCGTAGAAACAGGTTAGTGGAGGCAAACGAATATTCTTTTTGGACGCCATTAAGCATGAATTCGATGGGAAGTTCAAATTGAACATCTTCGCCCAAAGTGTAATCAAGAATGGCGTTAATATCGGCTTCTTCTAAATCAATATAGGGATCAAGAGGATTTAATAAGGCATTCGTAACGGCCTGGAGGGCAAAATCCGCCATAAAGGCGACTTTGTCGGATTCGCTATCCCATTTGGTGAATGATGGAGCATCAAGATCGGTAATTAAACGACGAAGGGCATTCATGGAAAGTTGAATATCAAACCCGCCATTTGAGATATCGAGCACTAATAAGGATTCTCTATAAATTAGTTTAAGCAAGGCTGATAAAGTAGGGTCGATGGTATATAGGTATTCAGTCAGCCCAACTTCTCCAATGACGAGGCTTAATTCTTCTTCCTCAAATGTTCCAAAACTAAGCTGCTCGGCAATCATGTCGTTGAGGCTTTTGCTCGTTAACATATTGACGATGGAACTAGTTAAAGCGAATGCTTGTTTTTTGGGCAAATTAATGTTACCAATTTGGATTTTGTCGATCTGGAGGAAATATTGGTCATTTTCAGACAATACGATATTAAACCTCATTTCTAGACCGGTTTGATAAAAAACGGTTCCATTAATCAAAATATCAGCGCCCGCTGTAAGCGTTAATGCATCATCAGTTAATGTCGTCCACACGCCTTTGACGCCCACGACATCTTGGACAAAAACCATGTAGTCATACGCTAGTTCGCCTTCATAAGTGGCTACTTGGTATTTATCGTTGCCCGCGGAAAGTTGCTTTTGAATCACACGGTTAATAAAAGTGTCAGTGACGCGTATGCTCATCGTGTCCTCTTCAGAATCAACCACTAGTGAAGTTAGGTTATCATCAAGGGCTTGGTAAAAAGCATTTTCAGTCGCGTCGTTATATTGGTCAATGGGCGCTTCCGTTTTCATATGAAATAAAATTAATGGTAAACCAATCAATATAAAAACAATAACTAAGAAGATGATTAATAATCTAATTAATCGTTTTAAGCCACGTCCCATAATCTTAACTCCCCGATCGATTAATTAATGAGGTTTATGACCTCTTATCTCGATACTTAAATCATACAAAAACGTTATCAAACACTGCTGGAATGGTCAAAAATAATATATGTTATGCAAGGGTTGAAAAGCGAACTTCAACATTTCCCTTAATAGCTTTTGAGAAAGGACAAAACGCCTTCGCTTTTTCGATATAAGGGCTAAGAATTGCTTCTTCAATTCCGACAACTTTGAGGGCTACATCAAGTTCAAAATGGAAACCGGTGGCTTCGTTGTTAATTAGTGAAGTTTTGGCCACTACTTTAATCTCTTTGTAGCGGAGTCGCTCACTTTTCAGCAAATATTCAAGCGAGCTACTAAAACAAGCGGCATATCCAAGGGCGAATAATTCTTCGGGATTGGTGGCTCCAGGCACCACTTTTCCACCCATTTCAACAGGCATGGCCATTTTAAGTTCGAGACCAGAGGTCTCCGTTTTTAGACTACCATTTCTACCTCCAGTTAAAGTAATCGTACGTTCTAATATTTTCATAAGTAACACCTCATTTCTTTTTAATAATAACAAAATCTAGGGGATAAGTGGGCCAATCTACTTCACGAGAAAATACTTTGATTAAAATAAAAAAAGCTTTCATTAATAGTTAACATCGTTCTTTAGCAACTTTGATGAATCAAAAAGCCAAAGACTAACGTTTTGGGGAAAGATCACTTTCGATGGATTGAGTAACCTCTTTTAATACAATTACGTATCCCTTACAGCATTTCACGTATCCTTATCAAAATCTGCGCACCATAGACCTATTTTTACGCACTTTTATTTTTGATGGCTCGATCATGTTATTTGCGTTTTTTAGTTTTTGCTGAAAAAATATAAGTAATCAGAAAAATTATTTAAGTCGCTTGTTTTCGATAAGTTCCATATAATTGACTTTTATTTTTTCCACAATTTGATCCCAAGTCAAATACAGTTCCCTAAATGCATTATTAGATATCCGTTCATGGTCATCTCCATTCTCAAAAATAGCGATGATTTTCTCGGCATATTTTTGAGAAGATTCTTGCGACAAATATCCATTGACACCATCTTTTACCGTGCTTGCAGTAACGGCTTTTTCAATGAAGAGTGTTGGAGTTTTTTGACTAGCCGCTTCAATTTGGACCAGTGACGATGAATCATATAACGATGGGAGTAAAAAAAGATCAGCTAGTTTGTAGTGTGCGGATAAATCTTTTCGATCTACAATTTTTCCTGTAAATACTATAATATCTTGTAAATTATTCTTAATGATTTTCTTCTTCATCACATCTTCATATGGTCCGGTTCCTACAAAAATCATCTTAAATTTAAAATCATATTTTCTTAGAAGAATCAGTGAATCAATTAGGAAATCAAGATTTTTGATAGCATCCAATCTACCCACAAAAAGTAAAACTTTTTGTTCTATATTAATTTGATACTTTTCCTTTAGTTCATTTATATAACCACTATTCAAAAATGGTAATAGATCAGTTGCATTATTTGTAACCATTGGCATAATATTTGCACCATACTCATAAAACACTTTTGCCACTGCTTCATTTACGGCAAGGAGTCGATCGCATTTATTAAATCTTCTCATCAGTTCTTTCGTTGCCAAATTAGTTATATAATGATTTTTAATTCTCTCATAAAAATCCCTTTTATATTGACTGTGTAATGTAGCGATAACGGGAATATTGTGCTTTTTTGCATAATTAATACCATACATACCAATAGCAAAGGGACTATGTATATGCACTATATCTAGTTTTATCTCATTTACATCACCCCTAAAAATAGTGTCGAAAGTCGGAATGGTTAACCTGTAATCAAATTTTGGAATCTGAATAGATTTAGCTCTTATTATTTTATATGGTAATTCGTCAAGATTTGTTATTTCGCCATAATCTGGTGCAAAAACATATACTTCAAAATCGCGTGATAGTTCTTTTGCGTAATTATCAACAACGTTAACCACACCATCGATCATTGGGAAAAATACATCAGTAAAAAACCCGATCGCTAATCTTTTTTTCATGTAAAGCACCTCCAGTTACAAGTCTTATCCGCAAAAATTTTGATTCTAAACGAATTGAACTAAAAACATTAATTTTGTTACGATTTTATCAATTGTATAAGTCCATCAAAAAACCTTATGTCTTTTTATCATCAAACAATGCATGATTAAGGCTATTTTGAATGCCTTCCTCTTCGATTAGAATATCATTTAACATCTTGAAACGCTTGATGTTTTCAAATATCCGATTGTCTACAGTAGCGTTTTCAGGAAATGTATGCTTTCTATTTCGCATCGAGAAAACATACTGATCCATCATAACATCCTGTAACTTGTTATCTAGAACAAAGTTTGGTTCACTACTTAAAAGGTGCGTTCCAAAATAAGCGGCATTGTTGGTCTTTAAGCCAAAAAGTTCAATAATACTTCGATAAATGTCCATCTGTCCTCTAACCAAATTTTGTTTTCCCTTAATTAGTCCCTTTTTTAAGACAATTCCGTTCTTGTTGATTTCTTTAGTTCCAGGTACATATAGAAAACAAACCAGTTGTTGCAATAATTTTCGCTCCTCTAAGGCTGAAAGTTTTCTTTGGAATAATTTTGAGATATCGCCATTCTTAATTCCACTGCCATGATCACCATAAAATAGATATACGGTGTTACTATCAATCATTTCGTTATTATTTTCATCAATAAAAAATCGTTTGATAACTTCATCATAGTAATCTGAGAATCTTAAATATTTTTTTGTTAATTCTTTCAAATCACGATTATCGATATAGGGTTTGTTATTGTTGGGATAAAACTCAAATGGAGTATGTGGCATCATAGTAATCGGGAAGAGAAATGTTGGATTTTCTGAAAAATAAATTGTTTTTCTCACTTTATCAGCAAGTTGATAATCGCTAATCCATGGAGCAACATGATATTTTCCATGGGAGTATTCATACGAAAACATTTCGAGTATTCCATCGCGTTTACGCTTGTTTTTGTCTCGAAAATCTTCTAATGCGAAAAATTGTTGGAAACCTAAAATTTCAGGATAGGCAAATTCCCGATTATAAAACTGTTTATTATCTCCATGTATAGCTTCTGTATGGTATCCATGATAGTTAAAGTATTTAGGTAACGATGTCAATTCCATTTTAACCTTATATTTTTTTTCAAAATAATTAAATTTTGACCAATACAAAGAATTATATCCAGTAGCGTAGAGTCCCGTTAATGTCGTAATTTCGGCATCAGAGCTTACTCCTAATCCAACACTAGAATAAAATGCTGTGAAGTCAACGCTTTCTTCAAGCAAAGTACGAAGAAATGGAAATTCATTTTTAAAGCCAGGTATGTCTAATAGAAACCTACTCATCGATTCCATTTGAACCAAGACCAGGTTTTTCCCCGCCAAAATTCCGGAAAGTTTCTGTTTTCCATTCAAAATAGACTGATCGATACTGATGTTATGTGATACCATGCTTAAATTCAAATTATTACTATATACGTTACCATCCAAAAAATTTAGATATTTATTAGTGTTTTTATTGTAAAGTTTGTATTCATCGGAAAGCTCTAAAAAATGCTTCTTTTTGCTTTTTATCAGTAGTTTTGGTATTGCCGTGAATTTAAAAAGACTAGCTAGATAATACGGGTAAACTCCAAAGTTTTGTATTCCGTATGTGGGTTTTACTGCTTTTATTGTTAGATCCTTAAGATACATTTTTTCATAGATTACCCACGTTAAAAATATCATCAATAATGAAATAAAGATTGTAATATATATCGCCAAATTATTGATATTAACAACGACTAAATCCAAGTTCGATTTACCAATTAATGAGATGAACAGCAGGAGAATAATGGTTGGGATAAACATAATGATGCGATAATAACCGAACAGCTCATTAAATATCTCTTTTCCAATTCCTTTTGACATTCCGGTGACAGGATTTTTAAACATATCTAGACTATCTTTTGTAAAAGCATTGCCAAAGTACAAATTGAAAACACTAAGGGCAAATAACATTAAGTTAAGAAGTCCAGTAAAAAATAATAGAGTTAGAAAATACCAGTAAACATTCTTGATAAAAACTAAGACAATAAAACCAATTAAATTAAGTGTGAATATATTACCAATAACGGCATTCAATTCTCCTTTAATGGTATGTTCAAATGGAACGATATACTTGTTCAATGCTTGATGAGTAATAATAAACGTATTCAGCAGATTTAGCACAAGGTATAAGAGATACAATAAAAGCGTGTCTTGATTCATAAAAACTCCTCGAAAATATCCACGTCACAGTTTTATACTCAACAGTTGCACTAACCAGCAATTTTTTGAGAAAAACTAGATGTGCGTTTTGGGGCGCTTACCATTATGGATTGCCGATTAGCACGATATTAATTATTGCCTAGGTTTGTTCTACACTGATTTTAGTAAAATGTCTCATGGCATCATTATACCCATACATATAAATTCTTTTTGAATTTTCAGATGAAAAGTCCAGTATTTTCCCCAATCTTCTTGTGGCCCTCAGTTCATGAAACTTTACATTTTCATACTTCTGTCTAAAGGAACGCATTGACGATAGCATTGAAATTGTAATGCATATGATTTCATCACAACCAAAATCAATCAATGGTTTAAGCGGGGTATTATCAAAATACCCGCCATCGCGATAATTTCTGCTGTTGGCGACAACCGGAGGAAATACAATTGGAATTGAACAGGATGCAACAATGGTGTCGATCTGCAACTCTCTACTCATTTCTTTAAGCGGTATATATTGAACGTGAGAGTCTTTTTGAATATAATGGGCAAATGTTGACTTAAATAAATCCATTAATCCCTTTTCAGCATCGCCAGTATCGGCTACAGCAATAAAAACTTCCTTATTTTTTAGTAATTCGAAATCAATATTATCATTTAATAGCTGCTTCAATTTTTCAATAGAAAACAATCCACTATCAATCACTTTAAGTTTTTGCTCCTTTATTGACTTAATAATTGATGGATTATCACCTAATGGGTTTTCTGGAACATTAAACCATATCTCTTTGGCAACATCCAGTGCCTCTGTAGCGACAAATGTAGCATTTACTGCGCCGATCGAAGCTCCAGAAAATGCTTTTGCCAATTCTAAAATACCTAAATCTTGTAGAGCTTTCAAAGCACCAATCTGGTATGCACCTCTTGCCCCACCACCAGATAAACAAATACCCAATTTACGCATATTTTTTTCCAATCATTAATTGTAATTAAATAACAATTTTTGCTTATTAATTAAACGATCCAAAATGTTAGAATACTCTTCCTTTGATACACCTTCTCCACTTCTAACCCATTCAATAATAAGGTTTACAAACGCTCCTTCATAAAACGTTAATAGATATGTATCAGAATCCAGTAGCCCGAACAGTCTTTTAGTTATCATCTTTATTTCGGGGCTAAACGATTGCACTATCAAACCATATAGATTGTTATTAATGATTACATTAAATATCGACCGATAGTTGTCGACCATGCCTAGAAGCATATCTAGAATATCTTTTGATGCACTAATTGTGCTAGTATTCATTTTTCGTACAAATCTGCCTACGATTTCTTTAATTTTAAAAATAATTATGTCTTCTTTTGTATTAAAGTGGCGATAAAATGAGAGTCTTGCTACGTCAGCCTGTTCTGTGATTTCAACAATTGAAATTTCATGAAATGGTTTTATTTGCATTTTTTTAAGTAAAGCATCAAAAATAACGTTCATTGTTCGATTAATTTGACGATTCATCATCAATGCGCCTCCTCTAAATCAATTAGTTTTTTATCTTTTATACATTAAATAACGATATAGATTATTATTGACAGGAACGCTGTTCCTAAATTCTTTTTGCTATATTTCAATTTTTAAAATATCATAAAAAAGTAACATATGCAACATATTAAACACTTGTAACATTTAGATAGGAAAAGGTAAACAAGATACCATGTTAAACTTTCTTCTAGTATTGAAGTTTAATACTTTGTTCGCGTGATGAAATATTTCATTTATGAGAATGTTAATAGAGAGACAGCGAGATTATTAATAAGTTTTGCGATAAACCTTTTTGATGGTGAGTACATTTTTTGATACTTATTTCATATGTAATAAAGTGTTACAAAGAAAAAACGCCGTCAGAGACAGCATTATTTTTACGATGGTGCAGGTAGGGAGACTTGAACTCCCATAGGTTACCCTATACGCCCCTCAAACGTACGCGTCTACCAATTTCGCCATACCTGCAATGCGATTTATTATAATCAAAAAGTTTCGCATTTTCAATTATAGATTGTTTCGTTTATTCAATAAAGGTTGAAGATGATATTTGAAAATAAGAAATACAAAAGAAGCGACGAAGCATCAACGATAGTGGTCACAAATGGACCGGCCATAACAGCGGGGTCTTTTTTAATGGCAATAGCAATTAAAGGGAGGCTCCCTCCGATTACTTTCGATAGCAAAACGGCAGTGAATAGTGTTAAAGAGACAAGCCCAGCGATTTTGGATATTTCAAGCCACCATGTGCTAGAAAAAGCAGCCCCGATATTCTCATAAACAATTATCCCCGTCGCAATTTCGATGAAAATCCACAAAAAAGCGAATAAGCCGACTCCAAGCCCGACAAGAAGAGCAACTCGCAATTCCTTAAAGACGACATGGCCAAAATCTTTTTTCTCGATTTCATTCAAGGCGATGCCTCGTGTAATTAAGGCCGAGCTTTGATAGCCGGCATTGCCACCGGTATCCATTAATACGGGGATGAAAGCTGCTAAGATAACTACTTGTTGAAATGCATGCTCAAATCTGTTGAGAATTATGGTCGAGAACGCTCCTAGGACAATTAGGATTAGCAGCCACGGAAGCGATTTTTTAGCAAGCGTGAAAGCTGATGAGTTCGTGTAGGAATCTTCTAAGGGAGAAATGGCGGCCATCTTGAGGATGTCTTCACTTGTCTCCTGCTCAATTACATCCATGACATCATCGATAGTGACGATACCGATTAATCGTCGATCGTCATTTAAAACAGGCATGACATTCAAATCGTAACGCTTAAATGCTTGGGCGACTTCCTCCTGATCGGAATTGACGTTTGTCGTGATGAAATCGGAGTGCATAATAGCGTTCAGTTTTGTTTCCGGTTCGGAATAAATCAAATCGTCGATGGAAACGATGCCGACTAGGTTACGTTTTAAGTCGACAATAAAGTTAGTGCTAATAGTTTCTTTCTCACGGCCAATCTTCCTAATGGTCGACAAGGCATCGTTGACTGTCATGTTGTCTTGAAGCAAAACAAATTCAGTAGTCATGATGCTACCAGCAGTTCCTTCTTTATAGTTAAGAAGGCGATTGATGTCCGATCTAATGGTGGTATCAGATACATTTAAAACACGACTGACGAGATTAGCCGGCATATCAATCAAAAAGTCGACGATGTCGTCGGTGTAAGAATTTTTAATGAGCTCGATTAATTGTTTGTCGGTAAATAGGTTAATTAGTTTTTCTTGCTGTGAACTCGTCAAATAGGCGAATAATTCCGCCGTATAATCGCTTTTCACTGTTCGAAATATGAAAAGAAGATCAGCAGGATTTTCGATTTTATCACATAATTCGGCGACATCGATTTCCTCGAAATTCTCAAACACGGAGCGAAGGGCAGGGACATCTTTGGTGTGGATGTAATTGAGCAACATCTCTAGCGTTAGTTTGTTATTTTCCATGATGGCACCTCCTGACTTTCATATTATAAACGGCCTCGTTATTTTCATGAAACAATTACTTGCTATAATAAAAAAACATCTATAGATGAATAAAACGCTAGTGATATAATTAAACAATAATGGAACCAAAACTCAACAATAATGATGGCGATAACCTCACGCGTGGAGGTGTGAAAAAGGTTTTCACGGTACTGATTTTAGTGCTGTCGTTAGCCGCCGGTATCATCGTTTCATTTTCAGCACTAAGGCGCGACCTTTCAAATATCGACCTTCGTAGTTTGATGGAAGCTTCTAGCGTTTGGGTATCAAGTTGGTATTGGATGGTCGGTGCGCTTGTCTGTCTTTTATTAATTCTGCTTACAGGCGCCTTTCGCATCCATGTCCTTTTAAAACCTAAACAACAACGAATAACGCTCCGTGATTCTTATCGTTTTTCGTTATTAAGCAAATATTACGTTTTGATAACTCCATTTGGATTAGGCGGCCAACCAATAACGATGGTATTTATGCGCCGCAAGAAAATACCATTTAGTTTGGCAACGTTCGTGCCGATGATCGACCTGTTCGCCATGCGCTTATCGATGCTTATAATTGGCTTATCCGCCATCATTTTCTTTCCTAATGTCGTCGTTCCTTGGGTCCGTATTGGCGCTTGCATCGGTATTTTATTTTCCTGTTTTTTGCCCGTTTTCAGCATCGCGATGTCATGGTTTCCCATTTTTGAACGCGTTATCGTATCGCTATTATCAGCCCTCAAGTTTTTAAAACGCCGGAATCAATATATAAGTACCATTAAAGACGCCTTTTTCAAATATCGGTCAGCTTTCACTTATTTTAAAACTATGAAAAAACGCGTGGTCGTTGTCTTTATCCTTGCCATGATTTCACAACTTGCACTATTATCAATCCCTTTTTTCATCCTTAAAGCCTACCCGACGACTTTAACATTCAACGACCTTAATGTACCATTCACTTATTCGAATTCAGTGGCCATGGTCGCTTATGCGAGTATTGCGGCGGCTTTTGTTCCCACCGTTGGCAATGCCGGAGCGATTGAATTTTCGTTCTCGACGGTATTCGCCTCATTTTTGGAGGCGCAGTATTTATTCTGGGCCCTGTTTGCCTGGCGCTTTTTTACTTTCTATATATTCCTTTTATTGGGTTTGGCTTTAACAGCCCATTTAGGTATCAATCGGCGCCGCGAATTAAGGCGCCATCATTTGCCTGATTTCTCAAAGCAACCACTTATCGTTTTATTCAGCGATAACTTTTTTCCGGTGATTGATGGGGTAGTGCGCACTGTTGATGCCTATGCCCGCAATTTGCAGGCGTTAGGATGGAACCCACTTGTCATTGTGCCAAATTATAAGAAAACGGATGAAGCGCTACCATATCAAGTGCTGCATGTGGCCTCATTACGCATTCCAAAGCAAGAATACGCGTTAGGCATATTTCGTTTTTCAAAAGCGATTCGAAACGCGCTCGAGTATGATGGACCAATCATTTATCACACGCATGCCCCCTTTTTCATCGCCCATAAGGCATTACGCCATGCGCGGGCCAACAATATCCCGATTGTGACGACTTTCCATAGCAAATATTATGAAGATTTCTATGAAAATTTGCATTCGAAGACCTTGTCGCAAATGGCCGTAAATTATATTGTTCGTTTCTATCGCCAAGTCGATGAAGTTTGGGCCGTATCACGCAAAACAGCGATGACGCTTAAAAACTACGGATATCGTGGCGATGTCTTCATCATGCCTAATGGTAGTGATTTCGTGATTCCTGATGACATCGAATCTTATCGCATGCAAGCCATCCAGTTTTTGGATATTAAAGATGACGAACCGACATTGTTATTCGTGGGTCACCTAATTTGGCAGAAGAATATCAAATTCATGTTTGAAGTATTGCGTCACCTCGATAGTGAAGGCTTTAAATATCATATGATTTTCATCGGCGAAGGTGGCCATGAAAAGATGGTCAAGAAGTACTATGAATCATTAAATCTTGCGGGCCGCGTTACCTTTGGCGGTGGCGTCAGGGACCGCTATCTTTTAGCGGGCATTTTTGTGGCGAGTGATTTATTTTTCTTCCCATCGGTTTATGATAATGCGCCTTTAGTAATCCGAGAAGCCGCCAGCGCTGGTTTGCCAAGCTTGCTAGCGCGCGGATCGCATAGCGCTGAGGTTGTGGTCGATAACGTATCCGGTTTTACCGAACGCCTTGATGCTGAAAAAATGGCCGCGCGAATTATTGATTTATTCAAAAATCCAAAACTCCTTAAAGAAGTTGGCGAAGCCGCGAAAACAACGATTCCAACTACTTGGAGCGTATTTGTCAAGCAAGCGATCGAGCGCTATCAACAAGTAATGGAACGATATTACCGATATGAAGAATAATAAACTCCCGGGATCTCACTGGTATACCTATGCATTTGTCTATGGTGTGATAAAACCATTCTTGATAATATATTTATTTTTCCAAAATGTTCACTATCGGCGAAATGGTTTTAAAGTGCCGCGGGAACCGGTGTTCTTTATCGGCAATCATCATTCAAATTGGGATGGTTTTTATCATTGCGTGATGTTTTATGGGCGCATTCCTCACTTCATCGTTCATGATGAACTATTTAAGAGTAAAGGTTTTGCTCGTTTCTTTGGTAATTTTTTAGGGCAGCTACCTCGCGCGCGGATTCCGGGAGCGATGACGCCGATTATTACCATAAAACGGTTACTTTCGGCGGGACAAAGCGTCAATGTTTATCCCGAAGGCGACATCTCCATGTTTGGAACAACAATTCCGATTGATATTTCGATTGCAAAAATGGCGCGTATGCTTGATGTGCCTGTGATTATAACTCGCGTCAAAGGAGCCCATTTACGCGCCCCTCGTTGGTCGCGCTTGCCCCATCATAGTCGCATAACTTATGAGATTAGTGATGTTATCTTTCAAGAAGAATTGAAGATTATGACCATTGAGGAATTACACTCGCGGATTAAAAAAGGCATTTATGTATGTGCTTATGATGATCGCGAAAAAGAAAAAGTAAAAGTATGGGGCGGCCATCGCGCTGAATGGATCGAGCTTGGTCTTTTCTATTGCCCTTCGTGTCACCGGTATGAGACGATTGTCAGCCGTGGCAATGACTTTGTTTGTTTGCACTGCGGTATGTTAGGCCACGTAAATCGTCAATTAATGATCGAGACATATCCTAATCAATATTTTACTCGACCTGATAAGTGGGATGATTACCAACAACAAGAACTGAAATCGATGTTAGATAAGGCAGTTGCGGAAGAACTTTTATTTTCACTTGGACAAGGACAATGTGAAATTGTTCCTATCGATACCTTTTTCAAAATGAAAGGTCGTAAAGTAACTGCCAAATTATTTAAAGACCGCATCGACATCGCTGGTGAAAATGATTTTAGAGTAACAATCAACATTATTGACATCGTCGAATCGCAAGTCCAATACAAAGACGTGTTTGAAATTATTACAAAATACCGGCGGATTAGATTGTGGCGCAAAACACCAAAATGGTCAGCTTATCTTTGGGCAAATTGCGTGAAAATTCTCAAAGAAATATAGTATAATTTAGATTAATATCGAGGTGAATTAGATATGAAACCAATTCGAGTGGAGACGAGTGCCCGCCATATCCATCTAAGTGCGGCCGATTTAGAAAAATTATGCGGTAAAGGTTATGAACTGCCATTTAAACGTGAATTATCGCAGCCAGGACAATATGTTAGCGATTTAAGATTAGATGTCGTTGGACCCAAAGGCACGATGAAAAATGTGGTAGTGCTGGGACCTTTACGGACCGCGACGCAAGTTGAAGTATCGGCTACCGATGCCCGCGCTTTAGGCATTAAACCTCCTGTTCGTGAATCAGGCGACATCAAAGGCTCTACGCCTATTCTTTTGAAAAGCGCCACCTCCGAAATCACGATTCCCGAAGGCGTCATCATCGCTAAGCGCCACATTCACATGTCGCCAAGCGAGGCTGAATTGTTCGGGGTCAAAGACAAGCAGGTTGTCGCTGTGAAAGTCAAATCTGACACGCGTAGTTTAATCTTTGGCGATGTCATTATTCGCGTCCGTGCTGATTTTGGTCTAACGATGCATATTGACACAGATGAAGCTAACGCTGCCGGATTAAACGGCGAAGGATATGGTGAACTTATTACCAAACTTTAGTTGACTTTGGGTCATTTGACCCTATAATTAAACCGATTCCATATCAAGAACAACGTTACGGGGATGTAAAAACGTTGTAGCAACTCTATTAATAAATAGTAAGTGCTTGCCCTAAGCGAAGCCCACTTCGAGCGATATGGTTGGAACGTTATCACAGACTTTCCATTGTGGGAAGTCTTTTATTACATAAGGAGCGGATTATGGACGAAAAAATACTATTTACAAGCGAATCGGTGTCGGAAGGACATCCTGATAAACTTTGCGATCAAATTAGCGATGCCATTCTTGATGCTTGCCTCGCGCTTGATGAAAACGCCCATGTGGCTGTCGAAACATTTGCTAGCGAGCAACATGTAACAATTGGCGGACAAGTGACGATGAGAAATGGCATTTCCTTACCTGACTATGAGGCAATTGCTCGAAAAGTTATTCACTCGATTGGGTATGACGACCCTTCATTAGGGTTTAGTGCGAATGAGGCGACGATTGAAGTCCTGATTAATGCGCAAAGCCAAGAAATTAATGATGTCGTTGGAAACATTGATCCATTGTTGACGGGCGCTGGCGATCAAGGCATCATGTTTGGCTATGCTACTAATGAAGATCGTAACTACATGCCCTTAGCCATCGTGGTTGCCCATAAGCTCATGCGCGTGGCATCTAACATGCGTAAAGAGGGGCGGTTCCCTCATGCGCGTCCCGATATGAAGTCGCAAGTGACAATTGATTATACCAATCCGCGTAATATTCGCATCGACACTATCGTTATGGCGGTGCAACACGATCCCGACATTGACATCAAAGCATTTAAAAACTTCGTCTATGAGCACATCATGGTTCCCGTTGCCACATCGTTTCACTTAAACACGGATTTTACCTATTACGTCAATGATAGTGGCACATTTGTAAGCGGGGGACCCCTGGCCGATACGGGCCTAACCGGTCGTAAAATTATCGTCGATACCTATGGTGGCGCGGCTCGTCACGGTGGTGGGGCTTTTTCTGGCAAAGACGCGACAAAGGTTGACCGTTCGGCGGCCTACATGGCACGCTATATCGCTAAAAACCTCGTAGCCGCTGGTTATGCGCGGCGTTTAGAAATCCAATTATCATACGGAATTGGGATGGTGGAACCAATCAGCTACGCCATCTTTACTTACAAAACACGCCATGTCGGCATCAATGATGCGATGATTCTATCAACGATTAAACGAATCTTTGATTGCCGTCCGGGGGCGATTATAAAAAATTTCTCACTACATCGGCCAACATTTAAATATCAAGACCTTGCGGCTTATGGTCATATGGGGCGTACTGATATTGAATTGCCCTGGGAACAACTTGATAAAGTCGATATTTTAAAAAGCGAACTTGATAAATATCTAGATTCCAGCGCAAACTCCTATTAATTAATGACCAAAATATGTCATTATATAAATAAGTTGTGACATACATAATAGAAAGGGTTTACGGATATGAAATACCAGATTGTCGGTAAGAACATCGAAGTAACCGAAGCAATTGACACCGTGATTCGCAAAAAGCTGTCACGGATGGACAAGTTCTTTGTGATTAACGACGATGTCATGTGTCGTGCGCTTGTGCGGTCATATAAGACCGGAGCGAAAGTTGAAATTACGATTTTTACGAAGATGATGGACTTACGCGCTGAAGTAAAACATGACGATTTATATGCGGCTGTCGATTTGGCGATTGATAAACTTGTCGGGCAAATGCGGAAATTGAAGACACGCCTTGATCGGCGCAATCATCCCAGTTTAGCGCAAAATATGATCCTTGAAAATATCGGAGAAGATGAAGGCGAGCCCATTTCTGATCAAATTGTGCGCCTGAAATCGATCTTTTTAGAACCGATGCCAGTTGAAGAAGCAATTACAAGAATGGAAGCTTTAGGACACCAATTCTTCATGTATCTAGATGGTGAAGATATGCTTATTAGCGTCTTATACCGTCGGACTGATGGAGGCTATGGCATTATCCAAGCCGAGAATAAGATTTCCCTTTAATTCCACTAGAGGGCTTCGGCCCTCTTTTTTTATGGTTGCTATAAATAACAAAACTAATTGTGATAAAATAGATTACTAAGTTGGAGGTAATTCGTGCCGAAAGTACTTGCTGTTGATCTTGATGGAACATTGTTCTACCCCAAACGTCCTCGGACGTTAATTTCATTTGCTAACATAAAGTTTTTGCGTGATTTTATCGATGCTGGCAATCGCGTGATTATCGTCACGAGCCGCAACTGTGACTTTGTGGCCAAAACAGCGGCCAAGATTGATCGAAAAATCGATTATGTTTGCATTAATGGCGCCCAAATTATCATTGATGGAAAGTTAATCTTCAATGAATCTTTACCTGTGGGGCGAAGTTTTGAAATATTTCAGGATATGAAAGACCACTTTGATCAACCATTAGCGTGGTTCCTCGATTCTGATAAGTATCAAAACCTGGTTTACGATAATGGCAACGGGTGGTTCGTCTTACAATTCTTCAAATATTATTACAAGGCTCAAGGCGTGTATCAGCAAGATTATCTAGCCGATAACGATAAATTCATGGATGAGTTAAAACATGGGAATATTTACCGGATGTTGCTATATTTTGGTCTCGGAAAACGAAGAATGAACATCGCCAAAGAAGTCAATCGCCATATGCGTGTCGCCTACCCCGATATCGTTGAAGCTTCCTGGATAAATAACGTCGTGGAAATCGCGCCCCGGAATTGCCATAAAGCCGCAGCCCTAGAACGCATTATCGTCCATGAGGGAATTAATCGCGAGGATGTTTATGTCGTTGGTGATTCCGGTAATGACATCTCGATGTTTCAAGCGTTTCATGATCATAGTTTCTGCATGGATCACGCCCATGACGCTGTTAAAAAATTTGCCACGCATACGATAAAACGCGTGCATGACTTAAGAAAAATTCTATTAAATGAAGAGGTAAATCATGATTAATAAAGCGACTAATTTCGTTCTTGGCTTATACCATTATTCGGTGCTATTGCGCGATACGCTGGAATACACTTATGTCAAGGAAACATACAATATCAACGCCTATAAAGCTCGCAAGAATGCCTTAATTAAATCACTCGAAGATAACGGGCAAATTAAGGTTGTCTTATCAAAACTTGGAGAAAATGGTCCTAAAATCGAAGAAAAGCTTCGCGATTTTATCGACCTCGTCTATAGCGATCACTCGACAGTTGTACGCCTGACCGTCGATGAACTTCGCGTTGATCACGCCCAGCATTTGGCCATCTTTGAAATGGTGGTCGGTCTCCATCAAACGATTTGGGATCTTGTGATGGGGTATTTTAGTGCGGCGACCACTCGCAATGAGATGAGTCTTTCACTTGCTCCCTTACTCGAAGCGGATGAACGCATGTTTCGCACAATCGTTTTTTATTCCATCATGATTGAAATTGAAAAAGTGTTTGCTGAGTTCCAAAAAGTTATGCATGAAAGCAAAGGGGAAAAAACGCCCCAAAGTCACTACATCATTAGCGATTTATCGAAACTTGTGCAACTGATAAATTTCCAAAAAGCCCATCATCAAATTAAGGACACCGCTTTTAACGACATGATCGATATGAATATGAAAGTGCTCGAGATGATTGAAGGAAAGCGCGAATTGCCACTCATGCCGGAAAGCGAAGTCGATCCCGAGACTAATAATGTCGGCATCATGATTAATGGCGTCCGTCATTATAAATTCGCCGATATGTTCCGCCAAGCGCGCAATTTGACGCGCGGCCTGCTTCAAAACGCCGAACTGCGCTGGAAAAGCGAATACCAACCAATCCATAATGAATTATTGGAACGAATTAAAGAAGGCAATGATGGGGCGGTGCCAACTACCTTCGATGCTTAATCATGTTTAAATTGAAACTGGACACCTTGAATGATAAAATATCAGGGCTTGTCATAGGAGAACGATATGAAGAAAATGAAAATAAGTGGTAAAGAATTAACTTGGTACATCATCGCGAGTTTTTTCGCTTTAAGTGGAATCGTTCTAGCGACATTATCAGTCATTGGCGATTATTTAGCGATTCCTACAAGCGACAACTGGATTATTACCGCCCAGACCGCTGTGAGCGATTTCTTGAAGATTCCGCTTGATTGGTTAGCTTGGGGCATGATTTTCTTAGCCATTGGCCTCATCATTGGGGTCATTAGCCTTCTCTATTTTGCCAAAAAAGACATCGCTGAAAAAGAAAAGGCGATGCGCCGCGCTCAACGGCTTGGCGCCGAGATCGTAAGCACCGAAGAATAGTTGCCATTTAATCCGTGTTACAATAAAAAACTAAGGGGTGATAACATGGAAGAAGATAAGAAAATTATTTATTTCATCCATATCGTCAGACAAGTTGAACAAACTGGTGATGAATATGTTAATGAAGTTTTTGAGGAAAATCCTAATTATAAGAAGTTGCAAATGATGTTTTTGCTTGTAAAAAGCAAATTGCGTCACTAATAAGGTTAATTGCAATAACCTAATCTAAAGTGTACCCCGATTCCTGGATAAATCCTCAGGAGGGGTATTTTTTATGGAATACATATTCGAATTTATACTTAAAGGCAGTGACAAGTGGCAAAATGGGGAGGTTTTGGATCTACCTGAAAATCGCAAAGGTTTGTCAGAATCGTTGATTAAAAATGTTTTTCAATTGGGTACAGTTACGTGACTTGCATGGTATTAATGGTTTAATTGATTGATAAGCCATCATAACCGGGGTTCAGAACAATTTTCATTGGTGGCCCAAATTATTGCGGATTCATCACGTCATCGTCTGGTAATTTAGTTATCAAATAGCATCCATAAATCAATCTCAAATCGCTGTTTTTAGTAATGATAAATACAACTCAAGCCGACTAAAATTCTGTTTCAAATCCCGAAGATGTAAAAAATGGTTTGGCAAAATTTTTGGATTATTGTTAGAATAAGTCCGAAAGGTACGACAACTTTAATAGTTGTCGTTTCGGCTTTTTTATGATAAAAATGGTTGCTTCGACTCGCTCATTGAATCGCTTCATTTATTTTATCAAGGATTTGTATAAAACCGATCACCATTACATTTTTCCGATTTTTTATGCGTTGAAACGGGAATTAAAAAAGGAAATCCTGATTGAAAAACAGTACATCGCCATTTTGTCCTACCGAAATACAAAACTATGCGGTCGTTTGTTATATACCTACAAGTATAGTGAAAAACAAAAACGAACGATCTGCTATTTTTCTTTTTTCGATGTTATTGATGATACCGCTATTGCTTCCGAATTGTTCACATTCATGGAAGCCGATATGAGAAAAAAGAACGTCCTATATGCGGAAGGAACTTATACACCTTATGACCCAGATACTAGGAGAGGGATTTTGATTGATGGTTTTGATGACGATCCCACGATATTTACATCATATAATGCGCCTTATTATGGAAGGATCTTGGAGGCTTGTGGATATCGTAAAGCTTATGACACACATGCGCTTTCTTTTGATATCGCTTCCATTAACCTTCAGAAAGCATTGACATTATCGAACTATTTTAGCAACCATTTCGATGTCCGGATTGATCGGTTGAATCTTAAAAATATGGATGCCGATATTGCTGACATCCATCGGATTCTGGAATATGCGACTACCGAAATCAATTATCAACAAGCACCTTCGATTGAAACAATCGCTCAAGTCGCCAAACAAATAAAATTCTTCATCAATCCAAAACTGATACTAATTGCTCGCGAGAATCAAACCGGGCAACCGATAGGATTCTGTCTGGTATTTCCCGATTTCAATCAAATACTAAAAAAGACGAGGGGAAAGATTAATCCCTTCAAATTTTTCACGCAAATAAAAAAATGCACACGCGCAAGAGGAGCGATGCAATATATTATCCCCAAGTACCAAAGTTCCGGTTTGCTTGGAGCGATGTACCATAGCATCGGCGAGGCATTTTCAGAACTGGGGATTACTGCTTTCGAAGCAGGAACCATTATGGAAGAAAATCAGAAATCATTACACACATTTGATATTTTCGGTGGTAAAATCGTGAAGACTTATCGTATTTATGGGAAGGAACTTTTAACATGATTTATAGCATTATTCAAGTCGTCGCCATTTTCTTTATTCCGCTGATTATCATCCGCTACCACAACTTCAAGTTAACGAAACTGGTTGGCACCATCGGAATGGCTTATTTGCTTGGCATCTTTGTCGCTTTAGTGATATTCGGGCTCCGAAAATTAGGATTGTCAATCCAGATTAATGCTGATATTGGAGAAATTGGCAGCCACGTGGCAATTGGAGTGGCAATTCCTTTGATGCTGTTCAGTGCTAATTTGAAGGAAGCAAGAAAGTTGTCGAAACCAGTTCTGCTCGCTTTTTCTTCTGTGATTGTCTCCGTCATCATTGTTGTCTCCATCACCTTTTTTCTCTATGGAAAAAACATTCCTTGGGGAGCGGAACTATCTGGCATGGCAGTGGGTTTATACACGGGTGGCACACCGAATTTGAACGCGATTGCTAACGTTTTTGGATTAGATGCCACGACGATTGGAATCGCGAACCTATCCGATATGATTATCGGGGGAGTTTTTTATATGTTCCTCTTAATATTATGTAAACCTCTTCTGCTCAAAGTATTGAAGCCATCATCCAGCAGTTCGTATCTTCGCGAGGAGACTTCAATCACATCAACTGAAGACTTGAATATCCACGAGTTTCGACATTCGCGGGCATTATATAANNTGCCATCGGAGCCGGCATTGGAATCTTGATTTGGATATTGTCCGGACAAATCGAGGGTAAAATGACCGATTTTTTGGTGCCGACGATGATGATCAGCGTAACCGTCTTTGGTATCATTGGATCATTTAATAAGAAGATAAGAGAAGTGAAGGGGACGAATATCGTCGGTCAGTATTTGATTCTCGTGTTTTCTTTCGCTTTGGCTTCCTCACTTGATTTGATGAAGATGACAAGCAATCTTGGACAAGTTATTCTTCTTTACGGAATTATTACGGTTAGCACGTTTGTCCTTCATATATTCTTTTCGAAATTGATGAATATTGATGTCGATTGTGCGATTGTCACCGCTACCGCTGGAATCTATGGGCCAGCTTTCATTCCGGCAGTGACTAAACAAATCAATAATGATGCTTTGACAGTTCCTGGATTGATCTGCGGTTCAATTGGATATGCAATTGGCACTTTCATCGGCGTTGGAGCGGGGTACTTTTTCTTATTGTTTT
>DIVY01000003.1 GCA_002422535.1 Caryophanales bacterium UBA6120 | reverse complement strand
TTGCATTGAGTTTGTCACTTAACAGTTTTTTAATAATGATGTGAAGCATCTTCGAAAATGTAAATGACGCGAGTATAATAATATTTAGATTTTTTGAGGCACTATGGAGGCAATATCAACATGGAAATGGTGGCTTACATCAAAGAGAAGCGGGCACCGGGTTTTACTCGTGTCCACAAACCAGTGCCGGAGCACTTGGTTGACGACGAAGTTTTGATTAAAGTTCTCGCAACCTCGATTTGTGGCACTGACGTTCACATTTATGAATGGAACGAATGGAGCCAAAATCGTATCAAGCCGCCGGTCACCGCCGGTCATGAATTAGCGGGAGTAGTGATCAAGATTGGTCCCAAAGTAACTAAAGTAAGCGTTGGCGATATCGTTTCCGCGGAAACGCATATTGTCTGCCACACTTGTGAATTTTGTCAGCGGGGCGAGTACCATTTGTGCGAAAATACCAAAATACTTGGAGTCGATACCGATGGCTGTTTTGCCGAATATGTTAAGGTTCCCGACTATAATCTCATTGTCAATAAGACCAAAACCGATCCTCGGTATCTTTCAATTCAAGAACCATTGGGGAATGCCGTCCACACAATGATGCATTTTCCCATCAAGGATAAAACTGTGGCCGTCGTGGGATGTGGGCCAATTGGACTAATGGGCGTTGATATTGCTAAAGCTTTAGGGGCCAAAAAGATTATTGCCGTTGAAGTTAATGAGTACCGCATTGAATTTGCGAAACGCTTAGGCGCGGATGTCGTCATTAACCCAATAAAAGAAGACGTTATTAAACGCGTGCTCGAAGAAACGGGGCACGAAGGCGTTGATGTCGTCACCGAATTTTCTGGTAATAAAGGGGCGATTGAAGCCGCCTTTAAATATATTAAACGCGGGGGAAAGATGTCGATGCTTGGGATTGGCGATGGTAAAATCAACATTGATTTTTCTAACGATGTCGTATTTAAAGGTGTAAGCATTTATGGTGTCGTTGGTCGCTTGATGTTTAAAACATGGGAGCAAATCCAAGAGTTAATATCTTCGGGAAAACTTCATTTAGACAAAATCGTCACGCATGTGTATCGCCTTGATCAAATGGAAGAAGCGATGGCCATCATGCGGTCGGGCAATTCTGGCAAAGTCGTGCTCATTCCTTAGGAGGTATCAAAATGGCTACAGTCCAACAAAAATTAGCGATGATGAAACAAGCGGGAACATATCGCGTATTACCTATAAGCGCGACCCCGTGTGAAGCTTTGATTACGCTTAATGGTAAGGAAGTTATTAACCTTTCATCAAACAACTATTTGGGATTTGCCAATCATCCGCGCTTAAAAAAAGCTGCGAAAAAAGCGATTGACAAATATGGGGTTGGCGCCGGTGCAGTGCGCACCATCGTGGGCAACATGGATATCCACGAAGAACTCGACAAAGTCATCGCCAAATTCAAGGGCGAAGAGGCCGCGCTTGTATTTCAGTCGGGTTTTGCTTGCAATTCTGGCGTGATTCAAGCGATAACCGATGAAAAAGATCTTATTATTTCTGATGAATTGAACCATGCTTCCATCATTGATGGGGTGCGGTTATCGAAGGCGAGCCGCGCGGTCTATCGCCATAGCGATATGGCCGACCTTGAACGGATCTTAAAAGAAAAACGTCATCTTTTTGAAGAAGTCTTGATTATCACTGATGGTGTGTTCTCGATGGATGGCGATCTTGCTAACCTACCTGAAATCGTGAGACTAGCAAAACTTTATAAAGCCCAAACATATGTTGATGACGCCCATGGTTCGGGCGTTTTGGGCGATCATGGTCGCGGGACCGTCGCTCATTTCCATTTGCACGGGCAAGTTGATTACATCATTGGAACATTATCGAAAGCCATCGGCGTTGTCGGTGGATATGTGTGCTGCTCCAAAGATGCGCGCGAGTATTTATTGCATGTTGGTCGCCCGTTACTATTCTCGACAGCAATGATGCCTGGAGCCGCGGCCGCAATTATTGAAGCCTTCAAGATGTTAGAAGAATCCGAAGAATATACCAATAAACTTTGGGATAACGCCCATTATTTTAAGAAGCGTTTGAGAGAGGCTGGTTTCGACATTGGTCATAGCCAAACCCCAATCACGCCAATCATCGTTGGTGATGAAGCAAAAACATTAATTTTTTCCAAAGAATTATTGAAACGAGGCGTATTCGTTTCCGGCATTGTCTTTCCGACTGTTCCAAAAGGTCGTGGCAGAATTAGATGTATGGTTAACGCTATGCACACGAAAGATATGATTGATAAAGCAGTCGCTATTTTAAAGGAAACGGCCTTAGAACTTAAAATAATCTAGCAGGCCATCACTCCCGAAAAGGTGATATTTGTCAGCGAGACAAATATCTCTTCAACCAAACGAACCATAATCGCTCTTGTCATGGTTTGGTGTAACGATTTTTCGGTTAACCCCAACGATATTAAGGCTCGCTTCATCTAAGAATATCCTTATAATTTCGAGGTACTCGTTAATTTGGGGAAAATTTCCAGGAACCAAATAAAGCGAGGAAAAAAGCGCTCACGATCAAAGAAAAAGTCTTTTTATGATACCACGAAGAGGTGCCCACCATCAAACAAGTCATAAATTACGAAAACATTGTTTGGTCGGTAGCCATATTCAAGAAGAATTCTGGCCGGTCCCAGATTTATTTAAATATTGCATACAACGATCTTGTTAGCAATATTATGAGTGAGGGCCTTTCAAAACAATCACGAAAATTCAACCTTCGAGCGAATACTTAAATTTCATTTGGTAGAATAGAAAAGTATGGATATATTTACGAGTAGTTTAATTGCCGCTGTTGGTACGTTTGGGTGGTGGAGCACCATCATTGGTGGACTGGGAATTTTTCTTGCTGGCCTTTACTTTTTGCCGGAAAATCTCAAAAAGATTGCTGGCGAAAAGTTAAAGCACCTATTGGATAAAAGCACTAAAGGACCGATCAGGGGTACATTATTTGGGTTTCTGATGACGGCCGTGCTTCAATCCAGTTCGGCGACTACAGCTATCGTCATTGCCCTTGTTAAAGCTGGGCTAATGTCACTTCCCCAAGCAGTCGCCGTGATTATTGGTGCCAACATCGGTACGACGATTACGGCTTTTATCATCGGTCTTAATATCGCTTTTATAGCGCCATTCTTACTAATAATTGGTGCCTTGACAATGCTTTTTATTCCAATCCAAAAAGGTCGTCACTATGGCGGTGTCATTTTTGGGTTTGGCGCGCTATTCTTTGGGCTTGAATTGATGGGCGATGCCTTAAAAATGGTAACCGTCATGCCCGAATTCACTAATTTTATCGCCAATTCTTGTTCCAATCCATTCATTGGCTTTGCTATCGGTCTATTTGGCACGGCCGCCATCCAATCATCTTCAGCTTTTATTGGCGTACTACAAACGCTATATGCAAGCGCCCAAGAAACTAGCGGAACGCCATTTACATTATTGGTGGCGCTACCAATGTTATATGGGGCCAATATTGGGACCACAATTACGGCGATACTTGCTTCGATTGGGGGCTCAGTCAGTGCCAGAAGGGCAGCCTTCGCCCACTTCTTATTCAATTTTATTGGGGCAATGCTATGTCTCTCATTACTTTGGCCGCTTAATTGGGCGTTCACACATTTATTTGATATATTGCCGGTAAATCCTCGAATGGAAATCGCCATTGCTCATATTGTATTTAACGTGTTAGCGATGTTATTAGTCTTACCTTTAATAAATATTGTCGTCAAATTCATAAAAATCATCATTCCAGGCGATGACTCGCACGATTCAATCAATGTCGACCTTTCATCACTAAAGCGGTCAATCAAAGGTGTTAATCCAAGCACATTAATCGCCATTGCCAAAGAACAATCATTAACACTGGCGACTTGGGCGCTTGATGCCACTAAAACGACGACTCATTTCATTCAAGAATGGTTGATTGCCGACCATGATAAAGCCCTTCAATATGAGCAAAGCATTGATCAGCTTTATGAACAAATATCCGATTTTATGCATCAGATGAGAAATACGATGCTCGAAGATCAGGCGTTGGATAGTTTCATGCAAATCTTGCGCGTTATAAAAGATATAGAACGCATTGGCGATCACTGCGAGAACCTTATCGAATTTTTTGACACGATTGAAGAAAAAGGCGAAAAGATTAACGATGAGGGAAAATCCGACCTTGTCAGGATGTTAGAAGTAGCAATTGTAATGATTGAAAAATCAATATTAGCGTATCGAAATAACGATGCTTTGTTGGCCAAAGAAGTGGTCGCTCAAGATGATGAACTTGATGCTTTAAACGAACAAACGCGCGATCGGCATATCAAAAGATTTCGACAAGGAGTGGCCTCTAAAAATCGCTATACCGCCATGGTGTACGTTGATTTACTTTCTAATATTGAACGTTTAGGGGATCACGCCGTGAATATAGCGGATACGGTGATTGACCTTCGTGAGAATCACTGATTTCCTTGAAAAAATAAAGATTCATCGTCTGTTTTTGAATTAACGGTTTAATATAATTTGGGCGCGGAAAATTGCAGAAAACTGCGCGATTTATTACGGTGACACCTTGATAAGAAAGCGCTTTCGCATTATAATACTTCAAGATTGAATGTTTACCTTTCGTAGGCGAAAGAAGGTAAGTTGTAAATTGATAGATTGCTGTCTTAAATTCCAATTAGATTGAAACAATCATGGAGGATTTTCAAATTGTTTAAAAGTAAATACATCAACCAAGTCTATGACAATGTCCGGAGCCACTACGCCCATCAAGGTGAGTTTCTCCAAGCTGTCGAAGAGTTCTTCGGCTCAATGGAATTGCTCGTCGAGCAAGATCCAAACATCGAAAAAAATTCGATTCTCGAACGAATAGTTGTTCCTGAAAGAACCATTGCTTTTCGCGTCACCTGGACCGATGACAAGGGCATTATTCATGTCAATAATGGCTATCGTGTCCAATTCAATTCGGCGATTGGTCCCTACAAAGGTGGAATTCGTTTTTCCCCGACCGTCAATGAATCAATCATGAAGTTTTTAGGTTTTGAGCAAACATTCAAAAACAGCTTAACGGGTTTGCCGATGGGTGGCGCCAAAGGTGGCGCTGACTTTGACCCCCGGGGCCGGTCCGATAAAGAAATCGAACGGTTCTGCCAATCCTTTATTGCAGAACTTTCACGCCATATCGGTCCCAACCGCGACGTTCCCGCTGGAGATTTAGGCGTTGGAGCTCGTGAGATTGGCTACATGTATGGCATGTATAAGAAGATGAATAACGAATTCACGGGTACATTCACCGGCAAGGGAATTTCTTTTGGCGGTTCACTTGGTCGCAAAGAAGCAACGGGTTATGGCTTGCTTTATTTTGTTCAACAAATGCATAAGGCTTTCCGAAACGATACCCTTGTTGGCAAACGTGTCATTATTTCTGGTTCTGGAAAAGTTGGCAAACACGCTGCTGTTAAAGCTAATTCATTAGGCGCTAAACTTGTGGCTATTTCAGATATTAATGGTTTCATTCACGATCCAAAAGGTCTTGATGTCGAGTTAATTGACCGTTTGTCAGAAGAAAAAGGCGAATGCACTTTAGAATACAAACGGATGTATCCACACGTCGAGTTCAAACCCGATCCAAAACAAATGTGGTTTACTCCTTGTGATATCGCCCTACCTTGCGCCACTCAAAATGAAATATACATTGAGCATGCCGAAGCCCTTGTTAAGAACGGGTGCTACCTCGTGGCCGAAGGAGCCAACATGCCAACGACACTTGAAGCGACCAAATACTTGATCGAAAAAGGCATTTTATTTGCCCCAGGTAAAGCTGCTAACGCTGGCGGTGTTGCCGTCTCCGGTTTAGAAATGAGCCAAAACGCGCAACATATTTGCTGGACTTTTGAAGAAGTCGATAATAAACTCAAAGCGATTATGGAAAGCATTTTCCAAAAATGCCATGAGACTGCCTCAAAATTTGGCCAACCTCAAAACCTTGTATTGGGCGCTAATATCGCTGGGTTCCTCAAAGTTTATGATGCTATGATTGCGGAGGGTGTCATCTAAATGGCGGATTCCGTCATTATTGCCCCTCAAATTTTATTGCCTCGAAAAGGCATAGATTTAACTAAATTTGCCGTCATCGCCTGTGATCAGTTCACAAGCCAAATTGATTATTGGAATTCGCTAGAAACGATTATTAAAGATGAGCCGTCATCACTGCGGCTCATTTTCCCTGAAGCGTATTTATCGCTTGTTAATCATGACTCTTATATAAATCAGATTAATAAAAATATCGATGCTTACTTAAAACAGGGGTTATTAGAATCGCAAGGAAGTGGCTTTATCCTCGTCGTGCGATCCACCCCATTTCAACCCAAACGATTGGGGCTCGTGATTGCCATTGATCTCGAACAATATTCCTACGATCCTCAAACTAGGGCACCTATTCGCGCAAGTGAAGCTACCATTGTCGAGCGGATTCCACCACGTCTTAAAATTCGGGAAAACGCCTCGATTGAAATCCCTCACGTTATCGTCTTATTTGACGATAAGGCACGTGACATAATTGAACCTTTATATGAAAAAAGGCAGCAAATTCCCCTTGTTTATGATTTTGATTTAAATCAAAATGGTGGTCATTTGAGCGGATATTTCATTAAAGACACCGAGCCAATCATCGCTTCATTCATGAAGCTCCTCGATCGGAGTTCGCTATTATTCGTCGTCGGTGATGGTAATCATTCACTGGCGACAGCCAAGGTTCACTGGAACAATATCAAGATGAATTTATCAATTGCCGAACAGCAGAAACATCCAGCCCGTTATTCGCTAGTGGAGGCCGTGAACATTTATGATGAAGGGCTCGACTTTGAACCGATTCATCGTTTCGTCAATCATGCCGATAAAGATTTTTTACGAGGCTTGATTAGCAACTTGACGGGGCCTAAAACTAGCTATGTTTACTCAAAAAGCGATGGAAAAATTCCGATCTATCTTCCAGACAGCAGTCCCAAATCCTATAAGATGGTGCAAGCCTACATTGATGGTTATTTGAAGACTCATCCAAGGGCGGAAGTCGATTATATCCATGGTGAGAAAGACCTGATTAAAATCGCCACGATGCATAAAGATTCTTATGCAATAGTCATGCCTTCGCTTACAAAAGAAGCTGTGTTCGCTTATCTCGAACAAGGCGTTGTTTTACCAAGAAAAGCATTTTCCATGGGCCACGCCGTCGAAAAACGTTATTACCTTGAAAGTAAATTAATTAAATAAAGGAGATTGAAGATGAAACGAATTTTTAACTTTTCTGCAGGACCCGCGGTGTTGCCGGTGGAAGTTCTAAGGCAAGCCGCTGACGAGATGCTCGATTACCAAGGTTATGGATTATCCGTCATGGAGATGTCCCATCGTTCCAAGGTCTATCAATCGATCATTGATGCGGCGGAATCCGATTTGCGGACGCTTTTAAATGTCCCAAGCAATTATAAGATTTTATTCCTCCAAGGGGGAGGCACCACCCAATTCGCGATGGTACCAATGAACCTAATGAAAAACCGAGTAGCCGATTACATTTTGACGGGACATTGGGCCAAGAAGGCTTATGAAGAAGCCAAAATATTTGGGCAAGCCAATGTGATCGCTTCTTCCGCTGACGACAATTTTGCTTATATTCCCGATTTAAATAATCTTAAATTCACACCCGAATCCGATTATGTGTATATGTGCGACAACAACACCATTTTTGGAACGAAGTACAAAGAGTATCCCGATACCAAAGATAAGATTTTAGTTAATGACGCTTCATCAAGTTTCTTGTCGGAACCGCTGGATGTATCCAAATTCGGTCTGATTTTTGCCGGCGCCCAAAAGAACGTGGGACCCGCTGGTGTCGTGATTGTAATTATTCGCGAAGATTTACTTAATAATGAGCCACTACCAGGCACACCAACATTGATGAAATACAAGATTAATGCTGATAATGGCTCAATGTATAATACGCCTCCCGCTTATGGAATTTATATTTGTGGTCTCGTTTTCAAATGGCTGTTAAAATTTGGCGGACTTGAAGCAATGAAGGCTCACAATGAGAAAAAGGCTGGCCTGATCTATGATTACCTTGATCAAAGCAAGTTATTCAAAGGCACCGTTCGCAAAGATTCGCGTTCGTTAATGAATGTCTGTTTCCGGACTCCTGATGAGACTCTTAACGAACAATTTATCGCTGAAGCTAAAAAAGCGGGCTTTGATAATCTCAAAGGCCATCGCTCCGTAGGTGGCATGCGCGCTTCTATTTATAATGCGATGCCAATTGAAGGAGTAGAAGCGCTTGTCGAATTCATGAAACAATTCGAAAAGGTTCATGGGTAGGAGAAAATAACATGTGCAAAGTAATTTGTTTAAATAATATTTCTCCCGTTGGTCTAAAAGCACTCCCAAAATCATATGGCATAGTCAAAGATATGAATGAAGCCGATGCCGTTCTTGTTAGAAGCGCCAATATGTTAGAAATGGATTTGCCGCAACAAGTTAAAGCCGTTGCTCGCGCGGGTGCTGGTGTGAATAATATTCCCCTTGAAAAGTTTGCCAAAATGGGGGTTGTCGTATTTAATACGCCGGGAGCCAACGCTAACGCCGTGAAGGAATTGACGGTGGCTGGAATGTTGCTCGCCGCGCGCGATATTCATGGTGGCATGAAATGGCTTGAAGAAAATCGCCAAGACCCCGATATTGCTAAATCGGTCGAAAAAGCCAAAGCGGCTTATGCCGGTACCGAAATTTTAGGCAAGACCCTTGGGGTAATTGGCCTTGGCGCCGTGGGAGCTTCCATTGCTGGAGCTGGCGGAGCCTTGGGGATGCACGTCATCGGCTATGAAGCTGCCCCCGAAGGAGTAGCCCCCCATAACTTGAGCAAACTTCCCGATAATATGATCATGGCGGCCACGGTTGAAGAAGTATTCGAAGAAGCCGACTATATTAGCCTTAATGTGCCACTTCTTCCTACTACTAAAGGCATGATCAATAAAGATACCATCGCCTTGATGAAAGACGGCGTCATTATTTTAAATCTAGCGCGCGATGCCATCGTTAATGACGATGATATGCGCGAAGCTTTAATCAGTAAAAAAGTCCGTCGCTATGTCACCGATTTCCCCAATGCAAAAACGGTCAATATGGAAGGAGTCATCGCCATTCCGCATTTAGGCGCTTCTACCGAAGAAGCCGAGGACAACTGCGCGTTTATGGCCGCTAACCAAATCGTTGATTTTATTGAAAATGGCAACATTACAAATTCAGTCAACTATCCCAATATTTGCGCGGGGCCGTTACTTGAAGGCCGCCGCATCGTAATTCTTCACGAAGGTAAGGAATCGGTTGGCCCGAATATGATTCAATTTGTGTCAACTTCTAAAAAAATCACGCAATCGGTCACCAAAAATAGAGACGCGTTTGGCGTGACTTTAATCGATTTTGTCGAAGGCGAGGAATGTCATGATAAGCGGTGTCTTCTTGATGAAATTTCTGAAATACCGGGCACAATTCGCGTTCGAATTATCAAGGCATAATGGAAATTGGCATTCTTGTATATTCGGAAACCGGGCATACTATTTCTGTAATTGATGCCTTCAAAAAGGCCAATGAAGCGTCACACGTAATTGACATTTTTCGAATTTCGACTAATGCAAGCAAAACCAGCATCTCAAATATTCCCACGACTATTAAAAAATATGAGCGCCTTATAATTGCTGGACCGGTTCAAGGATTTTCTCTTTGTGCCCCGCTAATTTTAGCCATTAAGGAGATTGGCGATTTTGGCGATAAAAAAATGGATATCTTATTAACGCAACATTTCAGATGGGCCGCATTAGGAGGAAATCGCGCCTTGAGGCAAGCCCAAACCGAAATTATCTTCCGGCACGGAAATGTTGAAAAAAGCACGATTGTTCACTGGTCGAGTCGTCATCGAGAAGACCAGATTCAACAAGCCATTAAACTTCTATCAACCTTCTAAACGATTACCTTTTTCTTCAAAACACACTGTTTCATGGTCCCTTTGCGACTTTTTACGAGTTGGTAATTAATGTCTTTTATTATTTGAATGAGAATTATCGAAAGGGTAAGGATTTCATAAATGAGTAAAGATTCAAAGTATTTCATCGATTTGGACGAGACATTCGGAGCCCATAATTACCAGCCACTCCCCGTGGTGATTTCAAAAGCCAAAGGAATTTATGTTTATGATCCCGAAGGCAGGCAATACATTGATTGTCTTTCGGCGTATTCGGCGATTAATCATGGGCATCGCCATCCAAAGATTATCAAAGCGTTAAAAGAACAAGCGAATCGAGTAACACTTACTTCGCGCGCTTTTCATAACGATCAACTAGGACCATTTTTAGAGAAACTTACGCGATTATCCGGATATGAAGTAGCTTTGCCCATGAATACAGGTGCCGAAGCGGTGGAAACCGCCATTAAATTAGCGCGGCGGTATGGGTACCAAAGGAAAAGCATTCCTCACGATAAAGCGGAAATCATTGTATGCGCCGATAATTTTCATGGGCGGACGGTCACCATCATTTCGATGTCGACCGATCCTCAATCCAAAGATGATTTTGGGCCTTACACACCCGGTTTTGTCACAATTCCCTATAACGATGTTGAGGCGCTCAAAAATGCGATAACGCCAAATACTATCGCTTTTCTTGTGGAACCGATTCAGGGCGAAGCCGGAGTCATCATACCAAAGAAGAACTACTTAAAAGAAGTGCGCCACGTATGCGATGAAGCCGGGATTTTATTAATCCTTGATGAAATTCAAACAGGCTTTGGCCGCACCGGCAAATTCTTTTGCTATATGCATGAAAACATCACTCCGGATATCGTTATCGTTGGAAAAGCGCTCGGTGGTGGCGTAATGCCGATTTCGGCCGTCTTATCAAGCAAGAACATCATGGATGTCATTACTCCTGGTACTCATGGCAGTACCTTTGGTGGCAATCCACTAGCGTGCGCCGTTGGCAGCGTCGCGCTTGATGTTTTAATTGACGAACGACTTTCAGAAAAAAGCGCTCGCTTAGGAAAGTATTTCTTGAAAGAACTTAAGAAAATATCGAGCCCATTGATTCAGGAAGTTCGTGGCAAAGGGTTATTAATCGCCATCACCTTAAATCAATCGGCAGGTGGCGCACGGCGATTCACCGAAGCCTTAAAAAATATCGGTGTATTGGCCAAAGAGACCCACGAACACACAATTCGGTTTGCGCCACCATTAATTATTAAGAAAAGCGAAATTGATACAATTGTTAAAAAAATCCGTATCGTATTTGACCAGGCGTAATATATGAACCTTAAAGGCAAAAGCGTCTTAACCTGGCTTGATTATTCGCAGAATGATTTTCAAGGTTGTTTGGATTTAGCTTCCAAACTGAAGCGTGAAAAACAACAAGGCGTTCCCCATCGTCGTTTGGAAGGAAAACAAGTCGTCCTTTTATTTCAAAAAGATTCAACGCGCACTCGTTGTGCCTTTGAAGTGGCGGCTAACGATCTTGGGATGCCAGCAACTTATATTGGTTCAAGTGGTTCGCAAATGGGTACAAAGGAATCGATAAGGGATACTGCTCGCGTGCTTGGACGGATGTACCAAGGCATCGAATTTAGAGGTTATCATCATAGTGACGTTATCGAACTTTCCAAGTTTGCTAATGTACCGGTTTGGAATGGACTGACCGATAAATATCATCCGACCCAAGTGCTTGCCGACTTCTTAACTATCAGGGAAAGACTGGGACATTTGACAGGTGTCAAGTTAGTTTTTGTGGGCGATAGCCATAACAATGTATGTAATAGTTTAATGATCGGCGCATCAATCATGGGATTGCATTTTACTGCTGTGGCGCCAAAGTCATTATGGCCCGATATGGAACTTGTCAAAGAATGCGAAAAGCGCGCCCAGGACTCTGGGGCCACGCTAATGTTCACGGAAAATATTTCCGAAGGCGTTGCTGGCGCCGAAGTGATTTATACCGATGTCTGGGTTTCAATGGGCGAACCAAAAGAGATATGGGCAAAGCGTATTTCACTTTTGCACAAATACCAAGTAAACAAACAGATGATGGAAAAAGCCGGCAAAAACGCAATATTTTTGCATTGTCTCCCATCGTTTCATGGACTGGATACTGAAGTTGGACGCCAGATTGCCACTGAATATGGAGCGGAGTATCCTCATCTTGCTAGCGGCGAACTTGAGGTTACTAACGAAGTATTTGAGTCGCATCAAAGTTTTGTTTTTGATCAGGCCGAAAACCGCTTGCATACCATTAAAGCGATTATGCTCGCGACGATGGAATGATTTAAATTAGTTTTAATGTTTTCAGATAAGCATCAATTTCATCTTTGCCAAATCCGGTTTCACTGAGACCGGATTTTATGACATTTAGATATTTTTTTGATGGCGAATTGAACACGTTAATAAATTTTTGACATGTAATTGTACGGATTGGGAGTTCATGGATATATCCAAGCGTCGCTTCATCAATGATGCGACCATACCAATTCCTAGTCGCGCCTTCTTGCTCTTGAATTTCAATAAATTGATTAAGTGATACTTTGTAAAGACGACACCATACTTTGTCGTTTTCCTTTTCTTCAATGAAAGCTACCCCGCCTCCATCCCAACTAAGAGATTGACTGGCAAAAATTAGACGATAGTCATTTAAGACATATTTAATGGGTTTATTTTGGTCGAAATATAGGTTCTTATCCTTGCAACCACGATGGTAGTTACCAGTAATTTTATATTCGCCACCTTTAATATAGTGCAAAAAGCGCTGTAACGATAAGTTGCTACCATAAGCTAGGTAGTAGACAAATTGTTCATTCATAATGTTCAGCTGACCATTCTTCGGTAAAACCATATTTTTTAATTTTTGCGGTCATGTTTTCCGCGGCGTGATAGACCCAAGCAAACCCATAAGAAGTTTCGACGAGTGAACGGTTATAGTGAGAAGGATATCCTTCTAAAATGTCGAGATCATTTAAGCCTTTTTCCTCAATTGAAAACACTTCACCCTTGATTCTAGAACCGACTTTCTTAATAGCATAAGGAAACCATGGAACATTAATGGCCGCGTAGTCTTTAATGATGGAATTTCCAACATATTGGCCACCGGCCGCAAGCATTACGCCATGATTACCAAAACCACGTTTTAGCGTCCCATAAACAAAAACGAGCATTATTTGTCCCTCCTCGGAAACAATTATCGTATGTTTTAATTATTATATTATTATAACATTTTTATGATAATTTTTAAATAGACATTAATAAAAAAACCATCAAAAATTACCCTTCATCCAAATGGAAAAATGGGTGAAAGCAGTCCTTAAAAAGTTTGAATATTGAAGTAATTAAAGAGCTTCGGTGATCGTTTGTCCTTGCATGAATAATAGCAAATGATCAGGACCGCCAGCCTTCGCGTCAGTGCCACTCATTTTGAAACCGCCAAATGGTTGAAAACCAACGAGGGCGCCCGTGCATTTTCGGTTAATATATAAATTTCCTACAAAGAAATTTTGTTTAACATAGTCTACTTCATCCTTATCTGTTGAAAGGAAGCCCCCTGTTAAACCATAATCGGTGTCATTGGCAATTTTTACCGCCTCTTCAATTGTGTCATAAGGAGTTACTGCGAGTACTGGTCCAAAAATTTCTTCTTGGCTAATACGAGCTTGCGGGGAAACATCATAAAATACTGTTGGATAAATCAAGTAACCCTCGGAATCGTCAAGGTGACCGCCGATTAACAATTTTCCTTCGGTTTTTCCAATTTCAATGTATTCCTTTATTTTATTGAAGGCTGATTGGTCGTTGACGGCCCCCATATAAACTTCTTTATTCTCCGTTTTTCCAACTTTCATATTGGAAATTTGATTCTTTAATTCCGCAAGGAATTCTTTATAGACGGCGCGATCGACAATGGCGCGTGAGGCGGCGCTGCATTTTTGGCCACTGAAACCAAATGCCGATTGAATTACAATTGTCGCCGCCTTTTTAATGTCAAAGTGGCGACTCACAATCATGGCGTCTTTCCCACCCATCTCCACCATGACACGTTTAATCACTTTTCGATTGTCGTCTTGTTTTCCGGCGGATTCGACGATATTTAAACCGACTTCTCGCGATCCAGTGAAATTAATGAAGGCAACATCTTTGTGACTGACAAAATAACTTCCAATTGTCGAACCTGAGCCCGGGACTAGATTAATTACGCCCGCGGGTAAACCGGCCTTCTTCATAATATCGAAGAAAAAGTGGGCGATTACCCCGGTCGTTAATGCTGGTTTTAATAACACGGTGTTTCCCGCCACGATTGAAGCGGAAGTCATACCTGTTAAAATGGCAAGCGGGAAATTCCAAGGAGCGATGACGGCCCCTACTCCAAGTGGTACGTATTTATATGTATTGATTTCCTTGCCAGGACGACTAAATACGAGATCCCCCTTTTTGGCGACATCAAGGATTTGTAATCCATAGTAATTTAAAAAATCAATGGCTTCAGCAACATCGGCATCGGCTTCAACGCGAGTCTTGCCAGCTTCTAGGACCATTAGCGCCGCGAGTAAATATTTGCGGCGTTTCATGATTTTGGCGGCTTTTAGCATAATTGATGAACGATATTTAAAATCGGTTTTTGACCAAACTTTAAATGTTTCTTTCGCGGTTTCGATGGCTAGATCGGCTTCTTTCATCGTCGTTTGATAAATCCAACCGACAATTTCTTGTTTTGAGTTTGGGTTGTTGGAAGCGATTAAGTTTTTAGTTTTAATGACCTGATCGCCTATTTTTAGAGGGTACTTTTTCCCCAACTGACGCCTAATGGTGTTTAGCGCTTCGACAAATTGGGTTTCGACATCGGGATTAGAAAAATCGCTTAAAGGTTCGGATTTATACTTCTTGATGGACATAACTTTTCCTCCATTATTGCTGTTCTTTTAATTGTATAAGAAAAACATCGATTTTCCAAACATAGACGCTAACAAAATCATGAAAATAAAGAAATTAATGGGTTTTTCGGGACACTACTAATAATGATAATCCGAAGAACAAAATAGCGGTGCCAAACAAAATGCCTAACTGGATCAATGGTGAGAAAGTGAAGTTTCCAATTGAGAATGAAATGCCCATATCAATCTCAAATGAAGTTATAACCTCACTTGGCGCACCATTAAAAGCGATGGCCATTGGCTCGGACATAATGATGCGCCGGAATAAGGCCGCAGAATGCGATACGGGGATTAGTTTAATAACAAATTGAATGGCCGGGGGAAACATGCCCACGGGCATATAGATGCCACTTAAAAAACCAATCAGGGTTCCAAGGATTGTACTGAATGTGGCAAACGCGGTTTGTGATTTTATGAAGCTGGCGATGAAAAACACCATCGTGCTGTTGGCTAATGTTGATAAAAGAATCAGACCGACGGCTTCAATTGTAGGAATCAGACCAAGGATAAACCCATTCCTTAACAGAAGGTAAAAATCAAGAAACACTAACGCTAGTAATGACATAATGACACCAATGAAATATGATGCCAAAATATAGCCCCCAACAATATGACTTCTTTTCATGGGGGAAGATGCAAAATCCTTGTATATTTTTTTAACTTTATCATCAACCATCGTACCAAATCCCGCCGTAGTTGTAGTCAATGATATGACCGCCAAAATTCCCGCCATTAACCAGGAGTCGAGCAACGATTGGCCATTACTAACTTGATCGGGCACAGCTGACATCCAACTTCCGCCTAGAAACAAAGCATAAAGTAAGAAGATGATAATGACGGAGAGCAAAGAAAAGAAAACAGCGAGGCGATCGCGGAAATACACTTTGATGTTTCTTATTGTAAAATTGATCATGGGCGCATCTCCTTGCCCGTAACAGCGATGAATACATCATCCATCGTGCCATTTAAAACTTCGAATCCTCTGATGAAGGGGCGGGCATATTCTAAAATGGCCAACGCACCCATCGTGGCATCCAATTTAATAACGATTTCCTGGGGCCGAGTTTCATAAATCACGCGATGCTCATCAAGAGCCTTTGTCAGGTTTGGGAGGTCATCAAACACTAGTCGAAGCGTGTCTTTGGCGAAATCCTTCTTTAAATCAAGCGGAGTCCCTTTCGCCGCGATTTTGCCTTTATCGATAATGACGACATAATCGGCTTCAGCGGCTTCTTCCATATAATGCGTGGTTAAAAAGACCGACATGTTCGTCTCTTTTTGCATCTTTATAATCGTTTCCCACACTTTCATTCGCGTTTGTGGATCAAGACCTGTGGTCGGTTCATCAAGAAAGAGGATTTTGGGTGTATTAATTAAGGCGCGAGCGATATCGGCCCGCCTTCGTTGACCACCTGATAAATTTCGATATTGTCGGTGTAAAAATTCACCGACATCCGTGGCGGCTACGACGCGATTAAACGACTCTTCGAGCCGCTTGCCAAACAGGCCATAAAATTTACCCCGTGTTTTGATATTCTCGGCTACAGTTAAAAGTGGATCAAGAAAGCCATCCTGGAATACGACCCCAATTGAAGAACGAATCGCATCGTCATGGTGGCCTAGTTTATGCCCATTTACCTGAACTTCGCCCGCGTCGGGTTGTAACAATGTACAAATAATGTCAATCGTCGTTGATTTGCCAGCGCCATTGGGACCAAGAAAGGCGAATAATTTTCCTTCTTCCATAAAAAAAGAAATATCATCGACAGCCTTGATGGGTCCAAAGTTTTTCTGGAGATTATGGACTTCAAGAATTTTGGTCATGATTTGATAATTGTGCCACAAGATTGTTCGAATGCTTCTATAGCCCGTTCAAGTGAACTAATAATTGCTGTTTTATGCGGCGCGCTATTAACGAAATTTAAGCAAGCTTGGACTTTAGGATACATGCTTCCTTTAGCAAAATGGCCTTGGTCCATTAATGAGTGAATCGCATCTTTGGAAATAATTTCAAGCCGTTTTTGATTCGGCGTATTGAAGTTGATAAATACGTGATCGACCGCGGTCAAAATTACAAGAATGTCGGCATTAATTAATTCGGCCACTTTAGCGCTGGCGTAATCTTTATCAATTACCGCCGCCACGCCTTCAAGTTGACCATTATTTCTAATTACCGGGATTCCGCCACCCCCAGCGCAGATGACCACATGATGGCTTGCAATGAGAGTTTTTATCATATCTTTTTCAATTACATCGATAGGAAGAGGCGAAGGAACGACGCGCCGATATCCCCGCCCACTATCTTCCTTCATGACATAACCCTTAGTCTTAGCGATGGCCTCGGCCTCATCCTTGGAATAAAATGACCCAACTGGTTTGCTGGGATTTTTAAACAAAGGATCGGTAACCGATACCTCAACTTGAGTAACAATCGTGGCGACTTTCTTATCGAAATTGTTTAAAACGAGTTCGTTTTGCAAGGCATTTTGAATGTGATAACCAATGTAGCCTTGACTCATGGCGCCACATTCTGGGAGTGGCATTTCGGGTGTGGAAGGGGCTTCGTTAAAGGCAAGATTAATCATACCTACTTGAGGTCCATTTCCATGAACAATCACGACTTCATGACCTTGTTTAATTAAGGCGACGATTGGCTTGGCAACTCCTTGGACGAGACGGCGTTGCTCTTCGGCAGTATTCCCAAGGGCGTTACCACCTAATGAAATGACATAGCGACTCATAGCGATACCTCGAGGTAAATTATAACGACTATTAGCGATTGATACAATTGAACGATGAGTTTTTAGCGTTTCGTGAAAGCGCTTTAAACTCCTATTTGTAATGACGTTATTCTTTATATATACTTTTATGTGTTAATGGTGAACCTATCGACTAGTTAGTTGAGCAAGATGAGTCAACGAGCTAGTGATAATCGTCAATTAAAAAATAAGGATAAAGGAGCAGGCATGCCACAAGGAATTATTTTGGCCGCAGGTGAGGCCAGCCGAGCCCAGACTAACAAAATGCTTTTAAAACATGAGGGACAATTTTTACTTATGCATGCGATTAATGGCATGGCTGCTTCAGTCTCAAAAATTATCGTAGTTACCGGTCATTATGATCAGGAGATTAGGCAAGCCCTTGGCGAACTACAAAAAGTCACGCTTATTCACAATCCCGATTATAAGCAAGGAATGTTTTCTTCAATCCTTAAGGCATTACCATTTATTGAAGATGACTTTTTTATTTTGCCGGGTGATTGTCCCTTTGTATCAACAGATACTTACGTTAGATTGCTTAAAGGTTTTTGTGATATTCGCGTTCCCTCATTTAATGGCAAAAATGGCCACCCGATTTTTCTTCGTCACAAATTGAAACAATTGTTAATGAAGGAACCAGCAACATCAAATTTAAAACAGTTCCGCAATAAATTAGGTTTTGAGTCTTTAGTTACTAATGATCCTCAAATTTTGATTGATATTGACACAATCAGCGATTTCCAACAATTGAACAGATGATGAAAGGATTAATTGCATGAAAGTAAATCAATACTATAAAGCGGCAACACTTGAAGATGCCTACAAAGTCTTTATCGATGAACCGGGCAATGCTATTTTGGGCGGTGGTTTATGGCTCAAAAAAATTAATGGCCCCATCAATAAACTCGTTGATTTGAATGGTCTCGGGCTCGATTTCATCAATGAGACGAGTGAGGAAATTATTATAGGTGCAATGACTACGCTACGACACATGGAAACGCATCCTTCCATTATTAATCTAGGACAAGGATTTTTAAGCAAAGCGAGCGGTTCCATCATGGGCGTGGCTCTAAGAAACATGGTTACTATTGGCGGATGTCTTGCGGGAAAATATCCTTTTTCCGACATTATTACGCCTTTATTGACGCTGGATGTCTCCCTATCATTTTTTCCGGATAGGACAATCGATTTACCATCTTACCTCCAAGAAACAGGAAAATTAAAAACGATTTTGACAAAAATAACCATTAAAAAAAGAAATTTAAATGGATTTTTTAAGAAGATTTCGGTGACGCCACTCGATTTTGCGATTTTGAATATGGCTATTTCCGCTTTCAAAGGCGACATTCGCATTGCGGTTGGTTCAAGACCTGGAGTTGGCCAACTGGCAATTGAAGCGAGCAAGTTTCTGTCTAATAATTCACAAATAACGGAAGATGACATTCAAAAGGCGACCGAGATGATATTAAAAGAAATCACATTCTTATCCACAAACGCTGCCAGTGCAGAATACCGGATTGCCCTAGCAAAAGCTCATATAAAGCGAGGACTTATGGAGGTATTAACGTATGAAAGTTAATTTTATGCTTAACGGCCAATCGCAACTGTTTGAAGTAGCGCCTGGAGAATTTTTGTTAGATACACTTCGCAATCATCAAATCGTGTCCGTTAAAAAAGGTTGTGATGAATCAAGCTGTGGCGTGTGCACCGTTCTGCTTGATGGCAAACCAGTTCTTAGTTGTTCACTTCTTACGGTACGGGCTGATGGCCACGAAATAACCACGGTTGAAGGAATACAAGCGGCGGTTGGGCGCATTAGCGATTATTTTGGTCATGAAGGTGCCGATCAATGTGGATTTTGTAATCCCGGCATGGCGTTAGCAATCTATGCCCTGCAACATGAAATTAAACATCCCTCCGACAAACAAATAAAAGAGTATGTCCGTGGCAATTTGTGTCGCTGCTCTGGTTATCAGGCGCAATTTATTGCAATCAAGCGTTATTTGGAGGATCAAAAATGAAGGTCGTCAATCACAAAACGCCCTCCCTCGATGGAAAGGGCATCATGCAAGGTCGGCGCGCTTTTACCGATGACCTTGCCGATCCACATAGCCTCGTTATAAAAATACTTAGAAGCCCCCATGCGTTTGCCAAGATTAAATCCATTGATGTATCACTTGCCGAAGCCCTTCCGGGCGTCGCTATTGTCTTGACGCACGCTAATGTCCCCCATGTTTCGTTTACACGAGCGGGTCAAGGTTTTCCCGAGCCATCTCCTCACGACAAATTCATTCTCGATGAATATGTGCGGTATGTCGGCGATGAAGTATGCGCGGTAGCGGCGATAGATGAAGAAATCGCCGAACAAGCTTTAAAGTCAATTAAGGTTGAATACGAAATCTATGAACCGATTTTGGATTTTGAGACCGCCCTTGATCACCAAACAATCATTCATCCCGAGGAAGGAATTCGCGAAATGTTTCCAATTGGGTTTGATCCCAAACGCAACATGGCGGCCGCTTACAAGATGGAAGTGGGCAATGTCGAAAGTGAACTCGCAAATAGCGAAGTAACGATTGCTCATGACTTCTATACTCAAGCGCAGTCTCATGTGATGATGGAACCGCATACCGCGAATGCGCGACTTGATTACCATAATCGTCTTGTCATCTATACATCGACACAGACCCCATTTCATGTGCGAAGAATTCTTTCGCAAACATTAGGCCTACCAATCAGCCGGATCAGAATTATCAAACCGCGCGTTGGTGGCGGCTTTGGAGGTAAGCAAGCGCTACATGGCGAAATGTTTGTCGCCCTCACAACGCTACGCACTGGCAAACCATCAAAAATTGTATTTACGCGTCAAGAGGTATTTGCCTCAAGTTACACCCGCCACCCAATGAAATTATCGATGCGATTAGGGGCCACTAAAGATGGGGTATTAACGGCGATTGATTGCCATGTACTATCAGATACTGGTGCTTATGGCGAGCATGCTTTAACAGTCTATATGGTGACCGGATCAAAAGTATTACCATTATACAACAAGGTTAAAGCCGTCCGTTTTGGCGGCGAAGTTGTTTATACAAATCATGTATCTGCCGGCGCATTTAGAGGATATGGGGCCATCCAAGGTAACTTTGCCCTCGAATCGGCAATTGATGTTTTATGTGCCAAATTAAAAATTGACCCGACGGTATTTCGCGCCAAAAACATGATGAAAGAAGGGGAAACTAGTCCCATCTTTGCCATCATGGGCGAAGGAACTGCGGGCACGGCCATGAATATGGATACGTGCAAATTAGAATATTGTTTAACTCGTGGTAAGGAATTAATTGGATGGGATAAGAAATTTCCCCACCAAAAAATCAATGAACATAAAGTGCGAAGCGTTGGTATGGCCATTGCCATGCAAGGCAGTGGCATCCCTTTAATTGATATGGGCGCGGCCACAATAAAACTAAACGATGATGGATTCTATAATTTGACGATTGGAGCCACAGATATTGGGCAAGGAAGCGACACTGTATTAGCGCAAATTGCCGCTGAGGAATTGCTTACTACCATCGATAAAGTGGTCGTTTATTCTTCAGACACCGATTTAACGCCATTTGATGTAGGTGCATATGCCTCGAGCACGACATTTGTTTCTGGCAATGCCGTTTTAAGAGCGGCTAATAACATGAAAAACATGTTGATTAAAGAAGCATCCATTGCCTTAAATGTCGATTTAGATTCAGTTAATTTTGATGGTAACATATTTACTAGTGGCGATTTATCAATTACTTTATCAAATCTTTCTAACCGCCTTTACTATAACCACGACCAGAAACAATTAACCTCCACGAGCAGTTATGTGGGCCACAAATCGCCCCCACCGTTTATGACAGGCTTTATTGAAGTGGAAGTGGACACGGAAACCGGTGAATATGAAGTAAAAGAATATGTCAGTGTCGTCGACTGCGGCACGACGATTAATCCCATGCTTGCTAAAGGGCAGGTTGAGGGTGGCATTGTCCAAGGGCTAGGCATGGCCGGTTATGAACAGGTGCAATACAGCCCAAAGGGTCGCCTTTTGTCAGACAGCATGCTGACTTACAAGATTCCCACAAATACCACAATTGGAAAATTAACAACCGAATTTGCTAATAGCTATGAAGAATCGGGACCATTTGGCGCTAAGTCGGTTGGCGAAATTGGTATTGACACACCCCCAGCAGCTTTGGCAAATGCGATCTATAATGCTGTCGGCGTTCGCATCAATCGCTTACCGATTACACCAGAAAAGATATTTAAAGCCATGATGGCTAATAAATTAAAGGAGCAATAATTATGAAAAGCAAGAAATCACTTATTCTGAACATCATTTTCTTTGGGGCGTTATGGGGACTGCTCGAAGCCAGTTTAGGCTATGGTCTCCAATTTTTGCCACCACTATTTTCTGGGAGCGTGATGTTTCCCATCGCCGCGATAATCATGTATTGGAGTTATCGCAACACCAAATCACCTTCAGCCATTCTTTTAGTCGCCTTAATAGCGGCTTCAATTAAAAGCATTAATTTCTTTATGCCGAGTTTATTACCAATCAAAACTTATAATCCGATGATTGCCATTATGCTCCAATCACTGCTTGTATTTTCATTTGTGAAGGTGTTCGAACGAAAACAAATCGGCTATAAAATTTTAAGCATCGCTTCACTTTCATTTGGATGGCGCGCCTTGTTTATCGCCAATATTGCGATTAACCATGCGCTTACGGGTTTCCCATTTTCACAACTAGTTAGTAGCCAAGCCACCTTATCGTTTATATTCCTGTATGGATTAATGGAAACAGGAATCTTATTCGTCGCTTTCTTAGCAAAACTTGGACTTAAACGGAAAGTTAACCTTGAATTTGAGTCGCACTGGTTATTATCATTTTCCATGCTGCTAGCGGCACTTATCGTCGTGGTTATGCCATTAATTTAATATGGTTGATTTATACGAAAAAATCGTCAAAATGCGCCAAGAAGGTCATGACCTCGTTTTAGTGACGGTCATCGATAAAGTTGGTGAAGGACCATCCGACATCGGCAAGAAAATGCTTGTCGTAAGTGATGAGTTAACGTTTGGTACGGTTGGCGGTGGCTCTCTAGAGCGCTATGCCCTTAAACGGAGCCAGGACGTGTTTAAAACGCGCACGCATTTGACTGAAAAATACACGCTCGACAAGAATTTACACGAGCCTTATTCTGTCACTTTGCCCATGGTATGCGGAGGCAGTGTCACTTTGTTTTATGAATTCATCGGTGTCCGGAACTTTGTTTACATATTTGGTGGCGGTCACGTCGGTGCCGCTTTATGCAAAGTATTAACCCCCTTAAATTTTCATGTCACGATTATTGATGAACGGAAAAACATCATTGATGAATTTGTTGGCGGCGATGCCAAAGTGTTTTCAAAATTTACTAATTTCATCGATGAATTTGGGATAAAGGACAATAGTTTTGTCGTGGTGTGCACACCTTCTCATCTTCACGATTACCATGTCATCAATAAAATAATCGAAAAGAAATTGCACCCAAAATATGTTGGCATGCTCTGTTCGCTCGAAAAACTTTACGAATATTTAGATGCAACTTATCAAATATTTGGTCGCGACGTTGACTTGTCTTATTTCTATGCTCCAATTGGACTCGAACTGGGTGGAGGATCTCCAGAGGATATTGCTCTTTCGATTGCTTCAGAAATTTTATCGCTACACCATGGTGTGACCTCTATCCGTCATATGCGGGAGAAAACTGATGCTGCATCTCGTTATTGGTGAAATTAATGCGGGTAAAACCTGGTATCTTCAAAATCATTATCAATCTCATCATTCTGGTGATGGCGTGATTGCTTTAAAGGTAATGGAAGGTCCAGAAATTATTGGATTTAATGCCCACTTTCTGGCAAGTGGCATCACGCAAACATTTATGAAACATGAATTAAAATATATGGATGAATTTGAACAAATTGGACGCATTGGTCCCTATATTTTTGATCAAGCAGTTTTCAATAATATTTTAGAGTATTTGCATGCCTTGATTGAAAATAACGTCACTCCCATCTATATCGATGAAATTGGCCGCTATGAATTGAATGGACACGGATATCACGATATTATCAAGACAATCGTTAGGCATAAACTTGAAGCTTATTTTACATGTCATCAAAATTTAGCTAATGAGATTATTGATTATTTCAATCTGGAACCGGTTGATATTATTAATGTTAAAGGCACGAACCATGTTTGATTTATTAATAAAAAATGGAACTGTATTTCATAATGGTAGCTTTGAGGTAACCAACATTTATCTTCAAGATGGAAAAATTGCCCTCGTTAGTGAAACAATTCACGAAGCAAAGAAAGCATTTGATGCTGCAGGTTATGAAGTATTGCCGGGTCTAATTGATCCCCATGTGCATTTCGATCTTGAGCTGGGGTTAATTCGCTCACGCGATGATTTTGCCTCGGGAAGTTGCAGTGCTATATACGGGGGAGTCACGACCATCATCGATTTTTTAGAGCCTACCAGTAATGCCAAAGACCTAGAAATGGCATTTCGGCGCCGAATGGAAGAAGCTAAAATGTGCCATGTCGATTATCATTTTCACGCTACTATTAAAGCTCCCGATGGCGATTTGGAAGCTTATGTGCTCAAGATGAAGGAATTGGGCATGCGCACATTAAAGTTATTCACAACCTATTCAGATTCGGGCCGAAGAACAAGCGATGAACACATAATCGAACTACTCAAACTATCGAAAAAGCACGAGATTCTCATCATGGCGCATGTCGAAAATGACGACATGATTGACCTAAATCCGCGTTTTACATATAACGAACTACCAAAGAGCCGTCCCACAATTAGCGAAGTTAGTGAAGCCTTGAAATTGGCGGGATTCGTTAAAGCCTATGGTGGCTATTTATACATGGTCCATCTTAGCAGCGGAGCAACGCTTCAAGCGCTTCTTGAAAATTATCCGGATATTATTAATCGTCATTTTTTCATTGAAAGTTGTCCGCAATATTTCATGTTTACCGCCAAAACATTAAAGGGCAAAAACGGACAGCTTTATACATGCGCGCCGCCCTTGCGATCAATTGAAGAAGTGGCACTGTTGCGAAGATTAAAAGACCATGTTTATACACTTGGAACAGATCACTGTGCGTTTAATACTAAAGACAAACGCGGCACATTACTAAAAGGCAAACCGCTTGGTATTGGCGGTATCGAACATTCTTATAATGTGATGTACCAAGTATATGGCGAAGATGCGATTATGCGCATGAGTTCTCGGGTCGCCAAGGTTATGAAATTGCCCAACAAGGGAGAAATCAAGGCTGGCTTCGATGCCGATTTATCATTCTTTAAGGCTACTCAAGGCCAAGTAATTAAAAAACACCACGGCCGTACCGATTATGATTTGTATGAGGGATTACCAAGCAGTGGCTCCTTTGATCATGTGATGATTCGCGGTCAATTTGTTTTGAAAGATAAAAAATTACTCGAATCAACTGGGTGCTGGCTAGTCGCAGGGGGCGAGTTATGAAACAAGTCATCGTCAATGCACAAATATATGATTTCCATCGCTATATCCAAAATGGTTATATGGTGTTTGACAAAACAATCATTAAGGTCGGGCTGATGTCGGAATATGTTGCCGATGGGACTTTTGAAATTGATATGCATGGTCACATTGTGCTGCCGGGACTCGTTTGTGCCCATACTCACATTTATTCAACGCTGGCCCGAGGATTATCGTTGCCATTTAATCCTAGGAACTTTAAAGAAATTCTCGCACAAATGTGGTGGAAAATCGATCGTCATATCGACAATGAAATGTCGTATTATTCTTCACTAGTAGCGGGTGTCGATTTTCTCAAAAATGGGGTAACCACCATTATCGATCATCATGCGAGTGGTGGGGATATCACCGGTTCATTAACTAAGCTAGAAGAAGGGGTCAATGAAGTGGGAATCCGTGGTGCCTTTGCCTTCGAGGTTAGCGATCGCTTTGATACGGCGCAGGCGATTGAAGAGAACGTCTCATTTATCGAAAGCCATCAACAAGGCGATAATCGAGGACTATTTGGGCTTCATGCTTCGTTAACTTTAAAAGATGAAACTTTGACCAAAGTAAAAGAAAAGCTTGGTCAATATCCAATCCATATCCATGTCGCGGAAAGCGCGATGGATGAAACTGATTGTATGGAAAAACATTCCAAACGCGTGATTAATCGGCTGGATGATTTTGGTCTAATTAATCCCGATAGCATCATCGTGCATGCCGTCCATGTGAATGATGAAGAAATAGCAATTATTAGAAAGAGAAACGCTGTAATTGCTTGTAATGTCACATCGAATTTAAATAACGCTGTTGGATTGCCAAATATTTTAAAATTTATGGACGCTGGAATTCCTGTAATAATTGGAAATGATGGTATTTCTCATGCGATGGCGAGCGAATATGCCTCGCTGTATTTTGCGATGCACCATCGTTATGAGTCACCGACAAAATTTAATCTTGACCATCTGCTGACATTGATTAATCACACTTATGAATATGTAAGTCGGTTATTCAATAAACGTATTGGCCGTTTAGAAGCAGGCTATGTTGCTGACTTTATGGTTGTTCCCTATGTTGCTCCAGCACCGATGGATGCGACAAATGCCTTTGGACATGTTTTTTTTGGACTTTTCTTGGCCTTAAAACCGCGATTCGTCTATACGGCGGGATGTCAACGAATCAAGGATTATCGCTTATTAGACGCTGAAGTTATGACAAAATACGAAAATGCCAAAACCATTAGCAAACGGCTTTGGGACGATATTAAACAGGAGCAATAATATGGATTTAAAAACTTCATTTGATGGTTTAAAACTTAACAATCCCTTAATGCCGGCGGCTGGGCCACTTGTGGGCGATGATGAGAAGATGATGTTTCTTGAAGCACAAGGATGTGGCGCCATCGTTTCGAAGACGATATCCACTAAAGATGCCCATATTCCGAAGCCCTGCATTTATGGCGACCGCGAATATGTCATGAATAGCGAACTTTGGAGCGAATTCCCCAAAGAAATGTGGATCAATCACTTTTTGCCTGATTTTAAGCGCAAAAGCGATGGACGGCCTTTAATCATTAGCGTAGGTTATACCAAAGAAGATATGGAAGAGTTGATTCCTCTGCTTGATCCTTTTGCTGATGCCTTTGAGGTATCGACACATTATGTTGGTACTGATTTAAACGTGGTCGGTGAAACGGTAGCTACGATTAGAAAACATACTAAAAAGCCAATCTATATGAAAATTAGTCCTCATATTCCCCATCCCGATTTATTTGCCAAAACGATTAAAGAACATGGGGCAAATGGCGTGGTTGCTATTAATTCGCTTGGCCCCACCATGAAGATTAATATCAAGACGCGAGAAATTGAATATGGCAATGATAAGGGGTTCGTGTGGACGAGTGGACCCGTCATTAAAAACCTGGCATTAGCCACTGTTTATACGATTAAACAAGCGGAACCGAGTTTAACGGTAATTGGTGTCGGTGGCATCGCTTCCGCTGATGATGTTATCGAATTTCTCCTAGCGGGAGCCAGCGCTGTCCAAATGTTATCCGCGGCTTTATTACGGGGCAAACAACTTTATTCAAACATTATTGCCGATTTACCGAAGGCATTAGAAAAGTATGGTTTTCACTCGGTTAAAGAAGTGATTGCTACAAATCTTTGCAACCCGGTCAAATATCAGGCTAACGTCCCCGAACTTATCCCCGAAAAGTGCATCAAATGCGATTTATGCGTTAAAGTATGTCCATATTTTGCAATTACGATGCGGGACCAGATTACCTTTGACGCCACTAAATGCTTTAATTGCGGCCTTTGTGTGACAAAATGTCCCACAAAAGCGATTATTATGAAGTGAGGAGTTAAAACGTGTTCGATCCAAATAAATCAAGTCCCAAAGTAGATCATGACGAGAAGTGTTCTGGCAAGGCAATTTATGTTGCGGATATCGAGATGGACGGAATGCTTTTTGCCAAGACTGTGCGCTCTAAAATCGCCCATGGTCATATAAAATCAATTGAAATTCCCTCAATAGAGGAAGGATATTTTATTGTTGACCATCACGATGTAATCATGGAAAACTATGTTTCGATGATCTTCAAAGATTGGCCCGTCTTCGCAGTCGACACTGTTAATTATATTGGCGAACCGATTATGCTTGTTGTGGGCCCAGACAAAGAAAAGATTGAGCACATCATTTCTACAATAAAAATTACATACGAAGAATTGCCACCAGTATTTTCATATTCTGATAGCAAGGTCCATAAATCATTTAAAAAAGGTCACGCGCTTGAAGCTTTTGAAACAGCGCACCTTTTATATGAAGACACCTGCGAAACCGGATATCAAGAACAAGCGTATATTGAGCCACAAGGGATGATTGCCTATCCTGAAGGGGAAGATAAGATTACCTTAATTGGCTCGATTCAATGTCCCTACTATGTGAAAAATGCTGTGCTCCGCTGCCTTGGCTATCACGACCAGCAGGTGCGGGTTATTCAATCGGTCGTTGGCGGCGCCTTTGGTGGCAAAGAAGAATTCCCATCCACAATCGCGTGTCAATTGGCCACGGCGGTGAAAAAGATTCAAAAACCAATCAAACTGATCTTTGAACGTGAAGAAGATATGATTGTCACGACGAAACGCCATCCATCCAAAATACATCTTGTGGGCGCTATTGATAAATTCAATCGTGTGCAAGCTATCAAAGCTCATGTATCCCTCGATGGTGGCGCTTATATTGGCTTAAGCGAAGTTGTGTTAGCGCGATCGATGATTGCTATCACTGGCGCTTACACGATTGATAACCTCGAAGTAAGCGGTGATGTTTTTGCCACCAATACCGTTCCCACCGGCGCTTTTAGGGGATTTGGAGCTCCCCAGATGATATTTGCGATTGAGATGTTTATGACCCATATCGCTAAATATATCGGTGTCGATGAGATTGATTTTAGAATGAAACATCTTGCGAAACAGGGCGATAAAACATCCACCAGTGGCACATTCCGCGATCCAATTATCATGAAAGAGATGATAAAGCGCGCCAAAGAAATTTCCTCATTCGATAAGAAATATTCAGCTTACAAGACCTCCCAATTTAGAGGGATTGGCATGAGTTTCTTCCTCCATGGTTGCGGCTTTACGGGAAGTGGGGAAAGCACGCATATTAAAGCAAAGGTGAAAATAAAAAAGGACGAGCATGATCATATTTTCATCTATGTAGCCGCGGTTGACATGGGGCAGGGATGCAAGACAACCTTAAAACATGTCGTGGCTGCCACGCTCGAAGTAAGGGATAGTCAAGTGACATTTGATAATCCCGACACTGATTTTGTCCCAGATTCCGGACCGACAGTCGCCTCCCGAACGATGATGATTGTTGGTGGTCTTTTAGCGAGGGCGGCCAAAAAACTTAAAGATAATTGGAAAGTTCATGAAGTCCAAGAAATAGTCGAACAATATCAGCAACCGGAATACATTCGCTGGAACGAAGATACGATGCATGGCGATGCCTATCCGGCCTACTCATGGGGAGTCAATATCGTCGAAGTCAGTGTTTCACCAATTACATATCAAACAAAAGTTGTAGGCATATGGGCTATCTATGATGTAGGTAAAGCGATTGATGAACGCATCGTCATCGGACAAGCAGAGGGCGGCATCACTCAGGGCATCGCCTATGGTTATTTAGAGGTGATGAATCACCAACTTGGCAAATTGGCTCAGAAAAACTTTACGGATTATATTATTCCCACTTCGCTTGATTTGCCCAAGATGGAAACGGTTCTTTCTGAAAATCCCTTTGCGTTTGGCCCTTATGGGGCCAAAGGAGTTGGCGAGTTGACACTAGTTGGTGGTGCTCCAGCCGTCGCTTTGGCAATTGAGATGGCCATAAAGCGGCCCATACGCAAGATTCCCGCCACAAGCGAATCTATAATGGAGTTATTAGCCCATGAATAAAATCACATTTACACTAAATCATCAACTTGTTACCGTCGACCTTAGCCCGGGCATGCGCCTATTAGATGTGGTAAGGGATCATTTTAAATTGACTGGTTCCAAGGAAGGTTGTGGCGAAGGCGAGTGTGGCGCTTGCTCCATATTATTAAATGGTAGCGTGGCTAATAGTTGTTGCATTCCGCTTGGAAACGTTCATGGCCAGGATGTCGTCACGATTGAAGGGTTTAGCACCACCAAGCGTTATGAAGTTTTAAAAGAAGCGTTTCATGATGAAGGTGGTTCTCAATGTGGCATGTGCACTCCGGGTATGATTATGGCCGCCGAAAGTTTGCTATCACATAATCCTCATCCAACCGAAGAGGAAATCCGAATTGGCCTTTCTGGTAATTTATGCCGGTGTACTGGTTATAACATGATTGTTAAAGCGATTCAGTTAGCGATGAAGCGAGGTGAAGGCTTATGGTAAAACATGTAATTCCTTCATCGCTACAAGAAGCGTTGATTCATCTAGAAACCGGCACCTTCAAGATCATCGCCGGAGGGACTGACATGATGATACAACGAAGGTCACCAGCAGGAATAGCGGCTAATTTTAATGCGGACATGATATATTTGTTCAATTTGCCAGAGCTAAAATACATAAAACAAGAACATGGTTTTATAAAAATTGGATCGATGACCCCTTTAGAAGATATACTTCATCACCCCTTAACACCACGCGCCCTTAAAACAATAATTGGAGAAATGGCAGCGCCCGGAATTCGTCATTTGGCCACCATCGCCGGCAATATTGCCAATGCTTCTCCAGCGGGAGATTCGCTTGTTGGTTTGTATGTTCTTGATGCCGAGATAGTCTTAATGTCCAGCAAAAGAGCAAGAGTGGTTCCCATTCAAGACGTTATTGTTGGCGTTAGGAAGACCACGATAGCCCAGGATGAATTAATCGCCGAAATTAAAATTCCCGTTTGTTCATTTGATCAAATTGCTTGGAAAAAAGTTGGGGGAAGATTAGCCGACGCGATCTCAAAAGTTTCTTTTCTTGGGGTGGCTTCGTTTCATGATGATGTCGTGAGCGATTTTCGTGTTGGTTTTGGGGCGGTCGCTCCGGTTGTCATTAGATCAAAAACAATCGAACAAACGATTATTGGAAAAAGAAAATCGGAAATTACCAAAGATTTGCAGCATATTTTGGATGTTTATCGACCTTTAATCACCCCAATTGATGATCAAAGATCGAATGCGAAATATCGAGCAAAAGTTGCTATCAATCTATTGAAAGATATGATTGAAAAGATTGGATGAAAGCGTAAAATTATGAATAACATGCTTAAATACCGATGTACGATTTGTAATCGCGTTTTTGAAACAATGATACCGATGTATACTTGTCCCCATTGTGGCGAATTCGGTATTTTAGATATTGAATATGACTACGATAAAATCAAGTTTGATTTAAATTTTGATACCTTAAAACATAACTTTGATTCATCTATGTGGCGTTATGGACCACTACTGCCCGTGGACACGAGCCGTTTTAGTGAGATGCTCTGTATTGGCGGGACTCCCTTGTACCAATCACGAAGATTATCAAAAGAAATTGGCATTGATGACCTATTTATAAAAGATGAGGGTTTAAATCCAAGTGGCTCCACCAAGGATCGTGCAAGTGGCCTAGCTGTCCTTAAAGCATTAGAGCTTGGGGCAACCACGATTGCCTGCAGTTCCACTGGCAATGCCGCATCAAGTTTAGCGTGTCACGCTGCTCATATGGGTCTTACTAGCGTCATCTTTGTTCCTAAGCGCGCTCCAATTGGAAAATTGACGCAACTATCAATTTATGGGGCTCATGTTCTTATGGTCGATGGCGATTATAAAGCTACTTATCAATTATCAAAAGCGGCTATCAAAAAATATGGATGGTATAACCGCAACGCCGCGATTAATCCCCTACTTGTCGAAGGGAAAAAGACCGTCGCTTTAGAAATTTGTGAACAGCTAAATTTCAAACCGACTGATTGGATTGCCATTTCGGTTGGCGATGGTTGCTCGATTGCCGGAGTTTACAAAGGATTATATGATTTTTGGCAGCTCGGCATCATAAAAAAGATGCCACGGCTACTTGGCGTTCAAAGCAGCGGGTGCGCTCCGTTTGTGGAAGCATCTGAACAACATCGTTCTCTTCTTCCAGTGGAAGAAAATACACTGGCCGATAGCATCGCCGTTGGAGTGCCACGGAATCCCGTCAAAGCCACAAACGCAATCAATAAAACTAATGGAGTTTGGATTTCGGTAAGCGATGCAGCCATTTTAGATGCGATGGCATTGCTTGGCCGTAGCGAAGGAATATTTGGCGAACCAGCCGGAGTCGCCGCTTTAGCTGGTGTCATTAAAGCTATCAATAAAGGGATAATTAAGCCACACGAATCAGTGACGCTTATTATGACGGGCAATGGGCTTAAAGATCCCCAAAACGCCCAAAAAACAGGAACTAATCGCGCTTTAATCAAAAATGATCTTCAAGCAGTCGATCACTATTTAGCGCAGAATGGAGTAATTTAGATGAGTAAAGTACCATTTGGACCAACCTATGAAGAGATGGCGTTTCCTAATCGCATCGATAAAACGATTCGCCAAGAAGCTTTAGAGGCATTTAAAGACGAACTCAATCCATTAAACCTTTTTAACATCACGTGGAAAAACGAGCATAACGAAGTTCACAAAATCGTGTTACCACCGCAGATGACGGGAATCAAGGCGAATGTCGTCGTCTTATTAGGCAAATACTTTCCGTCCGGCTCTCACAAAGTGGGGCCCGCTTATTCGACATTAATCGAAGGTTGCGTCGATCAGGAAATCATTCCGGGCGAACATACAATCTTAGGTCCCTCCACAGGAAATTTTGGGATTGGCGTTTCTTATATTTGCAACTTAATGAAATACGATTCAATCGTAATCATGCCTGATAATATGAGCAAAGAACGTTATGATCGCATCAAAAAATATGGTGCCAAACTCGATTTGACCCCGGGCACCGAATCCGATGTTATTTTGACGCTTGAGCGTACTTACGAACTAAAGAAAAATCCTCGCAATCGGGCCTTGGCACAGTTCGAATTGTTGCCAAATTATCGCTTCCATCGCCATGTGACGGGACAAGCGTGCGTTGAAGCAGTGAAGGGCATTGGCAATGGCCGCATCGCCTGTTTTGCTTCGGCCCCAGGCAGCGCCGGGACATTAGCGGCGGGCGACCATATTAAGACGATTTTTCCCGAAGCCAAAATTGCGGCGCTAGAACCTTATGAGTGTTCAACGCTTACTAATGGGGGACGGGGCCAACATCGGATTGAAGGAATCGGCGACAAGATGTGTACTTTAATTCATAATATTTTAACCACAGATTTTATTGCCCTAATTAAAGATGAAGACTCGGTCCGTGGTTTAAAAATTATCCATGATGCGCCGCATATTTTAGCCGCGCACGGCGTCCCGCTTGAACAAGCTAACGCCATGGTTGATTTGTTTGGCGTATCTGGCATTTGCAATATTTTGGGCGCGATTAAGATGGCTAAATTTTTACGGCTCGGACCCGATGATAATGTCGTGACCATCGCCACTGATGGCTTTGATCGCTATAACAGCGTCATCGCTGATTTAAAACGGCGCGTGCTTGAAATTGAAGATTTCGTGCTAGAACGCTGGTTCAAAGACATCTTTTTAAAAGTTGATGATAGCGCAGTTGAAGACGCGAGGTTACCAGAAGTAAAAGAACGGCTATTCCATCAAAAGGAAAAAGATTGGCTGAGATTTGGCTATTCACAAGAATATCTTGATTCGATGAAACATAAAGAGTTTTGGGAAAACGAATACCAAAAAGTATTTCGTTATGATGCACTAATTAGAGAAAAACGAGGTCAAAAGTTGTGAAGCAAATACCATTTGAAGAAATATTGAAAAAAGCCGAATCTTATTCGGTGGATATGACGCGGTTTCTCCGCGATATGATTGAAATTCCCAGCGAATCAACGAAGGAGAAAGACGTTATTTTGCGCATTAAGCAAGAGATGGAAAAGGTCGGATTTGATAAAGTTCAAATAGACCCAATGGGCAACATTCTTGGATATATTGGTCATGGCAAACATTTAATTGCCATGGATGCTCATATTGATACCGTGGGCATTGGTGACATTAAGAACTGGACATTTGACCCTTATCGAGGATACGAAGATGATGTTTACATTGGTGGGCGCGGCGCTAGCGATCAAGAAGGCGGTATGGCCTCGATGGTGTATGCCGGTAAAATAATCAAAGATTTGCAGCTGGAAGATGATTATACGCTTTTAGTCACCGGTACTGTTCAAGAAGAAGATTGTGACGGTATCCCTTGGCAATACATTATCGAAGAAGATAAGGTTCGCCCCGAATTCGTCGTGATTACGGAACCGACATCGTGCCGGATATATCGTGGTCATCGTGGTCGCATGGAAATAAAAGTTAGCACCCATGGCATTAGTTGTCATGGTTCGGCCCCTGAACGGGGCGATAACGCGATATACAAGATGGCGCCCATTATTTTAGAAATCCAACAGCTGAACGAACGCTTGAAACAACACGATTTTTTAGGCAAAGGCACGATGACCATCAGCGAGATTTTTTATTCTTCGCCTTCAAGATGTGCGGTTGCCGATGGCTGTGCGATTTCGATTGATCGTCGTTTAACAATTGGCGAAACGCATTTATCGGCGTTAGAAGAAATTCGCAAACTGCCTTCCGTTATTGCAACGGGAGCAACTGTGGAAATGTATAATTATGCCCGTCCTTCCTATACAGGACTCGTATATCCAACAGAATCGTATTTTCCCACTTGGTTAATTCCTGAAACGCATCCAATTTGTCAAGCGATGATTCATTCGTACCAAGGATTATTTGATAAAGATCCTATCGTTGATAAATGGACATTTTCCACAAATGGGGTCACGATTATGGGACGTTATGGCATTCCTTGTATCGGGTTTGGTCCTGGCGATGAAAAAGAAGCTCACGCACCCAATGAAAAGACACGCAAACATGATTTAGTTATCGCTAGCGCAATTTACGCCACTTTGCCACTACAATATGTGCAACATCAACAAAAAGGAGATGAATAATAGATGAAGCCACTATTCAAAGGTCGCCATTTTATCACGCTTGAAGAATGGACGAAGACCGAGATTGATACGTTATTAGAAGTATCCAAAGATCTTAAAGTCAAATTCAAAACAAATGTCCCCACTCCTTACTTAACAAACAAAACTTCATTCCTTATTTTCTTTGAGCAATCAACGAGAACGCGCAACTCCATGGAAGCTGGGATTGCCCAACTTGGTGGTCATGGCACATTCCTCGATAGTTCAATGATGCAGGTGTCGCATGGCGAAAGCGCCAAAGACACCGCTATTATCTTATCCTCGTTTGGGCATGGCATCGCTTGCCGTAATTGTTTTTGGGAAGTCGGCAATAAATATTTACGAGAAATGGCAAAGTGGTCAAGTGTCCCCATCATGAACTTACAAGATGATTTATATCACCCAATGCAAGCACTCGCCGATTTGATGACGATTCAAGAGGTGTTTCCAGAAAAGAAGCATCTTAAGATATCGATAATTTGGGCATACGCCAAGAGCCATAAAAAGCCGATTAGCGTCCCGCTTTCCCAAATATTATTGTTTCCGCGTTATGCGATGGATGTGACACTGGCCTATCCTGAAGGTTATGACTTGCCTGATTGGGCAATCGAAAAAGCCCGCAAAAACGCCACGGAAAATGGTGGATCATTTAAAATAACCCATAATATGGAAGAGGCATATCGCGGCGCCGATATCGTTATTCCCAAAAACTGGGGTAGCTGGGTCAATAACCAATCCACCGCGGTTATCGACGATTTACTAGAATCCTATAAAAGTTGGAAATGCACCGAAGCCATGATTGCTTTGGCCAATCCCGATGTTAAATATATGCATGCTTTACCAGCGGACCGCGGTAACGAAGTGGAAGATTCCGTCATTGATGGGCCCCACTCAATCGTCTATCAAGAAGCTGAAAACCGTTTACACACAGCAAAAGCGGTCATGACAATGACAATGGGCGATAAATAAACTTATAATTTTGTTGATAAACTAAAAGGCGCTTTGGCGCCTTTTTAATAGTGAGTTTTGTCTTTTATCGAGGAGTACTCATTGAAGAGGGCGAGACATTGGTCGCGATCGAGCTCTTTTAGTAACTTATCTTTTTCTCCGGTCTTATTCATTTCATAAAATACATTGTCACGAAATCCGATTTTTTCGGTGTCGAGGATATTACATCCAAAATATACCTTTTCAATATTAGCCCACAATATTGCCCCAAGACACATTGGGCAAGGTTCGGCGGTCGTATAAATTTCGCAGTCCGTTAAATCAAATGAGTTTAAGTTTTTACAAGCATCGTGAATCGCCATGATTTCCCCATGACATGTCGGATCTTGGTTTTTGACGACTTCATTATGACCTTTGCCAATCATTTTGCCATTTTTAACAATGACGGAGCCGAATGGACCTCCATCACCACTGTGGATGCCTTCCTTGGCTTCTTTAATTGCCATCTTCATGAATTTATTCATAATTTAGCTCCCGATTTTATTTAATAACTAAAAACATTTTACAGGAATATGGTGCATTTTTGTAAAAGTGATAAAATAATATTAATTTGTTCACATATATAATGTTTTCAAAAACTCGTCTTTAAATTAAAGGAGATAGAGCCATATGAATATCTCAAATAGGTTTTTGATTGTTTTTTTAGGGTTGCCTTTATTTGTTTTATCAGGTTGTCCTAGCAGCGTAGCGACAACAAGCGCGACTACAAGCACTTCTCCCTCGAGTGTGATAACCACGAGCGCGACAAGCGAGGAAACATCATCAATTGCTTCAAGCAGTGAAGAAGTTGTCGAGCACACGATTTCTTTTGATGAGGATGGGGGCACCCCAGTTGCCGAAATTACGCTTCCAGTTGGATCTGTGGTTACCGCCCCCGATAATCCAACGAAAGTAGGAAACACATTCGATGGGTGGTATGCCAACATCGAACGAACCATAGTTTACACATTTGCGACGATGCCCGCCGAAGATATCACGCTTTACGCAAAATGGATTGTCAATCAATACACGATTTCATTTGTAGAAAATGAGGGGTCACTCGTTACCGACATCACCGCAGATTATGGTTCATTGGTGACCGCCCCGGAGGAGCCGACCAAGGAAGACCATGTTTTTGCGGGATGGTTTGAAGATTCGGAGCTGACGAGTTTGTATTTATTTACAACCATGCCGGCTGAAGATATTACTCTTTATGCCGCGTGGACATTTGATGTCTATGCCGGAAAAATGACGATTGCGGAATTTAAAGCTCTCTTAGAGGGCGATGTTTCATATCATGAACTCGCCGGAGTCGCCATTATGGGCGGCGCTGATATGGGAATCATCGTCTTTGCTGACGCTACCGGCATCATGGTCGCCATGAGCGATATTGCTGTTCAAGTTGGCGATTTGGTTAAAGTAGGTGGCTATCGCCATAGCATGGATACATTTGTCATTATTGGCGGTGTTGCGGATGAAGAGGTAGCCGTGGTTACGATTCTTGATCACGACCAGAATATCCCGATTGTTCCAGAGACGATGACCATTAGCGAATTTAACGCCCTTGATCCGACATCGAGCAGCAACTGGATGCGGTATGTTCAGATAAGCGGTTATTTAACGATTGATGAAGAAACGCACATTGTTAACCTGAACCAAAGCGAAATATCGATGGAAGTGCAGCCGCTTAATATGGAAGGTTATAACACACTTGCCTCGCTTGAAAGTTTTGATATAACCATTAGCGGACTGATTATGCCATTCATGGACAGCGAACCCGTCACAATTTTATTCTTGTTTAATGGTGCAGAGAGTTCAATCGAACTGGACTATTCGGAAGCAGAACTATTAATTTTCCTAGAAGAGAAATTCAGTTCATATTTTGAAGCCATCACCTACTATCCAGGCCAAACTGTTGATTTCCCAGATAATCGGCCGTTACTTGATTATTTAATGGAGTTTACATATTTGCCATCAGGCGAAAATGCCTCATTGTTTGATGTTTCGACATATCAGATATCACCCGAAGTTGATATGGCGTTAGATATTACTGTGGGCGTCACGCTGACGCTGCAACCAGGAGGCCAAAGCACAACTTTTGATCTATTGCTTCACGTTGATCCAAACGTTTTTATAAGCATCGCAAATTTCAAATTGATGGAAAGCGATCAAACCACTATTTATATCATCCAGGCCATCATCATTTATAAACAGGCAATGGAAGATGGACTACTTTACATGGTGGCCGATGACACGGGAATCGTATATATCAATTCTGATAATTACGATTTGTTAGTAGGCGATAAAATTATAGCCATTGGCGTGAAAATGACGATTGAAACGATTGATTTACTGGCAAATGACCCATCGAAAACGGTGGATCAGGTATTAAGTCATGATCATCCGATGCCACTTGAAGCCCCATCGATGACGCTCGCTGCTTTTAATGCCTTAAGCCCCACTGATCCGGCAACCGGCATGCAGTATGTCGCGCTTACGGGAACATTGCTGTACCTTAATCCCAGCGATCCGGATAATTCGATGTTTGGTCTTACTGATGGGACTGACACAATAATTGTTTTTCCAGTCGACGCCGATGTACGTCATGCGTTAGTGCCTGTAGTCGGTACCCTGGTTACCATCCATGGCTTATCTTTAGTCACCGGCGAACCTGGTGCAGAGATGGTAATTTTGGCGTTCATTAACTCGCCAGGTTCAATTATCTCGAACCCAACTTAATAAGAAATAAGCCAATCTTTCTATCATTATCATGCAAGTTGTTTGGGTGATGATTTTGCCTTATGCTTGTAATTGGGAGAATATAACATGGACCAAAAAGAAATCAAATCATTTATCGAATTCAATCATGAGCATTTGACTAAAAAAATAATCTATCAAGACGAGTATTTATTAACTTTTATGCTGAATTTAAAGCCAGGTCAAACTTTACCGCGTCATGGTCATGAAGGCGGGACATTAATAGTCGAAGTTATTCAAGGACTAGGAGTCATCGCCATTAATGATGCCAAGCAGATATTACAAGCGCGGCAACTATTTTTCCTGCTAGGAAAAGATATGCTTGAAGTGCCAGAAGTAGTTGAAAATTTATCACTCTTAGTAACAATTGCGCCGAATCCAAGCAATCCTATCTATAAAAAACCCGTTTAACTATTTATAGCGATTCGTTAATTGTCTTAATGCGACATGCTCCATGGAGGATGTAGTTGCTTATTTCCTCGATTGCTTGCCTTGCTTCAGGAATCGGCATTAAAGGATAATCGTGGGGCATTTTTTCACCAATTATAAATTCCACGGGTTTATTCAACTCACGAAGTTTTTTGACTAATTTTTCAGCATCAGGGAACAAAATATCGTGATTACCTACGATTAGCATTAATTTATCGATGAGGGAGATATCGCCATAAATGGGGCTAATGCGATAATCGGTAAGGTTTGCTTTACCGGCCCAACGTTTTCCCATTTCTACGAGTCCGACCCTGCCCAGCATGCGATCATGTTTTTCAATTTGTTTAATTTCAGGATTGGTCATGGTCACATCAAGGCAAGGGGCAATCAAGACTAATTTATCTGGCAAAAGCTTATTGTTTTCCGCCAATTGCATGTATAAACCGAGCGATAATCCACCACCAGCGGAATCTCCCATTAATGTGACACAATGACCTTTTGCTAAAATGCGCGTCTCATCATAGATGGCATTGACGCGTCGATAGGCGACATCATATGTGTAGTTGGGCGCCAAAGGGTATAACGGGAAGATAATGTGCGCGCCTGTTAATTTATGGATTTCATCAAGAAATAGAAAATGGAATAAAGTGGGCCTTTGATTATAACCACCACCATGCAGAAAAAATATCGTCTGGTCGTTTTTTCCCGCTTTAGTGAAACATGTGGTGTCCGCGATTAATTGTTGTTCCCAATCCTTCGTCAATCCTTTAGGAACACGAAAGGGCAGGGCGTTAATAATACCCCTGGAATCGATAAACCAGTTAGTAAGTTTCGCGCTATTATAAATGTGGCGCGCCCCATTAAATAAAAGTAAGATTTTAATTAATCTTGTGGCAAATGGGCTAGGTTTATTGGTTAAAGACATAGGACATCTCTTTCAATTTAAATTAATATAAGTTTACACTATCAGTCATTTAATGACTAACGCGAAATTGTTCATAAAAATAGGCTTATAATAATATTTAGTTATATGTTAATATTTTTTCTAACATCTTAGATGTGTTATGTGAAGGAAACTCGAATCAAAATGCCGAACAGACGTCCAAGAGACACCACATGGTTTAAACTAGATAACGCTGCCAAAATATATCCCGCCCTTAAAAACAGTAAGGATAGTTTTGTCTATCGAATTGCGGTGCGGTTAAAAGATACGATTAAACCCGATATGCTTCAAGACGCTCTTGTCGATTTGGCGCCCCGCTTTCCTTCGATGTTTGTCCGGATTAAACATGGTTTCTTTTGGTATTATCTAGAAGCTAACCCAAAACTCCCACAAATTCACCCAGAACCGGCATTAATAAACCAAAAAATCGATTCGCAAGCGAACAATCACTTTTTCTTTTCCGTCTTTTATTATCAAAATCGCATTAGCCTCGAAACTTTTCATAGTCTTTGTGATGGCGATGCGGCGATTGAATTTATGAAGGCTTTAATTTTTCGGTATTTACAATTGCTCGGTCATGATGTGAAAAGCGACGGCAAGATTCTTACAGTGGATCAATACCCGTCACCTGAAGAAACTGAAGATAGTTTTGTTAAATATGCGGATAAATCTGGCAAAAAGCGCGAAGCAATTATCCCAGCGTACCATGTAAGAGCCAAAAAGTTCGTCTATGACGAAGGCCGTGGTGTTATCACGGGAAGGATGAAAGCGGAACAATTAATTCCCGTTTCTAAAAAATATGGCGTCACCTTAACCCAATATTTTGTGGCCCTTTTGACGTACGCTATCTATGAATCATATAACGGATTCATTCCTGAAAATCGCCCCATCAAAATCGCTGTTCCAGTCAACATGAGAAGGTATTTTCCATCAAAATCATTACGGAATTTTACCCAATATATCCACACAATCGTTCATGTAAAACCTAATTTAACATTTAGAGAAGTGTTAGACAAAGTGAAACGCGATTTTGAGGAAGAAATTAAGTTGGAGACATTCCAAGGCAGCATCAATGCCAATGTTTATGCTGAGAAAAACTTCTTTGTACGCATCATGCCCCTTTTCCTTAAAAAATTTGTTTTAGGCATTGTGGGAACAAGACTCGGTTCGCGGCTTGAAACGGGAACAATTTCAAACGTGGGAATCGTGACCATGCCCGAATCAGTTATGCCTTATGTTGAATCATTCGAGTTTAATTTAACAACAGCGGCCGTTTCAGTTCACGGAATTGGAATTGGCACATTTAATGGCATTACCACGATTAGTTTTCTGCGCTCGATTTATGATACGAGCGTCGAGCGCCGGTTTTTCAAAACACTTGTCAATGAAGGAGTTGAAGTTACTGTGGAAAGCAATTTCTGGGAGGACAAAGCTTAATGAAACGATGCCCAGATTGTCATGTTAATATTGCCACGGCGACCGACCGTTGCCCATTATGCCACCATCATTTAGAAGGCGATCCACGTGATGGTGTCCAATCTTATCCTGATTTTGATTATCGATTTGGTTTTTATCGGGTCTTTTTCAAAATATTAACGACGCTTTCGATTACGGGGATATTTGTTACGGCACTTGTCAATGCCTTGACTTTTTCGGGGCGGTTATGGAGCGTTGTGGCCATTACGGCAATTTTATATGCTTGGATTGTCATTGGTTGGCTTAGTTTTAAGCGCAATGTGCATATTAGTCTTAAGTTGATGGTCCACGCCGTCACGATTACGGGTTTGTTACTAGTCATTGAAGCATTTACAACTTCAAGCGCAATGATTACCCACCTCAATTGGACGCTTTCATTTGCCATGCCGTCAATCTTTATTGGATTTATTATTATTATCAACATTATGATGTTCATTAAAAGGCAACAATTACGCGATTATCTGATCTCCCAGCTTTCACTTTCAATCATCGGATTTGCCCCGCTGATACTCGTTTTATTTGATCTTGTCGATCCCATTTATATGTCGATTGCCGCCGCTGGTCTTTCATTTGCCACCATCCTTGGATTATTTGTACTTGGACGGCGGATTGTTATCTCGGAACTGGGCAGAAAATTCCATCTATAATCGTGTCTAAATTGATAATTCACAGACGCTCAACCGAGCGTTTTTTGTTTGAGCATCATTAAAGCATATTGAATGAATCATATTACATGGTTCGCTATCATATATGTGGCGATAGAAACATATCCATAATTCAGATGTATGAAAGGAGTCTTCTTATGATTATTTCTAAATATGATCCGTTAAAAAAACAACAATTCCAGGTGCTTGACGCAGACGGCAACATTGTCAATCCAAAGGATGAACCAAACATCGACGATAAGACATTAATAAATATGTACAAGACGATGAAATTGGCGCGGCACGCCGATATCAAGGCGCTTCAATACCAACGGCAAGGGCGCATGCTCACGTACGCTCCTGTTCAAGGCCAAGAAGCCGCTCAAATTGGGCCGATGGCGGCTCTAGAACCTAAGGATTGGCTCGCGCCCGCTTTCCGTGAATTCGCGGCGATGCTATATCGGGGCGCAACGCTCGAGCAGCTTTATCTTTACTGGTATGGCAACGAAATTGGGTCCAAGTTTGCTGATGGCGTCAATATCCTTCCCATCAACATCCCCATCGGTTCGCAAATCAACCATGCTGTGGGGTTAGCTTATGCGAGTAAAATCCAAAACAAGAATCAAGTCGTTGTCACTTATATCGGCGATGGTGGCACATCCCATGGCGAATTTTATGAAGGCATGAATTTTGCCGCGGTATTAAACGCGCCGATGATTGCCATTATTCAAAATAACCAATACGCGATTTCAACCCCACGCGCCAAAGCGACGAGGGCAGAAACGTTAGCGCAAAAAGCGCTGGCGTTTGGAATTCCCGGTATTCAGGTTGACGGAAATGACGTGCTTGCCATGTACGCCATCGTTAAAGAAGCGGCCGAACGAGCGCGTAAAGGCGAAGGTCCCACGTTGATTGAAGCGTTTACTTATCGCCTTGGGCCCCATACCACAAGTGATGATCCCACGATTTACCGCAAAGACGAGGAAGTCGAAGAATGGAAGAAAAAAGACCCGATCAAACGTTTCAAAACTTATCTAATCAATAAGAAGCTTTGGTCATACGAGCAAGATCGTGAATTAGACGAACAATATGAACAATTGATTACCGAAACATTCAAACGTGTCGAAAATTCCGATAATCCTACGATTGACGAAGTGTTTGATTACACGTTCGTTAATATTCCTCAAGATCTAATTGACCAAAAAGAAAAATACATGAAATATCTGAAGCGCGCGTTTTTATCAAGTTTAAAAGAAACGTCCAAAGCTAATCAAAGTTTGAAGGAGAAATAATTCCATGGCAGAAATGACATTACTACAGGCAATCAACGCCGCATTATTCGAGCAAATGCGGAAAGATAAGTCCGTTGTCGTGTTTGGTGAAGATGCTGGTTTTGAAGGTGGGGTTTTCCGTGTGACCAAAGGGCTCCAACAAGAATTTGGCGTCGACCGTGTGTTTGATACCCCAATCTCGGAAGCTGGGATAATTGGAGCAGCGATTGGAATGGCAATCAATGGATTAAAACCAGTAGTCGAATTTCAATTTGAAGGCTTCATGTTTAACGGATTTAATCAAATCGCCGTTCATTTAGGACGGATGCGCAACCGCTCGCGTGGCAAATATAGCGTCCCGTTGGTTTTACGGATGCCATGGGGCGGTGGTATCCGCGCGCTTGAGCATCACTCAGAAGCGGTTGAATCTTTCATTGCCCATATTCCCAGTATCAAAATAGTAATTCCGGCAACCCCATATGATGCCAAAGGCCTCATGACGGCTGCGATTCAAGATCCGGACCCCGTCGTTTTTTTTGAACCCAAGAAAATATACCGCGCTTTCAAACAAGAAGTTCCGGAAACAGAATATATTGTTCCAATTGGGAAAGCGCGCGTTGTTCAAGAAGGTAGCGATATCACTGTCGTCGCCTGGGGTTCAATGGTTCGCGAAGTCCAAACGGCCATCAAACAACTCGAAAATGATAATATTTCGGTTGAACTGATCGACTTAAGAACAATCGTTCCCATGGATACTGAGACGATTGTAAATTCCGTTAAGAAAACGGGTCGCATTTTAGTGGTCCACGAGGCGGTACGGACACTTGGCTTTGCCACTGAAATTATTACGCGCGTCGTGGAAAATGCCTTCTTGTCATTAGAAGCGCCTCCCACGCGGTTGACGGGTTTTGATATTGCAGTTCCCTTACCTCGCGGAGAACATCACCAAATGGTCGAGCCTAAACGCATTGCTCACGAAATTAAAACGCTCGTTGACTACAAAGTATAGGAGGACGATATATGTATGAATTTAAATTCGCCGATATTGGCGAAGGGATACACGAAGGCCAAATTTTAAAATGGCTGGCAAAAGTTGGCGACAAAGTCAAAGACGGCCAGCCACTTGTGGTTGTCGAAACCGACAAGGTCAACGCTGATTTGCCATCGCCTGTAACCGGTGTCATTAACAAACTTGGAGCCAAGGTCGGTGAAACAGTCCACGTTGGCGATATCTTAGTGTGGATTGATGAAAGTGGAATGGTGCCTATCGCACAAGAAACCGAACTGGTTTCCACTCAAAAGCCAATTGCCATGGCTGTCAGCGAAGGAAAAGAAGATACTCCCGCGGGCGTCGTCGGCACGATTGAAGTGTCCGATGAAGTAATCGAGGCATCGAGCGAGATGGGGACGCCTTCAAATAACTTACAGCAAACTGGCAAAGTGTTAGCAACTCCTGTTGCCCGCAAGATGGCTGCCGATTTAGGTGTTGATATATCTAAAATACAAGGCAGTGGCGATTCTGGCCGCATTATGAAAGAAGATATTGTGAAAGCTAGTGAAAATAAAACGCCAGTAAAGGTTTCACCGCAAGTAACAATGCCCAAATTTTCCGAAAATGAAGTCATGCGCGTTAAGATTTCCAAGCTTCGCAAAGCTGTCGTTAACGCGATGAATATTGCAAATTCCATCGTTCCAATGACGACATTAATGGACGAGTTTGACATTTCAAAACTTGTTTCGTTACGTGAAAGCCAAAAAGAAATGGCACGCCAACAAGACATAAAATTGACTTATATGGCTTTTATCGCTAAAGCTGTGACACTTGCGCTGCGCGAATTTCCCCTTCTTAACAGCAGTTTTGATCATGAAAACGAAGAGATTGTCTTTAAAAATTATATTAATCTCGGCATCGCGGTGGACACTCCTGATGGACTAATCGTCCCCAATATAAAAGATGCCGATCGTAAAACTATCCTCGAGATGGCATCAGAAATTGCCCGAATTGCGGAAGAGGCAAAAACGCGCTTGGTCAAGTTGGAAACGTTACAAAATGGGACATTTACGATTACGAATTATGGGGCCATCGGTACTAAATTTGGTACTCCAGTCATTAAGCATCCGGAGGTAGCGATTCTGGGAGTTGGCAGCATCTATAAAAAACCAATCGTCAATGAGGTTGGACAAATCGTGGTAGCCGCGGTATTACCTTTGTCATTAACCATCGACCATCGCGTTGTCGACGGGGCTGATGGCGGGCGCTTCTTGCTGAAACTAAAACAATATTTAAGCGATCCTTCCACCATGCTGCTATGGTTGAAATAGTAATGATGAAAAAATATGATTTAACAATTATCGGTGGAGGCCCTGGCGGTTATGTAGCCGCGATCAAAGCGGCGCAACTTGGGATGCAGGTCGTTTTAATTGAAAAGGAAGCCGTGGGAGGTGTCTGTCTTAATTGGGGATGTATTCCCACAAAAGCGATGCTTAAAAGTGCCAAAGTATTCCATACGCTAAAGCATGTTGATGATTATGGGATTTCGATTGACCAAGAAAGCATCGCAATCGATTACCCCAAAATGATTGCCAGAAAAGATAGCATCGTTGCCAAATTAACAGGCGGAGTCAAGCGTTTATTAAAGAAGAATGGCGTTACCGTGATTGAAGGATTTGCCAATGCCCTTGATGCTCACCATGTCGAGGTTAATGGAGAAACTTTAGAATCCAAACACCTTATTATTGCCACGGGCGCCAGTCCAGCCTTTCCTCCCATCAAAGGATTAACAGAAGCTTATGATCGCGGCTTTGTTGTCACCAGTAAGGAAATACTTATGAAGACGACACTGCCTAAATCGTTGATTGTCATCGGTGGTGGTGTGATCGGAATGGAGTTTGCCACCATCTTTAATACCCTCGGTGTCAATGTCAAAATTCTAGAACGAGAGGCGACGCCACTTGTAACCGTTGACGATGAGATTAGATCACTCTTTTTAAAGAAGATTGTAAAAGACGGAATCACCATCATTACTGGGGCAAATATTACCGAAGTGACAAATACGGGTGTCATCTGCGATAAAGGAGGCGTCATTACCAAAATCGATGCCGACCTTATTTTATTAGCCACTGGCATGCGCCCCAATACTAAAGGGTACGAAGCTTTAAACCTTGAAATGTCAAAGACCGGCATAAAAGTAGATAATCTCATGCATACGTCAATCAAAGGTGTTTATGCGATTGGTGACGTGCTGGGATTCCATATGCTGGCCCATGTAGCTTCACGAGAAGGCGTCGTGGCGGTTGAGGATATGGTCGGGATTGAGCACCCACTTAACTTTAAAATTATCCCAGCGGGAATCTATACGTTCCCAGAAATCGCCCAAGTAGGGGTGACGGAGCAAGAAGCACGCGCGCAAGAAATCGATTATAAAGTAGCAACGTTTCCGCTTGTCGCGAATGGTAAGGCCTTGGCGGAAAACGAAAAGGATGGACTAGTTAAAATCATCGCCTCGAGAAAATATGGTGAGATTCTCGGCGTTCATATCTTTGCAGCGTCGGCTACCGAAATGATTACGGAAGCCTCACTGGCGATGGTGCTTGAAGCGACGGCTGAAGAAATTGTAGCCACAATTCACCCGCATCCCTCACTATCAGAAATGATTCATGAGGTAACGCACGGAATTTTATCGAAGCCGATTCACATCTAAAAAGAGAAAGGCTAGCACATCGATTTGCTAGTCTTTTTTGTTTGGAAATAAGCAGTCGAGCAAATTTTCTTTGGTTATTTTTAATAGGTAATCATCAAGGTTAATGCCATTTAATCGATTTGCTATGGTCAGTTGATCGAATCGGAGCCCGGTCAATTGCTGTTCTAATTTTGAGATGTCTTCAACGCCAAGGAAGTCTCCAAAGATGCGCATTGATTTGATTAGCCCATCCGCGACTTTTAGGCGAACATTAATGCCGCCGCCCTCATAACGACCATTTCTTTCAAGCGTGAAGTCGGGTGATTGGCCATAGTTCCATTCCCAAGTGTTGTATTTGCTTTCCATCAGTTCGTTAATTTTCGCGCGATCTTTAGCGGTGAGCATATAGACGCTACGGGAGATGTCTGCGCTGCCCAATAAGTATTTGAGAAGACGATCTTTAAATTGTTCCATCGTCACTTGTTCGTGAAGGAAGGGCTTGATATTGGTAACGCGCGCTCGATTGCTCTTGATCCCTTTTGAGGCGATCTTGTCAGGTTTGACATCAAGGACATTAAAAATCATCGTTAAGTTGGCATCGAGTAATATCGTGCCATGATGTAACATGCGATTCTGATAATAAGCCTGAGCATTACCGGATACCTTCATACCTGCGACGACAATATCATTACGGCCCGAGAACTCTGCGGGGACACCAAAGCTATTTAACGCGGCGACCACGGGGTCAATAAACTTTCGGTAGTTATTAACGCTATTTGAGGCATTGTTGGTGATAAACGAAAAATTGAGATTGCCTAAATCGTGATAGACAGCGCCACCGCCAGTAATCCGCCGTACGACATTGACATGATGGGTATCGATGTAGGGCTGATTGACTTCCTCAATCGTGTTTTGGTTGCGGCCAATGATGACGCTATTGTCGTTTTGCCACAGCAGTACAAAATCATCGTCTGCTTCTAGATATTTGAGAACATATTCCTCGAGGGCAAGATTGAAGCGAGGGTTTAATGATGAGTTGATGATTGTTTTCATAGTGATCCTTTTAGTGTAAAAATACTAACTTAAATCAGATTAAGTAGCAATTCAAGTGCCATTTGTTATTTAAGCAAATCGTTCATTTCGCGCTCTTCTTTTTTATAACGGGCGGCGATCACAATTACCGCAATCGCATAAGTTAAAGCACATAGAGCAACGACGATGAATATTACAAATGAGAAGCGGAAAATCACAACGCCATAAAGCCGTCGCAATATGAAAGGTATCGCTAATAGAGGAACAAGACCAAGACCAGTGGCGATTAAACTATTAATCTTTTGAATTTTGAATAAGGAAATTGAGATGGTGGTTGCCAAGGATATTGATAATGCGCCAATAACCATGGCGATATGGGGAAACGTTATTTCGAGGCGTCGCCAGATGACGATGTTTATGAACAACAAGACAAAAGTCGAAATTGTAAACGATGCGGCAAAGCGCATCAATGTTTTTTGGATCATTTGCCTTGTCCTCCTAAAGTCTTTTTAAGTTGGGAAACATAACTACGAGATATCGATATCATTTCCTCGTTTTTTAATCGGGCTTCCATCTTTCCATTTAAAGATGACTTGAAATGTAAAATCATTCTGGTATTTAAAATGACACTGATGGAAATCCGGGCAAAAGAAGTGTTGGCAAATATATTTTCAAGTTCGTAAAGTTTGAATTTCACCTCAAAAGCATCGCTTTGGGTGTAGGCATAAACACGATCGTCGACACTTTCGAAGTAATAGATATCTTGAGGATTTAACGGGAATGATTTATTATCTCGAATCCCGATAATTGTATGGTTAATAGTGTCTAAGGCGACAAGAATGTGATTCAATTCATCAGTTTCCTGATGATATTGAACCAAAATTTCAATTTCTTGGACATGATCCGATTGTTTGACTTCCAACTTCATGCTATCCCACCTTTGATGTTAAAAAAATAATCACCTCGCTAATAATAGCATTTACTTTGGTAAACACATCAAGGCGAATCGCCAAATTGTCGGCCGCTTGTTCGAAAACTGTAGCAATTAAATCGATATTTTCGAGGGAATACATGCCTTCCAATTCTTGAATCGGAGCATAGACGAGTCCCATCGTTTCTATAATATCTTCGCGATATTCTTTTAATTGATTCCGCTGACTTCTAATCCAAGATATTTCGTCAGTCGCTAACGTTAAGCCACTATCTTTAAATAAAGTGGCAAGGTTCTTCATGGTTTGCACATTTTCTTCCAAGCTGAGACGCTCAACGTTTATTTGATTTTGTGTCGCTTTAATCGATTGCCAATCTAATAAAATATCGAATATTTTTTCTTCATTGGTAAGTAGGGCCATATCTTCAAGCGCGTATTTTTCATTTAGTAGCAGGGGGCTCGATTGGTAATTAGTTTCTTTGATCGCTTCGAATTCGTTTGTCAATGAATCAATGGGAGAGCTTTCTAAACTGCACCCCGTGATTAAGGCAACTCCAATTATCGCTAAGATGGCTTTATTGATGGTTTTCATTTTTTGTACCTCCTGAAGGCACCATCAGTTTAAAAAAAATAAAGAATTTGTAAATGATTTGTGCCCTACTAGGCAAAAAAACGCTGGTAGGATGCCAAAAAGCCTCCCTAAATTAGAGAGGCTTCCCGATTCGTCAAAATACAAATTAGGCAGCGGAAGAAGAAACATCAAGTTGTGAGGTTAAGTTGTTTGAGCCAGACCCTCCCTTGCGGATATTGGCTTCGGTTTGCCAGTTTTCACGAGCTTGTGTCGTTTGTTGCCGATAATCGGACACGAGCGCATGAAGGGCGGTGACCATTTCTTCGCGTAGTGTCGCTAGTTGTTCTTCAAGATCACGAGTATCTTCGCGATTGGCTTCAGCCGTGGCAATCGCTTCTTTTAAAGCAAGGATGTCTTCTTTGTATTCATCGTGAATCGCTTGGCGCGCTTCAAGAAATGCGGTGCTTAGTGAGGCCGCTATTTTCTTCATGTTGGTCGCCCCATTTTTGACTTTGTTCAGTAAAGCTTTTTCATCCATTTCAAGCGCTTCTTCCTCTAAAAGGTCATCGTTGCCAATCATAGCCTGTTTGACAAGACGTAATTTAAGAGGAGTGGTCTCTTTTGCCGTGGCTTCATCGAGTTCCGTTTGCGTATAAGTGCGAGTTTGCGTTTGCGCTTGAAGCATGTTTCCCTCAAACGCCGCGTTTAGATGAGTTTGGGTTTGGGTTCTAACCTGGGCTTGCAAGGTGTCGAGGTTGCTTTCGACATCGATTTCAACATCGACTTCCGTTGTTTCTTCGGGAATGAACTCGAGGGCGACAGTTTCATCGATGATTTCCTCAATGGCATCTTCAAGCGATTTACCTTCGAGTTGCAATTGTAGCATCACCATTTCCCCATCGGCATTGAGAGCATGGGCGAATACCACCTGATTGTCTTCATCGACCATCACGCCTAAACCAGGGTTGATTTCCATGGTGACATAGGCGAGATCTTCGACCACCGGTTCAGCATTGGAATTTGTGCAACTAGCCAACATTGCAACCGCCGAGAAAGCGGCTATCAGTTTGAACATGTTTGATTTTTTCATTATCTTTTCTCCTTTGAAGGCACGATTTGGTCTTCACTTAATAAACGAATGAATTAGCAATTTTGGTGGAAAATGGGCAGATATATATTTTTTATTCTGTTGCGAAGATATTTATTGCCGGTTGTTTTAATTTAAGATTATCGATAAACTAAAGTTGATAGAAGTCGTTTTGAGCAATTTTTGGAGGTCCTTATGACTTTAGTAAAAAATCAAGTTCGTATTATTTTTATGGGCTCCCTGCTTTTAATGATGGCAGGTTGCGCTTCTGAGGTTACAAGTATGGAAATTAGCACGACAAATAGCGAAGAAGTGACTTCCACAGACATGAGCACTACCATTAGCATTGCTGAAGAAAGTAGTGAAGTTTCGGCGACATTAAGGACATCCACGTACACGAACCCAATCTATGAATATGATTTTCCCGATCCATCCATTGTGTTTGATGAAAGAACAAATCAATATTTTGCGTTTGCCACGCATGGACAAATTCTTAGTTCGCCCGATTTTGTCACATGGACGAAACAAAATTATGCTTTTACGACCATTCCCCAATGGGGCACCACGAATGCTGGTTTATGGGCGCCACATGTGATGCGTATTGGCGAACAATATGTGATGTATTATTCGTTATCCACTTGGGGCGATTCTAATCCCGGGATTGGAGTGGCGAGGGCGCCTCGGCCGAATGGACCGTGGGTTGATCAAGGGGAACTATTCCGTTCGCTTGATATTGGAGTCAACAATTCAATCGACCCAGGCGTATTTATCGCTGAAACTGGCAAAGTTTTTATGGTATGGGGCTCAATGCGAGGAAACTATATCGTCGAATTAACGAGCGATGGCTTGTCATTGAAAGATGGAAGCGCCACCACCGCCGCTACCACCAAGATTCACGTGGCCGGATTAGACACGAATACTGATTGGAATGTTGGTACTTACGAAGGGTCATATGTTCAGTTCCATGATGGCTATTATTATTTGTTTTTATCGAGTGGCACATGCTGTGAGGGAAATACGTCCTCATATCATGTCGTTGTTGCCCGATCTGAATTTGCCACGGGACCTTATGTTGATCGTAATGGTCACTCAATGAAGGCCGCCAATGTTGGAACGCCCATTTTAGAACGTAATGATTCATTTGCTGGTCCGGGTCATAATGCTATATTTCAAGACATGGCGGGTGATACTTGGATGCTTTACCATGGTTACATGACATCAAATCCCGCGCGTGGTCGCGTGCTATTAGTGGATAAAATCAATTGGGGCGACGACGGCTGGCCTTCGATTCATGGTGGCACTCCATCGACAACGCCACTTCAAGGGCCCGCATACTGGCAACTTCCATGAACCACATCGGTATATCAACCTTGACGATTATCGGTTTATCGTTTTTGATTAGTTGTCAATCGAGCGTTGCCGTTTCGCTTGAAAACTCATCAGACGTGGGCTCAAGTATTTCTCCAACAATCCAAAGCGAAATTTATCAAAACCCCATCTTTAATAATGACTTCCCCGATCCTTCCATTATTCGTCATCGCGATGGTGCGTTTTATGCGTACAGCACAGGATCTCATATAATCAAATCGATCGACCTTGTTAACTGGGAATATATTGGTCAAGCTTTGCCCACTCGTCCAACTTGGGGCACCTATGGCGCGAATATCTGGGCGCCCCATGTTTCACTTATTGCTGGTAAATACGTAATGCATTATTCGCTCTCGCGCTGGGATGATCCAAATCCTGGAATTGGCATTGCCACAGCATCGCACCCTGAAGGACCATGGACCGATTTGGGTAAGTTTTTTTTAAGCGATGAGATTGGCGTTAATAATTCGATTGATCCGATGACTTTCATTGAAGATGAACAAGTATTTCTCATTTGGGGCAGTTTTCGAGGCATTTATGCAATTGAACTGACGCCCGATGGTTTAGGGTTCATCGATGGCTCTGTTGAAGCAGCGGCCCAAACAAAAGTTCATTTAGCAGGCTATGAAACAAGTCGCGCATTTGACGCGAATACCTATGAAGGCGCTTATGTTATCAAAAAAGATGATGCTTATTATTTATTTTTGTCAAACGGATCATGTTGCTCGGGTTCCTATTCATATAATGTGCGCGTTGCGCGCGCTAGTTCTCTTCTTGGACCTTATGAAGATGCATCTGGTCGCGCAATGCTAACCGGCGATGTTGGAACATATGTGGTCTATGGCAATAGCATCTTCGTTGCTCCTGGTCATAATGCGGTCATTGCTGACGATGTTGGTGACTATTGGTTACTCTATCACGCCTTTCCGGGAGATGACCGCAGCAAACGGGTGTTGTTAATCGATAAATTGATATTTGATGAAAATGGTTTTCCTTCTTTGTTCGGCACAACTCCTTCAAATAATCGAAAAAGTGGTCCCAACATCATTCGATAAGACGATTTTGTAAGCGCTTTAGGTTATCGTTAAACTAAACTATTGACTTATCGGTTTTTTCTTCTTAAAGTAGAAGTGTAACCGCATATAACAACATGCATTTTTCACATTCTAAAGGAGAAACAAAGATGAGAAAATGGACCTATTTAGTCGCCCTCGCATTATCGGTCACTTTTTTAAGTGGCTGTGGCAGCTCGGCTACAACCTCGAATATCGATAGCGAAACAGACTCTTCAGAAGTTCAAGAAGGAATCACTTGGGTAGGAACCGAAGATGCTGTTGTGCAACTTGGCGATGTCTTTGATCTACTTGAAGGCGTTCAAGCGATTGATGCGCAAGATGGGCCACTAATGGTGACCATCGCCGATGATGATTACTTTTCATATAACTATGTGAGTAGCTACACAATTACTTATGAAGCGACCAATTCGCGAAGTGAAACATCAACCGAATTAAGAACGATTCAAGTTGTAAAAGGGGTCAATGTCGAAAATGGCGCGTTTTCGTTAGGCAAAGCCTATTGGAAGTTTGATCGGCCCGGCGGTAATGGTACTTTCTCGGTCATTAATGAGGAAGCCGTTATTTCGATTACGGATGCTGGCACCGAAGCTTGGGCCGTGCAACTTTACCAAACCGGCCTTCAATTCACGGCTGGGAAAACTTATGAAATGAGCTTCAAAGCCAAAAGCGCCTATGGACGTTCGGTTTCCGCCGGTTTTGAAAATGTCTCTAATAACTATTCGATGATGGTACCCGGCTATCAAGCGGTTAAATTAACAAGCGACTGGACGACATATTCAGTGATGACCACTCCAGATGCCGATGTTGGTTTTGTTAAAGCCGTCGTCTATCTTGGCCAAAATCTTGAAATTGATGCCGAAGCCACACTTGCCAATCCGATTGACATCACCATCGATGATATTCGTGTCAAAGAAGTGACAATGGCTCCCATCGGTTTTGCACCAGTGTTTGCAAATGCGGGGCCAGTCACCGTCAGCAGCAAAGAGCAATTTGATGCTTTACCCCCCGTCACGGCCGAAGATTATTCCGGCAACGATATTTCTTCATCGATTATTAGTCTGGGCGATGTGCCCAATATGGTCAATGCTCAAACAGGGATGATGGTTTCCTATCGCGTCACAGATGGGAGCGGTAACTTTGGTTATATTAACCGTCGTGTCAGCTTCGTTTTAGCAAGGGAAAATCCTTACAACCTAATTAACGATGATTTTGTAAATGGATTCCAAGGCTGGACAAAAGATGTCAATCAAACAAATGGAACGGGCGCCGCTGAGTTTACTGCGGAAACGGTCACTGATGAAGTTATCGTCAATATTACCAATGGATCAACCGATAATTGGCACATTCAATTATGGCAAGGCAATGTTCAATTAACGCAAGGCCATGTGTATCGCACGATTGTGCGTATTAAAGCTAGCGTTGAACGCAATTTGACGATTGAAATATCAAATCCCGCGGCTAGCTATGCCAAGATGGCCACCGATCTAGTCAGATTAACCACCGATTATCAAGAATTTGTCATTGAATTTGTCGCTCAAACGAATGCCTCCGCTAAGTTCTCGCTATTAATGGGCGGTCAAGGTAATAATGTTATTACGATCGATTCCTTTACCAATGCTGAAATCAGTCCTGAAGAAGCGACTAAGATTGATCTTCGAGAATATGATCCATACGAAGCCATTAACGGCGATTTCAAATATGGATTTTATGGTTGGAGTAAGGAAGCGACTAATGGATCAATTGTAAATTTTAACGAAGATAAAACAAACGAACAAGTCGTGCTTGATATTGTCACCCCCACATTAACCGATTGGCATGCGCAATTGTCACAAGATGGTAAAACATTTACCACAGGTGTCACTTATAAAATTTTAATTGAAGCATACGCGAATGTGGCTACTGCTCTCGCCGTGGAAGCTTCCAACAATAATGGGGCTACGGTTTTAGTCAAAGAAACGATTAATATCACAACGACTTTAACGCCATTTGAAGTGGAATTTACTCCTTCAGAAACATTCACCCTTGGAAAGATTGCGCTTCTATTAGGATCATCAGAAGTCGCACTAATCACATTGACGACATTTACGATTGTTATGGTCCCGGCATGATAAGAAGCAAATCTTTAATTTATGCGGCCGTTCTTTTCTTACTTGTAGGATGTGGCAGCACCTCGATTTTTTCGGAGAGTAGCTCGACGAGCGGTGATGTACCGATCACTTTTAATAATCCTGTGTGGGAACCAGTCCTCGCCGATCCTTCGATTATTCGCGGAGATGATGGTACATTCTATGCGTTTGGAACACAAGATAATGCTCTTTGGGGCGATTATTACGGCACAAAATATATCCCAATTCTTTCGAGTGTTAATCTTGTCGATTGGGAATTTGCCGGATCGGTGTTTCGCCAAGTCGATATGCCGACTTGGGGCACTTTAGGAGCGGGTTTATGGGCGCCTGATATCGTCAAAATTGGCACCAATTATGTTTTATATTATTCCTTATCCACGTGGGGCGATTCCAATCCTGGGATTGGCGTGGCCACCGCTACCCATCCATTAGGACCTTGGACCGACCACGGCAAACTCTTTGACTCCAATTCAATCGGTGTAATTAATTCGATTGACCCCGCTGTAATTGTTGAAGAAACAACCAACCGCGTTTATATGGTGTGGGGAAGTTTTGTCGGCATCTACGGAGTTGAATTAACGAGCGATGGGCTTGATCTGTTTGATGGAGTAAATGCTAGTGAATCAAAAGTATTAATCGCCGGCATTGACAATGGACGTTGGGACATCATGAATTATGAAGGTGCCTACATCATCAAAATTGCAGATTATTATTATTTGTTTCTATCAACAGGCACCTGTTGCGATGGTCATAATTCGAGTTATCGCGTTGTGGTTGCTCGAAGTACGTCAATTTTAGGACCATATGTCGATGCAAGTGGCGCTAATATGGCTAATACATCAGGTAAAGGCACGCTCGTGGTGACTGGCAATTACGATTTTGTTGGGGTTGGTCATAATTCGGTCATTGAAGATGACGCTGGTGATTTTTGGCTCGTCTATCACGGGTTTGACCTTGACGAGGAAGCTCGTTATGGGACGACTAATCGTCGTTCATTACTCATCGATAAACTTTTATGGACGGAAACGGAATGGCCTTATGTTTTGGATTATGGCGCGAGTCGTGAAAGCGCGCTTCCTCATATTAATTAATCAAAGGAGCGATGATTATGAAAAAAATTGCAACGCTATTACTAGCAGGGATGGCCCTCATAACAATGGCATCATGTGGTAGCACAACCTCAAGCACACCCGAATCTTTATCACTTGATGATAGTGGTAATGTCGTGTTTGATCATGTTTCCATCACCTATGGAAATCCAATCACTGGCGCCGATGGCACAGCGATGCGCCAACTTGTCAGCCGTTTTAACGAATTGTATGAAGGTCAAATTAATGTGACTGAAACATTCATGACGGAAACTGAATACTATGAATCGTTATTATTAACGATACCGATGAAACGGGCGTTTGATATTGCGCTTGTTCACTCGTATAAAATTGCCGGTTTTGCCAACAAGGGTTTATTAACTCCGCTTCAAGGCATCATCGACACGGCTGATATAAATATTCAAAGAGAAGATTATATCGAATCCGTTTATGATTCGATGTATTTCGAAGACATGCTTTATGGAATACCGCTCGACATTCATACAATTGTCTTATATTACAATCAAGATTTGCTTGATCAATATTCGCTAGATGTACCTACCAATCGTGGCGAATTAATTGCGGCCGCTCAAGCGATGCCGAACAATTCAACGAGTGGTTGGGGTCTTCCTTTAGCCACAACGTGGCCATCGGAATATACCTTCACGACTGCTTTATATCAAAACGGGGGTCTTGAAATCGATGAAGAAGGGGCTCCAGCTTATAATACGGCGGCCGGAGTTACCGCCTTACAAATGGTGAGTGATTTAATACATACGTATCATGTTTCGCCCACCAATGTCTCGGTTGATAGCGATTTAATGCTTTTCAACCAAGGAAAGGCAATGTTCCATATTAACGGCGATTGGATGCTCAATAGCGTCGTCGAATCGGGCGTTAATTTTGGCGTGACGACTTTGTCCAAAATGTTTACTACAAATTACGAAACAGATTATGCCTCGGATATTGCCGCACGGTCACACTGCTTTGTATTACCCGATGGACGTAACGATTCAATCAAACAACAAGCAGCGCTTGTATTTGCTAAATACATTACCGAAAATGCCTCGCTATGGGCAGAACAAGGAGGACATGTCCCCGCCAGCAATATTGCCAGGGCCACGCAAGAATATTTAGATCTCCCCCATCATGAGCATTATGGCGATGTCAATCACTTCCGCCTTAACGCTACTTCGCCTTATTACTATGAAGCTTTCTCACCGGTATTTTCGCGGGTGACAACGGCTTTGACAACGCCTGGATATGATGCGATGTCATTACTAGACGAAGCCGTGGCCGAAGGCATTCAATTAGTGGCCGAAGCTAAGCAATCTTAATTAATTTTGGGAGCGGTCTTGTGGATCAAAATAAGGAAACAACCAAACGCCCATCGAAATTTGTGCGGTCGCTAAAAAAGCACTGGCCGTTAATGATTTTTCTTGGTCCTTACATTGCTCTTTTCATTCTGTTTTTCATTTATCCTTTCTTCTACGGAATATATATTAGTTTCTTTAGATGGAACTTATTTGAACCGAGCGCTTCCCTATTTGTGGGATTTGAAAATTTTCAAAAAGCGCTATTTGGCGTTGGCGATATCGTCATCTGGAAAGAGTATTTTTGGAACGGATTGAAAAATACGATACTATTTGTCGTTTTTTCGGTACCTTTCCTCATCATTTTGCCACTCATTATTGCGATTCTCCTCGACATGGAGCCGCGATTCTTTAAGGTTTTCCGTGTTATCTTTTTTATGCCAACCGTATTGTCGGTGTCCGCGGTGTCCATTATTTTTAAATGGCAATTTGACACCAATGCCGGTTTTATCAATGGTATTTTAAGTCTTGTTGGACTGGGCGACACCTCCTGGCTTAATTCACAGCCGGGTGCCTGGATTGCCATTATCGTCACGACGATTTGGTGGACAATTGGAACTAATACCGTCATTTTCGGAGCGGGGTTAAAAGAAGTCGACAAAACGCAATATGAGGCGGCCGAACTCGATGGATGTAACTATTTCAAAGTGTTATGGCACATCTCACTGCCAAACATTCGTAATCAAATGTTTATATGCACGATTACCACGATTATCGCTTCATTCAATGTTTATGGGCAACCATTTATATTGACCGGTGGTGGACCGGAGCGGACGACCACGGTTTTAATAATGGTTATTAGAGGTTTATTATCCGGCGCCAATGCGCAACCAGGTTTAGCGGCAGCTATGGCGCTATTGCTTGGACTTGTAATTATATCGGTTAGTATCGTGCAACAAATTTATAACAAAAGGCGGGCGCGTGATTAATTATGGCAATTAAATCAGTTAAAAAACGTCGCAAACGCGTTGCCTTTTGGTTGTTATTCTGTTTGGCCGTTTTGTGGATGCTCCCTTTATTATGGGCAATTGGCACATCTTTTAAATCAACAACAGAAATTACCACGAATGTCATAAATATTATTCCCCATAGCCCGACACTTGAAAATTATATTGCTCTCTTCGCACATACCGACATGTACCCAATTTTCGATTGGTTAAGAAACTCGGCTTTTATTTCCATCATTCACACGCTTCTCTATTTGTCCGTCGCCAGCCTTGCTGGTTATGGGTTTGGAGTCATGAAATGGAAATATCGAAACTTCGTCTTTGGGCTCTTGCTCGGGACGATGATGATTCCTGCCGTCGTCAATTTGATTCCCCTATTTTCAATGGTCATTAACTTTGGCTGGCTCGATAATGGACCTGCCTCCATGCTTGCATTAATTCTTCCTGGATTGGGTGGTGTCTTTGGATTATTTATTATTAGGCAATTCTTCTTAAATATACCCACAGAAGTAATCGAAAGCGCCAAAATCGATGGACTTGGTCATTTTGGAATTTACTTACGAATTGTTCTTCCTCTGGGAAAATCGGCATTGATGGTAGCCGGATTATTCGCTTTCATGGGCACGTGGAACGATTATTTATGGCCCTCGATTACTGCCGCTGTTGTTCGTGACCCTAATTTCTATACTTTGCAGACTGGTCTGGCCACGATGCAAGGGGCCAATAACTATAACTATGGAGAAATCATGGCAGCGGCCGTCATTTCCATCGTCCCCGTACTAATTGTATATATGTTAGTTCAAGACAAGATTATTGAAGGAATCTCGCACACAGGGATCAAATAGAAATTATGAAAAGAAGTGAATATCCTCGTCCCGATTTAGTACGTGACATCTGGTGGCCTCTTAATGGCACCTGGAATTTTGCTTTTGATAATCAAAATGTCGGATTAAACGAAAACTGGTTTTTAAAACTAAATTTCCCACTTCGAATTGAAGTTCCATTTGCGTTTCAAACAAAGTTAAGCGGTATTGACGATCAGAGTTTCCATGATCACATGTGGTATCACCGTGAAATTTCTATTAAACCCTTCAACCCCAATAAAAGATATTTATTGCACTTCCAAGCGGTTGACTATGAATGCCGCGTTTATCTTGATGGTCTACTAGTTGGCATGCATACCGGAGGGCAAGCGCCATTCTCATTTGAAATCACTCCATTTATCAAAGATGAGTCCGCCCATCAGTTGGTGGTATATGTCTTTGATCCTTCCACCGATTTATTCCTTCCACGGGGCAAGCAATATTGGAAACCGATGTCTGAATCGATTTGGTATACGCGCACAAGTGGCATTTATCAAAGCGTGTGGATTGAAGAAGTAGCTTCCCACTATGTTCAGCTAATAAAAATGACGCCTCTATTTGACGATGGAGTAATGCAATTTGATATTAATGTTTCAGGAATCGGTCGCGACTTAAAAATTGAAATATTTGATAAGGGGCACCTAGTTGCGGAACAAGCTGCCCACGTGACCGCTCTTTCGCAAAGAATGAATATCGAGATATTACATTCTAAAGAAGATTTTGAAGCAAAAACATGGCATCCCGACCATCCTTATTTATTTGATGTCGTTATCAGTTATGGCGCGGACCAACTCAAAACATATTTAGGGATGCGCAAAGTTTCCACAAAAGATGGCCAAATCTTAATAAATAACAAACCTTATTATTTAAAACTGATACTTGATCAAGGTTATTGGCCCAATGGACTTTTAACAGCCCCTACGATTGAAGATTTACAAAAAGATATCGTTCTATCCAAATCGATGGGCTTCAATGGGGCGCGCAAGCATCAAAAGTGCGAAGACCCATATTTTCATTTCTTTGCCGATAAACTCGGTTACCTCGTTTGGGGTGAAATGGCGAGTAGCGTGCAGTTTAGTGAGCTAAGCGCTTGGCGCGATTTAAACGAGTGGCGTCAAATCATCCCTCGCGATTATAACCATCCATCTATCATCGCGTGGGTGCCCTTAAATGAATCTTGGGGCGTTCCTGAAATTAAATGGAATAAGCGCCAACAACAACACGCGATTGACCTCTATGATACTATTCGCGATTTAGATAAAACACGTCTTATTGTCGGCAATGATGGTTGGGAAATGGTTAAGACGGATATTTGCGCTGTCCATCATTACCGGCACGGCTCAAAGGAAGACTTAAAAACCCAAGCCAAGTATCGTTTCGATTTGGCGACAAAAGACAATATCTTGGCATCGCGACCTGCTGATCGACCACTTTACGCGGAAGGGTACAAGCATAAGGGCGAACCTATTTTATTAACAGAATTTGGGGGTATAAGTTATGCCATCACTGATGAAGGTTGGGGCTATACCAATGTGGAATCCGCTAAAGATTTTTTAAATGAATATCGGCGCCTCATCAAGACGATCAAAGATAGTGTCGCTATTGCCGGATTTTGTTATACCCAGTTAACAGATGTCGAATATGAAATTAATGGTTTGTTGACATATGATCGGCGCCCCAAAGTCACCCCAAAAGATATAAAGGAAATTAATGATTTAATTTGATTATTTAGGTTATTGACGCGCTTTTGCTGGACATATCTCGGATGCTAGCAGAATCGTGTAAATATACAGCAAAAACAAATTTTGATGAAAGGAGCACATAATGAAACACATTACATCAAAATTATTAGTCGCAATGCTAGGTGTCACCTTCTTGGCGGGTTGCACATCAAGCATTACGCCTTCCTCAAGCAGTCTCACGCCTACCAGTACGACGACTTCGACGACCTCGACGACAACATCAACAACTTCAACAACCTCAGTTACTTCAAGCGAGGACCTTAAAACTCCGCTAAGCCGTGGTTTCGATGCTGAAGCCGTTGCTAATCCCGGACATGTCTATTATGGAAACGATCAAGCCACCGTTACTATCGTCGCAGCGTACTTCGAAGATGGTGATGATGAAAGCATTATCGAATTTACCGTAGGAACTGGTGCCGAAGCCGATGACATGAAATTATTCTATGAGAATCCCACAGCAGTGGCGGGAACCCGCTACACCGCTGAATTCTCACTGAAGGCTGGTGTCGCTTTCCAAGGAACCGTCAATGGTGAAGTTTTCAACTTTATTCGTGGCGAAAACAATGTTGTATCGCATTTTGAAGAAACCGCTAATGTTTCAATCACGATTGTCCTTGCGACATTAGAAAGCCCATTAGTCTCCAATACGATTACGATCGGGACGATTACCTTCACCGAGAAAGTGTATACCGCAACCGAAGATATCGTCATTGATGGCGATTTAGAAGATTGGGAAACGATTCGGGCATATGAACATCCGCTGAATTTGACCGGTGTTACGACAGATACCGATCATAAGAGCGTTACTTTCTACGCTGCCCTTGGAGACGATGGTCTCTATTTATTAGCCCATGTTTTCCACGATGTTCTTATTAATGACCACACCCCCGAATGGTGGCTCAATACCAACTTTGAATTCTTTGTCAAAGGTGATCACCAATACTGGGTATCAGCTAACCCGACAATTGTGAATGAAAACTTAACAGGGATCATTGTCAGTTCCGAATACAGTGGCGAAGCCAACTATGAATCAATCGCTGAAGTATTTGTGCCTAATGCCAACTTACCAGAAGGGGCCATTGTGGCTGGGCAAATCCGTGTTGGATACGCTTGGAAAACAGTTGGCGATCAAATTACTGGTGGAGAAGCTGCCGGTGGCGGATATGACGAATACTGGGTTCCTGCGGGGACTTGGGTCAATAATGCCGATCAAACATTCGTTACGGCTGAAGGTATCTTCCTCGAAGATCAAGTAAATATTGAACCAACCGTCTTAACGATTGATGGCAACTTGTCTGATTGGGCGGCTATGGCGGCTTATACGACAAATTTTGCCGCTTTGGTTGGAACTGACGCCACCAGCCATAAAGACGTCACTTTCTACGCTGCTGTGTTAGCAGATGGTTTGTATATGGCGGCAATTGCCCATCACGATGTTTCCATCACTGATGCGGGAAACTGGTGGGAAAACACCAACTTTGAAGTCTTCGTCAATGGCGGAACGCAATATTATGTTTCCGCTAATGGCGCAGTGGCCACTGGCTCAGGCATTATCGTGACCACGGCCTATGAAGGCACCGCAAACTTCGTAAGTGTGGCGGAAATCTTTATTCCAGCCCCATATCTACCAATCGCGGATTACCAACGCGTTGGTTTTGCTTGGAAAACCCCTGGTGATGATATCACTGGTGGTGCTGCCAACGAGGGTCTAGCCGATTCCTATTGGGTTATCCCAATGCATTGGCCAAATAATGCCGCCGAGCAATACTATGTTAATGCCGATGGCATTTTCGCAACAATCGCTTAATTTTTCAGTAAATTAGTTTAAAATAGGTTTAATCCGGTCCAGCTATATCGCCAAGTGGTTGGACCGGGTTCAAGTTTTTTTGATACTTAGGAAATATATGAAAAAGAACCCCAATCATGAATATGGAAAACGCCCTACTTTAAAGGATATTTCTTTAAAAGCGGGAATCACGATTACCTCTGTTTCTCGTGCTTTAAAGGGATGTTCCAATATCTCGCCCGCCACCCAGGAACGAGTTCGAAATATCGCCATGGAACTTGGATATATTTCGAATCCGCATGCCCAATCGCTCCGAAATGGGCACTTTCCGGTCATTGCCATCGTTTACGATAATTTTAAAAACCCGTTTTATTCTATTGTTACGGGGATGATTGACGCGCTTATTCGTGAACATAACTATCGTTCGATGGTGTTTTATGAATTCAACCAAGATATTCGTCTTGGAGTCAATGCTGCTAAGGAAATATCGGCCTTCAATCTCTCGGGGGTCATTAGTTTTCTTGTGCCGACTCAAGAAGCGATTGATCTTTTTAAACTCCACAACATCCCGCTCATTATCATTGGTCGTGATGGTGCCCCTTTATATATTGCCTCGGTTTCTTCAAATGATATTCAAGGTGGCTATCTGGCCGGCAAGCATTTGTTTAACACAGGAGCAAGGAAAATGGCCTACATCGGCGCCGGGTCTAATTTACCGATTAATCAAAACCGTCTCGATGGATTCATGAAAGCGTTAAATGAGCAAGGGCTTGCCCCTTTAATCTATTTAAACGATGAAAACATACCGACTGAGGCGGTTCTCGACAAAGCTTTAAAAGATCAACCAGACCTAAATGGCATTTTTTGTTTCAATGATTTGATGGCGTTTGAAGTAATCAATCGGTTGATGGAATTGAATTACCAGATCCCAAAAGATGTTGCCGTAATCGGTTATGATAATCTTCAAAGATATATCAATTACCCATTCCGCTTAACGACGATTGACGCCGATATGCAAAAAACCGCTGCCCTTGTTGTTTCTTCAATTTTTGAACAATTGCAGACGCATTCAAACGTGCCGAATAATCAAATCGTTAATGTTGATTTAATTGTCGGCAAAACGACTAAGAAAATATAAAATCCCGTCATTACTAACTATCAAGTCATTCTAAAAGACGGGCCGTCTCATGTTTTATCGCACCTTAGCACTCAACACTTGACAGTGCCAAAACATATGCTATAATATGGTTGCGCGATAAGAAAAAGCGCTAAAAAAATATTAATGGAGGTAAAACATATGGTCGACAAAAAATTTGATTTACTGAATCCAGCTTCTATCTTTGAGGATCTCTTCCCCCTCGATCCATTCCGCAATCGAAGGAGTGGCAACTGGATGACCCAGGGACTGCAAACGGACATTAAGGAAACGGATAATGACTTTGAATTATCAATCAATGTCCCAGGCATCAAAAAGGAAAACATCGATGTGACGCTTGAAAATGGGTATCTAACGATTACCGCTGAACAAAAAGAAGAACAAAATGATGAAAGTACCACTTATGTGCGACGCGAAAGATTCTATCGCTCAGCGTGCCGCTCGTTCTTTGTTGGCGAAGATGTGCAGCAAAAAGACATTAAAGCCAAGATGGAAAATGGCGTTTTGACATTGACTGTTCCTAAAACAATTGAGCAAAAAGAAGAGCCGACACAAAAAATTGCCATTGAGTAAAATCCTAGATTCACAAGCGCTCCCAAAGGGGCGCTTTTTTTGTAAGATTCAAGAGAATCTTATTTTTCTTTAACTATCGATGTTAATTGCTTACAATAATTCGGATAAGATATGAAAGAGTTTTTCAAGCGATATATTGGTAATAAGTCATTTTACCGCGAAATGTTCGTGGTCGCTTTTCCAATCGCGTTACAACAGTTAATATCAGGTAGTGTTAATTTGATGGACTCGGCCATGATTGGCCGTTGGGGAAACATAGCCTTAGGTGTTGGTGGAAGTGAAATATCGGCCGCGGCTGTGATGATTGCTGGGCGCTTTATGACGACGTTTGAAAACGTGATGATTATTTTGGCGATTTCTTGCACCATTTTCATCGCTCAGTATTTTGGCGCTAAAAACTACGCAGCGACTAAAAAAGTGTTTGGGCTAGTATTAAAACTAACAATCGGCTTTGGTCTTGCTTCGTTCATATTAGGCTTTTTCTTCAGACGAGAAATCGTATTGTTTTTTGCTACCGGAGTGGGCTCAGGTCTTGATATGCTCCGTCTTGGTCAAGATTATCTAGCCATTGTCGCATGGACTTTCATCCCGTACTCGTTCAGCGTTGCCATTTCGTTTTGTTTACGGGCAATCAAAAAGACGACGATTCCGTTAATGTCTAGCGGAATTGCTGCCCTATCTAATTTAGTGCTAAATTACATTTTCATTTATCCACTGGGGATGGGTGTTGTGGGCGCCGCTGTGGCTACGTTAATCTCTAGAAGTATTGAACTTTCAATATTGGTTTTTTATTTCTTTAGGCATAAGCCAGTGTTTTACGGCACTTTTGCAGAGACTTTTGACATTCCTCGCGATTTTTCAACAAATATTCTCCGCAAAGGTTGGCCGATGATTGTGGCGCAAGCCTTGACCGAATTATTAGCCGTCTTCATGTTTTTTGCTTATTCGCACATCGATAGCGGAAACGCCACGAATATCGCCGCTGTCAATGTATCAACGCGCGTGGTGGAACTTATTTTCGCATTTGTGGGCGGGATGGGGACTGCGGCCGCCATCCTTGTTGGGACAAGACTTGGCGCTGGCAAGATTGAAGAAGCCAAGCAAAACGCTCGTTGGCAAATCGGATATATTATCATGATGAGTTTGGTAACTGTTGTTATCATGTTGAGTTTAATACCAGTGATTCAAATATTGTTCTCATTTGATGAAGCCGGCAATCAACTTTTGGCAGTGGCCATGGTGTTACAAGCACTGGCGCTTCCATTTCTATTTTATTCGAACAACGTCATTTTCATTACGCGGGCGGGTGGATATACAAAAGCTCCTATTTTTATTACCAATATTCCTTATTTGCTAGTTAAAGCCCCGATTGTCGCTATGTTCGTATTTGTTTATCCGAGCGTGCTCGAATCAAGCCCGTTCCTTCAAAATGTTTTCACTTTTTTGGGGCTACCCGTAAATCTTGTTATTTTTATTTTTGTGATAGACCGTTTTATTGAAGTGCTGCGAGCGATGGTCGCCTTTATTGTCTATCACCAAGCTCCCTGGCAAAAAGATCTAACAAAGCAGACCTACAAATCATTTAAAAAACCCGTTGCATCAAGCGGTAAGATATAATCATTCCATGAAACAAATAATTCAAATGATAAAGACCAAAAAAAGAAACAAAACCGGGCTCCAGTTTATCTTGTTTACGATGATGAGTTTGATTACTTCACTTGTCGAGTTAGGATCGTTTGCTTTATTCAACTATGTGATATTTGTTCCTTATGAAAATATCGCTCTTTCTTGGTGGCTGATAAACTATTCGGTCGATAATGGCGGACTTACAGCGTTTCTAGCTTTTTCATTATCGTTTGTTGTTTCCCAAACTTTTAATTTCTTCGTGCAGCGCAAAGTAACTTTTAAAGCGAGCAACAATCTTGCTATCAGTGGTTTGCTCTATGCTCTAATGGTATTAATTCTGTTTGCGTTACAACTATGGATTCCCACGATTATTCGCGTCCCCTTAGCAAATAGGATTGGGGAGCCGTGGGCGGATTTTGTCATTAAAAATGGTAATATGATGCTTTCATTTTTAATTCAATTCCCCGTAATCAAATTTATTATTGTGCGCGTGGGACAAAAGCCAGCGCTTGAACAAGACGCTTAATTTAGTTTTCTAGCACTCATTGCTTGACAGTGCTAAGATATGTGATAAAATATCGCCTAGATAGGAGATTTATTTATGGCAGAAACAAGGCAATTTAAAACTGAATCCAAACGATTATTAGAATTAATGGTGCATTCGATTTACACCAATCGCGAGATTTTTCTTCGCGAATTGATTTCCAATGCTTCCGATGCGATCGACAAGTATCATGTATTGTCCCTAACGGGCGACAAATTAGAAAAACGTAGCGATTATGAAATATTGATCGACATTAACAAAAAGAAAAGGACTTTATCTATTACCGACAATGGTATCGGCATGACTTATGATGAATTGAATGATAACCTTGGCACGATTGCGGCGAGTGGATCACGCGAATTTTTAAATAAAATTTCAGATGAGAAACTGAAGACCGAAGCCGAACTAATTGGTCAATTTGGCGTCGGTTTCTATAGCGCGTTCATGGTTTCTAAAAAAGTAGTCGTCGATACCAAATCGCCACTTTCCGACAAAGCCTATCGTTTTACGAGCGATGGGACCGAAAGCTATACGATTGAAGAAATTACTAAAGAGAAAGTTGGAACTTCAATCACCCTCCATCTTCGCGATTCCAAAGACGATGATAAATATGATGAATTCATTGAAGAGTACACGATTCGTTCTTTAGTTAAAAAATATTCGGATTACATTCGTTATCCTATCAGGATGAAAACAGAACAGGAAGTTGCCAAACTCGATAAAGAAGGCAAACCAATTGAAGGCAAATATGTCAAGAAATCTGTCATTGAAACATTAAACTCGATGATTCCTTTGTGGCGCAAAACCAAGGGGGAAGTAACCGATGAAGCGCTGGCGGAATTCTACAAAAGCAAATTCTCGGATTATGAGGGACCTTTAAAAAGCTTTTTTATTAATGTTGAAGGCTTAATTTCTTACAACTCATTATTATTTATCCCCAACCATCCACCATATAACCTATATGACGAGTCATACGAACGGGGATTAAAGTTGTACGCTAAAGGCGTCTTTATCATGGACGCTTGTAAAGAATTGGTTCCAAGTTACTTAAGGTTTATCAAAGGCCTGGTCGATTCGCCCGATCTTTCTTTAAATATTTCGCGTGAGCTTGTGCAACAAAACAAACAAGTTACGCGTATTGCCGATGCGCTTGAAAAGAAGATTTTAAGCGAACTCGAGAAGATGAAGACCAATGACTATGATAAATATCTCGAATTTTTCAAACTATATGGTATCAATTTGAAATACGGGCTCTATGAATTGTTTGGCATCAAAAAAGATTCATTAAAAGATCTGCTTGTTTATACGACAATCAACGAAGAAAAGCCAATCACTCTTAAAAAATATGTCGAAGGCATGAAAAAAGACCAAAAGTTCATCTATTTTGCCTCAGCAAAAACTAAAGACGCCATCAAAGCGATGCCCCAAATGGATCGAATCAAAAAAGAAGGATACGATGTCCTTGTGTTAAGCGATGACATTGATGAATTCGCGCTTTCTATCCTTGATGAATATGACGGAAAGAAGTTTAAATCGATTAACCAGGGCGAATTCGATGAGTTAAGCAAGGAAGAAAAGCAGACGTTTGAAACGCTTAAAGAGCAAAAGAAACCACTTCTTGAAAAGATTAAAGAGCTCTTGGCAGGAAAAGTAGCGGATGTTGTGATCTCCAAACGCTTATCCGATTCTCCAGTTTGTTTAGTAAGTGGTGAAGGTGTCTCCTTCGAAATGGAGAAAGTGTTGCAACAAACAAACCAAGACCAAAAACCGAAAGCGGAACGCATCCTAGAAATAAATGCCCATCACGATCTATTTAAAGCGTTAGAACGATTATATGTTAAAGATCCGGGCAAACTGGCCAAATACGCCGACTTACTCTATGCACAAGCGTTATTGATCGAGGGGTTCCCGCTTGAAAATCCACTTGAATTTAGTAACGCGATGATTGAACTAATGATTGAATCGACACCACTCGATATTTAAAACCCAAAACAATGAAAGAAGCGAAATACGCTTCTTTTTTGTTTGCGAATTTGGCATTCGAATATTAATTACCTTAGAATGAATGTCATGAAGACATCCATTTCGATGACAATAATGATACCAACGATTATCGCGGGGGCGCTTGGAAGCTAGGATGCGATTACCTCTTGTTTTGCGGGATTGGTTGATATTATTTACTTTAGGTTCTCACCCATCAAAAACAAATACAAAAAGATTGATAATTCATTAATCAACTTTATATATATTTATAAATAGGATATTAGCAAATTAAACTAACAATTGCTGTGATGGACTCAAGATCAAGGCGAATAATGTCAAGAGCGTATAAAATCGAATAGATGACAAGACCCCAGATTCCCACCCAAATTAACATTCTATTCATATTATAAAAATTTATTTTGTTGGGATGGTCCCAGGTAATTCGCTGATATCGGTCTTTTGTTTCTTTTTGTATTTTTCTAGTGGTGCCACGATCGACAAAGAATGCGGCGACGATACCCAAGAATGTAAAAAAGACAATCGAATTGCCCCAGAAGAAATAACGATTATCGCCATAGATACCCTTAAAAATAACGACCAACACCAAAAAGGTGACTCCAGTTATCGCTAGAGCGATGCTTAAACCCTTCAAAATGTTTTTCCAATAGAACACGGGTACTCCTCCAAGACGAGATTAATATACATTAAAGTCGGTCAATAGACAAATAAGAATGCATATTTTGAAAAGAATAAGGGAAATATTTTAACTAATAACTCAAAAATTACGCGATAAATAAAACATGTAAGCGTTATTATCAATCTAAGTTTCAAAAAAGACGTAAAAGTAGCCTTTATAGGATATATATATACGTATTATTTATTCCTCGATTTATTGACATTTCTCTATTCCTATCGTATTATGACGCTATCTTATTCCCCTGTAGTGCGGGAATAAATTAGTTTTCTATATTTATAATAAGGAGGAAAAACTATGAGAAAGCACTATTTAGGGCTCTTAATCGCACCATTAGCAGTCGTTTTGCTAGCCGGTTGCGGTTCATCCGTGGCTGACGCCCCGGTGGGTTTGGTCAAATCCAACACCTATCGTACAACTTACGGAACCGATCCTACCACGTTCAATAGTGTCAAAACTAATGAACAACCCAATTCCCAGCACATCGCTAACTTTATCGATGGCCTGGTCGAGAACGATGTCCATGGGAGAATCGTTCCTGCCCTTGCTGAGTCTTGGACCGACACAATGGAAGGCACTAAACAAGTCTGGACGTTTGAACTTCGCGAAACCAATTGGGTCGACGCTGATGGGGAAATTTTATTCCCAGTAAAAGCAGATGACTGGGTATACGCGGCTGAACAAGCGCTTGATTCCCTGAATGCTTCCGGCGTTGTCTATCTATACTGGATGTTCATTGATGGATCGTATGAATACTATGACCTACTCGAACGCTATAACAATTATGTTAGTGGCGCCGATGTCAACTTAATCGATCCTGAACACGAAGATTATGATCCGGATTACGTTCGGGTAACCGAAGCCCCCGACTTTGATATGGTTGGTATCAAAGCTATTGATGATGACACATTAGAATTCACGCTTCCAAACGCGATGAGTTACTTCCCAACCGTTCTCACCTACTCCGTCTTCTTCCCGATTAGCCGTCAATTCGTTCAAAACATTGGTGGTTGGGATAACTATGGGGTTATTAACACCCCGAGTACGGCCCAAGAAAGCATCGCCTATAATGGTGCCTTCTTACTCCAATCCTATACTGAAAGCAACTCCATCGTCTACGTTAAAAACCCACACTACTGGGATAAAGATAGTGTTTCGGTTGAATTCGTTAACCAAACCTATGTTCCGGAAGATGCTGGTTTCAACTGGGCGCGTCTAAAATTCGAAGCGGGCGTCATTGATGGCTTCCGCGTCACGCAACAAGACGTCGCTGGCTGGGAAAAATACGTTGAAGGTCCAGCAGGCACCGGAACCATGGAAGCTCCAGCTCACGAAGCTGCCTACACCACCTCTGGCTCACTATATGGGGCCTCCTACTACATGAGCTTCAACTACAAGCGTCCACGTCCATTAGTCGACACCGCTTTAAATGAAACTCAAGTTTCTAACTTAGAAAAAGCATTAAAGAACGTCCACTTCCGTCGCGCTTTCATGTATGCCGTTGATAAGGGCGCCTTAAATGCTCGCCGCACTCCAAACTCCCCGAATGATTGGACAACCAATACCTACACCATCAACGGCTTGGCCGTCGACAGCAATGGTAAAGATTATGTCGAATACATCTATGAGAAGTTTGCTGCTGAAAACGACATAACCGTTGAAGCTGCCAAAGAGTTAATCGCTCCTGGGAAACCTGGCATTCGCAATGTCGATATGGCAAAAGCCGAAATGCGATTGGCGAAACCCCAACTCGAGGCTGCTGGTGTCACTTTCCCAATCGAAGCTGAATACTGGTTCTTAGCTAACGCTAACTTAACCCCGTATTATCAAGCCGTTGTCGATTCAATCACCACCGCGATTGGAACCGTCGACTCCGTGAAGATCTTGAACAACACGATCTACACGACCGCCAAGTCAACCAATGCATTCTATTACTATCAATACTCGATTCAAATCGGTAACTTTGGTTGGGGCCCAGACTATGGCGATCCTTCCACCTATTTGAATACGTTCAAGATTGGTGGCGACTTAACGCCGAACCTTGGTTTAACTGATCCAGTTCTTGCCGAAGAAATCCTTGGCGAATACGATGATTTACTAGCCACCGCTGACGCGATTACTGATCTTGAAGATCGGTTTGCCGCATACGCTGAAGCTGAGTATAAACTCGTCTTCGAAGATGCGATTTTAATCCCGTTCATGAAGCCATACTCTGCTGGTATCACAGTCAGCGTTTCTAAAGTTCAACCGCGAACAATCCCGGCAACACTTTATGGTAACAGTGGCGACAAACTTAAATTCGTCGTCGTTTACACCAGAACCTTGACTAAAGCCGAAATTGAGTACTTCAGAGAACAATTCTTAGCCGAAACTGAATAAGCCGCCTTTATTTAATGGTTCCATTGTCGATAACGATGGCTCCATACAATCCTAATTCTCAATGGGGGCAAAATGACGAATTCGTTCATTTTGCCCCTTGTTTCAAATAATTATTAATGTCGAAGGGGATCGCCTTAATGGAAGAAAACACAAAAAACAATCCCAGTCCCGCGAAAGAAGGAAACTTTCAAAAGGGTTTTCATGTCGTGATAGATGGCATAAAAAAACCATTTCGAAAGATTAGTGATTTCATGCGCAACCACCCGCTCGTTTCCTATTCTTTGCGACGTATCGGTAGCGCGCTTCTTACAATCGTGCTCGTGATTATCGCCACTTTCTTTTTGCTACGGATGCTACCTTTGGAAACATATTATGGTTCATTTATTCAAAAATTCCCAATCGCTTCCCGACCAGCTATTATTCAAGCCGTTTTAACCAAGTTAGGTTTGAACAAACCTGTGCTTGAACAATTATTTAATTATTTTTACCAAATATTGCCGTTTATTCCCAAAGAAGTTTGTTCGAATGAAGTTTGGGATGTCAGTCAATCGATATTTGTGTGTTCTGAAACGACGACAGTATTCGTTAACTTTGGAACATCGTTTACGATTTATCCTGGTGCTAACGTGTTACCAATTCTGGCCGAACAAATGCCGAAGTCATTCATTGTTGGTATTGGGGCAGCTTTTGTTGAAATTTTGATTGGGTACCCGCTTGGTATTATGATGGCTAAATATCACGATAAAGTTCCTGACCGCATCGGCAACATTTTTATCGTCATTATTAGTTCGATCCCCCCCATTGTTTATTACTACACAATTTATTTGATTCTTTTAGTTAATTACATTAATTGGGGTATTCCGTTTCAATATGTTCCTGGAAATAATTTCTCGCTGATACCTCCGATGATTATCGTTGGTATTGCCGGCGCGGCCGATATCTCGTTGTGGGTTCGACGTTTCATGGTCGACGAATTGAACGCTGACTATGTGAAGTTCGCCCGAGCCAAAGGTTTATCGGAAAACACCATTTTATTTAAGCACGTTTTCCGTAATGCGCTTGTACCTTTTATTAGAACGATTCCAGCGGCATTCTTATTCTCGTTAATGGGCAGTTATTTTGTCGAACGGGTTTTCTTAATCCCGGGTATTGGCGACATGCTGATTACCGCAATTCAACGGCAGGATAATACTTTCGTGCAAGCGCTTGTTATTATATTCGCCTTTATCTCAACGGCAGCCTATCTTTTAGGCGACTTGATTACGGTACTATTTGATCCACGCGTCGCTTTAATTGCGAAGAAAGGCGACTAACGGCTATGAAATTTCCAATTAAAGACAATCAACACTCGGTCAAGGATTTATTCCAACGTGTTGAGATAAAAGAACAAGAATCCGAAAAACTAGATGCCGTTCCATATTCATATTGGCGCTCGGTATTTAGGCTCTTTTTCCGCAAATCCTCGGCTATCATCTCCATCGTAATTATCGTAATCATTGTTGGTTTTGCAATTATTGTGCCTTTGTCAGATTTGAGTTTCAGTGAGCATTTCTTTGATTTGAAACTGGAATATCGTCTTTGGGAGCCCTTAACGCCATGGAATTACACCCCCTCACCTCGTTATGATATGGCGCGCATCTTGTTTGATGATGCGACATGGTGGCAAAAATTTGCCTTCTTTATTCAACATCCATTTGGATTTACCGAATGGGGCGCTGATGTTTGGAAGCTCGTTTGGTGGGGCACTAATTTATCGCTACGTTTAGCGGTAGTTGTTTCGGCAATCAATGTTACATTAGGCATTATCATTGGCTCATTCTGGGGATATTTTAGAAAAATCGACCCCATCATGATTGAGTTAAGGAACTTTATCAATAATGTGCCACAGATGCTTCTTTATATGTTACTTATTTATGTCTTGCGTCCATCATTCTGGGTTCTCGTGTTTGTTATGTGTTTATTTGGTTGGATGGGCCTCGCAAGCTTTATTCGTAACCAAATCATCATTATCACTAATCGTGAATATAACCTCGCTTCAAAAGCGTTAGGCACACGGCCGATTAAGATGATTACTCATAACTTACTACCATACCTAGTGTCGGTTATCGTTACGGTTGTTTCTTATACTATCCCCGGTGTCATTACAGCCGAGGTCGGTTTATCATATTTTGGATTAGGCTTTAATGTATCAAAAGACATCACGCTTGGAAGCATGATGACCATGGGTTATAACACGTTCATGGATTTCCCGCATACGCTATTATGGCCGGCGCTCGTCGCCAGTTTATTGGCGTTGGCATTCTTCTTGCTTGGTCTTAACCTCGCGGATGCCACCGATCCAAAGAATCACCGGTAGGAAGTAGGTATATCGCATGAGTGAAAAGACGCCAATTTTAGAAGTTAAAAACGTGTTTGTCCAATTTACCGTTAGGGGTAATATTTTAACGGCAATTCGCGATGTTTCATTTGAATTATTTCCAAATGAAACACTGGCCATTGTCGGTGAATCCGGGTCTGGAAAATCAGTGTTAACAAAGACATTGACCGGTATGCTTGACAGCAATGGAAAAGTTTCAGCCGGATCAATTATTTTCAATGGTATTGAATTAACGAATTATAAAACGAACAAACAATGGCAAACGATTCGTGGTAAACGAATTGCCATGATTTTCCAAGACCCGATGACATCTCTCAATCCGTTGTTGCGCATCGGTTATCAAATTGCGGAAGTTCTCCATATATTTAGAAAACTTCCTTGGCGCGAAGCCAAACTTGAAGCAATTAAACTCTTGAAAGAAGTCGGTATTCCCGATGCCGAAAAAAGATACCACGATTATCCCTTCCAATATTCAGGTGGCATGCGGCAACGCGTCGTTATCGCCATCGCTTTAGCGTGCCGACCCGAAATATTAATTTGCGATGAACCGACCACGGCGCTTGATGTGACAATTCAAATGCAAATTCTCGATTTGATTAAGAGTTTGCAAAAAGAATATGGTTTCTCCGTAATCTTTATTACACACGACCTTGGCGTCGTGGCAAAGATGGCTGACCGGATTGCCGTTATGTATTCGGGCAAAATTGTCGAATACGGCACTAACCGCGATATCTTCTATGAACCAGCTCATCCATATACTTGGGCGTTATTATCATCACTGCCACAGTTAGGAGAAAAAGGGGCCAAACTATACTCAATCGTGGGCGCGCCGCCTTCGCTATTCAAAGATATCGTTGGCGATGCCTTTGCTCCACGTAATCCCTACGCTCTTGCCATCGATTTTATTGAAGAGCCGCCGATGGTTGAAGTATCACCCCACCATTTTGCCTCTTCATGGCTGCTTGATGAACGTGCGCCTAAGGTGGAAAAACCGCACGCGATTGAAAATCTTCACGAGAAGATGGTTTCATATTCACAAATTTCGAAGGAGTTAACTAAGAAATGAGCAAAATAACTGATATCACGAAGCCCATTCTCGAACTCCAGCAAGTCGAAATTGGGTTTTTGTATCGTGGCCAATATAAAGCCGTGGTCATGGATTGTAATTTACAGGTATTTCCTGGGGAAACACTTGGCCTTGTTGGTGAATCCGGCTCCGGCAAAACGACGATTGGTCGGGCAATTATTAGAATTAATCCTTGCCGTAAAGGAAAAATCATTTTTCAGGGTAAACGCATTTCTGGAAAACTGCCGCACCACGAATTGCAATTTGTCCATGAAAATATCCAAATGATATTCCAAGACCCCGCGGCCAGTCTCAATGAACGGGCAACCGTCGATTATATCGTGTCCGAGGGCATTGATAACTACCACTTGTACGCAAGTATGGAAGATCGCCGTAAAAAGATTATCGATTCCATCCTCAATGTTGGGTTACTGCCCGAACATTTATCACGTTATCCCCACGAGTTCTCGGGAGGCCAACGGCAACGTATCGGTATTGCTCGAGCCTTAATCATGAATCCAAAGTTTATTGTCGCCGATGAACCGATTTCGGCGCTTGATGTTTCAATTCGTGCCCAAGTTTTGAATTTATTGAAGGATTATCAAAAAGAGACAAATATGGGGATGCTTTTCATCGCCCATGACTTATCAGTTGTAAAGCATATCGCCGACCGCATCGCCGTCATTTATCAAGGTCGTATCGTTGAACTGGCGGATTCTTTAGAATTATTTGACCATCCGTTACATCCTTATACCAAATCTTTATTAGCCTCAATTCCTTTACCGGATCCCGAACTTGAAAGTAGCCACAAAAACATCATTTACGATCCAAGCAAGCATGACTATCAAGTCGATAAACCCAAGTTTGTTGAAATTGTAAAAAATCACTTTGTGTACGCTAACAAGCAAGAATTGGCCGAATATAAGAATAAATTCTAACAATAATTCATATATGAAAAAGTGGTCCCCGAATACAAGAATTGGTTTTGTTACCATCATTCTTATTCTGGGACCATTTTTAATTGGAGCGGGTCAATATATCATTATCGGTTTGACAACTTGGTTTCCTACGCTTGACATTATCCCGTTGGGTCGGTTTTTTGTTGTCGCCGGATTACTTGAATTTGGTTTAGGCTATATTCTTGCGGATGCCTATACTGCGGAATATCGCCACCGCACAAAAATGGTTGAAGGTCCGCTTCCTTTGAAGGAACAAGAAGTCGTGAGATTCAGAAAGTGGCCATTATGGATTGCCGGCTTTACATTACTTGTAATTGGGATTTTAGCATCATTTATTTTTTCCTTTTAGTTTGAAGGAGCAAGTATGATATATATCGCCAATTATCTTCGTACATACCGATTGTTTTCGCGACATTTGAAATCATGTTCGAGGATTATGTTGACAATTAGAGAGGGTCCACTTCATTAAATACGACGAGGTCAATGAGCATTTATCGTACTTCTTTTCATCGCTTAGATCTTTAACTGATAAACTATTGTTTACGACGTTCTCCGTGGCATTCTCGTTAATGAGTGATGTCGCCATTACGGGGGCCGGAGTATTTAGCTCTGGGGCTGAATTATTCCCTCATCGCCGCTAAAAAAGGAGTTTGCTCATGAATATAAGCGATGTGGTATACGCCACGCTAGATGAAGTGGCTACCATGCCACGATTCGACATGAATGAAATGCCAAGAAAGCCAAGGTGGTTTTTGCGTCCAATTGCCTGGCTTTTATCGTTTCCAGAAACATTTAAATATCATGCTAAAATTAACAAACATGGCGTCAAGGGGTTAAAACCTCCCTATATTATGCTTTGCAATCATAATTCGTTTTTTGATTTTAAAGTGGCGACACGCGCAATATTTCCCCATATTGCCAATAATATCGTGGCCATTGATGGTTTTATCAATCGCGAAGAATTACTGAGGAATGTCGGCTGCGTTTTAAAACGAAAATTTGTACCAGACGCGCCTCTCATTAAGAAAATTAAACATACCCTGCTTGTCAATAAAGGCATCAGTGGCATTTATCCTGAGGCCCGTTATTCGCTTTCAGGCACCAATGCCATCTTGCCTGATAGCCTTGGAAAGATGGTCAAACTCTTAAATTATCCCGTCGTCACCTTTATTTGCCATGGTCATCATTTGCAACAACCAGTTTGGAATTTAAAAAAACGTAAAGTAAAAACAAGCGCCGATATGACCCTTATTTTGGATAAATCAACGATTGCATCAAAGTCGATTGAAGCGATTAATCACATCATTCACAAGGCATTTATATACGATGATTATAAATACCAAGTCGAGCATAAATTACACATTAAAGAACCGTGGCGCGCCGAAGGGTTGCACAAAATTTTATATCAATGTCCCCATTGTCTTGCTGAAGGCAAGATGACGAGCAAATTAGATAAACTAACATGCACTGAATGTGGCCAAGTCTATGTAATGGATGAGCTTGGTCAATTAAGCGCGCCAGAAGGAGAAACTAAATTTAGACACATCCCCGATTGGTATGAATGGGAACGCGTTCAAGTACGCGAACAAATTAAATCGGGCAATTATAAGACAGAGGCCGATGTTCATGTTGACATTTTGCAAAACAGCACTGGTTTTTATCGTTTGGGCGTTGCCAGATTGACACATGATGCAATGGGATTCAACTTAGAAGCTATTTGGGATGGTCATCCGTTTAAAGTCGAAAAATATCCTTTAGAAAATTATAGTATTCACATTGAATATGAGTATTTCCAAAAAGGCGACGGAATCAGTATTTCAACATTACAAGACACCTATTACCTATATGATGTTGAACAAAAAATATGTGTGACGAAGATTCACTTTGCCGTCGAAGAGTTGTATAAGATAAAAGTGGAGGAGGCCTCAATACATGCAAAAAAAACTAAGCAAAAAACAGCTCCCCAAATTCAAACATCGACCAAAGGCTAGCAATAAGTACGATTATGGAAATGTTTTCATCTTTGGAGGGTCCATCGGTTATTTTGGCGCACCCTTATTAAGCGCTTTTGCCGCCTATCGAAGTGGCTCGGGACTAGTGCACATCGTTATCCCAAAGGATATGTATCAATTGTTTCCTCAAACACTTCCCGAAGTGATGATTCACCCTTATCAAAAAGTGGAAGAAGTTGCCTCTCTATTAACTAAGATGGATGCCTGCCTTTTTGGGCCAGGCCTAGACCCTAATGATGAGACTCAAGGAGCGGTGCTGAAAATATTGGTGGAAACTAATAAGCCACTTGTCATTGATGCCTCCGGACTTGTATTTTTAAAGCAACAACTTGAGGGTTTGCCTGATGGAAAAAATATTGTCATCACCCCACACACAGGCGAAGCAAGGGAATTGTTAGATTCTGAGCGCCCTGAAAAAGATTTAGGCGCGTTATTACATAAAAACATGACCGTTGTTTTGAAGGATAGCGAAACGCTAGTTGCCTACCATCATCATCGCCTGAATGCGATTAATGGCAATCCCGGCATGGCGACCGCGGGAAGTGGCGATGTCTTGGCGGGCATGATACTAAGTTATCTAGGTCAAGGCTATTCGCCTTTTGAAGCTAGCAAAATTGCGGTTGTAATGCACCAAGAAGCGGGAAACTATGCCCGCGATGAGTTTGGCGAAGACAGCATGATGGCCAGCGACATTATTTCCAATATTCCAAAAGCGATTATGAAAATTAAAAACAAAAAATAATATATTATTGTATTTACAAGACCATCGTAGAAAAAATCGTTATTTTTTAGTTTATTTCAAAAATATGTTCCAAAGGTCCTTGATTATTTAAGGACGGATGAGCGAAATAAAAAAGCGCTAAAAGCGCCTTTAGTCGTCTATAAATAAATTATAAAATTTAACAGTTTCTTTAAGCATCGATAGTGTCTTTTCAAACTCAGCGATGGTGATTAAGCGTTCGGCGAAGGCATCGTAAAGCTCATTGACATGGCCATCTTATTGTTTGAATTTGGCATGAAGGGCAAATAATTGCAATCCTTTTACGAACTAATGGAAGTGGTGCAAATTTGGTGAATAGCACGTTAAAATTGGCGACATAGACATTTAATAGGTTGTGTAATTTGGTCATAATTTTATTCTTCAATTCTAAAAATATTAACCATGACGAAATGCGATCTCATTGGATATGCTTAGCTTCAAATCGTATTGATGAATGGATAAATAACGACCAAAACGCTTATTTTTGCTTAGTTACCCTGATATAAAACTCTTCCCACATCTTCAAAATGCTTGCCTTGTTGTAAAATTCTTTATTAAAGCGACTATGATTGACTGCCTCTTGATAGAAGTCTTTATCGGTGGCCAATTTCTCAATTAATGTGACAAAATCAGCGACATCGTGCCCCTTAAGATAACGGCCGTTAAATAAAGGTTCATACAATTCAAGATCGCGGAGCAAGAAGGGCATATCGAGTTGCATCGTTTCAAGGATGCTCATTGGGAATAACTCGTTGAACGATGGCAAAAACATCACATCAGCGACATTATAAATTTCATTCATCTGCGCACGAGGAATGATGCCAAGGAATTTGACATTATTTGGAGCGTGCTCCATTGCCTCTTTCAATTCCTTGTAACCATCGGTAATTCCTTTAAAAGAAAAACCACCTGCCCACAAAAATTGAATATGGGGTAATCGGGCGGCCGTTTCAAGAAAATCAAGGACGCCTTTCCTCGTTTGGACTTGACCGACGCCAAGTACCACGAAACCGGACACATGATATTTTTTCTTCAATTCCTCCTTATGTTGGAGAATGTGAAAATCTTTTTGATCGACATAGTTTGGAATGTAAACGATGTGGTCTTTTCTAACTCCATATTTTGCTAAGGGTTCAATAAATATGGGGTTAACAACAACGAGCCAATCGGCGCGGGCATAAAACTTAACAACATATTTTTTGAAAATCGCAAAGATTAACTTTGGAAGTTTAATCGATCCATCAAGGGTCTCGGGAAGAAGGTGACAATAGACCACCGTTGGCGTCTTCTTTTTTAAGCGGAAGTAATAACGGAGATTCAGTGAATGCACATGGATGATGTCGCTTTTTTGGCGACTATTGACGCTTACGTCCAATAGTGGCGATTCTTTGACAAGCGCGACTTGTTCAATAAAAGCGCTACCGACGCCTTGTCCGGGGACGCTATCCGCTTGCGAAAGCATATTGATGATGATTTTATTTTCCATAAGTGACCTCATCAATAAATATAATATATTTAACGGATAAGGAGTATTTAAAGTTGTTTGACGCTTTTGCTTGATAGAAATATAATCCCAGCAATGATAAATCCCACTAAACCAATCATGTAAAGTTCAATGACCGATCGGTATTCAAGGAAGATGCCGCCTAAGGCAATGGCAATTGGCATTAACCCGGCCACAATCGTATTCAGCATGGAATTGACCCGTCCCAGCATATCCTTGGGGACATACTTTTGAAAGGCCACGCCAACGGGAGTGTTAATGAAGACGCCAATCATGCCATCAATTAAAGAAATAGCAATGCTAAGACCGAAAAACCATGCAAAACTGATAACGTGATTGATGACCAAATATATTAATAACGTTTGGATGGTTAATAATGGTAACCACACCATTAATCCAATAATGACGAAACGATATATTTTGTCGCGTTGTTTGATTAATGTGAAGATGATGGACATAATGATTGTTCCAACGGAGGCGACCGCCCCAATTAGTGAATAGAAAAGAGGGTCGGTCTGGAGCACTTGGTTATAAAGATAGGGAAGTCCAATCGAATAAAGCGGGGCCATGAAAAAGTTTAAAATTACGGCGAACAGCGCAAATACAAAAAGACCGCGATTATTAAATAGATAACCGAAGCCTTTACCCATATCTACGAACATTGATTTAAAGGTTAATGGAGTGTCGCTTTCTTCTTTTGTTTTGACAGTGATAAATTTTTCAGAGATGGCTGAACCGATATAAGCCACGCCATTAATGATAAAGATCCACCCAATTCCTAAAATCGCATACAAGGCCGCAGCCGCAACCGTCCCCGCGATATGCACTAAAGCGTTTTGAGCATACAGTGAGGCATTAGCCTTTTGAAGTTGCTCTTTTCCTACAATATATGGGGTAAGCGAAGTAACAGCGGGAGCAAATAGAGCCCCATTAACGGAAATGACAAATGATGTCATATATAAAATGACGAGCTTAAATGTTTCAGAACTAAAATCAATTGATAGATTTCCAACACTAATTGTTCCATTGAACATAATGACTAATCCGGCAAGTACAATGGAGGCCCCACGAATAAAATCGGTGATATAGACGATTTTAACGCGATCCCAGCGGTCAGAGAGGACTCCGCCGAATGGAGTGAGAATAAAATACACAATCGCGCCAAAAGCGATATAAAAGCCACTAGCGGATGCCGATTCGGTGAATGAAAGAATATACCAGCCAATTGCAAAATTATAAAACACATTACCGAAATTGGATACGAGGCGGCCAAAATAAAGGAGCAAGAAATTTTTGTTTTTTAAGAGTGCTGTTTCCATGTTACTGCCATTTTAATAGTTGCTCCGTAGTTGCCGGAAGCAAGTCCGCTTGTCAAATACGCAATTTATGGTTGCGATTTACAATCTTTTTTCAAAAGCGAGGCGTCGCTTGAAATTTCCAAGTAAAACAACACCGATTTGAAGATAACCATTTTTAAGCAATACATTAATCATTGGTTTGTTTTTCTCGTGGGTGTCGACTCTTATGGCGTTAATATTGCGCTTTTTAGCCATGATTTCGACTTGCTTAAGAGCAAAAGAAGCGCGACCCTTGCCGCGTTCGCTCGAAAAAATCGCAAAGCGATGAATTACTAAGTATGGCCCATCTTGAAGCCATTTGCCTTCAAGTAACTGTTCATAGTCCGCTTCATAATCAAGGACAGCTAGGCCGCCTACGATAATATTGTTTGATTTGATAACAAAATAACTACCAAGGCGTATATCTTCGATAATTCGTTCGCGTCGTGGATGGCCATCTTGCCATTGGCCCGATCTTTGCAGCGCCATGAATTTTTTGGCATCTTCAAGCACGAGCATAATGGCGTCAATATCCTGTGGTTGTGCAATTTCGAAAGCAGATGATTCCATATGTCATATATTATAAGTTATGAATTAAACTCAATCATAGAGATTGATTAGAAAATAAAAAAAATAAACAAATGGGGAAAAAACAAAGCCATAATATATAAAGGAGACTAATTTATGGAACAAATAAAATGGTGGCAGCATCGCATAATTTATCAGATATATCCCCGGAGCTTTTGCGACTCTAATAATGATGGTATTGGCGATATTAAAGGAATCATTTCTAAACTTGATTACATAAAATCGCTTGGAGTGGGCGCTATTTGGTTATCCCCAGTTTATAAATCGCCAAATTCCGATAATGGTTACGATATTTCCGACTATCGCGACATTAATCCGGAATATGGCTCCCTTGAAGATATGAAAGAACTAATCAAAGAAGCCACCTTACGCGATATAAAAATAATTATGGACTTAGTCATCAACCACACCTCGGATGAACATGAATGGTTTATCAAAGGCATTGACTCGACTTCGCCATATCATGATTACTATATTTGGAGGCCAGGTCGCGTAAAAGGACATAAAGAGTTACCTCCAAACAACTGGCAATCCCATTTCACTGGAGACGCCTGGAGCAAGCATCCCGAAAACGGGAAATACTATTTGCATTTATTCACAAAAAAACAACCCGATTTAAATTACAACAATCCTCGCGTAATTGAAGAAGTAAAAGCGCTTATGAAATTTTGGCTCGATTTAGGCATTGCCGGGTTCCGGTGCGATGTCATCAATATGATTTTTAAAACGAGTTTGGCGAATGGAAAGCCACGCATTTACCTAATTGGAAAAGAACATTATTTATCGCAGGAGGGCAGCCATCTCATCTTAAAACAATTTCATGATGAAGTATGGGCTCCCTATAATGCCTACACCGTGGGAGAAACCGTTGGGTTAGACGCTAAAAAGGCGCAAGCATATACAAGCGGGGAATTGACCACAGTTTTTCAATTTGACCACACAAGCGTCGACCAGTGGCTGTTGCCAATATTCACGATTAAATACCGACCAACGAAAATGGTTCGGATATTAAAGAAATGGCAACTGGCATTACCGTGGAATACGCTTTTCTTTGAAAACCACGACATCCCACGCAGCGTTTCACGATTTGGCGATGAAGGAAAATTCTATTTTGAAAGCGCAACGATGCTTGCTACGATTATTTTGACGCTTCGAGGAACCCCGTTTATCTATCAAGGACAAGAAATTGGGCAGATTAATTCCCATTTTAAGGCGCTCGAGGAGATGGATGATGTTTCCAGCATTAATGTCTATCGCATTTTGCGGTCGTTCCATCTAGGTCATCGCCTTGCGTGGAAGATGGTACTGGGATTTTGTCGTGACCATGCGCGGACTCCGATGCCTTGGTCAAATGCCATCAATGGTGGCTTTTCAAACGTAAAACCATGGCTTAAAGTCAATGAGGCATATCAACGCATAAACGTGAAAGATTCCATCGACAATCAAAAATCAATTTGGCACTATTATAAAAAATTGATTGCCCTTAGAAATGACCTTGATCTTTTGCAAATCGGTTCGATTACCTTTAAAGCCGCACCCAAAGATGTGCTTCATTTTATTCGTCTCCATAATGGCCGCTCGATTGAGATTATCATTAATCTTGGCAGGAAAACAAGGCGAATTAAGCCAGTTAATTTTAGCAAATTATTGACATCAAATTACGATGATTTATCAGGCGGAAAAATCGAATTAATGAAACCCTATCAAGCGGTCATATTTGAGGGTTAATCACATAAATATCTTTATTTATCGATAAATAATGATATAATTATCGCGTATTTTTGTGTGAAAGAGAGTGCCTTATGAAATCGTTATTATACTTCCAATCCGGTGGTCCAACTCCCGTAATTAATACCTCGTTGTATGGCGTTATTCAAGAAGCGAAGCGCCATCAAGAAGTCGATGGTATTTTTGGAAGTCTTTATGGAATCGAAGGCGTTATCAATGATCATCTCATCGATTTAAGACAAGAAGATAATGAACAAGTTGAACTATTAAAACAAACTCCAGGGGCGATTCTTGGCACGACGCGCTATAAGTTAAGCGATGATTTAGGTCACCCTGACTACTATAAAATTCTTATCACATTGAAAAAGCACAATATTGGCTATCTACTTGTCAATGGTGGCAATGACTCCATGGATACGTGCCACAAGTTATCACAATTTATGAAAAAAGCTGAATATGACTGTGCGGTCATCGGCATTCCCAAGACGATTGATAACGATCTAAACTTTACCGACCACTGCCTCGGTTATCCCAGCGCTGCAAAATATGTGATTCAATCACTGCAAGATATCGCTATCGATAATATGTGCTACAACAAAGGCAAGATTGCGATTGTCGAAGTGATGGGACGAAATGCCGGCTGGCTGACGGCCTCAGCCGCCTTGCTTGAAGGCGAATTAAAAGCCGATCGCATTTACTTGCCGGAAGAAAGCTTCCATCTCGATAAATTCATTGAAGATATCAAAGATTTATACACCCAAAAGAAAAAAGCCTTCATTGTCATATCCGAAGGTGTCGCTCCGTTTTTGTCCTCAGCGTTCGCCACCATCGATTCTTTTAATCACGCTCAATTGGGCGGTATCGCTAATATCCTAGGCGATCACATTAAAGAAAAACTTGGATTTCCCGTTCGTGCGATTGAATTTAGCCTGATGCAACGGGCAGCAGCTACCTTTATTAGCAAAGCCGATCATGCTGAAGCTATCAAGGTATCGCAAGTGGCCGTCAAAGCAGTCGTTAAGGGGAAGACCAATGCCATGGTGGTTATCTCCCGCGTTCCCGGACCCGTATATAAGGTTAAGTATCAATTGAAAAATTTACGGAACATTGCTAACGTTGAACGAAAAATGAACGCCGAATTACTCAAAGACGTTCATGGCGATGGTCATTTAATGCGCGAGTATTTAGCACCACTAATTGAAGGTAGTGTTAAGTTTGTTTATCAGAATGGCATCCTCGCCCATTCGGTGTTTAAAAAGATTGAAGTTCTGTAAAAAGAAAAAGCGTCGCTAAGGCGACGCTTCATTTATTAATAGCTAAAAATTAGTCGGCGAGAATGGTAATTTTTTTGTAGAGAATGATGGTGATCAGATCAATAATCCACAGAATACCCCATCCTAATAAGATCCAAACGATACCGGCAAGGATAAGCAAGTTGCTTTTCGTATCAATACCTTTGATAAGCCGATAGATACCCCAAAGGAAGTCGAGACCAGGAAGCGCAAAGATAATTTTAAGAAAGAATGGAAGATCGTCGAACGCTTTGATGAATGATTTCATGTTTTTTCTCCTTTTAAATATAAAAATATTATAACACTATCGTCATAAATCAATAGTAGGTAGAGCACTAGTTGAATAATTTTATTTTAAAAACCTCTTAACTATTTTTTGTGTATGTTTTGAATAAGGTTGATATCTAACAAATAAATCAGGCCAATTCGTCTTCTTTAAGATACTCTTAAAGTGGCTAAACGTCTTAAATCCTTCATAACCATGGTAACTGCCCATCCCCGAATTTCCCACGCCTCCAAAGGGCATACTCGTGGTGGCTATGTGAACAAGCGTGTCATTGACACAACCCCCACCGAAGGGAACATGAGTCAATATTTGTTTTTCTCTGACAGAATCTTTGGTGAATAAATAAAGGGCAAGTGGTGTTGGATGTTTATCGATGATATCGAGGATATCTTCGGTCGTTTCAAACGTCAATATTGGGAGTATGGGACCAAATATTTCCTCATTCATGGCCCTTGAGTCTAATGTTGCCTCATCAAGTAGCACAGGTTCGATTTTGAGTTTTTCAGCGTCAAGCCGGCCACCAAAAGCAAGGTGCTCATCCTGAAACAAACTAACGAGGCGGTCATAATGTTTTTGATTAATGATTTTGCCATAACGATTTTCTTTGAGTGAATCTTTTCCATATTGTCGTTCGATTTCTTTGATTAAAAGCTCAATAAACTGCTGTTTTATTAGTTTATGAACAATCAAATAATCGGGAGCGATGCAAGTTTGTCCGCAGTTGATCAGTTTTCCAAATATGATGCGGCGCGCGGCGATTTTCAAGTCGGCGGTCATATCGACAATGGCGGGAGATTTACCTCCTAACTCTAACGTCACCGGTGTCAGGTGGGCCGATGCTTTTTCCATAACATAACGGCCAACGCTTGTTGAACCGGTAAAGAAGATGTAATCAAACTTATTATCAAGCAATGTTTGGTTCTCGTTACGGCCACCTAATACGACAGCGACATATTTTGATTCAAACGTAGCCTCAATAAGTTTCTTGATAATGTTTCCAGTCGCCTCGGCGTATGATCCAGGTTTGATAATGACCGTGTTACCGGCGGCGATGGCATCAACCGTGGGACCCAAGGCTAATAAAAACGGATAGTTCCAGGGACTCATAACTAATACATTGCCGTATGGGACGGGACGCCTGAAACTTTTTCCATAAAAATTTACCAATGGTGTGGGGACTCGTTTGTCCTTGGCAAAACGTTTGATGTGCTTAAGCATATAGCTAATTTCTTCGTGAACCATTCCGATTTCAGTTAGATAGGCTTCTTCCTCAGATTTTCCCAAATCAATTTTTAAAGCCGCGCTAATGTCCGCTTCCATTAGTGACATATTGGCCTTTAATTTTTTCAAAGCGTCAATGCGGAAAGAGACCTCATAGGTGCAATTTGTTTTAAAATATTGTTGTTGCGATTCGATAATGTTGTTGATTTCCATATATACCTCGATTAAATTATTATAGCATCCACGTGTATATTGGCTGTCATGATATAATGAAACAATGGATGATAGCACTAAGACAATGGGAATTGCCCTAGGTGGCGGAGGCTCATTAGGCTCGTATGAAATGGGTGTATGGCAAGCACTTCGCGAACTTAATATACAACCAAAAGTCATCACAGGAACATCAATTGGGGCTTTAATTGGCGCTTTTTGGGCGGCTGATAAATACGTTGAAGGACAAAATTTATGGCAAAATGTCCGTCCTGAGAAGGTCATGAAAGACGGCATCAATTTACAGTGGGAGGCATTAGTCAAAACTTTCAAATATCAGCGACGACTAATTTTTACATTTACAAAGCGCTATATCAAAAATAAAGGCGCCGATATTTCCCCTTTTATAGATCTTATTAAAGCGAACATTAGTCCTAAAGAAATAAAACAAGCCAAAGTAAAGTATGGAATCGTGACCGTCTCGCTGCCGTTATTAAAACAACATAATGTAGTATTGGCAGATGTCCCTGATGATGAAGTGTATGATTGGCTATTTGCTAGCGCTGCCATTTGGCCATTATTTCCTGTCAAAGTAATTAAGGGAAAAACATATATCGATGGTGGTTATAAAGATTCATTGCCGATTCAGTTTGCATTTGATTTAGGGGCTACCAAAGTCATCGCGGTTAATTTATTTTATCGCATTAATTGGCATCCCTTATTGAACCGAAGAAGTGATGTAATTAATATCGAGCCGTCGTGGAATCTTGGCATGTCGTTTAATTTTACGCAAAAAATCATTGATCGCAATCAAAAGCTAGGCTATAACGATGCCATGAAAAAATTAGGAGGCTTCATCGGTTATCGCTACACTTTCTTTCCATATGATGAATTAATTGATCTTGATAACCAGTTGCAAACGACGATTGATACGCATTTTTCAAATATCAGCAATCAAATTATGGTATTACTTAAACGACATACGGGCGGCAAAATGAAACAGGGGCAAATGTTTCTTCGGGGCCTCGAAATTTTAGCGGAAACATTACGATATGATCCAACTCCAATTTACAAAGTTGATGAGCTAGCGCGCCTTCTTTATCGCACATTATGGTCCGTTCTTGATAATCATCGGCTTATCGACATTCTTAAAAAAATACAATTAGGCAAACATCTTTCACCAAAAGATGAAAAGACGGCACTTGAAGCGATAAAATATGTATTAGAAAAAAAGTATCATGAATCAGCGCTTCCTCTTTGGACAACAAAGAAAGCCAAATACTCACTGACATACATGATGCTTCGGTTAATCAATAAAAATTTCAATCGGACAATTAACATTTAAATAAAGGAGGACTTACGATGAAAATCGGTATCGCATTGGGAAGTGGCGGCTCTAAAGGTGCCTACCAAGTCGGCTTTTTCCAAGCCTTAAATGAGTTGAAGATTAAATATAAAGTCATCACTGGCGCTTCCATTGGTGCCTTAAATGGCGCGATTATGGCCAGTGAAGATTTAGCGACGCTTGAAAAACTTTGGCACAATATCGAATTGAAAAAAATCATGAAGCATGGTATCAATCTTGACCTTGATGAAATTCTAAGAAGCGATAAACGCGAATTATTGAAATTCATCGCCTCTTATGTCAAGAACAAAGGGATTGACATCAGCCCGTTCAAATCGCTGATAGAAGAATTTCTCGATGTCGATAAGCTAGTTCAGTCGCCCGTTGAATTTGGCGTCACGGTCGCCACTTATCCTAAAATCAGTGGCAAAGACATCAATATAAAGAAAACAAAAAAAGAGGAAATATCCCAATATCTGCTAGCAAGCGCAAGTTGTTATCCGGCATTTCCCGTCACTGTTATTAATGGCGAACAATATATCGATGGTGCCTATCATGACCGCCTTCCAATTGATTTGGCTTTTAATCTTGGGGCAGAACATGTCATCGCCGTCGATTTAAATAATGCGCAATTCAGTCATCCCGAATACGTTGACGATTCACGGGTTACTTATATTCGAAGTTATCATAACCTAGGACCATTTTTAATGATTCGTCGCGAAATCGTGGCGAAAAATACACGTTTAGGATACCTAGACACGATGAAAAAATTTGGAAAATATCTTGGATATAAATACACCTTCAAAATCACAAGCGCATTCGACGCCATTGCCAAACGCATCATGAATATCGTTGAGGAAGCCGGAATTGAAGAACTTAATTTTGCCATTAAACAAAAGATCAACGACACGATGACGACGCGCACGAAGTATTTACGGTTTTTAGAAATCATTGGCGAAGGCGTTGGTTTAGATCCGTTAAAAATTTATGAAATACCGCAATTTACACAAGAAATCGAACAAGCGATAACCCCCAATCTTAAACATGAAACGTGGATTAAAAAGCGCTCAAGTGAGCAACAATTCCGTTTACGGAGTATGAAACCAAACATCCGCTTTGGCATGATACGCCAAATCGCCAAAGAAGGTCTAACTTTGACACAAGAGACGAAGACAATGCTCGGCCTTCATTATCCCGAATTATTTTTTGCCGCGGTGCATTTCGGTTTAATCAATTAATATGGCCGTTCTTGTTCCCTATAAGAAAAAATCGACTTATTTCGCATATTTTTTGAAGAATACTTGGTTTGTTTTGCTTTGGAAACTATTTCGCCGCAAAAAGAAGGTACTTCGATTTGCGGGGCAAAAAGGCATCACCCAAGAATATAGTAATAAAGTTTTAAAAGATGCGATTAAAAGTGGTCTGCCTTTCGCCGCAATCAGGTTTGGAGGTACGGAACTAAGTTGTTTGAATAATTACGAAAAAATTCAATTTGGTTGGCGTCATAGTTATAAAAAGTCGGTAAAATTCTCAATGAAAAACAATGGTGGCTTTTTCCCGACGACCGATGCCAATTTAAATTATTATGCTTCCCATTATTTTAAAGATTTACCCAATACGGATATTCTTGGAATTTCAGGGATTCATATGGAAGATTATTTCTACCAAAAATATATTCCCCATGCTCGGGTGATCCAATACAATGCGTTTGAGCCACTAATGGGAGATTGGACCTCTCAATTAGCGGGGAAACGCGTCTTAGTCATATCGCCATTTGCTAAATTGATTGAAAAACAATATGCTAAGCGGCGCGAGATAATATCTAATGAGACCGTACTTCCTGATTTTACCTTGTTGACGGTAGAAGCGGTCCAAACACTTGGCGACCAGTTGGATGAACGATTTTTGAATTGGTTTGAAGCGCTTGATTATCTAAAAATGGAAATCGTCAAACATGAATTTGATATCGCCCTTGTTGGCGCGGGCGCCTTTGGAACGCCATTATGCTGGTTCATAAAAAGCTTGAATCGCCAAGCGATTCAAACGGGAGGAGCGACGCAACTCTTATTTGGTATAATGGGGAGAAGATGGGAAAATCGGAGTCATGTGACCCGCTTTGTCACCTCATCGTGGACGCGACCAGAACAATTACCCAAAGGGGCCGAACACGTTGAGAAAGGATGTTATTGGTAATGAAAAAAGGCCAGCTCGAACACTATCAAAAGAAGTATGGCTCCTTATTAGTATTTCTCGTCATGGAATTGTTATTGTTTACGAGTTTGAATCTTGCAAACTACGGGATGCTCTTTCGTTATTTGGCGATTTTATTAGCGCTTGCGCTGATTCCTATCACGATCTTAAGATACAAACAAGAAGATTGGCTAAATGTGTCACTGATGTTTATTTTGCCTCTTTTTGCCTTCGGCGTTTTTATGGCTTTTTCGCCACTATATTTTGTGTTACAAACGGTCGTGGACAACATCGCCATGGTCTTCTCGCTAATTAGTTTTCTATTAATTGGGATATCGATGGCCTTAAATGATGAATTCAAATTAGACCGCGCCCTAGCGGTGATTGTGTCAGGTTTGGCGATTATTTTGACGATCTCGTTAGTTTATACAATGTGGCGTTATACCTTCTTTTATGTAACACGTTTTGCGGGCATGAATTTATATTTTGATGGGGAAGCCTATCTTATATCGAATGAAGCCAAATGGTTATTTGGATTCGAATTTAAAGAAGTTGTTGTTAGTTTCTTTTCCCGTCATGGTATCTTGCTAACTTCGCTTTTAACCGGTCTTTTATTCGTGCCATTCAAACAACTGAAAAAATGGGATTTGCCCTGGATTATAGCTGGTGGTTTAGGGCTCTTATCACTCATTTTATTACCCGTATTTTCAGTATTCAAATATGCGATACCTGCTATCTTGATGGCTTTAGCCCTTAGATTCTTACCGAATACTTCTCGTATTAAATCTATTACTAAAAACACCTTTATTGCCTTTGGCGCACTTTTCGCTTTAGCGGCCATCTTCTTACTACTATTCGCATTTGAAGTACCTTTTGCGGTTGATTTGGTCGCTAACAATGCCATCTTAAGCCGTGTATATGGAAATAATCTTGTTGTTGGATATGCCGAAGTGATTCAAGCCGCACTCCAACATCCATTCGGTGGTTTCCATTCGATAATCGTCAATAACTCGTTCATTGAATCGACCAAAAGCGCTGTGTTTGATACCCTTTACCAAGGTGGCATTTTTGCGTTCCTCGGCTATTTAGCGTTCCTTGGTTTTTCAGTGTTTCACTTCATCAGTTATTATAGATTTTCTCAAGATGCTAAACACCACAAAATCATCATCATGTCCTTCACCTTGACATATATTTTTACCACGATGTTTCAATATGAATATGCGCCCTTCGTTCGTGAAGATGTGCGCATTTATAAAACACCTTATTTCTCCGAATTAATACTTTTGTTAGTAATATTCTTCGTGGGATACGCATATGAAAAAGGGCGGCAAGGTAAGATAAAAAATAGAACCACTGATGTAGTCGCTCAATCGAATTTTTAATTAATAATTAATGCCAAACGCTTTTTGCGATGACCATTTCATAAACAAACAAGGCGGTATAATGAGGATTGCTTGCAGAAGCGGCCGCATCAAGGATATCATAGGTGACGCTGAAGGCGGTCACCCCATCAAGCGAAAATCCACTGGCGACATCATCAAAATAAAATCCATAAAACTGGGGAAAGTCACTGCGACGAACACTAGCAATTTCCATTTGAAATTCATGTTTGGCAAAATTAATCGCATCTAGGGGTTCATAAAACGAAAGCGATACTTTGACATCGCTAATATAGACCCCGCCTGATAAAGTATCAGCGCCGGCTTTTATATATAGTCCCGTGAATGTGCCGGATGTTAAAGTATTGGGAAATACGTACCCAAAGCCACTTTCTTGAAGTTGAAGCCGGCTTTTGCTAACGCGAATCGCATCGCTACAATGGAGCATGCCGTCGAATAATTTGCTTTCAAAGCCGTACTTTAATTCAGGAATAGTCTGCGATAGTTTGTTATTTTTCATAAAAACATCATCGTTTATCACGGCATTGTTATACATGCGATCGGCTTCTTTTAAATTTGTAACTCCTGCGATTAAATTATCTTGATTGACAGCGTAAATAGTCGTCGAAGCAATGTATTCGGGAGCAAGCGTTGATGTTAAAACGGTGTCCTGATACATGTTATCGGCAAAAACGTCAGTATGGTAAGTCGTTCTATCAAGGGCATAGGCGACATCTTGTCCACAGGAAACGAGTACGAAAAGCGAAAGACCAATTAGTGAATGTTTATTTTTCATGAATTTCCTTGTGGTTGATAGGCGCTTATGTCAAGCCAGGCCCCCATTTGATAATCAACGGAATCATCGTCCAGCAATAAGGTTCCTTTGGCAGGAGTAAACGTCATCTCATTAAAAAATATTTTACCATTAATATTGTACAAATCAACGCGCACGAACGGAAAAGGAGCCGCTAATTTCTCCGCCAAAGCCACCATTTCATCAAAATTACGGGGCTTGCTAATTGGCTCATCGGCTTTGCGCCAACCATTGAATTGGCTCCCATCAAATGGGGTCCAATCGATATAGAAATTGGTATAGCGAATATCTCCGCCACGGCCGGTAACCACATAAAGGTTTTTAGCTTTGCCATTGAAGACATGGATTTTGTATTCTGTCGGTAAAGTATTGCCCTCGCCAAGATATTCCTCAATTAAAATCTTGGGAATGATATTGCTGTAATGGCGTTCAATGGTCCGTTTTCCATAATCGGTTTTTAACCATTTCTTGAATTTATGTTTTAGCAATCGCGAATTCAGCGTAGCCTTATCTAGCACAACTTGATTGAAAGCGCACGCGTGATTGCATTTCAATACGAATTGATTAGGCAGCGCCCCAATATCAATTTGTTGGAACTGTTCAACATATCCCAGTGATGGTATAAGATATTTTTCTAAGCCGTTTTCAATTAAGTAATTTCTAACGCGAATGCGATCGGCGCAGCGACTCACCTCTGGATCGTATGGGTAAACAAAAAGCCGTAAATATTGTAATTTTTCGGTATAGCGCCGCGGGTGTTTTAAATTTAGCCGATGCCTTGTTAAATAGCGGTACTGCCATTTGACATAGGTGATTGGGAAAAACGACCGCATGATGGCTCTAAGCGGAGCGAAGATAATTCTTACAAGTGGCGCAAGTTTTCGAAATTTGGGATTCATGATTAACAAATATTATAAACTAATTTGCATAATGGCAATATTATTGGTGAAAAATCGCGCGATTTGCCTATTAAATCAAGTTCACTAAAGATAAACTATTGAATATGAATATTCTTACTATTTGTCAATTCTATTATCCGGAGAATTTCTCAATCACGCCTTTAATGCGCGAGTTAGTCGCCATGGGTCATCAAGTTACCGTTATTACGGGGCGTCCCAATGCCGGATTCGGTCAAATCCTTCCTGAATATCGCCAGACAAAATTTGAGATAATCGATGGCGTCAAGGTCCATCGTTTGCCAATCGTTGCGCGAAAACAAAGCAAAATATCCTTGATAATAAATTATTTTTCATTCTATTTTTTGGGTCGCCATTTTGTCAGGCATCATCATGGTGATTACGATGTTGTATTCGCCATGAGTCTCTCACCAGTAATTTCCCTTGTTCCCGCGGTTAAATACGCGAAGAAGCACAAATTGCCTTTAATACTTTACTGCGTTGACATTTGGCCCGAATCTGTTGTTTTTACCAATCAAATTGGAAGGGATACTTTAGGTTTCAAACTGTTAAAACACTGGTCAAAACAAATTTATCAAAGTGCCGACCGGTTACTGGTAGGCTCACCATCATACAGGCAATACATGAATGAAGAGCATGGGATTTCTGGGGATAAGATATTTACTTTAGTACAACCGGCAATTACAGAAACTAGTTCTGGTCCGGCAATTGACTTTAAAGAAGGACACCACATTGTTTATATTGGCAATCTTGGTCAAGTGCAATTAATTGAAGAGCTTTTAGAAGCCTTCTTGATGTTTGGGGAAACGGATTTACATTTACATTTAATTGGTCAAGGATCCCGTTATCTCCACATCAAGGCGTTTGTTAATGAACATCATCTTGAAAATAGAATTCATCTCTATGGAACACTTGCGAGTGAAGTTGCCGCCACTTATGGCCCTAACGCTGATGCCTTGCTACTACCACTTAAACAAGATGGCTATGTGGGAAAAACCATTCCCAATAAATTAATGATGTATTTACAATACGCGCGTCCAATCATCGGGGCCCTAAAAGGTGATGGTCGCGATATTTTAAACCAAGCGGGTGGCGGGATCCTAGTGGACCCAACAAAAGATGGTTTAATCGAAGGAATTCAAGCGGTTTTAAGTATGTCCGAGCAAGAAAAAAGCGCGCTAGGGGCACGCAATTTGGCGTATTTTAAGGAACATCATACATTAACAAAAGTCGTTAAAGAACTAGTACATCATCTTAACGACATTAAAAACTGATTAAGGGTATCGCCGATTGCATCAATGCCAAATTCAGCAAGGACGGTTTCTTTCGCCTTTTTAGCCATACGATCGCGAGCAGCGTTTGAGAGAGCCATAAATTGGACAAGCGCTGTTTTTAATTCGGAGGGAGAACCGGATCCCGCCCAGATAACGAGTTTTTCATATTTAGGTGTCAATAGTTCGTGTTCGGTCGACATCGTAGGCGCACCACTAGTCATGTACTCAAAGAATTTTGAAGGCACTGAATAAACGTTTAAAGCGCGGTCAAACGGGCGTGGGTTAATATTGATCAATGCCCCAGACTCATACTTAAAAATGTCGCCTTGCGTCAATTGACCTAAAAATTTAATCCGGGGATCTTTCTTTTCCATAAGCCTTACGTAATGATCGGGTCCGTGTCCGGCAATAAGAAGCTCAATTTCATAATCGGTGGTCATGAAAGCTTGAATCAGGTTATTAATCCCATAGCGTTCATGCAAGGCGCCACAGAAAAATAAATAAGGTTTGTCATAACTGGAATGAAATTGCCTTTCTTCAGAAATTCCTGTGATATTGCAGTGCGGCTTGTGCGAAGGATTTACTAAAATATCGAGCGCTTGTGTCATGGGAAGATAATAATCAAACTTCTGCATGTCTTTAATTGCGCTTTCGGCTTTTTTTTGATTGGCCCCGCTTAGTAAAAGCGGGTTATCGGTGACGATAGCTAAAGTCTTTAATTTATATTTTTTTGCAATCTTTTTCGCCAATTGCCTTAGAGTGCCATTTAATGCATCAACAATTAGTAAAGGTGCCGTTGTTTTGGGTGCTTTTAATATTCTTGACACAAGTTTGGTGCCATCGTCAATTATGCGTTTCTGTTTTATGTATTTGCGATTATGAATCGGGAGATAGTGATAAGTGATTCGCTTTGTTTTTTTCCAAGCATAAGGTAAAAACGAAGGCTTTCCATATGTTGCCAAAGGCCGATAGGAGATGGCGATAACTTGATGATGTTTCGCAAAGGCACGAATAAGACGGTTATGGAAGTTTTGATTGCTTGGATTAGCCTTGATTAATGCGTTTTTATTCAACTCATCAAAATCTTCGCAAAGCATTGAATTGGTTAAATAGATTAACGTCATAATTTAATATTAGCGAATGTCTGTAAATGATGGTCAACCATTTTTTCAATGGTGTTGCCGCGAGAGGTGGCAGTGCAGTTAGCAAACAAATCCTTTTTGATTAAAGTTGTAATGGCATTATTTATAGCATCGGTGTCTTCTAAATCGACAAGAAAGCCATTTTCCGCATTTTTTATAAGATGTAAGGCGGCCGTGACGTGCCTTGAACTGATGACTGGCAAACCTTGCGACAGCGATTCATTAATTACATGACCATAGATGTCTTCCTTGCTTAAAATGATGAATCCCGTCGCGTAGCGCATTAAATTCAACAAATTATGCCTTTTTTGATAAGGAATGATGTGGACATTTTTCATTTTATGCTCAGTGATGAAATGTTGGTATTTTAGTTCATCGGGTCCCGAACCAATCAGAAGCAATTGATTATCTTGAGGGCGGTCACACCAAATTTTTAAGATACCAATATTGTTTTTGCGATCGATGAATTGACCGGCGCTTATAAACACGGGTCCATCAGGTATGTTAAGCGACTTCCAAAAAGAGTGCTTTTGTTTGAGGGAAATTTTCTCTGCCGCGATATCGCCATCATAAATGGTGGCATATGGATAGTGAATTATTTGTTCTTGCTGCGCCCCATAATGGCGTAAGTACGAATCAACGTGAGTTGATGGGGAAAAATAATGGGTGGCTCCGCTGACTAATTTTGTTTTTAAGTTTAAGCGCCACCGGGGGTCCTCATGAATGACCCCACCATTGACGTAAAGCACATAGGGGCGCTTTTTCCTTTGCAAATATTTTATCGTTAGAATCTCGGTAAACGAGGAATAACCATTCATGACGATGAGATCATAGGCGTTATTTTTTAAATGACGTATCAATTCAAACGATAAATGGTTTTCAGCTCCAATTGAGATTCCCCGTAAAAAAATGGTTCGAAAATTATAGTTGGTGCGCTCATAAAAATAGGGATGACGAAAACCGCTCGAATGGCGTTCGAACACAACGGTTAAATCGATATGGGGAGCGAGGCCGTTGAACAAATCGATTTTATATGGCGCCGGATGGGCGAAAACGAAAAGAATTTTCATTGGTATTTTTACGTTTAATTATTATACATTAGTATGTAAAATAATAACATTGTAAGATTATAAATATGAATAGTCATTTTACCAATTGGGAAACATTCTTCAAACAAGAAAATAAACTTGATTATGCTAGGAATTTGCACGCTTTTTTAGACGAAGAATACGCTAAACATACAGTATATCCACCGCGCAATTTGCTTTTTAATGCTTTCAAATTGACGCCACTTGAGCAGGTAAAAGTCATCATTATCGGACAAGACCCCTATCATGAACCGGGACAAGCAATGGGCTTAAGTTTTTCAGTTCCTAAAGGTGTGCCTTCGCCCATGAGTTTGATTAACATCTACAAAGAAATTGAACAAGATCTTCAAGTTACAATGAATTATGAACTTGGTGACTTAACTTCATGGGCACGCCAAGGCGTGCTACTTCTTAACACTTATCTATCGGTAAGACGAAGCGATGCCTTGAGTCACCGACATCCGGGTTATGATCAATTTTTCGAACATGTGCTCCATCTTTTAAATGAAATTGACCGACCGCTTGTGTTTATGCTTTGGGGAGCCTTCGCTCGCAAATATAAACGAGTGTTGAATAATTCTCAGCACCTTATTTTAGAAAGCGTCCATCCATCGCCATTGGCGGCTAATCGTGGTGGTTGGTTTGGCAACAAACACTTTTCAAAAGCCAATGCGTTTTTGAAAAGTCAAGGTCTTGAGCAGATAACATGGCAAAATAACATTGGCTGAAGTATAATTAATTTACAATCCAATGGGAGCTATGGGCAACATGGCTGAGAGGATGGCTAGTGCGCCATCGACCACACCTGATCTAGGTAATGCTAGCGGAGGTTTACATCCTTGCTAGACAAGGATTTTTTATTAGGAGCAGCATATGAATAAATGGAAAATGACGATTAAAGAAATTGCCGAAATCGCCATGCTTGTTTCTCTGGCAGTCTTACTCGACCGCGATGGGTTTAAAATTCGCCTAGGCGCACAAAGCGGATCCCTGTCATTGACGATGGTCCCACTTTTAATTCTGGCGTTACGCCATGGCTTTGTTAAGAGCTTCATCGGCATTGGCATTGTCTATGGACTTTTGACGAACCTGCTCGATGGCTATGGCTTTATAACTTATCCCCTCGACTATTTATTGGCGTATGGATCATTAGCCATCATTTCATTCTTCAAGCCTTTAATCGATAAAGAGCGGCCCCAAAAATTAATTAATTACGGGTGGCTGACGCTCGGCATTATAGCCGCCGTAGCCGTCAGATATGTATTCCATGTAATTTCGGGCATTGTGATATATGAAACAACGCTTGGGGGCTCACTAATATATAATGCGGTTTTTGTCGTATTACCGCCACTAGCGATTACTATTCCCGTCATGTGGTTGCTATTTATACCGCTTCAGCGCATCAATAAAATGTATCCCACTAGTGAACAGCGTGAGTGATTATGCTATAGTTAGCCCATTATGAAACAGTTAATCGCACAAGTCGAAGCTAATCGTCTAAAATTTTTAAAACTATTTAAGAAAACGAAACTTATTAATAATATCGTCCTTGGAGTAATTGCCCTAGGTATGGGCGCCACTTTTTTGTGGCTATTAGAACAAAACATGACGCTGGCGCTGATCATTGTTGCCATTTTGATTATTGCCTTGTTTATCTATTCGCGCCTTGTCAAAAAGTGGCTTGGCAAGCAAACATATGCCTATATATTCAATTATTACAAAACGATGGATGCCTTCTTATATAACGATCGCCCATTTGAACAAATCGAGGTTAAAGAAGAACAAGGGTTTGAACTTGAAGAAATTCGCGCCCTTAAAGTACTAAAAGATGAAGTTAGTATCATCAGTCGTAATCTTGTGACGGGAACAATCGATAATATTCCTTTCGCCCTTGCGGATGCTGGGGTGCGCGTCCAAAAAGATAAAAGAATCGAAGTCGCTTTTTTTGGCAAAATTGTCCGGTTTCAAGCCAAAGAAAGGCAGTCAAACCACATTATTTATCATGCTCGGCGCAACGATAAGCTTCCGCTCGCCCCCGGCCTTCTTGATTTAAAGTTGATTGATAGTGGTGATGGCATCATGGTGTTTGGAACTGACGAAGAATTGCCAAAAGCTCACAAAAACATTCTAAAACATCTAAATAAATTGCCGCTTAATGAATATTTGGAAGACTTCACTCTAGTGTTGTTTGAGGACAAGGGTTATTTGATGCTTTCTTACGCAGACGCCATTATGAGTGTCGTGTATGAAACTCCGCTTAATGAAACCGGTTTGACCCGTTATGTTGCTGATCTTGGTTTAATTAACAATCTTTTAAAAGAAATCGCAAATTAATTTTATTTCATTAGTCGCTTGATAATTGCTAAAATAAGCATGGACAACTAGTCAATATTGGCGCTTGTTTAGAAAAGAGCTATTTTGTCACGTTGGATTAAGATTCAAAGTTATAAACACGATGGTTCCCTCCATCGATGTTGGGAATCGAATTTTTTGCTTGAAGAAACAAGTGAATTTTTTATCACGGCGAGTACTAGGACGCGCGTGATTGAACATGATGGCCGTCGCTGGTTTTCAAAAGAGCCGGCAGTCTCATTTTTTTCAAAAGATTGTTGGTACAACATCATTGCGATGATAAAAGAAGAAGGCGTTATTTTTTACATTAATATTGCCTCGCCTACCATACTTGATGATGGGATGCTTCGCTATATCGATTACGATATCGATTTTAAGTTATTTCCCGATGGAACGATTGTAACGCTTGACGAACGGGAACATGAACATCATAAACGGAAGTATCACTACGAAGACGATGTTTTGAAAGTAATTGATCTTGCCAAAAATCAAGTTTTCAAACTATTAGAAAAAAGGGCGTACCCGTTTGAATCTGCAATCGTCAATGAGCTTTATCAATCATTTTTAAAATCAAGTGCTAAATAATCGTTTTTAGTGTTTCAAACACGCGATTAGCTTCTTGAATGCCGGCATCAATCCGGCGTTTTTTATTGTCATAATTGCACACATCGCCGATTGCAAAAATTCTTGGCGTCGAGGTTTGCATCGTGTCATCCACGAGAAGGCCCGGTCCGCGCTTAGCTAAGCCAAAAGAAGCGCTGACAGGAATGTGACCATAATTTACAAAAATATAATCGATTTCGAGTAATTCCTTGGCAAGAGTTTCGACATTTTGAATTTCCAAAGCGTAGGCGAAGTCATTTTCCTTTTTAATACTCGTCGGTATAAATGGTTTTTTGATTGTTAATGTGGGAATATTCTGGATTACGTTGATGTCGCCCCGAAATTCATTACGACGGTGAATTAACGTTACAAATGGGGTATGGCGACTAATATCGCGGGCCCAGTCAAGTGCGGCATCGCCACCTCCTAAAATAGCGACACGTTTATCCTTTAAAAACTCAAGACGATGTAGTGCATAAATAATATTTTGGCACCCTTCCGCACCACGGCATTCGAGTAACCTTGGCATATAGACCCCAAGTCCGGTGGCGATGATTACCGCTTGCGTTTGATAAGTATTGTTGTCAGTGTTAACTTCAATAACTTCATTCCTCGATGTTAGATTTGTGACTTTTTCATGTAACTGGAAGCGCACTTTATCGGTTTCATCAAATTGCGCTAATAACCAGTCGATATAATTTTTGGCAAGAATGGATTCGTGCCCGGCGATATCGATAATTTCCTTTTCGGGATATAATTCGATTAGCTGACCGCCTAGTTTATCTTGGCTCTCTAGCAGCAAAAAATCATAATTATTTTGCCGGGCTTTTAAAGCCGCGGATAGGCCGACAGGACCACCGCCGATGATAATTAATTGCCATATTTTTCCCATGGTTAGATTATACCAAGAATGTGACCCATTAGTTGTCAAGAATGGAGCGGTAGAACCATCATCACAATTAAAGCGTTTACATGACAATTTAAGATTTTGCCTTTAGCGAACTCAATTCGACATGTTAATATATTAGTTCATCAACAAATATGAAAATTAAGTTAATATCCAAAAACACCAATGACACGAAATCCATCGCTAGCAAACTAGCGCCGTTTCTCTTTGAAGGTAGTGTCGTTGCTCTCGCAGGCGATTTAGGCGCGGGAAAAACAACTTTTACCTCGGGTATCGCCCAAGGTTTGGGTATAAGTGAGCATGTCATCAGCCCGACATTTAACTTGTTGCGGGAATATCGCCACGGGCGCATACCATTATTTCACATTGATGCCTATCGCCTTGAAGATGGAAATGCCGATATTGGGCTTGAAGAATATATTGACGATGGAGGCATCTCGGTTGTCGAATGGCCGCAATTTATCGCCGTTTTTATTCCGGCTAACGCCTTAAAAATTACCATTAAAATAATTTCAAATAATAAACGGACCTTAGAATTTGAAACAAGCGAAGAACGCTATTACCCATTCTTTGAGATAATTAAGGAAGTGGCTCTATGCTGAAGCTATTACTTGATTCTTCGAGTACAAATTTATCCGTGGGCATCGCTTTTGATAACCGGATTATTCATCAGGTCTCGACTTATGCATGGCAACGTCAAAGTGAATTGATGGTGCCGGAGATCGTAGCTTCGATTAAACAAGCTGGATTTTCGTTTAGTGATGTATCCGCCGTTCACGTTGCAGTTGGGCCGGGTTCTTACACCGGTGTACGCATCGCACTTACCATTGCTAAAACAATTGGCTTTGCTTTGAAGGTTCCGGTCATTGGGGTCAGCTCTTTAGAAATATTGCGCGTCGATAATCATCCCACTATTTGTATGATCAACGCCCGAAGCGGACGCTCGTATTTTGGCGTATATCAAGGACATAAGGCCATGATTGCAGATACAATTCGCACTAATGATGAGGTTGTGAATTATATTAAAGAGCATCCGGACTATCTTATAAGTGGTCAACTTGAATACTTAAACATGGTGGGAGAGCCCATCAATATATTTATTAATTTGTTGGGCACGAATAACGCGCCCATCGCCAATATTCACGCCTTGAAACCCGTCTATTTGAAGGAAAATTTATGATTATCCGCCCCATGACTATGAATGACTTAGATCAAGTCGCCCAGATTGAAAGCGAATCATTTTTGTTGCCATGGACACTCGATCATTTTAAGTATGAAATTAACGACAACCCATTTGCCTTTATTTTCGTGGCTGAACAAGAACAAGAAATCTTAGGGTTCATCGATTTTTGGATTATGTTTGAGCAAGCGACGATTAACCAAATCGCCACGAAGACGGTTTATCGTCGTCGCCGGATTGGAGAAATGATCCTTAATGATGCCTTGGGGCGCATGAAAGACGGGAGCGCCGAGCAAGTCACCCTTGAAGTGCGGATTAGCAATCAGATCGCCTATAATTTTTATATAAAGCACGGATTTGCTTTAGTGCTGGAAAAAGAAAATTATTATGAAGATGGCGAAAATGCCTATTTTATGGTTAAGAAATTATGAGTGAAAAAACAATATTAGCAATCGAATCTAGCTGTGATGAGACTGGTGTCGCTATCGTCAAAGGCGGCCGTCTTTTATCAAACGCCGTATCCACGCAGATTGCCATCCATCAAAAATACGGGGGCGTCATGCCGGAGATGGCGTCGCGGCTACATACTGAAAACATTTCGATTGTGCTTGAAGAGGCGCTTAACAGCGCGAAACTTACGTTAAAAGACATCGATGCTTTTGCCATCACCCGTGGCCCCGGTTTGATTGGGGCATTACATGTTGGATTACAAGCCGCGAAAACCCTTGCCGCCATTTATGATAAGCCCCTAATTCCGGTCCACCATTTGGCAGCGCATATATACGCTAATGAGTTTGTTAAACCGCTGATTTTTCCTTTACTAGCCATTGTTGTCAGCGGGGGTAATACCGAACTCGTATACATGGAAGATCATCTTAAGTTTCAAATCATTGGAGAGACGCGCGATGATGCCGTGGGCGAGTGTTATGACAAAGTAGCACGCGTGCTTAGATTGCCATATCCTGGGGGACTTCCCATCGACCAATTGGCGCAAATAGGAACCCCGACCTATAAACTTCCACGGCCATTGCATGATGAAAGCCTCGATTTGTCATACTCGGGTCTTAAAACCGCGGTTATTAATCTTGTTCACCATGCCGAGCAAATCAGCGAGCCGCTCGAAATCGCAAATCTTTGCGCATCGTTCCAACAAACCGCGATTGGCATGATTATTGATAAGACGTCGTTGGCCATTAAAAAATACCCAGTGAAACAAATCGTCCTTGCCGGAGGTGTAAGTGCCAACAGTCTCTTGCGACAAAATATTAAACACCTAGGTGAAACCCAGCACATCGACATCATTATCCCGCCGCTGTGGGCGTGTACCGATAATGCGGCAATGATTGCCATCCTTGGAGAACGGCTTTTGAACCAAGGGATTGAGGCCACATTAGAGTTAGGCGCCGATCCCAGCTGGTCGATCGAAAAAATAACTGACTTTGTCTAAAGCCGTTTGTCGTTAGTCCCCATTCGGTATATATTTATAAAGTAATACTTGTTTAAAGGAGCCACTATGCCAACATCAATGACGATTGCCCACTTGTATAAACTAGCGCGAGCAAACAAACTGCAACAAAATGATGAACTAATCGCCTTTTTTGGTTGGGTGAGAACAAATCGCAATAATGGCAGCGTCGGTTTTATTGAACTTAATGATGGAACCTTTTTTAAAAACCTACAAATCGTTTATTCGCGCGATCAGCTAGATCAATTTGAAAATATTACAAAATTTGGGAATGGCACGTCGATTGGAGTCATCGGAATATTACGACTCACACCCGAGATGAAGCAACCTTTCGAACTTCATTTAACATCGTGCGAATTAGTGGGAGCATGCGCCGACGATTATCCGCTTCAAAAGAAACGTCATGGGTTTGAGTTTTTGCGCGAGATTGCTCATCTAAGACCACGGACCAATACGTTTACGGCCGTAAATCGCGTTCGTAGCGTTTTATCAATGGCCATTCATGAATTTTTCCAAGGCCGTGGCTTTATTTATGTACATACCCCGATTATTACCGGCAATGATGCTGAAGGAGCCGGGCAAGTATTCAAGGTCATGGTCGATGAGAAAAAACCCGAAGCCTTCTTTGGTAAGACCGGCGTCTTAACCGTTAGCGGCCAATTGCACGTGGAACCATTTGCCTTAACTTTTCGAAATGTATATACGTTTGGCCCAACCTTTAGAGCGGAATATAGCAACACCCCGCGTCATTCTTGCGAATTTTGGATGGTTGAACCAGAAATCGCCTTCGCGGATTTAAACGACGACATGGAGCTGATTGAGGATTGCATTCGCTTCTGTATTGAATATGTTTTTGAAAAATGCCCCGATGAGATGGAATTTTTCAACGCGATGATCGATACGACATTGATGGAACGTTTATCCTCGCTATTAAAAGCTAAATTTAAACGGATGACTTATACCGAAGCCATTTCACGATTGCAACAAGCCGTCACCGCGGGACATCAATTTGAAAATTCCTCGATTAGTTGGGGTATGGACCTTCAAAGCGAACACGAACGATACTTAACAGAAAAAATTATTAAAGGTCCGCTTTTCTTGACGGATTATCCAAAAGAAATCAAGGCGTTTTATATGCGCCTAAACGATGATGGAAAAACGGTGGCCGCTTGCGATTTGCTTGTGCCACAAGTGGGAGAACTCGTTGGCGGATCGCAACGGGAAGAACGCTTTGATTTGTTAGCGGAACGCATGGAAGCGCTTGGTAATCGCGAAGGGTTGGAATGGTATCTTGATTTAAGAAAATATGGTGGCGCGCCTCATGCTGGTTTTGGCATTGGGTTTGACCGTTTATTAATGTATATGACGGGCATTACCAATATTCGCGACACACAACCATATCCGCGCAACCCCGGTTCGCTTAAGTACTAGGAATCATCATGAGATATAATCCCGAACCGCTTGATCCTGACCTGCTCGAATTGGAACGACAAAAACGTTCGCAGCGGCGCATTAATGGCCTTCTAATATTTATCGATATGGCATTTTTGGGTTTCGTTATTTACGAAATAATTGCCAAAATTTCTAGCTTATAAACTAAAGAAACCATTAGTTTTCTTTTTTATGGGGTAATTTGATCGAGTCCGTTAATGGTATCAAGGCTTTTAATGAAGATCGTCCGACTCTTGCTGTAAATGCGCCACGAACGGGCAATGAATGCTTGAGTGGCAATTAAAAGCCATAAGGAAGCAATGGCCCCTAATGTCACAAAGATATAGCTCGGCCAGGCCTCTAAGACAAAGTAAGGGGTGTTTAGAAGCGACGGCCAATCGCTTGGCAAAGTTAATCCAAAGAAAGTCGCTGTCGGAATGTTCGCCCAATCAAACACGAAGAAGAGCGTTCCCATGCCACGACCATCATAACTTAGCAGTTCATTAAGGATAGCGCGATCATCGGTTATCAAGATATATAAATACATGAATAAAATATCAAGGCCGATGAGCAGCAGCGGAATTAAAAACTGAGCGAATACCAACCGATGATTTTTCTTTCTAGCGATATAGCGAAAATGCTTTTCATCCTTGATGACTTTTGTCGTTACGAGATAACTCATGCCTTCGTCGACTTTGCGGGCTTGAAAGGCCATGATTTTCTTAACGAGAGACCCAATAAGACCAGCCAGGGCTAAAACAGCCACAAGCAAAATGAATAAAATGATTAATAAGCGTTGTTCTTTTTCGCTAAGGCTGATGAGGTTAATCATTGTGGGGTTACCTCGTTACTTGGCGGCAGTGGCGTTTTAGCTTTAATTTGGCCTAGAATTTTCTTAGCTGCGATATCCTCGGGATAATCGGAAAAAATCGTGCGCCCACTAAAGAATAGAACAACGGATTTTAAAGTTAGAAATACAAAAATCAGCAAGCCATATACGAGAAAAAGGGCTAAAACGACAGCAATAAAGGGACTAATCACAATGTATAGCAGTCCAGATAAGATGATTTTGAAAAACTGGATCATTGTCTTCCTCGTGGTTTCATTTTATAGCGAGTGATAAACTTAGGCAAATAGAAATCAATGATTCTTAAAATGATGACTCCAAATGGGAACATTGTTACAAGGAGAATGCTCACGACGGGATCAAGAAGCGGAAATAGTATCGCTACTAGAAAGGTAGTGATGATAAGCCAACCCGACGCAATGATGAGCGGTTTAAATTTTTGCTGTTGGATAAACTCATACAAAGATGTGCCCGTAACCATAAACAAGGGACCAAGCAACATATAACTTATTGATGGTATCCAAAGTCCCAGCGGGACGATGATTAAGGATAGAAGAAGCGCCGCGAGATAGACATAAATGTTCAAGAACGCGTTTGGTTGGTGTTTAATGGCCATCTTATTTATCTCAGGACTAATGACGATATATGTGAGCGTGGTTTGTGCCAAACTGATGACATATAAAATGGCCGGCATAATTGTATTGATGTGCAACTCGGCGTCTAAATGGAGCACAAGCTTAAGTGAATTTAAAAAGTCGATTTGGAACAAGCCGTTAATGAGCCAGATGGTCACATAAAGCAATGCCAATTGGACAATGCTAGTGATGATAAGAATTAATATATCATGACCTTTAATCTTAATGAGCCAACCAAACGCTAGCCCAAGGATTAGCGAAGGAAAAATGTAGAAGATCGTCGTTTCTATTTGTTGCATCGTCACAAGAAGGCTCAACCCTAATGTTGCCACAAAATAGATGGGGTAGTAGCGAATGTCGCAGTTAATGGCAACTAAAGCGCTTGTAAGTGGTAAGGCGATGACCAAAAACAATCCGGCGAGGGGGACAAACGAAGCGAGCAGGGCAAACAAAATATTCAAGGCTGCCATTAGAGCCATATAAGTAATTGTATTAATTGGTGTGGCACGTTTCATAATCATCAATATCGTATCATGATATTAACAAAAGCAACTATTTATTCAGCGTCTGACCTATTAATAAATGATGAAAAAAATCAGTTTAATATTATTTGTCATCACAAGTCTTTTCCAAGATAGTGGCCAGCTACCCAAATTAAATGATTATAGGGATGTATTCGATTTACACATCGCCTATTTTGCCATCCTCCAACAGCCTCACGCGTCGTATGATGTCTATATTTATTCCCCATCATGCGGGTATTGCAATGAGTTAAAACCATTGATGATTAGTCTTGCTCTTTCAAGCGACAGTATCATTTTTTTTGTTGAGGCCACAAGTGAAATTTCGTTTGGGCATCAAAGCGATAGAAACGATCAGGTTTGCCAGCAAGATGACATTGTAATCCCTGGATATCCCATTATTTTATGTGTGCGTAATCAATGTGTTATCAGGCAAATTGTGGGAGTATCCAAAATCAAAGATTATTATAGCTGTCTTTCATAAGGGGCACGGATAGATACCAAAACCGGCCTCAATATGGTAAAATATAAACACTAATACAAGCGCGAAAGGCCGGCTATGGACTATTCAAAATTACTTAACTCAAGGCAACTAGAGGCAATTGAGACTCCTTCACAATATGTCCGCATCATCGCAGGAGCCGGCACAGGCAAAACACGTGTTTTGACCTATCGCATTGCCTATTTGATTTCCGAATTGCAGGTCGATCCCCATCATATTTTGGCCATCACTTTTACCAATAAAGTCGCCACAGAGATGCGTCACCGTGCTTTAAAAATCGTCCCAGAAGCGGCTGATAAGTTGCGTGTTTCGACTTTTCATAGTTTTGGCGCACGCTTTCTAAGGCGGGAAATCACCGCGCTTGGCTATCCAAGCCATTTCACAATCTTTGATGAGAATGATCAAGAAAAACTGGTCAAGGCCATTGCCGTCGATGAGGGCTATCGGAAAAACGATGAAATTGTTAAATTGACGCTACAATTTATTGCCTCCCATAAATGTATTGGCGAATATCCTCAAGATATTGTGATTAAGCGTGAACGCTTCGCTCAAGAACGTGAATGCCTGCGTTTATTTGAAATATATGAAAAACGGATGCAATCCATGTATGCACTTGATTTCGATGATTTGCTTTTAAAAACGATTCAAATTCTCGAATCGTTTGAAGATGTGCGCCAAAAATGGTTGAGACGAATTGACCATATTCTAATCGATGAATTTCAAGACACTAACGATGTGCAATATCGCCTCGTCAATTTACTCATGAAGCCGAGCACTAATTTATATGTGGTCGGTGATCCTGATCAAACTATTTATACGTGGCGCGGTGCCAATCAAAATATCATTTTGGATATCGACAAAAAATTTAATATGGAAACAATCATTCTCGATCAAAACTATCGTTCTTCACCTACGATTTTGCGCACTGCCAATCGTCTCATCGACAATAATCGCCTACGGGTTAAAAAGGATTTGTTCAGTTATAATCCCGATATTCGCAAAGTTAAGGTCAATCGTGCCCTGCGCCAAGTTGATGAAGCGGCCTGGGTTGCTAGGGAAATAATGAACTTGCAACGCGAAGAGGCGTCCGTCTTTAAATTTAGGGATATCGCAGTGTTATATCGCGCCAATTATTTGACATTGCCGTTTGAAAAGGAATTTAATCGTGTGGGAATGCCGATTCGGATATTTGGTGGCATGCGCTTTTACCAACGCACTGAAATAAAGGATGTCGTCGCCTATTTCCGCCTTTTAATTAATAAAAAAGACGATGTTTCGTTTGAAAGAATTATCAATATGCCGCGCCGTGGCATTGGTGACAAATCCATTGAAACCTTAAAAAAAGAAGCCTTTGAAAAGAGATTATCCCTATATGAATATGTTGAGAATATTAGCGAATATGAGTCTGATTTAAAAACTAAGAGCATTACCGCTCTTGATAAGATGATTAAAACAATCGAATCTTATCGCCTGCGCGTATTTGAAAACCTTGAAGCATTCTCGGATATTCTTCGTGATTATATTGTTGAATTGGGATATTTCGAAGCATTAAAGGATAGCGATGAAGAATTCCGCATTGAAAATGTGCAAACCTTGTTTGATGATATGTTGTCCTACATCAAAGACAATCCGGCGACGGGATTTGAAGACTATTTGCAAAATATCGCCCTCACAAGCGCCCAAGATGATATTGAAGATGGCGATTATATTTCCCTGATGACCGTGCATACGGCTAAAGGCTTGGAATTCAAACATGTCTTCGTAATCGGTTTAAATGAAGGTATTTTTCCCTCACTTCGCACCATTAACGAAGAAGCGTATCTTGGCCTTGAGGAAGAACGACGACTTTGTTACGTCGCTTTTACTAGAGCTAAAGAGGGTTTATACCTTTCTTGCAGTGGCGACTTTAGTTATGTGCTCAATGCTCGATTAGTTCCTTCGCGGTTTTTTAAAGAGGCTGGCATTACTTTTGAAGCGCGTGTGGCTTCGCCCGAATCCCTTTTCCGTTCGTCGATGTTTGGAAAATCGATGGGACCCAAGCCACCGATGGGAAGCGCGATATCCGATTGGCAAATTGGCGATAAGATTGAACACGCTACATTTGGAACTGGCGAAGTGACCGATGTAATTGATAAATCGATTATCGAAGTGGATTTTGAAAGTTCTGGCAAGAAAAAATTGATTGCCAACCATCCTTCGATCAAACGAGTTGACAAAATTGGAGGACTAGCGTGAATTTAAAAACACGTGTCGACGAGCTGACGCGACTATTAAATCGGTATAACTACGAATATCATGTCCTTGACGAGCCCACTGTTAGCGACCAAGAATATGACCGCCTGATGCGCGAACTTGAAGAAATCGAAAAAGCGCACCCGGAATATAAATCACCGATTTCTCCAACCCAGCGAGTGGGTGGTCTGGTCCTTGAATCATTTAAAAAAGTCACGCATGCGCGCATGATGCTTTCACTTGCCAATGCGTTTGATAAACGTGAAGTACTAGCCTTTGATCGCCGTGTAAGAGACAGCCTTAGTCTTGATAAAGTTGCCTACATGGCTGAAATGAAAATCGATGGGCTGGCCATGAGCCTTGTCTATGATAATGGCCAACTGCAATACGGAGCCACTCGGGGCGATGGAAACGTGGGTGAAGATGTCACTTCCAATATTCTAACAATTCGTTCAATTCCAACACGGATCGAAGATAAACGCGAAATTGAAGTCCGTGGCGAGGTGTATATGTCGAAAGCCACTCTTGAAAAGCTTAATGCCGCTCGATTGGCGACAGGCGAGCCCTTACTGGCCAACGCTAGGAATGCCGCCGCTGGATCGATTCGCCAACTCGATAGTAAAATTGCCGCGTCGCGGCAACTAGATGCCTATTGGTACTATTATGTCAACGCCAGACAATATGGGTTTAAATTGCATAGCGAATCACTGCTATTTTTAGAAAAACTAGGTTTTAAAACAAATCCCGAACGCCGCATTTGCCAAGGGATTGAAGAAGTTTGGCAATATATTGAAGAATACGCGAAGAAGCGCCACGACTTACCTTATGACATCGATGGTATCGTCATCAAAGTTGATGACATGCGTTTTTATGATCAATTGGGTTACACTGCCAAAACGCCACGCTGGGCCATTGCCTATAAATTTCCACCCGAGCAAGTTATTACTAAACTAGAAGCGATCATTTTTACAATTGGACGCACGGGCAAGATTACTCCTAATGCCGTCTTAACCCCGACAAAAGTTGCCGGTTCAACGATATCGCGCGCTACGCTCCACAATAAAGATTATATTTTGCAACGTGATCTTCGCGTTGGGGACATGGTTTATCTTCGCAAAGCGGGCGATGTCATTCCCGAAGTTATTGGACCCTTGAAAGAGCGAAGAAATGGTACTGAACAACCATTTAAAATGATTGATACGTGCCCATTTTGTCATCAATGGTTATCGAAGATTGACGCGATTGATTATTGCCTTAATTCGAAATGTGAAGCCCGCCATATTGAAGGGTTGATTCACTTTGCCAAAAAAGAGGCCATGGACATTGAAGGCCTTGGCGACCGCAATATCGAAACGCTGTTTAATCTCAATTTTGTGCGTTCGATTGCTGATTTATACACACTTTTCGAATCCCGCGAACAGTTGTTGGAAGTGGATGGTTTTTCTCATAAATCGGTCGATGGTCTTCTCGATGCGATTTCTTCAAGTAAGAATAATTCGCTGGAACGATTATTGTTTGGACTTGGTATCAAGGATGTCGGGGAGAAAACCGCTAAAGCATTGGCGCGCCATTTTGAAACGATGGACAACCTCATCAAGGCTTCAAGCGATGATTTAACGATGATTGAAGACATCGGACCGATTGTCGCCCATTCCATCATTAATTATTTCAAACAAAAAGAAAACAAGCAATTAATTGAAAATTTGAAGCAACTTGGCCTGAATATGAATTATCGTGGTGCCAAACAAGCAAAGCAAAGTGTTTTTACGGGCAAAATCGTTGTCCTCACCGGCACGCTTTCCAACTATTCGCGGACGTTGGCAACTTCAATGCTTGAAGAGTTGGGCGCCAAAGTAACGGGAGCGGTTTCTCCAAAAACCGATTATGTGATTTACGGAGCAGAAGCAGGCAGCAAACTAACAAAAGCCGAGCAACTAGGCATCAAGACATTAAACGAAGACGAATTCGAAAAACTGATACAATTAGATAAGTAGCAATGGTATCATTGAAAATAGTAAATTTGAGGTTTTTTGAATGACAAAAATAACAAAAGCAGTGTTAAAAAAAGCGGCTTCAAATCTATTGTTCGATATGACTGACGAACAATATGAAGTGTTGACTAGTGAGTTCGATATTTTACTATGTCAAATGGATTTGATTGGAAAAATACCCGACTTAGATAATGTCGCGCCAATGACATTTCCATACGACACCAAAACAGATTACCTTCGGGACGATGTGGCGCTTAATCCCACGCCCACTAAGGAAATCCTTAAGAACGCAACATATGTTGAAGATAATCAAATTAAGGTACCCAAGGTGATTGGATGATGTCGTATCTAGATTTAACAATTCGGGAGATTCACGAGGCATATATCGCTAAAAAAGTGACACCATCACAATTGGTTTTTGAGGCAATTAGGCGCGCCAAGGCTAATTGTGATAATGCATTTGAATACATTGCCGAAGTTGAAGCGATTGATGAGGCAAATAAGTTAGGCGAATGCGAAACCGAAAACTTCCTTTGGGGCATCCCCTTTGTTGCCAAAGACAATTTCTCCACCAAGGATATCCCAACGACAGCCAGCAGCAATATTTTAAATGGGTTTATTCCGCTATTTGATGCCACCGTGATTCAAAAATTAAAAAACAAAAAAGCCATTTTGATTGGCAAGACCACCCTTGATGAACTAGCGATGGGTGGCACGGGCACGACTGGACATTTAGGGACCACTTTCAATCCCTTTGATCCCACGCACAAGCGGATGATTGGCGGTTCAAGTTGCGGTAGTGCAGCGTCAGTTTCAGCTGGAATCGTACCATTGGCGCTTGGTTCTGACACCGGTGATTCAGTGAGAAAACCAGCCGCTTATTCCGGGCTTGTGGGCATGAAGCCAACATGGGGACGCATTAGTCGCTTTGGCGTTTTTCCGTTTGCTCCCTCGCTTGATCATGTGGGTTTTTTCACTCGCTCGATTGAAGATACAGCTTTGGTGCTTGAAGCCCTCGCTGGCCGCGATGAACAAGACAGTACTTCAAGCCTCTATGAAGTTGTTCCTTACCATGCATTGCTGCAAAAACCGGCAACGGGGTTAAAAGTGGCTATCATCAGCGAAATTAACAATTCCAAGCATTGTCCAGACATCATTAAGGCGTTTGATGAACTCGTCAATCGGCTAGGTTCCCAAGGGATGGCGATTGACCGCGTTCATATGCGAAAAGATTTGCTAGAAGCGATTTTCCCGATTTATATTACGATTGCATCGGCGGAAGCCACCAGTAACGATGCAAATTTAGATGGCGTTAAATTCGGGCCTTCCTATTGGGGAAAAACATATAATGACGCGATGAATTTGGCACGGACGAATGGCTTTTCAGAATTAATTAAGCGTCGCTTTATTATTGGTAGTTTTGCATTGATGCAAGAAAACCAAGAAAAGTTATTTTTAAGAGCCCAAAAAGGGCGTCGTTTACTTGTTGAAGAATTACACAAAATACTTGGCAGCTATGATTTGATTTTAACTCCCGCGGCCCCGACAATTGCCCCCTCATTTGAGGACAAAACCGATAAACTTTCCGATGAATACCTAATTGCTGATAATCATTTAGTGTTGGGCAACTTTTCAGGTTTACCAAGCCTGACCATGCCGATTGGAATCAAACAGGGGTTGCCCTTTGGGCTTCAAGTAATGGGACGTTTGTTTGAAGAAGCGACAGTAATGCGTTTTGCGTTAGAAATTGAAAAATTGACGGGACTTAAAAATTTAATGGCGCCCCATGAGGTGACCCTATGAATTTTGAAGCAGTCATCGGTTTAGAAATACATGTGGAGATGAAAACAAAAAGCAAAATGTTTTCTCCCGCCCCTGTTACCTATGGGAAAGCCCCCAATAGCGCGACGCTTCCCATCGATCTTGCCCATCCCGGCACGATGCCCACTGTTAATCGGCAAGCGGTCATAAATGCCATTCGCGTAAGCCACGCCCTTAATATGGATATTGATAGCGAACTGTGGTTCGACCGCAAAAACTATTTTTATTCGGACTTACCCAAAGGATTTCAGATTACGCAAAACGATCGTCCTATTGGTAAAAACGGTTATCTATTTGTGGAGACGCCTCTTGGTAAAAGACGAATCAATATCACGCGGCTACATTTAGAAGAGGATACGGCGATGCAACATCATTTATATGATTGCACCTTACTCGACTACAATCGCGCCGGCATCCCTTTAGTGGAAATAGTTTCGGAACCAGAGATTAGAACCGGTCTCGAGGCGGCTGATTATGTTGATAGGATCCGCTCGATTGTTACCTTCACAGGCGTTAGTAATGGAAAGATGGAAGAAGGCTCTCTTCGCTGCGATGTCAATATTTCGCTACGACCAATCGGAAGTCAAAAATTTGGTACTAAAGTGGAGATAAAAAACATCAATTCAATTTCCAATGTCGCTAGAGCGGTCGATTATGAAATCATGCGCCAAAGTGAAGTCTTGCTTTCGGGCAATCCAATCGTCCAAGAAACTAGGCGTTACGATGATGCATTAAAAGAAACAGTAGCGATGCGATTAAAAACCGATGCTGTCGATTATAAATATTTCATCGAGCCCAATCTAATTCCCATTACCCTGAGCGAACAATTTATTAACGATGCAATTGCGACTTGCCCCGAACTCGCCGATTCAAAATATCGCCGTTACGTCGAAAAACTTGGTTTAAGCGAATATGACGCCAGCATCCTGATATCATCACTTCCCATGTGCCAATATTTTGATGCCCTCATATCGCTAAAAGTCTCCGCAAAGATGGCAGCCAATTGGCTTAATGGCGAAATTAGCGCTTATCTTAACAAACATCAGATCGATATGGAATTATTTCCAATTGATAGTGACCGCATGGCTGAATTATTGCGCTTAATCGATGATGGTACAATCAGCAATAAACAAGCCCGTGACGTGTTCGCTGCCTTGCTTAATACAAAGGAACGACCGCTGGTACTCATTGAAAAAATGGGAATGCAACAATTATCGGATCGCGATACCTTGTTGCCGATAATAAATGCCATTCTTGATGAAAATTCCCAATCAATCGCCGATTATAAACAAGGAAAAGATCGCGCCTTTGGTTATATTGTCGGTCAAGTGATGAGAAAAACGGGAGGTAAAGCCAATCCTAGCCTCGCCTCCCAATTAGTTAAAGAAGAAATTAGCAAACGTTAAATTAACGTTGGTTGCCTAAGAAAAAGATAGCAATAGTCCCGGGACCAGTGTGAGCCCCGATGACAGGACCAATTTCACCGACGACAATGGTGCCGATGTTGGGGTGCCGTTTTAGAATTTCGTTGCGGACATTTTCGGCTTCGTCGGGATTATCAGCGTGCGAAATAAAAACGGCGCGTTCATCTTGGAGTTTATTATCAAATGTTTCAAGCAAGATACTGATGGCATTTTTTCTTCCGCGCGCTTTGGCAAAAGGAACCAATCTTCCACTATCATCAATTTTTAGAATCGGTTTCATATTCAAAAAGGAGCCAAAAATGGCTTTAGTCAAAGAAATGCGACCACCACGTTGCAAGGTTCCCAATTCGTCAACAGTGAACAGGGCACAATCTTTTAACTTAATTGATTCAAGAAAGGCCCCCGTCTCTTCGATTGATTTTCCTTCTTTGCGAGCGAGCACTGCTTGATAAATGAGAAACCCTTCTCCTAAAGAGGCCAACAATGAATCGACAATAATAATTTTTCGATCAGGATATTTTTCTAGCAACTCTTGGCGACCAATGACCATGGAATTATAGGATCCCGACAATAAACTACTAAGAGTGACTATCAGGACATCATTTCCCTCTTTCACAAATGGTTCAATCGCGGCGATGAAATCTTTAGGATTTATTTGTGAAGTTTTAGCGACTTGCTTGTCGCGCAGACGGTCATAAAAGGCGCGATTGGTTATTTCCCGTTGGTCTGGATAATTGAGAAATGCCTCTTGTTTGAAATGAAAAAGCATGGGGATAATGGTGATATCGTGTTCAATTACGAAGTCGAGTGGTAAGTCAGAACACGAATCAGCAGCAATTAAAAATTGACTCATTTAATAAAACTCCTTGTTTGATATTTAATCTATTTTTTAAGATGACAGTTTACGTAACTAGGCTATTACCTATTGAAATTATACTAACTGAAATATTCTTTGAACACTACAAAATTATTATAGTTATTTATTGAATGCGGTTACTTCGTAATATTAGGTTTTGATTTATCGGCGTAAACGGCTACAATTAACACGAAGGTGTTATCTGGTAACCACCTTCATCAAAACCAGGAGAATTATGCACTTTGATTTGAAGCGATTAGCGGTAAATGCTCTTATCGCAGCGATATATGTGGACATTACGCTTTTGACGGCATCTTTTGCTTATCGCGATATTCAATTTCGTATTGCCGAAGTTCTTATCCTTCTCGCGTTCTTTCGCAAAGATTATGTAATTGGCGTTACGATTGGATGTTTTATTGCTAATTTGTTTGGGCCTCTAGGAATTGTCGATGCGATATTTGGAACACTAGCGACGCTATTTAGTGGTCTATTGATTGCCTTCTCAAAACATTTGTTTGTGGCAACGCTATTTCCGGTTGTGATAAACGGATTTGTTGTTGGCGCTGAATTATATTTCCTTGAAGGATTGCCGTTTTGGCTCACATCGTTATTTGTCGCCATTGGTGAATTTGTCGTCGTCTCGATCTTTGGATATTTAATCTTCACGCGGCTAAGAAAACAGGAATTTTTCATGAAACTAATAAACGCTAATCAAAATTTGCCGACAAAACAAGTACAATAGATACCATGGAAAAGTTTGGTTTAACAATAGAACACACTGATGCCCATTCCTCGGCGCGAACAGGAACACTAATCACCCCGCATGGTGAAGTAACGCTCCCCATGTTCATGCCAGTGGGGACTTTAGCGACCGTTAAAGCACTTAGTTCCGAAGAATTGATTAAAGCGGGTGCCGGTATGATCTTGGCTAACACTTATCATCTTTCAATTCGACCGGGCGCGGATATCGTTTTTGAAGCTGGCGGTCTGCACAAATTTATGAATTATCATGGTCCGATTTTAACTGATTCTGGTGGCTTTCAAGTCTTTTCGCTTGCGGAATCGCGTTCCATCAAAGAAGAGGGTGTCACCTTCAAAAACCATCTTAATGGTGATACGCTATTCTTTTCACCCGAAAGCGCCATCGGAATCCAGGAAAAATTAGGGGCGGATGTCATCATGTCGTTTGATGAATGCATTCATTATCCGGCGGATTATGAGTATGTGAAAGCGAGTGTTGAGCGGACATTACGCTGGGCTAAACGCGGCCAAGACGCCCATAAAAGAAGCGGCCAAGTTCTTTTTGGAATTGTTCAAGGCGGGGAATATCCCGATTTAAGAGAACATTGTGCTAAAGAGTTAGTGAAGATGGATTTTCCTGGCTATGCAATCGGGGGGACGTCTATTGGCGAACCAAAACCCGTCTTTTTCAAGATGGTAAGTGACACGATTAAATATTTACCACTTGATAAACCACGGTACGTGATGGGGATTGGATCGCTCGATTATATCCTTGAAGCAATCGGCATGGGTGTTGACATGTTTGACTGTGTTTTACCAACGCGGATTGCGCGTCATGGCGCTTTAATGACTAGTCAAGGACGCATCAATATTCGCGATCAAAAATACGAACGCGATTTTTCCCCGCTTGATCCGGCGTGTTCCTGCCCCACTTGCACCAATTATAGTCGCGCCTATTTAAGGCATTTATATAAAACCGATGAGATTCTTGGCAAACGCTTGCTTTCACTTCATAATATCCATTTTTTAATTAATGTCGTTGCCGGCGCTCGCGAAGCGATTCGAAATGATTGTTTTAACGACTATAAACAAGAAGTATTACACCGCTTTGGCGATAAAAAAGGGTTTTAATGGATATCAATTTATTTAATTTTGAGTTACCAGAAAAGTTGATTGCCCAGCATCCTTCCGAAAAGCGCGATCAATCGCGTCTTTTAGTTCTCGATAAACTGACGGGGGCGATTGAGCATAAACATTTTTTTGATATTTTCGATTATCTCCATCAAGGAGATGTGCTTGTCAGGAACAATACCAAAGTTATACCGGCCCGTTTATTTGGCCAAAAAGCCGGCACTGGCGCTCACGTCGAAGTGTTATTACTACATCAAGTGGCACCCGATACTTATGAATGCCTCGTTGGCAACGCGCGTGTTATCAAAATAGGTTCCATAATTGATTTTAGCAATGGTAAACTAAAAGCTACTTGCCTTGAGATAAAAGAAGAAGGAATTAGAATTTTAAAATTCTCCTATGACGGCATATTTCTTGAAGCCCTTGAAGCGCTTGGAGAAATGCCCCTTCCCCCCTATATTCATGAGCAATTAATTGATAAAGACCGCTACCAAACGGTGTACGCTTCGATTAACGGATCGGTGGCCGGTCCCACGGCGGGGTTTCATTTTACCCAAGATTTGCTGGCCAAATTAGAAAGAAAAGGGATTGTCATTGTTGATGTAACACTCCATATTGGCCTCGCCACTTTTCGCCCAGTCAAAGTCAAAGATATCACTGATCACAAGATGCATTTTGAAGAATATGAAATAAGCGATAGCACGGCTAATGCGTTAAATTCCGCAAAACAGGAAGGTCGTCGCATCATTTCCGTGGGCACCACTTCCACGCGTGCGCTTGAGGCTAATATGACTAAATGGGGGTATTTCACACCTGAACGGACACAGACCGACATCTTCATTACGCCCGGGTATGAATTTAAAGCGATTGACGCCATTATCACCAATTTCCACCTGCCTAAATCAACCCTCATCATGATGATGTCGGCTTTCGCCGGACGCGAGAGGATTCTTTCAACTTATAAGGTCGCGATTGAACAAGAATATCGTTTTTTTAGCTTTGGAGACGCCATGTATATCTATGGAAAATAAAATTAATTATCACAAAGAAGCCCTTAAAATCATCGAAGGTTTGAAGGGGCGAAAGCCACGGTTGTTGGCCCATGTTTGTTGTGGTCCTTGCTCCACCTACCCTTTAAAATTTTTGCACGATCATTTTGATGTAACGGTTATTTTTCACAACTCCAATATTTATCCTGAAAGAGAATATGTGCGGCGCTATCAGGTGCTTGAAGAATTTGTGTCGCGTTTTAATATTGATTTTTCAGCCGATGTCAAAATTGTAAAAACAGCTTATGAAAACGATGAATTTAATAAACATTTAGCACCCTTTGGGGATGAACCAGAAGGGGGTGCTAGATGCCTCGTTTGTTATCGCAAACGGATGGATGAATCTATGAAGTACGCCGAAGAAAACGGTTATGAATTTTTTACTACCGTCATGACGATCTCGCCCCACAAAGATTCACAAGCAATCAACAAGATTGGTCAAGGTTTGAGTAAAAAGTATCCGAAAGTGAAGTATTTCCACTCCGACTTTAAAAAATCCGATGGCTTTCTTGAGGCCGGCAAAATGTGTCAAAAATATTGCCTTTATCGCCAAGCATATTGCGGATGTCGTTATAGTTATGAAGCGATGCTAAAACGGCCACCAACTTCAAACAAATAGAAAAAGCGCCGATTCCTGTCTTTTTTAAGCGCTTTATATATAAATGACTTGACTTGGACTAGGCTAGGGGAGTATATTTTCAATGTTATCGGCCGCATTGAAGTGCGAGGTTGCTGACACACCGACAGGCGTTGTCATGAATCGGGTGTTAGGGAATTCGCATTGAGCTCCGGTACAGCCTGATGAAATAAGGAGGAAAGTAATTCATGGCTAAGAAACAGAAGATTCGCGTTCGACTCCAAGCTTATGATCACAAGATTCTCGATCGTAGCGTTGAGAAAATCATTGCCGCTGTCTTACGCACGGGAGCGACTGTCGTTGGTCCGATCCCGCTACCAACCGAAAAGCAAGTTTATACATTCTTGCGTGCGGTTCACAAATACAAGGATGCTCGCGAACAGTTCGAAATCCGGACGCACAAACGTCTCATCGACATTACTGATCACAACAAGAACACCGTCGAGGCTATTCGCCAATTGGATTTACCTAATGGCGTCGATATCGACATCAAGCTATAAGGAGGCATAATTCATGAAAGCGATTGTCGGGCGTAAAAGCGGCATGACGCAACTATTCACTGAAGATGGAAAATCCCATCCAGTGACTGTGATTGAAGTCTTGCCTAATGTTATTACGCAAATTAAAACACAAGCCACTGATGGTTATAACGCCATTCAGATTGGCTACGAAGAACTCAAAGAAAACCGCGCCAACAAGCCTGAAAAAGGCATCTTTAATAAGGCCGGAACGACTCCCAAACAAAATTTGTTCGAAGTTAAAGTTGAAGACATCACCGCTTATAAAGTCGGCGACAAAATCGATGTATCACTATTTAAAGCCGGCGATGTCGTCGATGTCATCGGCGTTAGCAAGGGCAAAGGCTTCAGCGGTGCTATCAAACGGTGGCACTACACCATCGGAGCAAAAGGTCATGGTGGTGGTTATCCCCACCGTACTGCCGGTTCGATGGCCACTGTTGGTCGAACTAATAACAGAATTCACCCTGGCAAGAAAATGGCTGGACATCATGGTCATGAACAAGCGACGATTCTTAATCTCGTTGTTATGGGCACCGATGTCGAGAAAAACGCCTTATTAATTCGTGGCGCCGTCCCCGGACCTAAAAAAGGTTTGTTAACAGTTCGTAGCGCGGTTAAAAAGCAACTCGGTCACCCCTTCGATCTCAAACCGTTATATGTCGTCAAAGCGGATGAAACCGCCAAAGCGGAATAGGAGGAACCATCAATGGCAGAAAAGAAAACCAAAGGTTTATCGGTTGATGTGCTCGCTTTAACGGGTGAGAAAGCAGGAACCGTCAAACTTAATCCCGAAGTGTTTGGAATCGAACCGCATCAACAATCGATGTATGATGCCGTCCAAGTCTACCAAGCCAATTTACGTCAAGCGACCGCTAAAACCAAAAAACGCGATGAAGTTAGCGGTGGTGGTAAAAAGCCATGGCGTCAAAAAGGTACCGGCCGCGCTCGCGCAGGCAGTACCCGTTCACCAATTTGGGTCGGAGGCGGTATCGCCTTTGGACCGACTGGTAACCAAAACTATAAGTTATTGCAAAATAAATCAGCCCATCGCTTGGCATTGCGCTCAGCCTTGTCGCTCAAAGTCGCTAATAAGCAACTGATCGTGGTCGATGACTTCAAATTCGACGCGATGAAGACAAAAGATGCCGTGGCGGTACTAAAAGCGCTCAAAGCCGAAGGAAAAGTGCTCGCGGTTGTTGCGGAACTCGAACTGAATACATACGCGAGTGTTCGCAATCTTCAAAAAATCTTATTAGTCGATCAAACAAACGTCAGCGTCTACGACTTGCTCAATAGCGATGTCGTCGTCGTGGCGAAACCAGTTCTTGCTTATCTTGAGGAGGTCCTGCAATAATGGCGCACACGAAAAAAACGGCGACACCGGCCCCAGCGGCTCCTGTCGTTACGAGCACCGACGTCAAGAAATTCGAAGCGATTGGGCAACCAGTCATAACCGAAAAGACGATGGCGCTTATCCAAAACCACAATCAAGTCACAGTTAAAGTTAATTCGGCCAGCAACAAAACCGAAATCAAACTAGCATTCGAAGCGATTTACAAAGTCAAAGTCGCCAACGTGCGCATCGTCAATGTTCGCCCCCATTCCACGCGAAGAGGCGGACGTTACCAAGGCCAGGTTCCTGGCTTCAAAAAAGCCATCGTCACGCTCCAAGAGGGCGAAGCCTTGGACTTATTTAAAGAGTAAGCCCTCATATGGCTCAAATATAGGAGAAGCAACATGTCAATAAGAACATACCGCCCGACGACACCAAGCCGTCGCGCGATGACCAACTCGACATTTGAAGAAATCACCACCCGCACTCCTGAAAAAAGCTTGCTAGTCAATCTAGTAAAGACAGGCGGACGTAACAATCAAGGTGTGATTACAACTCGCCACATCGGTGGGGGTCATAAAACCCGTTACCGGATTGTCGACTTCAAACGCAACAAAGACGCGATTCCCGCCAAAGTGGCGACCATCGAATACGATCCAAACCGCAACGCTAACATTTGCCTCGTCAACTATGCCGATGGCGAAAAGCGTTACATCATCGCCCCCAAAGATTTAAAAGTCGGCGATACGATTATATCTGGAGAAGCTGTTGATATTCAAACAGGCAACTGCATGATTTTGAAAAGCATTCCTGAAGGGACCATCGTTCATAACATTGAACTACAACCTGGTCACGGTGGACAAATGTGTCGCGCGGCCGGAACAAGCGCCCAAGTCCTTGGTAAAGAAGGCAAATACGTCACCTTAAGACTCGCCAGCGGCGAAGTCCGGAAAGTACTCGAATTATGTCGGGCGACCATCGGAACTGTTGGCAATGAAGACTTTAACCTCATCAATTATGGTAAAGCTGGTAAAAACCGGTGGTATGGCGTACGTCCTACCGTTCGTGGCTCAGCTATGAATCCAGTTGATCACCCGCATGGCGGTGGTGAAGGTAAAGCGCCAGTTGGACGCGATGCGCCACGGACCCCTTGGGGTAAGAAGGCACTTGGCGTCAAGACTCGTCAGCATAAGAAAGCTTCGACAAAACTGATCGTCAGACGTCGAAGCGGCAAGTAATTGGGAGGAAAGCATATGGCACGTAGTTTAAAAAAAGGTCCATTCTGCGATGCGTATTTACTAAAGCGCGTCGAAAAACTGAATGAGGCTCACAAAAAAGAAATTATTAAGACATGGTCGCGCCGTTCGACGATCTTCCCACAATTTATCGAACACACATTTGCCGTATATAACGGTAAAGAGCACATCACCGTCTATGTCACCGAAGACATGGTTGGTCATAAATTAGGCGAATTTGCCCCCACAAGAACATACAAAGGGCATACGGGACACACCGCGGAAGACAAAGCCGCATCGGCATCATCGCCCAGTAAGAAGAAATAAGGAGGCGCCCCATGAAAGCAACACAAGCTAAGGCCATTGCCACATCGATTCGCGTCACACCACGCAAGGTTCGCCTTGTCATCGACCTCGTTCGTGGCAAATCCGTCAAAGAAGCGCTCGGCATCCTTAACAATGTTAATAAATCGGCGAGCAGCCCCGTTATCAAACTTGTTAAAAGCGCCGCCGCTAACGCGATTAATAACCACGAAATGGAAGAAAGCAAATTATATATCGCCGAGATATATGCCAATGATGGCCCCCGACTCAAACGTTTCTTACCACGAGCTAAAGGTTCAGCCTCATCAATTTTAAAACGAACGTCGCATCTAACATGCGTCGTCAAAGAGAAGTAAGGAGCAACGCACATGGGTCAAAAAGTTAATCCAGTCGGTCTACGGATCGGTATCTATCGGGGATGGAATTCCCGGTGGTTCGCCAATAAGAAAGATTTTGCCAAGTTCCTGAACGAAGATTTAAAAATCCGTCGTTATCTCGATGCCAACCTTAAAGATGCCCAATTATCGCATGTGGAAATCGAACGTGTGAAAACTGACAAAGGCACCAAAGTTTCCGTTCTCGTATTTGTCGGTCGACCTGGGGTCGTTTACGGCCAAGATGGCGTCCGGATTGAGAAAATTAAAAAGGACTTAGAAAAAGTCGTTAAATCAGGCATCTTAACCATTGAAGTTAATGAAGTCAAAAATCCAAATCTCAATGCCAAACTTGTGGCTATGAGCATCGCCAAACAACTCGAAGAACGCGCTAGTTTCCGCATCGCGCAAAAACGGACGATTCAAGCCGTTCGTAAAGCCGGCGCTAAAGGTGTCAAGACACTTGTGTCTGGACGGCTTGGTGGTGCCGAAATCGCCCGTAGCGAAGGATATCGAGAAGGAACGATTCCCCTCCACACCTTGCGTAGCGATATCGATTACGCGCAAGTAGAAGCCCACACGACCTATGGTCGTCTTGGTGTCAAAGTATGGATTTGCCGTGGCGATTATCGCCCGGAAGTGGATGAAAAACCCAGCCAAGGAGAATAAGTCACATGTTACAACCAAAACGCGTTAAATACCGCCGTCCTCACGGCATCAAATACGAAGGCTTATCCAAAGCCGGCAATGAAGTGTCCTTTGGAGAATATGGTCTTCAAGCGACATCTGGCAACTGGATCAGCGCCAGGCAAATCGAAGCTGCTCGTATCGTGCTCGCTAGCTATACCAAGCGCAGTGGCCAAATTTGGATTCGCATCTATCCACATTTAGCCAAGACCAAGAAACCTGCCGAGGTTAGGATGGGATCCGGCAAAGGCGCACCCGAATACTGGGTCGCTGTCGTCAAACAAAATCGTGTCATGTTCGAAATCGGGGGTGTGCCCGAAGCCACGGCGCGCGAAGCCTTGCGGCTCTGCGCCTACAAGCTTCCCATTAGAACCCGCGTCATAAGCAAGGAAAGGAGCTCGGAATAATGTTAAAACTCAAAGAAATTCGTGAAATGAACGTCACGGAATTAAATCAAAAAGTTTATAGCCTCAAAGAAGAGCTCTTCAATTTGCGGCGCAAACAAGCGGTCGGCCAACTTGAAAAAGGGGCCACCATCACCACCATTAGAAAAGATATCGCCCGCATTTACACCGTGATTCGCGAGCGCGAACTCGGAATCAAGTAAGGAGGAACATCCAGGTGGAAAATAGAATCTCACGTCGTAGTTTCGTCGGCACCGTCGTCTCTGATAAAACAGATAAAACGATCGTCGTCCGCGTCGAAACGTATCGGCAACATCCCAAATATTCCAAACGAGTGCTTTATACCAAGAAATTTGTCACGCACGATGAAACTAATATTGCTAAACTTGGCGATTTAGTGGAAATCATGGAAACGCGGCCTTTAAGCGCGACCAAGCGTTACCGACTCATTAAAATCTTGAAGCAAGCGGTTGAAAACGTCGAAATCAAGGAGGTCGAGTAATTATGGTTCAAGTTGAAACCAATCTCGTCGTCGCTGATAACTCTGGCGCCCGCAAAGTGCGGATCTTCCGTCTTTACGGCGGTTCATTAAGGAAGACATCGTCAATTGGCGACATCGTGTTATGCGCTGTCAAAGAAGCGGTTCCTAATGGCAAGATTAAAAAAGGCGATATCGTCAAAGGCATCATTGTCCGCGTTAAAAAAGCCGTTGGTCGTCCTGATGGCTCCACGGTCAGTTTCGATGATAATGCCGTCGTCCTCATTAATGATGATGGATCACCACGCGGAACCCGTGTTTTTGGACCGGTCGCCCGTGAACTTCGCGACAAAGGCGAAGGCGCGATGAAAATCATCTCGCTCGCGCCCGAAGTCCTATAGGAGGAACACTATGAAAATTAAAAAAGGCGACAAAGTCATCGTCATCGCCGGAGCCGATAAAGGCAAAACCGGTGTCATCCAAAAAGTTTCTGTTAAAACTAATCGCGTTGTTGTCGAAGGCATCAACGTTCATAAGAAACATCGGAAACCCAAACAAAACAACCCCGAAGGCAGCATCGTGGAAATCTATGCTCCCATCGACGCCAGTAATGTGGCGCTCGTTGATCCCAAAACCAAAAAAGCGACTCGCGTTGGCATTAACGTAATCAAAGGCAAAAAAGTCCGCGTTACCAAAGCCAGCAAGAGCCAGCTAGATTAAGGAGGAATTATGGCCACGGAAACCAAAAAACCAGTCGCTAAGAAAAGCGCTGAAGCCGCTTTAAAAGACGCCGGCAAAAAAGAAAAAGTCGTTGCTGAGAAAATTCCTGCCCGTCTAATCGAAAAATATCGCACTACAGTTGTTCCTTCGATGATGAAGAAATTTGGATACACCTCGGTGATGCAAGTCCCCGCCCTCCACAAAATCGTCATTAACATCGGCGTGGGAGATGCCATCACTAATGCCAAACTACTCGAAGATTCCGTTCGAGAACTTGCTGAAATTACCGGTCAAAAGCCCGTGATTACCAAAGCAAAAATATCCATCGCTAACTTCAAATTGCGCGAAGGACAAGCGATTGGTTGCAAAGTCACCCTACGGGGCGAACGCATGTATCACTTCTTCGATAAGTTAGTCAGCATTGCCCTTCCACGTGTTAGAGATTTCCGTGGCGTGAGCAAAAACGCTTTCGATGGACGGGGTAATTACACCCTTGGCATCAAAGAGCAATTAATTTTCCCGGAAATCAATTTTGATAAAGTTAACAAAATCCGCGGTATGGACATCATCATTGTCACCACTGCAAACACGGATGCGGAAGCCTTCGCCTTACTAAGCGAACTCGGCGTTCCGTTCCAAAAATAGGAGGATCATCATGGCAAAAACATCAATTAAAGTCCGTCATGCTCGTAAGCCAAAATTCGCGGTCCGCGGGTATACGCGCTGTGAGCGCTGCGGTCGTCCCCACGCCGTCTATAGTAAATTCATGCTGTGCCGTATTTGTCTCCGCGAACTCGCCTACAAAGGTGAGATTCCCGGGATGAAGAAGGCTAGCTGGTAGGAGGTCCCTTATGGTAATGACAGATCCAATTGCCGATATGCTAACCCGTATTCGCAACGCCAACATGCTGCGAAATGCCACCGTGGTGATGCCAAGCAATCAATTAAAAGTTCGCATCGCCCAAATCTTAAAGGACGAAGGTTTCATTGTGAACTATGCGGTTTCCGGCGACACCAAAAAGCAACTTTCCATCACGATGAAATACGCGGATGGTAATATTCGCGTTATTAATGGAATTAAACGCATTAGTAAACCTGGGCTGCGCGTCAACGCGACGGCCGAACACTTACCCCGCGTCCTTAAAGGACTCGGAGTTGCCATCATTTCCACTTCGCAGGGTCTTATGACCGACCGCCAAGCGCGTACGCTTGGCATCGGCGGTGAAGTACTTGCGTTTGTGTGGTAGGAGGCGCTTATGTCACGTGTAGGTAAAAAGGATTTAATTATCCCACAAGGTGTCACGGTGACACCGAGTCAACATGAAGTAGAAGTCAAGAGCGCCAAGGGCTCGTTAAAAGTCACCTTACCCCAAGGCATCGAAGTTAGTGTTAAAGAAACGAGTGCCCATGTCACACGAGCCGATGATTCCAATGTTAATCGCCAAAACCATGGCACGGTCAGGGCTTTACTCCATAACGCTATCGTGGGCGTGTCCCAAGGATTTGAAAAAAAACTTGAAATCATTGGTATTGGTTATAAAGCCATGATTGATCCCGATGGAAGCTTGCGCCTCAATATCGGTTATTCGCACCAAGTGGTAATTACGCCACGTCCCGGTGTCAAATTATCTTGTCCAGATGCCACCAAAGTACTTGTCAGTGGCATCGATCGTCAAGCAGTGGGCGAAACAGCGGCTAATATTCGTTCAGTCCGCGAACCGGAACCCTATCAAGGTAAAGGTATTAAGTATGCCGGCGAACATATTATTCGCAAAGAAGGCAAACGAGCCGGTAAGAAGTAGGAAATGAGGAATCAATAATGATCAAAATCATCGATAAAAACTCGATACGGCAACGCCGGCACGAGCGCGTGAGAGCCAAAATTAGTGGCACCGCGGCCTGCCCCCGGTTATCCGTCTATCGCTCGAACGCCAATATTAGTGCGCAACTAATTGATGACACCGCTGGAGTTACATTAGCCGCCAGCAGTTCCATTCAACTTAAAATCGAACATGGCAATAACGTTGCCGCCGCCACAGCTGTTGGTAGCGACATCGCCACTAAGGCGACAGCATTAGGAATTTCTAAAGTTGTCTTTGATCGTAGCGGGTATTTATATCATGGTCGTGTCAAGGCTGTGGCCGAAGCTGCTCGCGCAGCCGGTCTGAAATTTTAGGAGGAGCGCATATGGTTGAAAATAATGAACAAGTAGTTGTCGCTTCAAAACAAGAAACGACAGAAAATCGCCCAGCGCGTCGTCCTGATCGCACTCAGCGTCCTCGAAACGATCGTCGGCCTCGCCGCGATGCCGCTCCTAAAGAATATGAAGATCGCACCGTTGCCATTAACCGCGTTACCAAAGTCGTTAAAGGCGGCAAACACATGCGGTTTACTGCGCTTGTGGTTATTGGAAATGGCAAAGGCACTTATGGATTTGGTACCGGTAAAGCCGGTGAAGTACCAGATGCCATTAAAAAAGCATTAGAAGAAGCTAAAAAAAGCACCGCAAAGGTCGCCCTCGTCGGCGCCGATACGATTGCTCACGAAATAATTGGTCAATACGGCGCTTGCCGCGTCTTCTTAAAACCCGCCCCTGATGGTACTGGTATCATCGCTGGCGGTCCCGTCCGAGCTTTACTAGAATTAGCCGGACTTAAAAACGTCTATTCCAAGGTATACGGCAGTCGCGCCCCCATTAATATTATTCGGGCAACGCATGCGGGCCTTCAATCTCTTAGAACCTTTGAACAATTCAAAGCCCTCCGTGGCAAATAAGGAGGAGTAATTAATATGGATTTACATCAACTAAAAGCCGTTGACGGCGCCCGCAAAGACGGTTTCCGTAAAGGTCGCGGCATCGGCTCCGGCAATGGAAAGACGGCAGGCAAGGGACATAAAGGTCAAAACGCTCGTAGCGGCGGCGGTGTTCGTCCCGGCTTCGAAGGCGGTCAAAACCCCATTTATCGGCGGTTGCCAAAGCGTGGTTTCCACAATTACGCGAGCACTATTTATGATGTCGTCAATATCGAAGCGCTCGAACGGTTCGAAGATGGCACCGAAGTCAACCCAACTGTCCTTGTCGAAGTTGGCCTTGTACGAAACGATTACAAGCTCATTAAAGTGCTTGGTAATGGAAAATTAACAAAAAAATTGACCGTTTTTGCTAATAAATTTTCCAAAACGGCTGAAAGCGCCATTGTGGCCGCCGGCGGTCGCATCGAGGTCATTTAACCATGAAAAAGATCGTTGATATCTTCAAGAATAAAGAAATCGTCAACCGCATCTTTTTCACGATTATGATTTTGTTTGTCTTTCGTGTTGGCGCGGCGATTACGGTTCCCGGCGTCACCGTTAAAGATCTTGACTTTAATCAAAATAGCGCCCTTGCCTTAATGAATCTTCTTGGTGGTGGCGCCTTACAAAGTTTCTCGGTGTTTGCCTTAGGCGTTAGTCCTTATATTACATCGAGCATCATTACGCAATTACTATCAATGGACGTTCTTCCCGCTTTATCGGAACTTAGCAAACAAGGCCAATATGGTCGTAAAAAGAAAGAGATGACGACTCGTTATCTCACACTTCTATTAGGTTCAGTCCAAGCATACGGGATTGTCAAGACCATGGAAACGACAAGTTATATTACCCTTAATGACACTTCATTTTGGAGTTATGCTTACATCGTTACTATTCTTGTAGCCGGCGCCATGCTCGTTATGTGGCTCGGTGACCAAATATCCGTCAAGGGACTTGGAAATGGTATTTCGGTTATCATTTTTGCCGGTATCATTAGAAGTTTGCCATTACAAATTCAAGGCGCTTATAACAACTGGGTCGCCTTAACAGTCGGTCTTGATACTCCGGTCTTATTACAAGGCATCTTCCAATTCTCGGTTTATATTCTCTCATTCTTATTAATTATTGCTTTTGTGACGTTTGTTGAGTTAAGCAAGCGCAAGATTCCAGTGCAACACGCTGGGAAAAGCGGGGGCGGACAAAAGCGGAGCCAAGCGAGTTTCTTGCCGATTAAAATTAACTCCGCTGGTGTTATTCCGGTCATCTTCGCCAGTTCGATTATGATGGCTCCAAGCGTTATTATCAGTTTCATCTCCGGCGCGAATACTTCGGCCGAATGGCTCAAATTGTTTAGCAGCGGCGAAATGGTTACCATGCCTTGGTTCAATGGTCAGACATGGCAATTCCCTTGGGGATTATTAATTTATCTGACTCTAACTGTTCTATTTACATTTTTTTATTCGAATCTACAAATCAACCCACAACGATTGGCGGAAAACTTCCAAAAAAATGGTTCTTATATCCCTGGGGTTCGCCCCGGTAATGAAACGGAACGTTATGTGAAGAAAGTCGTTAACCGCGTCACCGTGCTTGGTGCCGCCGCGCTCGCATTTATCGCCGCATTGCCAATCGTTCTCGTATTATTAAAAGTCGTTCCCGATCAGTCGCTGGCCCTTGGTGGTACTGGGCTCATTATCGTCGTCGGTGTCGCCATCGAAATCAATAGCCAGATTGATGGTTTGCTCGCTGGAAAGAGTTTCGATGAAGTGACACAAGGAGGCGGAGAGTAATGCTGAATATCATTCTCTTGGGCCCTCCCGGTGCTGGCAAAGGCACCCAAGCTAAAAAGATTATCGCCGAATTTGGCATCCCCCATATTTCCACGGGCGACATGTTCCGGGAAGCAATGAAAGAAGGTACGCCTTTAGGTCAACTAGCGGCCACCTTCATCAATAAAGGGGATTTAGTGCCCGATGAAGTGACGATTGGCCTCGTGCGTGAACGCTTGTCGCGTCCTGATTGCCAAAAAGGATATCTCCTTGATGGCTTTCCCAGAACGTTACCCCAAGCGGAAGCGCTCGATACGCTTGCAAAAGAGATTGGTCGTCCTATTAATGCCGTAATTGATTTTGCGGCATCGCGACCCGAACTTATTCGGCGTATCACTGGTCGACGGGTTTGTTCCAAGTGTGGAACCCCCTACCATGTCGATACCATGAAACCAAAAGTTGATGGTGTCTGTGATGTGTGTGGCGGACCATTAATTCAGCGGAAAGACGATAATCTCGAGGCGTTACGCGTGCGCCTTGATCACTACGAAGTATCCACCAAACCGCTGATTGCCTTCTATGAAAATAAAGGCTTACTCAGACGAGTCGATGGATTGCTTGATTTCGAAGAATTATTCCTGATAATAAGGAAAATCTTCCAAGAGGTTGATGTTTAGTGATCATCGTCAAGTCACCACGCGAAATCGCGCTTATGAAGCAAGCAGGCGCCATCGTTGCCGATGTGCTTCAAACCCTAACTGATCATTGCCATGTTGGGGTCACTACGCGCGAACTAGACGCCATGGCCGAAGATATTATTCTAAGCCGCGGCGCCCTCCCGTCGTTTAAAGGCTATGGCGGTTTTCCATCAGCCATCTGTGCCTCTGTCAACGACACGCTAATTCATGGCATTCCCAATGATTATCATCTTCAAGAAGGCGACGTCGTCAAAATTGATGTCGGCGCCAATTATAAGGGATATCATGGCGATGCCGCCCGCACCGTTATCGTCGGCCAAGGTAGTGCCCTGGCCCGCAAATTGGTGGAAGTCACAGAACTTAGCTTCTTTGAAGCTTTGAAAATCGTGAAGCCGGGCATCCACTTGAGTGACATCAGTCACACGATTCAAGTGTTCGTCGAAAGTCACGGGTTCAGTCTGCCTCGCGACTATACCGGACATGGAATTGGACGCGATCTGCATGAAGATCCGGCGATTCCTAATTACGGAATGGCCCATCAAGGGCCGCTATTACGCCCCGGAATGACTTTAGCCATCGAGCCGATGGTTAATACCGGACGCCACGAGACGAGAGTGCTCGCCGATGGATGGACCGTCAAGACGATTGATGGGAAACTATGCGCGCACTACGAAAACACGATTGTCGTGACGGAGACAGGATATGAAATCCTGACGCTCCGGTGAAGGAGAAGTTTTATGGCAAAACAAGACGTAATTGAAATGGAAGCGACCGTTATCGAGACCTTACCGAATACCACATTTAAGGTCAAATTAGAAAATGGTCACGTAATTCTGGCCCACGTTTCTGGTAAAATCCGCATGCACTATATCCGCATTTTACCAGGTGATCGAGTTACGGTACAAATTTCCCCCTATGACTTAACACGGGGCCGCATCACATTCAGGTATAAGTAATACCAAGGAGCAAAACTATGAAAGTAAGAACATCAGTCAAACCGATTTGCGACAAATGTAAGGTTATTAAACGCAAGGGTGTCGTCACCGTCATCTGCGAAAATCCGAAACATAAGCAAAGACAAGGTTAATTAAAGGAGTACGCACAGATATGGCACGTATTGTCGGAGTCGACATTCCAAATGAAAAACGCGTCGTGATCGCCCTCACCTATATTTTTGGGATTGGGTTAACGACAGCGCAAAAAATTCTCGCCGCGGCTGAAGTCAGCGAAGATATTCGCGTTAAAAACTTAAGCGAGGAACAATTGTTAGCGATTCGTACCCAAGTCGCTAAATTCAAAGTCGAGGGTGATCTTCGTCGTGAAGTCGCACTAAACATTAAACGTCTTCAAGAAATCGGCTGTTACCGTGGCGTGCGCCATCGTAAAGGCCTACCCGTGCGCGGTCAACGAACCCGCACTAATGCCCGTACCCGCAAAGGTCCACGGAAAACGATCGCCAATAAGAAAATGGCGACGCAAGGTTAATGAAAGGAGTATCAATTTATGGCTACTAAAACCACAACCACGCGCAAGAAGAAAATCAAGCGCAGTTTCACAAAAGGCACTGCCCACATTCATGCTACTTTCAATAACACCATCATCACGATTACTGATGATTCCGGCAATGCCATCGCTTGGAGCACTCCCGGCGCTTTAGGTTATAAAGGTGCCCGGAAATCAACGCCGTTTGCCGCTGGCATGGCGGCTGAAGCATGCGCTAAAGTCGCGCTCGACCAAGGCATTAAGACCGTTGACGTTAACGTCAAGGGACCAGGTCCCGGACGTGAAGCCGCCGTTCGTAGTTTACAAGCGGCGGGGTTAGCAATTAATATGATTACGGACACGACACCAGTCCCCCATAACGGATGCCGTCCGCCAAAGAAGCCACGTGGCTAGAAACAGGGAGGAAACGAAGCATGAGTTATATCGCTAAGCAATTCGAAAAACCAATCTTTACTAAAAAGTTATTCGACAGTTCCCACAATTACGGCCGATTCGTCTTAGAACCACTGGAACGTGGTTTTGGCCTAACGCTTGGTAATTCGCTACGTCGCGTGTTATTAAGCAGCCTTCCCGGCGCTTCGGTTTATGCCGTTGAAATCGAAGGCGCCCGTCATGAATTCACCGCGCTTGATGGCGTGATTGAAGATGTGACCACCATTATTCTTAATCTTAAAGATCTCGTGATTAAAATCGATGAAGATGGTACGGAAACGAAAACACTTGAACTCGATGTCACGGGACCGAAAACGATAACTGCCGCTGACTTCACGCTTCCATATGGCGTGACCATTATCAATCCCGAACTCGCCATCGCCAAAGTGACTGAAACCGGTCACCTTAAGATGCGCGTGCTTGCCCGCAATGGTCGTGGCTATGTGACTAGCGAAGGCAACAAGAGCGATCGAAGGACGACCAAGCTTGGTGTGATTGCCACTGATAGCAACTACACACCAGTAACTAAAGTCAGCTACACCATCGATCCTACCCGTGTAGGCCATGATTCCCGTTATGACAAACTTACGCTTGAAATTTGGACCAATGGCTCCATGAAACCACAAGAAGCCCTTTCGATGGCCTCAAAGATTATGATTGCTCATTTTGAAGGGTTTATCGATCTTGAAGATGACACCTATGATGTCAATATTATTAAAGAACCGACCACTGGCGATGTCCAAAAGCCACCACTACCAATCGTGGAACTCGATTTGTCGGTCCGGTCTTACAACTGTTTGCGTCGCGCTGGTATTGAAACCGTCCTCGAATTAGCAGACAAGACTGAAGAAGAGATGATGAAAGTCCGTAACCTCGGCAAGAAATCACTCAAAGAAGTCAAAGAAAAACTAAACGCGTTAGGCTATAGCTTCCGTGTCGAATAGGAGATAACAATGGCAACACAAGGACGTAAAAACGTACATGGTAAAGGTGGCGTCCGTTTCAAGAGCCCCTATACTTCAAGCAAACATAAATCGCAACTTCGCAATCTCGTATCCACACTTATCGTTGAAGAAAAAGTCATGGTTACTGGCGGCATGGTTAGCGACTTAATCAAACTGTCTGATCGCTTGGTTGGTTTTGCCAAGGCCGGCGATCTTCATTCACGGCGACTCGCTGCTTCAATCGTTCGCAACTATATTGCTGACGAAAAGAAAGGCTTGCTTGCGCTTGACAAATTGTTTAGTGAAATTGGCCCGCGCTACCAATCACGTAATGGTGGTTATACGAGGGCATTGCGCCTTCAAAATCGCAAAGGCGATAATGCTCCAATCTATTTAATTGCCTTCGTTCAATGACACAAATAACCCTGCTTTGCAGGGTTTTTTCTTCGATAGGGTTATTTACCTTCATAATATGGTAAATTTTGTTGTATCATAAACTCATGATAAAAAATGTAATTTTCGACCTTGATGGAACACTGCTCGATTCGATTAATGACATTGCCAAGGCGCTTAATGATGTCTTAGTAATGTTTAATCTTCCCACGATTAGTAATATGGAAGCCATTAGCTTTATTGGCAATGGAACTGACCTATTAATTAAACGCGCATTGAAAGGCAAGAACCTTTCTACGAGCGACTATCAAACCTTTAAAACACTTTACATGGACCGACAAATTAAGTTTCAACTTGCCAATACTAAGCCCTTTCAAGGAATAAATGAGCTTTTACACTCGTTAAAACAAAGCGATGTTCGTCTTTTTGTATATTCAAATAAACCTCATGAATTCGCCGAGTTATTAATTGAAGCATGTTTTCCTCATCTTTTTTCGGGAACATTAGGGCAAATTCCTGGAGCCGAACCAAAACCTGACGTGACGACATTTATTGCCTTTATGAACGAGCACAAAATTATGGCATTCGAATCCTTGTTTGTAGGTGATTCTCTTGTTGATATCGTTACAGCGAGAAATGCAAACATTCCGGTCGCTTCAGTTGGCTGGGGTTATGTGTCTTCCAATCTTTTAAGAGCTGGAAAACCCGATTATTTAGTTAATCATCCAATCGAACTTTTGAATATTGTCACTTCAAACGGGCGTATTATGTGAGCGATTTTCAACTCAAGGGACGAGAACTTTTACTCAATCGTTTACCAGTTGAAACGAGGCTAATTGACATTTGACTTATCAAATCCTATTCATAAGTGTTTGGGTAAGGTTTCCAGAAAGTGATTCAAGACGCCGAACTCCTTAGAATATCTATTATGATGCCTCATGGAGAATCAAATGCAACAATCCCGGATTTACTGGTTTCGTTGCATGCGCGGGGGCGCTTGGTGGCGTACACAATCGTCCCTGGGGCGAGAGAAATATTTTTGGTATGATTCGTTATATGAATATGGCCGGGCTTAAACGAAAATTGGGTATTGATGAATATATTGCCAAATGGAATGTGGATTGTGTCGATTTAGTTTGACGACTCGTTGAAGTAATCTTAACATTATGTGATAAAGTAATATCACATTGAGGTTATTTGTGGAAATACGTCTTTACAATAGCTGGTCAAACAAAATAGAAACACTTCGGCCCATTAAATCGGGTCATATTAGCATGTATGTTTGTGGCCCAACTGTTTACGATTATGTGCATGTTGGAAATTTACGGCCAGTCGTCGTTTTTGATGTACTACGACGATTCTTAGAATATATGGGATATAAAGTCACGTATGTCAGCAACTATACCGACATCGATGATAAGATTATCCAAAAAGCCTTATCTTCGCAAAAAAATGAACGTGAAATCGCCGATTTTTTTATTAAAGCGTATGAAGAAGATGTCCTCGCCCTAAATTCAAGACTTCCGACAATTACCCCTCGCGTCGCCTCATTTATTAATGAGATTATCGATTACATTGGACGTTTGATTGAAAAAGGAGCCGCTTATGTTGTTGATGGGGAAGTTTTTTTCAACATCGCCTCGATTCAAGACTATGGCCATTTGTCGAATATGAAGACTGATGAGTTAATTATCGGTGCTCGTGTCGAAGAAAGTTTTAAAAAGCGCTCACCGCTCGATTTTATTTTGTGGAAAAAAACAACTGAAGGGATTTCTTTTGATAGTCCTTGGGGCAAGGGACGGCCCGGATGGCATACCGAGTGCGCCGTGATGATCAATAGTCTTTTTAAGGATAAATTAATCGATATTCATGGTGGCGGTTTTGATCTTAAATTCCCTCATCACGACAACGAAATTGCTCAAAGCATGGCTATAAATGGTACGCGATTAGCAAATGTTTGGATGCATAATGGTTTTATTACGCTTAATGATGACAAGATGAGCAAATCGCGCGGAAATATTTTCAGTTCTAAGCAAGCGCTATCCGAGATTGGCGGACCGGCTTTACGGTTAATGTTGCTAGCTACTCATTATCGATTGCCCGTAAACCTTACTGAATCTTTCCTGGAAAATGCCAAAGTTGAAATTAATAAAATGACTTTAGCAATGCGTCAAGTCGCCGTTGCGTTGCAACTTGCTCACTTTGATGTCGGCGGCGAATATCCTTTATTGCTCGATTCGTTTTTGACCGCTTTAAGCGATGATCTTAATACGAGTAATGCCTTAACATCTATCAATGATTTAATTAAAGAAATTAACCATGAATTACGCGTTTCTCATCGCGATTATCCCAAACTTGCCTCTTGTTTCTTTACATTAAAGATGATGTTCAATATACTTGGTTTAGATATTAAATTTCCAATTCTTAGCACTGCTGATCGACTATTATTTGTTCAATATCAGCAATTAAAAGATGCGAAAGACTATCAAGGTTCGGACACCATTCGCGCACAATTAATTGCGCGTGGGCTACTATGAGAAAGGGATGATTTTATGGACCACTTTTTTGTTAAAATGTTTAGTTCATCCTCAGGTGATATTTTATCGATTGATCAATATTTGATTGATTGGCTTAATGGATTAGGACCATGGGGCAACTTGTTGCTCATTTTATGTTCATTGCTAGTAGCTTCACTTCTAACGGGAGCGATTGGATATGAACGCGAATACCATGGTCACGCTGCTGGTTTGCGCACTCATATTCTTGTCGGTGTTGGCTCTGCTCTGGTCATGGTCGTATCAATCTATGGCTTTAGCGCTGGTTTTCCCGATCGTGATCCTGCTCGCTTAGCGGCCCAAGTTGTAAGTGGCATCGGTTTCCTGGGAGCTGGCACGATTATTCAAACGGGAACCGACATTAAAGGTTTAACGACTGCAACGACATTGTGGCTGGTGATGGCAATTGGCCTCGCCGCCGGAGCTGGACGTTTCATCGTCGCATTTATGGCCACTATTCTTGCCCTTGTGACCCTAATCGTCCTCCGCAAGCTTGAACATTATGCTTCGCGTCGCGTTCCCAAGATTACTTTGGTTGTTCCGACGGAAACACCGATATTGAAACAAATCCATATGGTTACTTCGCGACTTGGTTTATCTGTAAAGGATTTTCAGTCACAAATTGTCAATGTAAGTGGCCAACCATGCCTACGAGTATCAATTCGTATTGCCTTCATGAGCACGGCGACTTCGGCCGCTTTGCTTGAAGAACTTAAAACAGCAATCCATCCAATTGAAATTCGTATTTCGACAGAATATTAAATCATAATAAACTTGAAACATATTTGAGACACTGGAAAACAAATAAATGGCACAATACATCTATGGTCGCAATGCTGTCGCGCAAGCGCTAGCATCAAACCGTGTCCTAAAAGTTTTTCTAGCGCTAGGCTTTAACGGACGTGATTTGATGCAAAAAATTGAAGAACGGCACATTGTGATAGAACGTCAGGAAAACGAGTGGCTAAATCGTTTAGTGGGAGTGCATCATCAGGGAATTGTCGCCGTAATACGTCCTTATGATTTTATTGATTTGGACGTGCTTTTACGACAAGCGGATTCACAAGCATTCGGGTTACTATTGATTTTAGATTCCATCCAAGATCCACAGAATTTCGGGGCGATTATTCGCAATGCGGAAGCCTTTGGCGCAGCCGGTATAATAATTAAAAAGGATCGTCAAGTAGGTTTGACGGCCACTGTCGCAAAAGTATCGGCCGGGTCGATTGAACATGTTGCGATTGCCCAAGTGATTAACCTTTCACAAACGATTAAGCAATTAAAACAAGCAGGTTATTGGATTGTTAGCACGGCCATTGCTGGGGCGATTGATTACCGATCTTTCGATTACAAGCGCAAAATCGCGCTTATCGTCGGTTCTGAGGGCGATGGCGTTTCCCCGTTACTTTTAAAAAATAGCGATGTGATTGTTCAAATTCCCATGGTGGGACAAATAAACTCCATCAATGCTTCCGCTGCTAGCGCGGTCCTGCTTAGTCATATCCACTCGCAACGTTTCCCCCTTTAAATGATTGAACAGGAGACATTTTTATGTTTGACTTTGATGTGAGCGACGATGAACTCGTCTTTTTGATTAGGCAAGGCAACCAAGAAGCAGAACGAATTCTGTTTTACCGAATGAAAAATAAACAAGATAAACTCATTTATCGTTTGTTGAAAGACAACCGCTACTGTGGGTTAGAACATGGTGATTTAAAAACCATTGCCATGCAATCACTTTATAACGCCATCGATTCTTATGATCCCCAAAAAACTGTTTTTGATGCTTACTATCATTTTTTACTAGAACGCGACCTAGTCAATGAAATCAAAAGATATAACACATTCAATCAAAACTTATTGAATACGGCAATATCATTTGATGAAGCACTCGAAGAAGGCGGCTGTCTTTATGACATTATTGGTCACCAAGACGAGTCAATTAAAGCGGTGACTGAAAAGACAATGTTAGAACTGGCTGAAGACCCGAATAACGCTTTAACACCGCAAGATAAGGCAATTATCGCCTATCGATTAATAGGATATTCTTTTACGGAAATTGGAAAGATATTTCACAAAAGTTACCGGCATATTTCACGGACGGTCGAACGAATCGCCAAAGCGTATAAAATCGATTTGGAATAACCAAATGTTAAAACGCAAACAATTGACATTTAATATAGATTCGTGGTATATTTTTTACGCTTAAATAATTAAATAGTATGGTAAATATATGCGTGAAAAAATCATTTTAATTTGCTCGGAATGTCTTGCAAGAAATTACGAGACGTCACGTCGGCGTGGTCTCTCTAATGATCGCTTCGAATTGAAAAAATATTGTCCGCGTTGCAACAAGGTTACCATCCATAAAGAAAGTCGTTAAGGAGTAGCAGTATGAACATCAAAAAGTATTCACAAGAAGTTCTAAAAGAAAGCCGTCGTGTCCGGTGGCCGAAGCGTGAAGTGCTGGTACCTTCAATTATCGTCGTGGTTTCCATCGCTGTTTTTGCAGCCATGGTACTAAGCCTTGAAGATTTACTCGTGGGCGAATTATTAAAACAATTGCGAAACGCGTTTGAGTCTTTACGGTAAGGGGACCTTATGGAAAATAAAGCATTAGTAGAAAAGCAATGGTACATTGTTAGCACCTATTCTAGCCACGAAAATAAAGTGGCCGAAAACTTGAAACGTCGTATTGAATCGATGATGTTGCAAGAATTCGTGTCGCGCATATTAGTGGTTGAACAAGAAGAACCGGTGTTCAAAGATGGCACTCCGACCGGCAAAGTAAGAATGAAAAATCTCTACCCTGGTTATGTATTCATTGAAATGATCATGACCGATGAATCGTGGTACATGGTTCGTAACACACCGGGGGTGACAGGATTCGTTGGATCATCAGGTGGTGGCACTAAGCCAATTCCTGTTCCACCCGAACAAATGGAACCAATTCTTAAACGGATGGGCATGGTTGATCAAGGGATGTATGACCGTTATAACATCGGTGATCCCGTTAAAGTTATTCATGGTCCTCTTGAAGGTACTGATGGTATTATCCAAGGCATCGATAAAGAACGCGGCATCATCAAGGTGGAAACCATCTTCTTTGGTCGCTCGACCTCAGTGGAAGTCGACTTCGGAGAAATCGAGAAAATCTAGTAAAATAGGCCGGACAACCGGCCTATTTTTTATTCGTCGCCTTGGAGGAAATCTCCGAATGCGCGCAATTCGCGCCGTTTTCCCACGACAAAGACGTTATCGCCAGGATCAATCATATCGGACGCTCGTGGTATGGAGGTCACTTTTTTCTTCGTTAATAAAATGAGGTTGACATCATATTTGTTTCGAGGGTCAATGGCGACGATCGATTGGGGAATAAATTTAGGTCCAGCCGTAATTTTCACGACCGAAAAATTATCGCTAAGCGAATAATAATCGAGAAAATCTTCATCATCCAATCGATTGGCAAGTCCGGTTCCGGCAAGGCGTTGAGGCATGATGATTTCAGTTGCTCCAAGTTTTTTGATAATTGGGACATAGTAGTCATCATCCACGCGAACGACGATATGAGGAATATTCATGTTTGACAAAATAACCGTCGTTAAAATGGATGCTTGAATATTATCGCCATAGGCGACAATCGCATGAGTGACATGGTGGACATCGAGTTCGCGCAGTGCCTGCTCACTGGTGGCGTCGGCAATAAATGCTGTTGGTACATGCAAAGCAGCTTTGCGGACGCTTTCCTCGTCGCGGTCGATAGCGATAACATCGGCACCAATCGTTGCAAGTTCATTGACGATGGCGAGGCCAAATTGGCCCAAACCAATGACGGCAAATGATTTTTTACTCATAATAATTCTCCTTAACCTATCGGTATCGTTGCTTCAATGTACTTGAAGTGCATTTTATCGGCTTTATTCATCGATTCAGAAACGATAGCAAACATCGTCATTGGACCGGTACGACCAAGCAACATTAACATCGCCAGTATTATTTTACTACCATCAGTCAAAAACGGGGTGACTCCTTGCGATAAACCAACTGTGCCAAACGCTGAGAAGGCTTCAAACATGAAGGCGCTCGCATCAAATTGGCCGGGTGTGTAATTTGGGTTTCCCGACTCCAAACGCTCAATGATGATGATGGACATAAACACTAATACTCCGGCGATAAAAGTTAAAGCCATGGCTTTTATGACGGTTGAATCAGAAAAAGAACGCTTAAACGCATGGACTTTTTTACCGCGAATGAATGAAATAATTGCAAGCACGATAATGAATATCGTTGTAGTTTTAACACCACCACCAGTGGAGATAGGATTGGCGCCAATGAACATCAAAATCATTAAAAACAAGCGACCGGCTAGAGATATGGTATTCATGTCGATGGTGGAAAATCCCGCGGTACGCGCGGAAATGCTATGGAATAACGCCTGCATGATGGTGAGGCCACTAGTCTGCGACCATTCGGTGGCCAAAAGAGCAATCGCACCAAATGGAATTAAAATTGCCGTCATAGTCAAAACCACTTTGGTATAGGCAGACCAATTCCTAATCGACCTTTTTGACAAAATATCAAACCATACAAGAAAACCTAAACCGCCAGAAACGATTAATAACATCGTGGTGACATTGACAATAACGTTCGAAGAATATGCTTGCATGCTCGTACTGCCGAGCAGATCAAAACCAGCATTATTGAAAGCGGATACCGATAGAAAAAGCGATTGAAACAAACCTTCGGCAATACCATAGCGAGGAATTAAAACAAATGCGTAAGGGATAATTCCAATCCCTTCGATTATCAGCGTGATAAAAATTACTTTTCTGACAAAATTAATAACGCCTTTCATTGATGACAGGCTTAATGCTTCCTTAATAATGAAACGATCAATGATGCCAATACGACGGCCGGAAAGAGTAACAAAGAAAGTGAATACAGTAATAAAGCCAAGACCACCTATCGCGATAAGAATCAATAATATAATTTGTCCAAATAGCGTTAATTCATCGATAACGGCGGTGTAAGGTGATAATCCCGTCACACAAACGGCAGATGCTGAAACAAACAGAGAATTGACAAAGTTACCCCATTGCATATCGCGGTGGGCAAAGGGAAGCATGAAAAGGAAAGTGCCGATAAATATCAAAATCACAAAGCTGATAAAGACGAGAAGATAGGGTGATATTTTAAGTTTGGTAAACAAAAGAAATTCCTCATTCTTTGGAATTATGAAAAGATTATATTACTTAATATCTTAAATGTCTAATCTGCTTCTGAATATTCAAGGCCTAATTAGATGATTTATAAATAAATTTCTTGCTATATCTATTTTACATAGTATAATACTAAACGCATAGGTTTGCTTACAAACCGAAGCAAGGCGTGGAAGGGCGTGATTCGTCCATTGACCACAGCACGGACTATACACAAAACTAGGAGGTGTGTCGCGTGAGTAAAAGAATCGCTAAAGTATTAAAAATGGAACTACCTGGTGGCGAAGCCAAACCAGGCCCAAAACTCGCATCTGCGGGTATCGTTATGCCAAAATTTTGCACCGACTTCAACGCTAAAACGGCTGACCGTCGCGGCGAAGTTGTCCCCGTTATTATTACGGCTTATGAAGACAAATCGTTCGATTATGTGATTAAAACCGCTCCTGTCGCCGGACTATTAAGAAAAGCGGCTGGGGTTGAAAAGGGCTCAAGCAATGCGAAAACGACGAAAGTTGGCTCTATTTCGCGTGCCGATTTGAAAAAAATCGCTGAGTACAAAATGGTCGACCTCAATTGCTATGATCTTGAATCGGCGATGAAAATCATCGAAGGTTCCGCCCGTGGCATGGGGATCAAGGTTGATGACTAGTCGCGTGGAAGGGCTATCACCCGTTATTACCACCAGAAAGGAATTCCAATCATGAAACATGGAAAAAAATATCGTTCAGTTATCACGCTGATCGATAAGACGAAATTATACACATTCGAAGAAGCAATCCCGCTTGTCAAACAAACGAATACCACAAAATTTGACGCCACTGTTGACATTTCTTTAAATTTAAATGTCGACCCTAAGAAGGCCGATCAGCAAATTCGGGGCACGATGGTGCTTCCTCATGGAAACGGCAAAACCAAACGAATTGTCGCCATTACCTCGAAAGTTGAAGAAGCTAAAGCCGCTGGCGCCGACTTTGTCGGTGGCAAGGAATTGCTCGAAAAGATTCAAAAAGAAAACTGGTTTGACTTCGATGTTATCGTTGCCACTCCCGAAATGATGGGCGAAATTGGTAAATTGGGTCGTGTATTAGGTCCTAAAGGCTTGATGCCAAATCCAAAAACCGGCACTGTCGCTGTTGATATCGCCAAAGCCATTCAAGAAATCAAGGCGGGTAAAGTCGAATATCGGCTTGACAAAGAAGGCAACATTCATGTTTCTATCGGCCGCGTTAGTTTTGAAGATAATAAACTTATCGACAATCTTGTCGCTTTAACGGACACCATCGTCAAGGCCCGTCCTTCGACCGTCAAAGGTTCATTTATTCGTAATGCCGTCATTCATACGACCATGGGTCCGGCCATCAAAATTACTTTCGCTGGTCGCTAAAAAAATCGTTTGATCGCATCAATAGACCAAAGACAGCAACGGCGCAAGCTTAATCATGTTGCCGAGGTAATGGATCAATCTATCAGTAAGTCATCGTGACATTACTCATTGGATATTGAAGCCTCAATAAAAATTAAAACAGGAGGTGTAAATAGTGAAACAAGCTATCTTGAAACAAAAAGAAGCCGTTGTCGACGAAATCATCGCTCTTGCTAAGGATACTTCGGCGTTAATCGTCGTCGAATATCGTGGCATGGATGTCGCTGAAATAAGCGATTTGCGACGCCTTTTACGCGGCATGAACGCAAAAATGGCCATCTATAAAAATTCGATGGTAGCCCGTGCTGGCGAAAAGCTCGCTTATCAAGGATTTGAAGAGCATTTGACGGGTCCAAATGCCGTTGTCTTTTGCCCCGATGCTATCGAAGGCGCGAAAGTTCTGTTCAAATTCGCTCGCAAAAGCGGTAAATTGCAAGTCAAGGCCGGCGTCATTGAATCCCGCGTTCTAAATTCCGCGGAATTAAAAGCCGTCAGCTCATTGCCAGGCAAACTCGGACTCATCTCGATGCTATTGTCTTGTATTCAATCGCCAATTCGTCAATTCGCGGCGACCATTCAGGCCATCAGCGAACAAAATCAATCAACAACTGCCAATTAGGAGGAACATAACATGGCAAAATTAACAATCGCCGAAATCATCGCATCATTGAAAGAGATGACACTTCTCGAACTCAATGATTTAGTCAAGGCTGTGGAAACCGAATTCGGTGTCACCGCGGCCGCCCCGGTCGCTGCCGCTGCCGGTCCTGCTGTTGAAGAAGAAGAAAGCGCCCCGAAGGGCCCAGTCGATGTCAGCTTATTCCTAAAAGCGGTCGGCTCATCCAAAGTCGCCGTTATCAAAGCGGTGCAAGCAATCACCGGTCTCGGTTTGATGGATGCTAAGAAATTAGTTGATGGCGCTCCCGTTGCTATCAAAGAAAAGATTTCACCCGTCGAAGCTGAAGAACACAAGAAAGCTCTTGTCACCGCCGGTGCCGAAGTTGAGATTAAATAACCAAGCTTAAATGATTATTGTCCAAAACCTGTCGTAAGGCGGGTTTTTGGGCTTTTTAGGGAGGTGCGTTTTTCTGGCTCATTACTTCGAAAATGACGAAAGATTGACCAGCAAACCACGTGTTCTGACGTTTGAAATCGCTGGACACGCTTATACCTTCCACACGGATGTCGGAGTTTTTTCTTCCCGATATATCGACGCGGGCAGCCAAATTTTATTGGAGACACTAGTATCCCTTCCCCTTGGAAAACGCTTGCTTGACCTTGGGTGCGGGTATGGTCCCATCGGTATCGTCTTGGCCACCCAAAATAATCAACTACAGGCAATACTTGTCGATATCAATGAACGTGCGGTCGCTTTAGCCGAAAATAATATCAAAGTCGCCAAGTTGACTTCGCGCGTAGGCGCTCGCGTAAGCGATGGATTTGCTTCCGTGACCGAGAAGTTCGATACGATTGTCACCAATCCCCCGATTAGAACGGGGAAGGCCACAATCTACCGCCTCTTCCAAGAAGCCAAAGAGCATCTTAATCTAGGGGGCCGATTGTATCTAGTCATTCGGAAAGCCCAAGGAGCCGATTCGACCGCAAGTTATCTAAAAACAATTTACAACCATGTGACACGCATTAAGCGTGACCATGGTTACCACGTTTACGAAGCGTATGACTAATATTCCAGAACACAAAGGAGCGTTGCTATGGCAAAACAAATCAAACAATTTAAGATGATGAGTACCGGTCGCCGCGACTATAGTAAAATTAGCGGATCATTACCGCTTCCTAATCTTGTCGAAGTGCAAACCGAATCATATCGGTGGCTACTTGAAGAGGGACTTGACGAAGCGTTGAAAGATGTGTTTCCCATCATCAACTACGCTGGTAACCTCGAGCTACGGTATTTAAATTTTCGTTTCGACGAACCAAGTTATCAATATTTAGAATGCAAAGAACGCGATACCACTTATAGCGCTCCTTTACGTGTGACGTTAAGATTGATTTTCAAAGAAACTTCCGTTATTAATGATGCCGAAGTCTTCCTTGGTGATTTTCCAATGATGACTGACAGCGGCACTTTTATTATAAATGGCGTTGAAAAGGTCATCGTTTCACAAATCCGTCGTTCTCCTGGCGCCTATCTATCGGAAACAATGGATAAAACCGGTAAATTGCTTTATAAAGCTGACCTCATTCCAATGAGAGGAACGTGGCTTGAATTTGAAAGCGATGTTAAAGATGTATTAACCGTGCGGATTGATCGGCAACGGAAAATGTATGCCACGATTTTCTTAAAGGCGATTGGTTTAGAAGATCCCCAATTAATTCTCGATTTATTTGGAGATCGGGAAGCGCTCCGTAACACCCTCGAAAAAGATGGCGATACGAAGTCAATTACTGATGGTCTGGTGCAAATTTTCAGCAAAATGAAACCGGGCGAACCGCGGACTCCCGAAGGCATCGTCAATTTCGTGTTTCAAAAGTTCTTCGACCCCAAACGGTATAACCTCGGCGTCGCTGGACGATACAAATATGCAAAAAAACTCGGTATTTATGGACGTCTTACCGGCATGATTTTGGCCGAAGATTTAATCGACACCAAGAAAAAAATCCGTTTCAAAAAGGGAACTTTAATGACGAAAGAAATCATTGAAGGTCTTAAGCAAGAGCGCTTCTTTGAATCCGGCGCTCATGAAGTAACGCTTCCCGTCTTTGGCCGTCTCAATTCGCATGATAAGGTCAATGTCGTTCGCGTTTACAATAACGAGAAAAAAGAACTTATTTCGCCAATTGTTGGTACCGACCTTAATTTAACTGAAAGCATCGTGACGATTCCCGATATGGTCGCCACTTTCTCAAGTTTCATGAATCTCATGGATGGATTTGGTCAAAAAGACGATATCGACCATTTAGGCAATCGTCGTATTCATAGCGTGGGCGAACTAATTCAAAATCGTTTCCGCGTCGGTCTTTCCAAAATGGGCAAATCGATTCGCGAAAAAATGTCGATTTCCGATATTAGCAACGTGACGCCTCAAAGTTTGGTCAACATCAAACCATTGACATCGCAAATTAAAGAATTCTTCTCAACCGATCCATTATCACAATTTATGGACCAAACCAACCCCCTTGCCGAATTGACGAATAAACGGCGTATTTCGGCGCTTGGAAGCGGTGGTATTAAACGTGACCGCGCCAGTTTCGATGTGCGTGACGTTCACTATTCTCACTATGGTCGAATTTGTCCCATTGAAACGCCAGAAGGACAAAACATTGGACTGATTACCAATTTGGCAACCTATGCCAAAGTGAATTCTTATGGGTTTATTGAAACGCCTTATCGGCGCATGGATAAAGAAAAAGGGCGTGTCCTTGACGAAACAGTTTATCTATCGGCTGAACAAGAACGGCAATATATCATTGCCCAAGCGACCGATAGCATCGATAGCGAAGGTAATTTGCTTGATGAATTCGTAATCGCGCGGTTTGATGGCGATACCATCAAAGCGTCTGTTCACGACATTGATTTTATCGACGTCTCACCCAAACAAGTCGTGTCCGTGGCGTCCGCTTGTATCCCATTCCTAGAGAATGACGATACCACGCGGGCCTTAATGGGCGCCAACATGCAACGGCAAGCCTTACCTTTACTACGGCCCGCAGCTCCCTTCGTGGGTACCGGCATTGAGGCGACAATCGCTCGCGATTCGGGTTTGGCGGTCGTCGCCAGAAAGTCGGGTTTAATTACTTATGTCGATTCCCGCAAAATCGTAATTGACGAGGGAGACCAAATCCATACATATCGTCTTCAAAAGTTTAATCGCTCGAACCAAGGCACTTGCATCAACCAAGTAGCCATCGTTAAAGCGGGCGACTCCATCACCGCCGGCACGATTATCGCCGATGGTCCCGCGATGGATAATGGTGAATTGGCGTTAGGACAAAATGTCACCATCGCCTTTATGACTTGGAATGGATATAACTACGAAGACGCTGTAATCATGTCCGAACGTCTTGTAAAAGAAGATGTCTATACATCGATTCATATTGAAGAACATTCACTTGAATGCCGAGCGACTAAACTCGGCAATGAAGAAATTACCCGCGATATTCCTAACGTCAACGAAGAATCAAAAGCATTCCTCGATGAACGCGGCATTATCGTTCCTGGCGCTGAAGTGAAAGAAAACGATATTCTCGTCGGCAAAGTTACGCCCAAAGGACAAACTGAACCAACCGCCGAAGAAAAACTATTACGCGCCATTTTTTCAGAAAAGACCAAAGAGGGCAAGGATTCCTCGCTGCGCGTCCCCCATGGTGGCGCGGGCATCGTCCTCGATGTCAAGGTGTTCTCCCGTAAAAAAGGTGATGAATTGCCACCTGGAGTTAACGAAGTCGTGCGCGTCTATATCGTCCAGAAACGCAAGATTAGCGAAGGCGATAAGATGTCGGGACGTCATGGTAATAAAGGTGTTATTTCGCGCATTCTTCCGGTTGAAGATATGCCATTCTTACCAGATGGGACCCCAGTCGACATCATGTTGAATCCCCTTGGTGTTCCCAGCCGGATGAACATCGGTCAAATTTTAGAAATCCACTTAGGTTTAGCGGCTAAACGTCTTGGTCTCAAGATTGCTACGCCGGTATTTGATGGTATTTCTAACGAAGAAATATTCGCACTTATGAAAGAAGCTAACGTTCCGGAAGATGGTAAATCAATCCTCTACGATGGACGAACGGGCGAACCATTCGATGAACGAATTTCTGTCGGCGTCATGTATATGATTAAACTCGTGCACATGGTCGATGATAAACTCCATGCTCGGGCTACTGGTCCTTATTCACTCGTGACCCAGCAACCACTTGGTGGCAAAGCGCAAAATGGTGGTCAACGGTTCGGTGAAATGGAAGTTTGGGCCCTTGAAGCTTACGGCGCCGCTAACACATTACAAGAAATATTAACGATTAAGTCCGATGATCGCGTTGGCCGTCGTAAAACCTATGAGGCCATTATTAAGGGTCGTGAAATTCCACGCCCAGGCATTCCCGAATCATTTAAGGTTTTGACAAAAGAACTACAATCGCTCGCGATCGATGTGCGACTTTACGATCAAGCCGATCAAGAACTCGACATGGAGGCATTAGCGAAAGAAGCTTTAGCCGAAGAGCGGAAAATCAACTCTTCGATTCGAGCAATGACGAGCGAAAGCGTCGTCGATATTGCTGAAATTCCTGTTGTCGATGAAAGCTACTTAGAGTAAAGGGGGCGGCAATAATTATGTTTGATATCAATAGAATTTCCAAAATCCGCGTTGGCTTAGCCTCACCAGAAGTTATAAGAAGTTGGTCTTATGGTGAAGTTTTAAAGCCGGAAACGATTAACTATCGGAGTCAAAAGCCGGAGATGCAAGGTCTTTTCTGTGAAAAGATTTTTGGTCCAAGCAAAGACTATGAATGCCATTGTGGTAAGTACAAAAAGCAACGTTATGTCGGTGTCGTGTGCGAAAAATGTGGCGTCGAAGTCATGACCAAAGACGCCCGGCGCGAACGCATGGGGCATATCGAATTAGCGACTCCTTGCGCCCATATCTGGTATGTCAAAGGCATTCCTTCACGGATTGCCTTGGTACTCGATATTAACGCCAAGCAATTAGAAGAAATTGTCTATCTTGCTGGCTCAACCCTCATTTGTTTAAATCCCGGCACATCCAAAATTCTTAAATACCGTCAAGTAATTGATGAAAAGACGGGTCGTGTCGACTTTGTCGCCGTCATCAAAGAATTCGCCGAATCGCTAGAAGGAACTTATGAAGGCGCCCGGGCTCAGGAATATATTGAAAAACTTGAAAACCACGCCGAGCCGATTAACTTTGAAGTGGTGACTGACTTTATCAGCAAGCACACCGGAGCCGAATTCGGCGAAGGGGCGGAATCGATTAAACGTTTATTACGCGAAGTCGATTTAGAGCGCGAAGGGGCGGCCATTCAACAAGAACTTCACGAATGCACGACGCAACGCCGCGCTAAGTTAACGAAGCGCCTCGAAATTATTGAATCATTTAGACAATCGGGTAATCGTCCCGAATGGATGATTCTTGATGTGTTGCCCGTTATCCCACCCGATCTTCGCCCGATGCTGCAGCTTGACGGCGGCCGGTTTGCTACGAGTGATTTAAACGACTTATATCGCCGATTAATCGCTAGAAATCGCCGCTTAAAGAACTTAATCAACATTAAAGCTCCGACCACGATGCTTCGCAACGAAAAGCGGATGCTTCAAGAAGCGGTCGATGCCCTCATCGATAATGGCCGTCGCGGAAAACCTGTTTTATCTTCAGGTGGCAGCGGTCGCGAACTAAAATCATTAAGCAGCGCCTTAAAAGGTAAGCAAGGCCGCTTCCGGCAAAACTTATTAGGAAAACGGGTCGACTATTCTGGTCGTTCAGTCATCGCCGTTGGTCCTGATTTAAAAATGTATGAATGCGGTCTTCCTCGCGAAATGGCGATTCAACTATTACGACCATTTATCGCCGGTCTGTTAATCGATCGTGGTTATGCCAACTCTCATAAACAAGCCGACAAAAAAGTCGACAATCCCGACTCCATTGTCTATGACATTTTAGAAGAAATTATTTCTAAGCATCCTGTTTTGTTAAACCGCGCTCCAACATTACACCGGCTGGGTATCCAAGCGTTCCAACCAAAACTTGTTGAAGGTCGGGCGATTCGATTACATCCCCTTGTCTGTGCCGGATTTAACGCTGACTTTGACGGCGACCAAATGGCCGTCCATGTTCCCTTATCAAAAGCGGCGCAGGAAGAAGCGCTTAATTTAATGCTTGCCAGCAACAACATTCTTGGTCCTAAAGATGGTCTTCCCATTGCTACCCCATCACAAGACATGGTTATTGGTAACTACTATTTGACGCTTGAACAAACCAAAGAAGATTTCCTCCGCAAAGCAGGGGTGTCGCGCTCCAAAGGCGATATCGATCAAGCCGAGCAATATGAACTCTTTGCGACATGCGAAGGCAAAGTATTTCGTAGCGTGGAAGAAGTCGACCTCGCCTTTACCACCAAACAAATTCACATTCATAATCGCATCGCCGTTCCTGGTTGGGCCCTCCATAAGACGGGTTTTACCGACGAAATGAACGATGGCTATTTGCTCACAAGTGTCGGAAAGTTATTTTTCAACGACATCTTCCCAGCCGACTTCCCGTTTCTTAATGACAATGATCCCAAGAATTTGAAGGGTGATTTGCCACATTATTTTGTTCCCAAAGGAACCAACATTCCTGAAGCCATCGCTTCAAGGGAACCATTAATGCCTTATGGAAGCAAAGATTTATCCAAAATTATCAATGAAGTATTCCACCGCTACGGCACGACGAAAACTTCGGCTATCCTCGACAAAATGAAGGATCAAGGTTTCCGTTTCGCGACGCAATCCGGTGTCACGATTGCCTTAAGCGACATTCTTGTGCTTGAAAACAAACAAGAAATCATTGATTCGGGCGACCGAAGCGTTGATGAAATCCATGACCAATTCGAACAAGGTTTATTAACCGATGAAGAACGGTACACCAAAGTGACAAAAGTCTGGAAAGAAGATGTCCAGAATCAAGTCAAAGATGCCGTCATCACCATGATGAAAAATAGTAACGACAATCCGCTAAACATCATCTTTAACTCGGGAGCGCGTGGCAAAGCCTCGAATTTCCAACAATTAATCGGTTATCGTGGTCTTATGAGTAAGCCAAATGGTCGATTTATCGAATTACCCATTCGGTCTTCATTCCGTGAAGGCTTGTCTATTGCCGAATTCTTCATCGCCACCCACGGCGCTCGTAAAACTGGTGCCGATACCGCGTTAAAGACAGCCGACTCTGGTTATCTAACGCGGAAGCTTGTCGATGTCTCACAAGACGTCATCATTCGGGAAGAAGATTGCCACACCGATCGGGGCACCAATGTGTTTACGATTATGGATTCTTCGCAACAATCAATCATTACCCCGTTATACGATCGTCTTGTTGGCAGATTCACGTTGAATCCCGTCATTAATCCAACAACCGGCGAAGTAATTGTTCCCGCCGATTATTTAATGGATGAAATCGACGCGCGGGCGATTGTCGATGCCGGAGTTACCGATGTCATGATTCGTTCCGTGTTTGGTTGCGAGAGTAAAGACGGCATTTGCCAAAAATGCTATGGTCGTAATCTGGCGACCGGACGGCTTGTCGAAGTTGGCGAAGCTGTTGGCACTATCGCTGCCCAATCAATTGGCGAACCAGGCACGCAGTTAACGATGCGGACATTCCACGAAGGTGGTGTCGCTGGTCGTAACATTACTGATGGTTTACCACGTGTCCAAGAAATATTTGAAGCGCGCGCTCCAAAAGGCGAAGCGATTATCAGTTCCATTTATGGTAAAGTTACGGCGATTGATGAAAATAATGGCCGTTATAATGTCCATGTCGTCTCTAATCATGATTCGCGCGACTTTGCGACAAACTTTGGCGCTCGGTTACGCGTTAAAGTCGGTGATGAAGTTCATCCGGGTCAAAAGATTTCTGAAGGCGCCATCTATCCCAAAGACTTACTAAAGTTTGCCGATGTCCAAGCGGTGCAAAAATACATCATCAAGGAAGTTCAAAAAGTCTATAAGATTTCCGCTGGTGTCAGCATTGCTGATAAACATATTGAAGTCATCGTGCGACAAATGCTACGCAAATTGATTGTCATCGATTCCGGGGATACTGATTTAATTCCAGGCACCCGCGTCGATATTAATGTCTTTACTGAAAAGAATCAAGAAGTGCTGGCATTGGGTAAAACGCCCGCCGTTGGCATACCACGTCTATTAGGTATTGCAAAATCAGCCCTCGAAACTGAATCCTTCTTATCGGCAGCTTCATTCCAAGAAACAACGCGCGTGTTAACGGATGCGGCCATCAAGGGCAAGACTGATGTCTTACACGGTTTAAAAGAAAACGTCATCACTGGCAAGATTATTCCGGCGGGTCGTGGTCTCAAGACCGAAGAAGAACGTCAAGAGTTACTGGCTAACTTCTCCGTCGAAGGCTTTATGCACGATATTCGCAATAACTATCGCGAAAGTCATGAGCAATGGATGGACCAATTTGATAACGACAGTCCAATTGAAGATTAATCCTAAAGCGTGGAAGACCACGCTTTTCTTATAATTAAAATGCAATCTTGTAGTATTATTTATCTATGGCGAAAGAAAAGGCAAAAACTAAACTATCACTCGGTCTTAGCGGAGCTTTTGGACAATTTTTTGCTATTTTTGGGTTGGCGCTTGTTGTCAGTGTCAGCGGTAATCTCGGGCTCGGTCCTTTACTTATTGGGTTGGGGCTTGCCACAATTGTGTCGCTAATATTTGCTCGTAATCATCACTCAATTTGGGCGACACCCGCATTTTTATTTTTACCCGCTTTGATTATATTTAGTCGAGGCCTTGAGACATTGCCAATTGGAAGTCCCGTATGGAATTTCCGAATCGGTGGGTTGCTTGTCTCGCTATGGGTGAGCGGCCTTGTTTATATTGTGCTGGCTACTATCGTTCGATATATTGGCGCTACCAAAATGCGGCGGATTTTCTCGCCCATTTTTAGTGGCATTATCATTGTGTTACTTGCGCTTTCGGTACTGCCGCGCGTAATTCAGTTTGCCTATCTCGAACCTTTACAAGCCGCCAGTGGCACGTCGGTAAAATTAATAATTATTATGTCCTCATCCTTTTTAGGCTACTTAATGGTCACGATATTTTCGAAAAAACCCGGTGCTCAAGCTCGCTATGCCCTCCTTATCGGAATTGCTAGTGGGGTTGTAGCAACCACGCTTATCGACGCGATTGAATTATTGTGGTTATCGAGACTCCTTGAAAACACCATATTTTTCAAACAATTCACGCCTGGTATGTATGATGGTGTGCCTTTAACGGTATTTCATAATCTAGAAGCCTCATTTGGTTTTTGGCAGTATTTGCATTTTGACTTAGAGAGCATGCTGTTGTTTGTGCCCCTTGTCTTAGTTGCCGTGTCTGAACATATTCACGCCATGACCAAATATGTGTTGCAAAATAAAGAAGGCGACCAAAATGCTGATGCCGCCAAAACTTTAATAGGCGAGGGGATATCCATTTTAATTGGCGGCATGACCTCTGGGTATCCGTTGACGATTGATGAGAACATCGTCCATATTGCCACATCATCCAAAAAAAGTCATCTCGGTGTTGTTATTCCCTTGGCAGTCTTGATGGTGGGGTTGGGAATATTCATACCATTTTCATATACCTTAACGCTTATTCCTTTGCCAGTCATCGGCGGTGTTCTTATCGCTTGGGCGGGATATGAAGCGGCCTTAGGGTTTTCTCGCGTTTCAAGCCTCGTTCATGATCAATTGCATCCTCTGGGTACGTCACTATCCCTTGTGGTATTAGGATTAGGGATGACCCTTGTGATTTTTGAGTTCATCAGCGATTATCTTGGTGATTCAAGCCTGCGGTTTATGATTGGAACGACACCATTTCCTAGTTACCTAATCGTGATCGTGATTGCTTTTATAATTAATTTGTTTTTTCCGAAGTTGGTCGTTGTGTAATGAATATTTTAAAAAGAATCCCGTTATTCATGCTGATGTTTATTTCGCTTTCGAGCTGTGTTACAAGTTCAATCAGCGTGGCGTCGGCTTCATCTAGTTTCGCTGATGTTTTTGTTCCAACAAGTTATCGGATGGACTACAAAACGGCGCGAGAAGCCAGCGGTTATAAATCCTCGATGCCGGCCACGGGCACCGTTAACATGCTAATTATTCCCGTGACCTTCTCTGATTATGGGTGTGCCGTGCTACCAGGAGGTTGCGACAAAGTGCGTACGGATATTACGACGGCGTTTTTTGGTGCTTCTGAAGACACAGGTTGGGAATCCGTCACTTCATTCTACGAACAATCAAGTTATGGGGCGCTCAATTTGACAGGTGAAGTTACCGATTGGTATCAACCGAGCGTTTCAGCCCAAGATTTAGCGACAAACGACAATTTTTCGATTATTTCCAACGTGATGCGACCGGCGATTACTTGGTACCGAGAAACCTATGTCGATGAACTCACGCGATTTGATGCAGATAGCGATGGTTATATCGATGCTTTGTACTTTGTTTATACGGTTCCGGCAAATGCGACCGAAAAGGTTTTTCTAGATGAAGACCTCCGTTTTTGGGCTTACACGGTTTACGACAACGCAGGTGTTGCTAATTACAATCGGCCGGGAGTGTTCCATTTTGGTTGGTCTAGTTACGACTTTATGTATAAAGATGGTTATTACGATCGCGATGATCAAGGTCGAATCATTCGCGATGAAAATGACGAACCGGTATTTCATCCTTGGGTCGATGAATTTAATAACCCATTAATTGATGCGCATACGTTTATTCATGAATTAGGGCATTTTTTAGGACTCCCCGATTTTTATTCCTATGATGCAGATGATGGTGATTGGGGTTCTTTAGGCATGCTCGATATGATGGATTACAATGTCGGGGATCATCATGGATTTACAAAAAGCGTCCTTGGATGGGTTTATCCTAAAGTCATAAATGCGGCGACCACATTTACGATTGCCCCCCTTGTGACTGGGCACGAGGTGGCCATGATTCCCTTGCCATATCGCGACACATTGCTTGATGAATATTTACTAGTTGAATATTATCGTCCCGATTCCCTTAATCAAAAAGACGCGACATTGCCTTTTGCGGGTCGCTACCCGCGACAATTTTCAATTCCGGGCGTCAAGATATATCATGTCGATGCTCGTGTTGGCCGGTTCACGAATCGTGATGGATCGTGGTATTTCCGCGATTATGTCGATTTTATCAATGGGCGCACGACCACGACGTATTATGGAATTGCCAATAGCAATACCTCTAGTCGCAGTGCGGTTCCCTATCATAAATTGATTCACCTATTAGAACAAGATGGCCGTAATACATTGCGGCATGGTTATGTGGCTACCAATTCGGCGTTGTTTCTGGAAGGACAAGCGTTTAACGAATTCAATTTTCCGGACTTTAGATTCAATTCGGGTACCTCTTTCCCATACAACATAAGCGTGGATCAACTTACTGAAACGGCCGCCACGATTACCGTGACGTTGAGGTCGTAATGCTTCCACTAAGGGCGAAAACCAAATATTTTATGGGGCTGATAGGATTAATCGCAAGCCTTTTATCAAGCTGCGCTCGATTGCCAATTAGTTTTCATCCTTATGATTATGCGATGATTGATTTTTACCAAGAAGCGGTGACAACGGATAATTATTATCGTCCAAGCTCCTATAGTGATGATTACGTCACTATGTTAAAATCCCATCCCAACCCCGCGCAGCGCCGGATTCCTATCGAGACGACAGGCGACCAAAAAGTGCTTGTCATTCCGGTAGATTTTGTCGATTATCGGGCCGCATCTTTAGAGGGTGGGGCCACCATTAGCCGTCAGGTCATTCAAAATGCTTTTTTTGGAACCCCAGAAACAACCCAATGGGAATCGGTCGCCAGTTATTATGACAAATCAAGTTATGGGCAACTTCATTTAACTGGTTTTGTTAGTGATTGGTTTTCCAGTACCGAAGTTGCCGCAACAATAGCTGCTTCAGGTAGCAAAACGGTCACGACTGAACGTATTTTGAAAGCCGCCGTGTCTTGGTACAAAGACACATATGAAGATATCGACGAATTTGACCAAAATGATGATGGTTACCTCGACGCTGTTTTCCTTGTCTATGCCGCGCCATACATTAATAACGACTCAGTCTTGTGGGCGTTTACATCATTTGATACCGGCGTTGACGGCGCCAATTATCTTGGAAATCCTTTGGGAAACGCTTATGTTTGGGCGAGTTATCACTTTTTAAATGTCTATAATCACAAAGGTGATCCACATACCTTTATCCATGAATTCGGTCACCTTCTTGGACTGACGGATTACTATAATACTTCGGCTCTTCCTGCATCATTTCCCGACTTTTCGCCACTTGACCATCCTTTCAAACGATATCAATATACCCATGGGCCAACAGGACGCGTCGATATGATGGATTATTCCATTGGCGATCACACAGTTCTTAGCAAAATGCTGTTAAACTGGGTGCGCCCATATGTTGTCACCGCTCCAGGAAAACTAAAAATTAAACCATTTTCTTCTTCAGGCGAGGCCATTATTTTGGCTAATTCTTGGAATGGAAAAGCATTTGATGAATACCTAGCAATTGAATTTTATGGTCCCACCGGACTCAATTATGTCGATTCGGAACGGGGATATGGCCACTCAGCAGCGCGATTAATGGGTCAGTTCGGCATCAAGGTGTATCATGTCGATGCCCGGGCAAGTTATCATCAAGTGCCGCTTGATGCTTTTCTGGGTTATGAAGATGAAGGACCGCAAGCGGATTTATCGGCTGAAGTTTACGGAAACAGTGCCTACTATCGACAGATTGGCCATACTAATACTTATGCCACCACCTTAAATGAACATTTAATATATCGGTTGCTTGAAAAAGGCGAACAAACGACATTTCTCACGGGGGAAATGGCCTCAAACGATACTTTGTTTGTTGAAGATGATTCATTTGGGGTGGTCGATTTTCTTGATTTTACCTTCAACGATGGTTCGCAATTACCATTTTCTTTTCGTGTCGATGATATTAATCGGTACGAAGCAACACTTACTTTTTTAAGTAACTAAGATAATTTTTGTTGCAATGCGACATGATGGTCGCTATACTTTTGAAGGACAAAAATCTCCAAGCGGTGACCGGCGACGGTCATTTTAAAAAGATGGAGAATGATACACCGGGTATTGTGTACCTTAACACATCACAAAAAGAGGAGTGAATTTATGCCGACAATCAACCAGTTAGTCCGCGATGGACGGACCAAATCCGAATTTAAAACTAAATCACCAGCGTTAGGCAAGCGGTGGAACTCGCTTAAGAAACGGGCAAGCAGCCAAAACTCCGCGCAAAAACGCGGCGTCTGCACTCGTGTGGGAACAATGACCCCTAAGAAGCCGAACTCAGCCTTACGTAAATATGCTCGTGTGCGTTTATCGAATGGCTACGAAGTAACAGCCTATATCGGTGGTGAAGGCCACAACTTACAAGAGCACTCCACCGTGATGATTCGTGGTGGTCGCGTCAAAGACTTACCAGGCGTTCGTTACCACATTATCCGTGGTACCCTCGATTGCGCCGGAATTGAAAAAAGACGGCAAGGCCGCAGTCTTTATGGCACGAAAAAGCCTAAAGAAAACGATTAATTAAAGGAGCAACAAAACAATGCCACGCAAAGGTCATGTCAGTAAGCGCGATGTCTTACCAGATCCGCTATATAATTCAAAACTAGTCACCCGTTTAATCAACAAAATCATGCTTGATGGAAAACGGGGTACCTCACAAACAATTCTTTACACCGCTTTTAAAAAGATTGAAGAAAAATCAGGAACGCCAGCGATGGATGTTTTTGCCACGGCAATCAACAACATCATGCCTGAAGTCGAACTTAAGGCGCGTCGTGTTGGCGCCAGCAATTTGCAAGTTCCTGTCGAAGTTAGCGCTGAACGCAAAATCACTTTAGGATTGCGCTGGTTAGTTTCCTATGCCCGTCTTCGCAACGAAAAGACGATGGAAGATAAATTAGCCAATGAAATAATCGATGCCGCCAATAAAACGGGCGCCTCGGTTAAAAAACGGGAAGATACGCACAAAATGGCCGAAGCTAACAAGGCTTACGCCCATTATAAGTGGTAGTTATAACTTTGTATGCCTAGAGATTATGATTTAGCTCATACCCGCAATATCGGGATTATGGCCCATATCGACGCTGGCAAAACCACGACGACGGAACGGATTCTTTATTTTACCGGTAGAATCCATAAAATGGGCGAAGTTCACGAAGGTGCGGCTACCATGGATTGGATGGTCCAAGAACAAGAACGCGGCATTACGATTACCAGTGCGGCCACAACCGCTTTTTGGAATGGCCATCGCATTAACATCATCGACACTCCTGGGCACGTCGACTTTACTGTAGAAGTCGAACGATCATTACGGGTATTAGATGGCGCGGTCACCGTCCTTGATGGTAAAAATGGTGTCGAACCTCAAACGGAAACCGTTTGGCGCCAAGGCACAAAATATGGGGTTCCGCGCATTGTTTTCGTCAATAAACTCGATGCTATTGGTGCCGACTTTGATATGTGCGTAGAAACAATGCACTCACGGTTGGCCGCCAATGCCGAACCGATTCAATATCCGGTCGGGACAGAGAGCAATTTTAATGGAATCATCGATATTATCGAGCAAGTCCAATATAATTACTCCACCAATCGTGACGAACGTCCGCAACCCGCGCCCATCGACCCCGCCCATGTTGCAAAAATCAAGGCTTTGCGGACTAATTTAATTGAAACAATTGCCCAATTTGACGATGAATTTATGGTGAAGGTTCTTGAAGGCGAAGAGCCAACGATTCCCGAAATCAAGAACGTTATTCGCAAAGCCGTGTTGACAGGCGATTTCTTCCCGGTTTTATGTGGATCTGCCTACAAAAATAAGGGCGTCCAACTTCTGCTTGACGCCGTTATCGATTACTTGCCAAGCCCCAATGAAATTCCTCCCGCTAAGGCGACAATGCCTGATGGAACGATTACCGAAGTTATTCCAAATGACGACGCTCCAATGGCCGCCTTGGCATTTAAAATTGCTACTGACCCCTTTATTGGCCGCCTTGCTTATGTTCGCATTTACACCGGCACATTGAAGTCGGGTTCTTATGTCATTAATACGACAAAGGGTATTAAAGAACGGATTGGCCGTCTTGTATTAATGCACGCTAACCACCGCCAAGAAGTTGAAGAACTGCACTCTGGCGATATCGGCGCCGTTGTTGGATTCAAAAACACAACTACTGGGGATACGATTACCGATGATAAAAATCGTTTATTACTAGAAAAAATGGATTTTCCCGCCCCTGTTATTGAACAGGCGGTCGAGCCAAAAACAAAGGCTGATCAAGAAAAAATGAGCGTTGCCCTTGTGAAACTAGCCGAAGAAGATCCGACATTTAAAGTGCATACAAACCCCGAAACTGGACAAACGATTATCGCCGGTGTCGGTGAGCTACATCTCGATATTATCGTCGATCGTATGAAACGCGAATTTGGCGTTCAAGTTAATGTTGGCGCTCCACAAGTCGGTTATCGCGAAACAATTCGCGGGAGCGGGGAATGCGAGGGCAAATATGTCCGGCAGAGCGGTGGCCGAGGCCAATATGGTCACGTGTGGATTCGCTTTGAGCCTAATCCTGGCAAAGGCTTTGAATTTGTTGATGCCGTTGTTGGCGGAGTCGTTCCCCGTGAATACATCAAGCCGACGATGGAAGGCTTAAAAGAAGCGCTTGAACGCGGCCTTGTCGCTGGCTATCCAACGATTGATATAAAAGCGACTTTATTCGATGGTAGCTACCACGATGTTGATTCGTCTGAAGGCGCCTATCGAATAGCGGCTAGTTTGGCATTAAAAGAAGCCGCTAAGAAATGCGACCCCGTGATTCTTGAACCAATCATGAAAATCGAAGTCACGGTTCCCGAGCAATATTATGGCGATGTCATCGGCGATATCTCACGCCGGCGCGGCCAAATGACGGGCGAACAACAACGCGGTAACGCCAAAGTTATCGACGCTGATGTGCCACTCGCGGAAATGTTTGGTTATGTCACTGATTTACGGTCAATTACCCAAGGTCGCGGCAACTACTCGATGCAGTTTGGTTATTATGGCGAGACCCCCCGCTATGTCGCCGATGAGATTATCAAAAAAGCGGGAATTTCCACTCGGTAGTAAGTCAATCCTTGTATTGATTTTATATAATATTTGCTATAATACCTGTCTTTAGGATTTAC
>DIVY01000024.1 GCA_002422535.1 Caryophanales bacterium UBA6120 | reverse complement strand
CCGTGGTCGCCACCATTAGCGTCCAAGATATCAATATAATCAACTGTATCGAAGTAATGTTTCTTCCCATACATACAAAAAACACTGGTGACACCTGGATCAAACCCAGAGCCTAAAAGCGCCATGACGCCTGCTTTCTTAAACTTATCGTGAAGGACCCACTGCGTCCCATATTCAAAGCCGGCATGTTCGCGCACTTCGGCGCAGGCAGTATCCATATAGTGCGTTTTCGTGGCAATACAGGCTTCCATAATTGGAATGTTTTGATAAGGAAGGGCGAGGTTCATCACGAGTTTCGGCTTGTGTTTTTCAATTAACTTAATAAGGGCGGCAACATCTTCAGCGTCAATCTGCTCGGCTATCATCTTAACGGGGTATTTTTCGCATCGCTTAATAATCGCTGCCACTTTTGAAAGCGTTCGCGAAGCGACAATGATTTCCTTAAACACTTCGTGGTTTTGCGCGCATTTTTGAATGCCAACGGTGGCCACGGCCCCACTACCGATAATTAATACTTTCGACATAGTTAATCCTCCCCCAACTTTAAATCGTGCGGGTGTGCTGTCGTTAATTTATGGACACCAACAACAACCCTACTTACGGTTGCCATTAGAAAAGATTCTTTTGACCATATAAGTATATATGGTATGGGTCAATTACTCAACGCTACGTGGCTACTTGATAATAGTAAGAAGAATATTATTTATTTATCGCTTGTTCGTGTTCTAGTAAGGCTTTTTTTAGATGGACAAAATTAGGCCCTGCATACCCCGTCATTGATCCATCTTTGCCGATCACGCGATGACAAGGAACAACAATTCCAATTGGATTGCGCTTACAGGCTTGTCCAACTGCACGAACGGCTTTTGGGCTACCAATCTCCATGGCGATATCGCCATAAGTACGCGTCGCTCCAAGCGGTATCTTTCTTAATGCTTCCCATACTTTAATTTGAAATGGGGTTCCCGACATAAACCGAATCGGGAATTCAATTGGGGTCCGTTTTAAGAAATATTCATCAAGCTTTTGTGATAAAACGGGATGATGAGGTAACTTCTCACCATCATCCACAAACGCCATGCCCACAAGATCATCATCGACAAGTTCCATACGAATGACGCCAAGTGGCGAAGGGTAGTCATATAACGTATTAATCATTGTTATTCTCCTTTGCAAAAATAGATAATTATAAGAATTCTAGTGGCAGCGCGACAAGGTTATCTCTTAAATAAAGAATATTTTCATATAAACATATAATGGCGCTCATACCACGTTTTTTTTCAATAACGGCATCTAGGACATCAAACGAGGACGCCATTGAAACATCGGGCTTAGCGCTCATTTTTATTTCGATCGGATATAAAATTCCATTTTCTTCAATCATAACATCGATTTCCGATTCAATGCTGGCCATTGTGCCATCGGCTTTCTTCCAGTATTTATCTTTGCCACGGTAATCGAAAACATGATCGCGATAGCCTTGCCCAACATTCGTGTAAGATTTTAGCATTTCTGAAATAACAAACGTTTCGAATATGTTGCTATTCATGGCCCCAACCGCGAGAGCTTCCGGCGTCATCCATTTAGTTAAATAGCTTACAAGACCCGTATCACGGAAGAATAACTTCGGTGTTTTAATTGCCCGTTTCAAGGCACTCGCGGAATAGGGTTTCAAAATATAAATAAGGCCCGATGTCTCTAATAGTGATGTCCAATTACGCGCCGTTTCGATGGATACCCCAACTTCATCAGCCACGTTTTTGTAATTAAGCATTTGTCCTGTTCTAGCCGCCATCGAGACAAGAAAATTTAAAAATCTTCCTTTGTCTTTTAAAGATGTAAGGTCGGAGATATCCCGATCAATATATGTGCTTAAATAAGAACGATAAAAGATTTTCCAAGAAACGTCTTCATCTTGCAAAGCGGGATATGCTCCGCGATGAATCGTCCTCCATATGGAATCGTATTTGACAAGGTGCTTCTTGCGCGCCTCAATATATGCCTTTGTCGGTACGAAAGGTTGATTGAAGGAGATTCCGGCCTGTTCTCGAAGAGATAGTCCCTGAAGCTCGAGAATCGCCATACGACCCGCCAAAGATTCGGTTACGTTTCTCATTAGATGAAATTGCTGCGAACCCGTCAACATGAATAAACCTTTAGATTTTTTCGATCGCATATGAGTTTAATAAAAGGAAATATCGCGGGAGCGTATTGTACTTCATCAATTACAATCGGGGGTGTCTTTGTTTGAAAAAACAACCCAACATCTTGTTTCGCAACATTCAGCAACAACGAATCATCAAAGGTAATATAAGGTAGATTAGGAAAAACATTTTCTAAGGTGGCCGATTTTCCAACTTGGCGCGGTCCAATTAATAAGGTGACGGGAAATGTTTTTTGACAATTGATTAATGTTTCTTCAATGTGACGCGAGATATATTTCATTAACTACCTCTATGGCTAATATCAATTACAATTTGATTTTAGTCGAGTGATTGTTATTTTTTCAATCTTTTCCCATCGACTCTATCAATTCTTTTAGTAGGCGTCGCGCATGAGCAATGATTCAACATAACAACACCGAAAAAAGTCAATTACCTAAAATGGCACTGTTTCGTTCCCTATTTTGGCTAAAGTGTTTACTATTTTTCAGTATTCAAGTGCGGGCTCTTCGCCACGTAATACATATAACACGCCATAATTAAGCGCTTGTAATTCTTCTTCTCCCGGATACACAAATACGGGAGCAATAAATTCTACGCGTTTTTTAACTTCATCAATAAAAAGGCGACTTTTAGCAATGCCCCCAGTAATTAAAATGGCGTCGATATGCCCCTGCCTTACCGTAGCCATCGCCCCTATTTCTTTCGCGACTTGATACACATACGCATCAAAATAGAACCTCGCTTTTTCGTTGCCCGCATCAATCATCTTGAGTACTTCACGCATATCGTTCGTGCCTAAATATGCTTGAAAGCCAGCGTTGCCTCGTAAAAACTTCAAAAATGTTTGGTGGTCATACTTGCCCGAGAAACATTCGTCGATAACTTGCTTGGCCGGTAATGCGCCTGATCGTTCTGGGGTAAACGGCCCTTCACCCATGGCGTCACTTACGTCAATCACGCGTCCCAGATGATGGATGCCGATGGAAGCTCCGCCACCTAGATGAGCAACGATTAATGTTGACTTGTTGTATTCAATGCCTTGTAATAAGCAATGCTTTTTGGCAATCGCTTTATGATTAAGCGCATGGAAAGTCATGGGCCGTTCAATAAATGGTAGCCCCGTTACTAAGGCGATTGGATCCGCTTCAAGTGTACTTGGAGGATTGGTAATATAAGCTTTCAGCCCATACTTTTGACCAAGCGAATGACCAATCAGCGCGGCTAGATTACTTGGATGTTTAAATTGCGAATGTCGGGAATCGTATAAAACGGCTTCATTAATAAGGTAGGTGCCACTTGGAATGTGTTTGATGATACCACCGCGACAACTGATGGCGCTGAAGGTGTGTAGATCCATCTTTGCTTCTTCAAGGGCGCTAACGATGACATTACGGCGAAACTCCATCTCCGAGTCGATATCGGGGTATTTTTTTAGTTCCTCGCTAGGATGAAACAAATTAAATTCTCTAATCAAAGTTTCATCTTCAAAGATGCCAATTTTCGTCGAGGTGCTGCCTGGATTGATAGTTAATATTCGATACACGTTTAAATTCCTCTTTTGATATTTTAGAACAATTTACTCACTTAACCAAGAGCGCCAAGGGCAAATAAGCGATTATGAAAAAATGAGTTCTTTTTTATGGAGTAAGAAATCGATGATATTCACATGTGTGATTCCTTCTCGGCTTAAATCGAATTTATCCATCGACAGAACATACTTAGGACTAGCATCGCTAATCGGAGAGTAAGCGCCAAATTCGCGATTGATCGTATCTTGGGTTGCTAATAGGTAACAAACTTGAACAAAGCACTTTTTTCCCTCATTTATTACGATAAAGTCGACTTCGCCTTTATATGTTTTTCCCACCAAAACATCATATCCGCGAGCGATAAATTCGTTATATAAAACCGTTTCAAGCACTAATGATAAATCTGTTTCAAGGTTGGTTTTGGTGATTGTGCGCAACCCGAGGTCCGTTGCATAATATTTTTCATAGAACTGAAGTATTTCTTTGCCTTTTATGTCGTATCGTGGGCATTTAGAAACGCAAAATGAATTCACTATATATTCGATATCGTCGTACACTTCTTGGGCTTGAACCGAGCTGTCAGAACTACGGAGCTTGTTGAATACATTTCTTGCCGAGAACGTTTGGCCTGTTCCATCTAAAAGAAAATCAATAATACGCCTCAGCAAGTTTTGATTAAAATTTGCGCGTCCTTCTTGCGCTCGCTCAAGGATGTCGTGCAAAACAACTGAAGCATAAACCCCTTCAAGAAACACGCGAATTTGCGCTTCTCCTTGCATATCGAATCGTTGTGGCAATGATCCCCACTTACAAAAATCATAAAAGGTATCTTCGCTCGTTGATATTTGCTTTTGAGTAAGATATTCAATCGATTCTTGGTACGTGAATGGTTGTATTCTAAATGCCACATACCGCCCGCTTAAAAGAGTAGATAATTCCTTGGCTAAAAGTTTAGAGTTAGAACCCGTAATGAAAATGCTGCTGTTTGTATGCGACTTTAAAGAACCAATAGTTTTTTCAAATCCATTAATCAGCTGGATTTCATCTATAAAAATAAAATATTTTGATTCGTCCTTTATTTGTTCCTTGATATGTTTGCTAAGCGCTTGAGGTGAATTGATAAACGAGAGTTCATCGTTATCTAGCGGAAGGTAGATTATATGTTGAGCATCGGTAGTTTGCCGGATTTCCTGCACTATTTGTTTCAACAATTCAGATTTGCCACATCGGCGAATTCCTACGATGACTTTTACAAGTGAAGAATCATAAAATGGACGAATTTTTTCAAGATACATTTCGCGTTTTATCATGGATTTATCCTCCAACAACATTTTAGTACACTTTTCGAATTTTTTAAATAGTGTACTAGATTTTAGTACACTTTCCGATTTTTTTTAAAAGTGTACTAGAGTTCATCGGACCTTTAAAAAGAAAACCGGCTAGAAGCCGGTTAAGGAGGATCGTAACGTTAACGATTAATCAATCGTATGTGTTCCCACTGTATGGGTGGCGGGAACCGCAGCATAAGTAACAACACTCCATTCAAGCGGATCAAAGGCATTGGGGAAATCGGTGCCGCCCAGATTGATTGAACCGACACTTGGAGTGTCGACGCTAGGAATACGTGTCATAACAACATCTTGAGTTTTGCCACCACCATTGGCAAATGTCAGTGACCAGAAATCGCCAGGGTCTTGGCCAATAACGCCAAACACATCGATTATTGCCTCGCCCTTAAAAAGCGCAAGAGCATCGTCTCCATTAAAACTTGCAATAAGCGTGCTACCTGAATCGGCATAAACGCCTTTCCATTTACGGGCATCGGGAATAGCATTGACGACCGTTTGTAATGCTGTATCAATCGTGCCATCAAAGTTATAAAACACGAATGTTTCACCCGCCGCTAGTGTGCCAGATAATGTTTTTGAAGCAAGTGGGTTTTCTAACGCACGCCCATTGGTAAATAGTTTCATCGTGTACAAACTAAGATCGACAGTGTCCCCCGTAGGGTTATAAAGCTCAACAACCTTATTTGTTGAGGGCCCTTCAATATATTCAGAGATGAATAAATCGGGAACCCCTGGAATTGGTTCTTCTGAGGTGGTTTGACTTGTAACTTCAGATGATGGAGGAACGCTAGTGGTACTCACAGTGGAAGTGGTAACCACCGAGGATGGCGTTTCTGATGATGGTGTTTCTGAAGATGGTACTAGACTGCTTTGGCATCCGGCAAGGAATAGCGATAATAGGATTCCAGCACCAGCAATCATGCGCGTATTTTTCATAATAAATAAAACTCCTTTATAGTTAAAGGCTATATGATTACGCTCTTTATGTCAAACTAAGATACTTATTTAAAAAGATAAATATATTTTAGTGGGTACGAATTTTTTCTTATTTCAAATTTAGTTTTTTTATGTAAAGAAAGCGCCTGCCTTACCATAGATAAATCGTTCAACATTGATTAATATGCCGAATCTAGATAAAATTTATTCATGTTAAAAAAAATCAAATATGCGTTTATCAAACATTCCCTTGATAAAAGAAAACGTTCGAGTGGATTCAATCTTGAAGCAGGAGAAACTTTTAAGCTTCCTCTAGATGCGGAAGTCGATCAAAACAATAGTTATTATTTTTCCGCGCATGACTTAGATGGAAACAGCCTCTTCCTCCGTTTAGGATTGCGCGGGGGCAATAGTGCCGAAGTGTGGTTTACCTATAAGGACAATCAACATTTCTTTGTCGCTGAATCCAACCTTTTTAAAACTGAAACTAGTCCTTTAACGGTAACTTGTATCGAAGTCGGTAAACGCTGGTCATTATCATATCAGGGAATGGTTGTCGATGTCGCAACTAACAAAAAGCACGACCTTAATTTCGTGGCGGATTTTATGGCAACCCATCCAGCTTTAGACTTTTTCCATGATTTACCGAGCGAACCGCTCGCGGAAGCCATCGCTAATGAAAAATGGACAAAAGCCTTCTTCAAGGAAGTTGCTAAAAACAATCAAGTTCACTACGAACAGCAAGGCAAAATATCGGGAACCATCGAACTCGATGGAAATATCACCACCATCAACTTAAACGCCATCCGGGACCATTCATATGGAACAAGAATGTGGGATTACATGAATAATCATATGTGGCTGTTAGCCATTGATGAAGGTGGAAGCAGCGTCAACGTCTCCATGGTGAGTTACCCTTCCATCAAAAAACTACTCTTAGGCAACATATATATAAATGATTTAGTCGTCCCATTTTCTAAGATTACGTACTTAAGCGACTTGACTCCTCATGGCGACATTCCCAGCGATATCCGCCTTGAGTTGAGTGCCAATAAACAAACATTCAACATGATGGCCACCAAAGAGTGTGAAGTTGTCTATCAATTTGAAGACGGTAAATACACCCTAATTGAAGGAATTGGATCATTTAACATTAATGGGAAGAAAGCGCGCGGCATCATCGAATTCGGGTTTAACATAAATCGAGCACGGTGGCATTAATATGAAGCTTTACGATTTATTTAACATACCCCTAGATTTACTCAATGATGTGGGTGGCAAAGCCCGAGGACTATATTACCTTCATAAAGCGGGACTTAACGTCGCGCCCGGATTTATCATTACCGAGACCAACAAAGATTTAGATGTTGAAGCAATTTATAATCACTATCAAACAAGCGGGTTAAGTAATGTAGCCATTCGTTCTTCCGCCAATCTTGAAGACGGGGCGGATTATAGTAACGCCGGTCAATTCAAAACATTCTTGAATATCAACAAGAAAGAGGACTTTATTTCCGCTATCAATGATTGTCTTGCTTCGCTTAATGGAGAAGAAGCGCGCAAGTATGCCTCGATGTTTTTAGGAGGCGAACAGGCGTTAATGACAATCATCGTCCAACAAATGGTAAATGCCAAATTCGCGGGTGTTGTATTTACCACTAACCCCAGTGGCGATAATAATTCGCTATTGATCGAAGCCGTATCGGGCATTGGGGAATCGCTTGTGGCCGGCATCTGTAAAGCCGAGCAATATCGCCTTAATAAAACGCTTACCGCTGACGATTATGAAGTCGCCCTTAAAGACAACCAAATAATCGATAAAAATGCGCTTCGCTCCCTAGCGAGTAATGCCATAATTGCCCGTGATTTTTTTGGTTATGAACTCGACCTTGAATGGGCGAGTGATCCCAACGGAAACATCGTGTTTCTACAAGCGCGGCCGATAACCACTAACGATATGCCAACGATTAATGAATTCGATTCCAAAAATGATTTGACCAATCATTTATTGACGACACGCAACATCGGAGAAATGCTTCCAGGTGCGGTCACGCCCCTAACGATATCCACGAGTATCGCTAGTATTGATTGGGGACTTCGCCGCATGATCAATCTTGCGGGAGCCACTAAAAACGTCGATGACTTACCACCCTATTCAGGCGCCCTATCGATTAGCAATCACCTGTTTCTTGATTTAACAACCATCTATGTCATCACCAAGAAAGTGCTAGGCGCATCAAAAGAAGCCGTGGAATTATCGATTCTTGGTGAAGAACGCCCTGATGCCCCCGACATTAACCAGCCCAATGCTGATTTCTTGACAAAAACACTGAATGGCATCCGCTATGGACGCTATCTTTTTGGTTACAAAAAAGGCGAAAGGAAGCATCGGCGTTTAGCAAAGAGGCTGCGCTTCGATCCCAATGGCACAATTGAAGAAATATACGATGAACTTGACACTCATATGCCCATGATGCGCCTATCGCTGCACTATCACTACATGTCCTCTTCTTTCTCAGGCAGCATGAACTCGGCTTTATATATGACGCTGCAAGACCAATACCCATCACGGGAAGAATTGAAAGCCAAAATCGCTGGATGTCTGACCGATATATCCGGCATTGAAAGCGTCGATATTCTCCATTCGTTACGCGTCATCGCCAGGAGCCTTCTAAAAGAAAATCCCCGCGTTAAAAATTATTCCGCTCCCCAATTGCTCGAATATATGGAGATTGCTTCTAAAGAAACTAAACGTGCCTACACCTCATTCTTATCGCGTCATGGCCATCGCACAATTCGGGAAGCCGAACTCCGCAACAAATCTTGGGCCGATAATCGCCTGGCCTTAATGAGTTATTTATTGACAGTGCTTGCTAGCGATTTAGACGAAAAACCTTTGACTTCTACGTTGAAACAAAATCGCCGTGAGTTAATTGGAACAAATAAAGGCGTCAAGAAAATGGCGCTCCGCTTCTTGTTAAAAGCTTCCCGAAGCGCTGTCGTCCACCGCGAATATTCAAAATCGCTCATCATTCGTGTCATTGATAAATTCAAACGCCAATATGTGATTCTTGGCAAAAAACTCGCCGCCCATGGCTTACTCGCGGACGAAGATTTAATCTTCTTCCTCACGCACGAGGAAATCGGTCATCTCATTAAAAATAGCGAAAAGAGTCTGAATAAAAAGGCTTTATCGCGACGACGCCTTTTAGACGAACAAACAATGCTCCGTTATCACGATGTGTATTTAGGGCGTCCCTCTCCCATTGAGTTCCATCCCGATGTCGATCATAGCAAAGTTTTGCTGGGAAGCCCCGTGTCTAAAGGCAAAGCATTAGGAAAAGCACGAATCATTAAATCGCTTGAAGACGCTCGAAAACTTAAAAAAGGCGAAATCATGATTGCCCCGTTTACCGACATTGGCTGGTCACCATATTACTGTTTAATCTCCGCTCTGGTAACTGAAGTTGGATCTTCCTTATCACATGGGGCGGTTGTCGCCCGTGAATACGGATTGCCGCTTATCGCCAATGTCACCAATGCCACGCTTGTAATTCAAGATGGTGATTATGTGTCTGTTGACGCCAACAAAGGCGAGGTGTTAATGTTATCTGAAGAAGAATACCATTCATTTCAAACAAATTAAAAACACGGCAAATTCCATTTAATTTATATATTTCTTGGCGAACAAACAAAAAGAGCCACGGCACATCGTGGCTCGATATTTTTGATCGTAAACATGAGAAAAAATAAATAATTAATAGGTTTTATAACCTTTGACATCGTCAATGGGTACCGAGAAGATAATGCCCGAATCCGGACCTACAAGTTTTCCCACAACGCCTTCAACGATGTTAGTAATGATTGCTACTTGTTCGTCTTTCGCGACAAACAACAATGTTTTCGTCTGGCGATTATTATGAATCAATAGACTTCTTAATGATCCAAAAATAGAAAACTCATCGGCTTCCGCGAGTTCTCGTCCCATGCCCGAACTATCGATGATGGTGGCACCCGAAATATGCTCTTCCGCTAAACGGCCAAGCAGTTTTTGAAGTAATTCAACTTTAATGAGGACATATACGACAAGTTTCATAAGTGGCTCCTATTGTAATTGTATCATCATGTGGATTTGACGGCTTCGCCGCTTTTGAATAAAACGATTTTAAGCAAGATCGGACCAAATATTTCGCTAATAAAAACGGCGGCGATGACAATAACGCGCACGAGCATGCCGTTATAAACAGCAAGTGGTCCCGATTCGGCTACAGGTAGCAAGTCCATCATCGCGAGGCTTAATCCAATCGCAATCCCGCCTTGTGGCAATAACCCAAACCCCGCATACTTTTGGACCACTTGGGGGGCCTTGGATATTTTCGCACCGATGAAGGTGCCAATCATTTTGCCACCAATACGCGTAATCATATAGATGGCTAAAATAGCAATTGCCATCCATGACATGGCTTCTAACTTAAGATCGGCGCCGCTCATGACAAAAAATATGATGACTAATGGTGGGGTAATACGTTCAATTAAGGGGACCACGACATCGACTGAATGTGAAAAATTGGTGTAGATGGAGCCAAACGCCATTGCCATCATGAGGGATGATAAACCAATATTTAGTTCATAAGTAAAGATGCGGGCAACGGCAATCATCAAAAAGATCATGGCAATTATGATGGAGGTGCGGTTGCCACGACCCGTAAACCATTTCATTAATAAAACCGTGATCAAGCCTAACGCTGCCCCAATAAGTAAAGAAGCCCCGATTTCAATAAATGGCATAGCAATTGATAGTCCAATGCTGCCAGGATTGGTACCAATTAAAATTCTAATGATCGAAGCGGCGATGCCGAAGAAGATGAGTCCCGCTGCATCGTCGATGGCCACAACCGATAAAATAGTTTGGGCCAAAGGACCGCGCGCTTTGTATTGGCGAATTACAAGAATCGTCGCCGCTGGAGCGGTTGCGCCCCCGACCGCGCCCATCGCTAGGGCAAAGTAAAGCGGGAAGCCAAATATTACGAGGCCAATGGTGATTAATGCCACCGCGCAAAAAGCTTCAAGAAAAGCGATAACCACCGGAGCTGGTCCCAATTTTTTAAAATATTCAATTTTGAATTCGGTGCCGATGGAAAAAGCGATTAAGGCGAGTTCGATGTCGGCCAATAACTTAATGCTTTCAATATAGTGATAGCCAATAATGCCCGGAAAGGTAGGAAAAATGAGCGAAAGAACGCCGGGACCAATCAAAACACCGCCTAATAAATAGCCGGTGACATTGGGAATATTTAATTTTTTTGAGATTTTTCCAAATAGGAGACCCGTGAACAGAATCACGGTTAGTCCTAACATAAGGAAGTAATCATTTGTCGGCATTATTTCAGAAATCATAATTTACGCAAGCACCCTTACAAGCAAAATATTATGTGCTTATTCATCAAAAAGACAAGCGAAAAATACCAGAAGCGAGCGCTTTCATTTTACCGTTAAAAACCGGAGTAATAATTCCTATTTAAGCAGGTCGATAACTTCGCTTTTAGACAAAACGCGACCAGCGGAGACAATCTTATTGTCGACGATTAATCCTGGAGTCCGCATGAGGCCACTGGCGGCGATTTTAGCAAAATCAGTCACGTATTCGATTGTGGCGTCCAGCTTTAATTCAGCGACTGCCGCTTGCACATTTTCGAGCAGCTTCTTGCAGTTATTACAGCCCGATCCTAGTACCTTAATAGTCATATATATGCACTCCTTTTAGATGAATAAATATCCAAACCAGTTAAACAGATAACCCATCGCGATTATCCCAATCGTAACGATGGAAACAAACGTTAATAGCAATTTCATCTTCACGACTTTTTTCAGCATGATAAGCGAAGGTAGCGATAATGCGGTGACCGCCATCATGAAGGCCAAAACGGTGCCGATGCCCACGCCTTTGGCCACCAAAGCTTCAGCGATTGGCAGCGTCCCAAAAATATCGGCATACATCGGGATGCCGACAATCGTGGCAATTAACACCGAGAAGGGATTATTACTACCTAACACTGTTTCGATAAACGCTTGGGGAATGACTCCATGAATAAGCGCCCCAATCCCGACGCCAATTAATATATAAAGCCATACTTTCTTGATGATGGCCTTCACTTGATCAAGCGAATAAACGACTCGTTGCTTCCCTGTCAACTTTTCGTCTTCCATCTCCACAATATCGCTGTGATTGATAGGAGCCATCACAAAACTTTCGACATGCTTTTCAAGTTTGAGCGCCCCGATTAAGGTGCCTCCAATCACAGCAATGATAATGCCGACACTGACATAAGCCAGGGCGATGCGCCAGTTAAAGACACTCGCTAGTAATATCACCGAGGCTAAGTCCACAAGGGGGGAGGAAATCAAAAACGAAAAGGTGACCCCGAGTGGCAATCCCGCTTTCGTAAACCCCATGAAAATGGGAATTGATGAACATGAGCAAAAGGGTGTTATCGTTCCAAGCAATGCGCCAATAATATTCGCAGGAATGCCATGGAAGCGACTTAAAATATGGCGCGTTCTTTCGGGTGAGAAGTAAGACTGGATATACGAAGAAATAAATATCAAAACCGATAGCAGGATAAATATCTTAATCACATCGTAAAAGAAAAAGGTCAGGCTTGAGAATGCCATGGAATTGGGGTCAAGCCCCAAGACGGTGCCAAACAACCATTTGATTAGGTCATCGAGCCATTTTAACTTAAAGATTTGATCGTTTATCCACTCAAAGACAACCATTGAAGCTACTTAATCTCCTGTTTTAACGAGACAAGAAACGATATCATCTCATCGATTGTCATTTCGTTAATGTGATGCTTTTTCCAAGTGCCTTCTTTATAACTACTAATAAGGCCAGCCTTTGAAAGTGTCTCGATATGGTGAGACATTGTCGGTTGGGAAATGTCGGTACCCTTAAGCAAGGTACAACTACATTGTTCGCCCTTTGACAAACGCGATAAAATCGCTAGTCGTTTAATATTCCCTAAAGCCTTAAACTGTTTTGCAAGGTCTTGATTCATGTATTCACCTCTTATATTGAAGCATATCTATATAGATACTTATCTATATTACGCTATCGTTTAAATATGTCAAGATGTTGCATAAGAAAAAGCGCCCATCGAGGCGCTTTAAAAAGAAAAGGATGGATAAAAAATGTTACCTTGCGTTATTTAGAAAAATTTGCCGCGCGCTTGGGCTTTAATTTCTTGGCTAGCGGTGAATGGAATGCGCGTGGTGTATCCGGCTCTAGCGGCCACGATCATCTTCGTGGGCCAACTGAATACATCGGAGTTCCACCGCAACACGGTGTCGTTATAAACTTCACGAGCGGCGGTGATTTCGCGTTGCAAATAACTATTTTGTTGCATCGCATCCGCTAGGGCGGCGTGAGCTTTTAAATCTGGGTAAGCTTCAAACGCAACATTGATTTTGCTCATCGCGGCATCAAGTTGCCCAGCGACTTCGTTACGATTTTCTTGGTTGGGATGGACCCCACCTCTCATCGCGGCCACGGTCTTCATGACATCTTTGTCGAGATCAATCGACTTCTCAACAAGGCCGACGACATTTTGAAGAATCGTCACGCGTTGTTCAAGGTAGTTATCAATTTGGGATGCGTTTTGTTGCATCCGTTGTTGTAACTTTCTGAAGTAATTGCGCGCGTTTATCTTCATAAATAGGAAGACGAGACCTGGAATGATGCCAAGCACCCATAACGCGATTTCGAAAATAAGCGAACCAACGCCCACTTCGACCTTAATCTGCTTTTCAATGACGTTAATATCTTTGCCTTCTTTATTAACTGGTCCTGTCATTTCGTCTAACTCATTAGCCATAGTAAATCCTCCTTGTATATTATAAGTGCTTATTGCACCTTTTTATCAACGATGTAGGCGGCAAAACATCCTAACATAAATACGTTCTGCTTTGATGCTTGCCCGCTACGAAGATCCTCCGCCATTTGCTTAACTTTATCATAGGCGGATTTCTCTTCTTGCTCGGGGGCGATTTTGACATCCACCATGGTTGCTTTCTCCACAGGGATATATTCAGTCCAGTTAACGGGCACCATGTGCGAGCGTCCGTCGCCGCCTAAACGCGAAATATATTCCGTTCGGGCCACAGTCTTATAGCCATAGGCGGTCACTTGAATCGTGTCGCAGAAGTTACCAGATTTGACCGTGGACGTTTTTAAAATATTACGCGTTGCTGATAATGGGTGTTTGAAATTAGTTTCATTCATGCTATTGGCGATATGTTCGTGCTCATAAAAGCAGACATAGCTCTTGTAGACATCGCGGTAAATATATTCGTGCGGTTTATGTTGTTGATATAAGGGAATCGCGAGCACTGGCGCGAGGGAAAAATACAGATGCCGGAAATAAGCGTCGTTATAATCAACAAAACGTTTTCTCATTTCATCAAAATCATAACCGCGGAAATAAGGTGCCGTCACGCCTAGTTGAAACATTCTTAAGAAATGGGGCACAATCTTGTTGATCATCTTGTGTTTAATAAAATCGAACTCATCGCCAAAACCCACCGTCTTATCCTTCATTAAGGCCAATAGTTGCCGTTGGGCAAGCGGTGTGAATAGTAATCTAAACTGCGTTTCGTTATTGCGATTAGGCGCATTAAACAATACTTCAAACTCTTCGTTGCCCATAACGGTAAAGTTACTGCCGACATTGATACTTTTGCGCGCTAAGCGTTCCATCTTTTTAATCTTGCGGTTAACATGCGATTCGATTTGTTTTTCGCTCATCTTTTCAGCATCGCTATCTTCGCGGCTGAATATCAAATCAGGCGCGGCTTCGTTACCATAGATAAGATAGGGTTGTTCGCTATAATATGGACAAGGCTTTTCAACGCTGGCCGTTAATACCTGTGTTCGATGTTGCGTCACCCATTTCCCATTGACATAGACGCGTTCACTCCACGAAATTGTCAATGACCCCGTATAAGTCTTGGATCCTAGTGTATGAATTAGGTCATTACAAATATAAAAAGGATTGCCATTAATATCGCCGGATTGCACATATAACGCCGAGCGGTTGGGATCTTGGAAATCACCAAGGCCAAACTTGGTGACGAGGTAATCGTGACGCCGACTATCAAACATCAAATCAAGATTGATAAGCGGGATTGTCTTCTTCATAATGGCGCTGCTCATGCCATCATAAAATAAATTATTAAGCGCCTGCATTTGACCATACGCTTCGCCGGTAAACTTATCGATTTGTCCCTGCAACACCGCTTCTTGTTGGCTTAGCGTTTTAATTGTGGGATTTATTTTCTTCACGAGGAGAACAATCCACAGAACAGTAAGAATCGGACCAACAATGACCAAAACCAATGCTAGTGTCGCTTGGAGTTGCGCGACCATGAAATAAATGCCAATCCCTAAAGCGACCAGCGATAACACCATCAGGAAAATCAGAAAGCTTTTAAGCCCTTGATATTTCTTCCTTCGCTTGGCAATCGCGTTTTTCTCGGCAGTCAGCTGCTTAATTTTTTTTACAGTGACGCGGTTAGCTTCAATATCAACTTTAGCAGTTGCGGCGAGGTCATCAAAAAACTTTTCGGCATTTTGATGATGCTCGTGTTTATAGTGTTTGGCATATTCATTCAGCGGTTCGTAAACGTGGGCCGCATCAATTGCTTGTGTGTCTATTTCGATGGCTCCTTTATGGCTATATAAATAATATCAAAAAAATAATCACCTAAATATTATCACGAACAATTAAGTTTCACCTATTTTATGGGTAATAAAATATCTAAATTATTGGGGAAGCGGGAGATTATCATGAAGACGGGCAATGCTAATAGCTAGACGACGAGCTCGAGTTTCCGCAAGCTTCGCGCTAGAAACGAACAGGATATAAGCGCGCAAGGAGGCCTGATTCATTTGTTTGAAATTGGATAATGCTTGTTCATCACTCGATATATCTTTAATGAACTGATGGTATTGTTCGGGAGAATAATTGCTAAATTCGCCTTTTTGGTAATGTCCCGTTTTCTTTGCTAACTCAATCGATTCATAACCAAGTGGGGTCATCCGCTTGTCGGCAATAAGTTTTTCAATCGTATTGCGGTTCTTGTCAGAAAAATTACTTTTGGGATTTCTTTTTGAAAAATACCGAATGTATGTATTCGCGTCGATACTTTTAACAACCCCATCAATCCAACCAAAGCAAAGAGCTTCCTCTAACGCTTCGGAGTAAGTAATGCCGAGGTTTTGTTTCTTTTTTTGCCAAATTATCCAAATTCCCGGATGCGTGGAGGCATTTGCGGTTAACCAAGCATGAAATGACGGGGCATCTTTGAATTCGAGTTTTACAGCGGTATCGACTTTGCTTATGACTATTTCCTCCAGCAAGTGGGGCAATTCAATTTATCGGTGATATGCAACTGAATGATGCGCCCAAGCAATTCATAATCGAATGGTTTTGCCCATGGTGAGCGGTACAGCATGGAGCCATGGCTAACTCCGCTTTCTTCAATATCGGGCAAAATCTTTTCCATTGATAAATTTACAATATCACGGGTTGCTTGTGTCTTGTTGGGCTTTGCTATCGTTGAGACCATTTTTTGCCAACTTATTGGTGTCGATAGATTTTCTAAAGACATAAAATCGTTGGTACAAGAATTCCAAAATGAAATTAGCCACCATGTTGATGGCTGTCACAAAATACTCATTCCAATTAAGCGTCTTCACCAGATATTCGCCCAGTATTGTTGATACCGGAGTAAAGATGGCATAAAAAATAACGACTTGAAACATCGCTAACGGGACATTGTTCGCGGACTTAAATGTATATCGTCGATTGAAGGTAAAATTCCAAACGACCGATAGGGTTAAAGCGATCAAATAACTAGGCCAATAAGTCCAATCTGTCAGTTCGGTGAAAAGGGTAAACGAAAGAATCTCGACAACGCCCGCCGAAATCGCAAATAGCAAATACTTGATGGCCATGAATATTTCTTTACGGCGCTTTGTTTGTTCCATATCGTTAATATTACCGCAGTTGCCCTGAAAGTACTCTCTTTTCTTGATAGGGGAACATCTTATCAAATTGTTCGACATCTTCTTGAAAAACCGAGTAGCAAGAGGGATGGTGAAAAACTTCGGCCGGAATCTTCTTTGATTCATCAAGTATCTTCATCATGAAGAATGGCGCTTCAGCAGCATTATCAATTCCTTCTAAATGAATTTCATTTTTAAAGGCGGGAGTAAATCCAAACCGCGCATAATACAGCGGATTGCTAGTAATTAATATATATGGATATTCTAATTCAGCGGCTTTTTGCATCGTAAATTCAATCAAGATGGGCCCAACACCTTGTTGTTGCCACTTGGGATGTACGGCGATGGGTCCACATAGCAAACCCTTTGTGTGGTTGCCTTTTCCATCGATTAAGGTGCCAATAGCATAATATATAGCGGCCACAATTATTCCGCCCTCTTTCATAACATAGGCAAGGTCTTTTATAAACGAGGGATCGTCTCTAAGTTTGTGGACTACAAGATGTTCATCGCATCCTGGTTGATTGACATTTCAAAACGCTTCGCGCACGAGCGTTTCTGCTTCGAGATAATCTTTTTGATTTTCGAGACGAATCGCCATGCTTAGATTTTACTCCAACAGAAGAAAATAATAATAAAGAATCTCGATAAGTGCGATTGTTCTTTGTTAATATATTTTGTTTATTTGGGCTCCCATTTACAACGGACTTTAGAAACAATCAACTCGTCTTTTTTAAGCGCTTTAAACGCCTTGTCGACTTCTTTTGTGTCGAGTCCCGTAATCGCTTCGACTTCCTTTTGGCTCAGTGGTTGCTTAGCCTCCTTTAACGCTTGTAGTACTTTATTAACGTTTTCCATGATAAAGCTCCTTTTCTTATAATATACGCTAAGCAAAAAAATAAATAAAACTCAGCACGCTGTTAAGTCTCGATTGATTAAGTAACTGCGTTTGTAAGAGATTATAAAGCATTTTGTTCTTACGAAGATTTGAGGTTAATTCTTGATATATCTTTGGTTTCGGCTTGTTGGGTGGCCCAGCAATTCTAATTTGATAAGGCCGGCCTTTAATGCGGGATGCGGATAATTATTCCGTAAATTTTCTCTTGATTTAAGTCCCATTAATGTAAGAATTTCGCTCGCGGTCACTCGATAATCAGTAGTTAGAACGGCAAGTAATTGCTTTAAATGTTCGGTTACTTCCATTGGGTGCCGTTTTATATCTTCGATTAATTTTTTAATGGAGCAAAAATCATGTCTAGCATAAATTCAATAAATGTCGTTGAGGATCCTTCTTGATGGGATTTGGAAATGGCATCGTAATATTCTTGCTGATGATGCTTTATTTGGTTTTCAATTGGAAGATGGAAGAACATGCTTTTCCATCTAATGATTAAACCATATTGCAAAAATATCTTAAGTGCCATCTTAAGTGTGTTTTGCGCTTCAAATGGTGTGATTAACTCGAACTAAACGCATTATTTAGTTTTATGAGGGCGATGCATTATTGTTTTTCGTTATAGCAGTTTCGTCTTCTTTTGGTGTGGGCGTTTTTTTGCTTGTACACTCTAAAGCTAGCGCTTTAGACAAGAGGGCCTACTTTTTAAAAGTTTCTTTAAGTAAATATTCTTCTTTCATCATACAGTAAAGATTGTCATCATGAATGACATTCCCATAACCTTTAACAGCGTGTTTAAGCGTGCCTTCAAGTGTGAATCCTAGATGCTTTAATAACCTGTTGGATCTTTCGTTATCGGCGAAGACGCGAGCAACGACCATCTCAGCATTTCTAACATCAAAGCAATATTTAAGCGCGCCCCGAAGGGTTTCGCTCATATAACCCTTGCCAGTAAACGAGGTCTCAAGTTGGTAAGAAAGAAGCACGCTATTAACGCCGTAACGAAGAGAATCATGTTCAAAATTGATTTCCCCAATAACATAATGAAGTTCCTTGTGTTCGATAACATAACGTCGCTCATCTTCAGCAGTCTTTTGAATATAACGAATCGTGTCTTCGATTGTACCTGGTTCATAGCAGTTGAATTTTAAAACGTTAGGATCGTTGGCAACGGCATGAACTGCTTGCAAATCGCCTTGAACAGCTTTTCTGATTATCAGTCGTTTCGTTTCATAAATCATGTTGAAGCCTCAAGATTATTTCTTATTTTCTAATAGATTAACACATACTCCTGAATCAATTTGCTTGTTATTCGTGTTCACTCTAATTATTTAGTTATAAATCTATCATAACTAACTATAGCAATATTTCATAAGTGAAGAGCTTTTTCTCCCTTAATGGGGAAATTACCGAAAGCAATCTTTATGAAATATTTATGCGGTCCCAACATTGGATAACACAATCTTTATACCGAAACGTTTAGAGTGGAGTCGGATAAAGGAGGTCAACCATGGAAGAATTAATTGGCCAAAATGTTCGTATCTCGTTCGATTGCCACTCAGGCATGGTTTCAACTTCAGGCAAAGTAACAAAGGTAAGCGATAAATTCATCGTCGTCGTGACATCATTTGGTCCTTTGTATATCATGTTGGATTTTGTGAAGACGATTAATGTGATTGGATCCGTTAATGAAGAAAAATAAAATCATCGTTATCGGTTCAGGAAGACTTGGTTCTGGTATCGCCGCTAAGTTATCGGAGTTAGGAAAAGAAGTGGCGATTATCGATTGTGATGATCGGTCTTTTCGCAAATTGAATGATACCTATAGTGGCCAGCAGTTCGTGGGTGACGCTACAAACACCACCGTATTAGAAAATTCCGGCATCGAGGAAGCATTGCTTGTGGCCATCACTACCAATGACGACAACATCAACATCTTGCTCGCGCATGTGTGTTTCTATTTATACAATGTTCCCGAAATATATGTACGCTTGTCAGATTCTGACAAGGGCGTCTTAATCTCCAACACAACCATTCACCTAATCTATCCTTATAATCTGTCGCTTGATAAATTCATGTCGACATACCAAGGAAACGAATAATATGCGCATCATTATTGCTGGTGGGGGACATCAAGCTGATTACCTCGTAAAAATATTTAAGGAAGAAAAACAAGACATTGTCGTCATAAATCGCGACCGTGCGATGGCTGAATTTATTAGTTCCTCTAACGGCGTGCGCGTTTTAAATAGCGATCCAACAAAGATTTATTCATTATCCGATGCGCGCATTCATGGTGCCGATGTCATGATTGCTTTGTCAGAGAATGATGCCGATAACTATGTCATATGCTTAATCGCCAATCGCCTATTCGGTGTAAAAAAATGCGTTTGCGTTGTAAGTAACCCTAAAAATGTTTCCCTGTTTAAACGATTGGGCATCGATTCGGTCATTAGTTCGACATATTTAATTGGCCAAACGATTAAGCATGAATCATCGCTAGAAAAACTGATTCGCACATTGACAATCGAGGAAGATAAGATTGAGGTCATCGAGATGAGTGTCATGGGTGATTTCGATATAGTTGGACGTTCCTTAAAGGAAACTCATTTTCCAAAAAATATTAATATTAGCTGCATTTTACGCGATTCTGACGTTATCATTCCCGAAGGCTCTACGGTAATAAATGAAGGCGACAAGATGATTGTGATTACCAAAACAAATGAGCAAACTGAAATAATCAATTTTCTTAAAAAGAAACGCAATGGAAAATAAACAAATATTGGCAGGATATGGTCTGATTTTAAAATATATCGGCGTTTTCATGATTATTTTTGGAATAATCATGCTTTTGCCACTGACAATGCTTATTTTATATCCCCAAGAATACCCAGAAGCCGCTAACTTTGTCCTTCCGGGAACGATAAGCATTTTTATTGGGTATGCAATCACTCTTTTCTTTCGCGGTCGAGAAAAAGGAAAACTGGCGCGGCATCAAGACGCTGTTCTTGTATTGGCAATTTGGATAGTGGCAATTTTAATTGGGGCGATTCCATTTTTAATGACCGGAAATTTAACTTTTACTCAATCGGTGTTTGAGGTTACCAGTGGTGTTTCTACAACCGGATTAAGCGTGCTGGATGCCAATAATACTTTGCATATATATCTATTTTATCGAAGTCTCCTTCTATTCTTTGGAGGAGTGGGGTTCATCTTAATTATGACCACCGCTGTCAACGACCGTTATGGAATGCGCCTTTTTAACGCCGAGGGTCATAATGATCGAATCATGGCTAATCTCATTAAGTCCGCTCGCATGATTTTGTTGTTCTACACAGGGTTTATAGCACTTGGAACCATTGCTTATGTTTTGTGCGGCGTCGCTTTTTTTGATGCCATTAACCATTCAATTGCTGCCGTATCGACTGGTGGTTTTAGCACTAGAACGTCAAGTATTGGTTATTTCAATAATGTTGGGGTCGAAATTATTTCCATCATCTTAATGTTTTTAGGTGCGACCAATTTCATGGTTCATATGATTATTTTTCGTGGAAAAATTAAGAAAGCTTACCTGCATTCGGAATTAAAACTGATTGGCATCTTAGCTTTGATATTCTTGCCAATTTTGTTTTTTTCATTAATGTTTTCGGGATTAACGCCCACAATTGGGAACGCCATCCGTACGACGCTATTCCAATTCTCTTCCGCGCTAACAACGACTGGTTTTCAAACTGTCGCCACCATAACAGAACTTCCAAAAGTATTCATTGCTAGTCTGATCATATTAATGATAATTGGTGGTGGACTCGGTTCTACCGCGGGAGGCATTAAGCAATACCGTATAACTTTAGCTTTGAAAAGTATGTATTGGAATTTCAAAGAACAACTTTATCCAAAAAACACCATCGACGCTCATTTTATTAACCGTTATGGAAAAAAAGAATTAGTAACCGCTAATGAAATCAAATACAATTATGGTTTTTTGGGGGCTTATTTAACCGTTCTAGTGGTTGGAACGACCATTTTTACCGCATTTGGCAATTCCATCGAAGCCTCGTTATTTGAATTTGCCTCGGCACTTAGTACCGTTGGTCTGTCCGTAGGAATCATCGGATATAACGCTCACCCAGTTATTTTGTGGACCGCTACGTTTGGAATGATCCTTGGAAGGCTTGAATTTTATGTGGTTTTGCTGGCAATATATCGTATTGGCGCAGACACTATAAATAAAGGAGCCTTGGTTTGAAGCAAAAAGTCTGGTTAAAATGGTTAGTCCCTTTGGCAATAATGCTTGTGGCCATCCTTCTTTCGTTTACACTCGATTACTTTGGAATCCGAGCGGAAAATATCGCCCTCGTGTATATTGCCGCCCTTCTTGTCATTATGATTGAGGGGAAAAACATCATTTTTGGGTTAGTTATCACTATCATCTTCGCATTTGTTTTTAATTTTTTCTTTACCGAACCCCGCTATACTTTTTCAATTGACGACCCAAATTATATTATTACATTGCTTATTTTTGCTATCGTGGCTTTTTTGATGAATTTTTTGACTTCCAGTCTGCAAAAAGAAGTCGCCGTATCTCGCGATACTTCCCAAAAAATGACGCACCTCTATCACACAAGTAAAAAAGTATCAAACCTGAATACCGAGCAAGAAATAGGTGAAGTCGCTATCAAGGAATTAGAACAATACCTATCGCGAAATGTGGCCATTATTCTCAAGAATAATAAAGGACATAAATACATCATTGGAGATTCCAATATATTTGATATCAACACTTGGGAAAAAGAGATTGATTTTTCGATTGAATACGGACAAATTTGTGGTAAGGGCGAGAATAAATTTCCGGAAGTTCCCTTTAAAGTATTCCCTTTCACCAGTAAGGAAGCAAATAAAGGGGCGCTTCTTATCGCGATTTCCGCTAATCAAAAATTCGGCCAAGAAGAGCGGGAGTTTGTTGAAACAAATGTCGTCAATATATCGGGGGCAATTGATAGGGTCCGCGCCACGATTGAAAAAGAGAAGACTCGCATCGAAATCGACAGTGAACGCTTCCGTAACGCCTTATTAAAAAGTTTATCACACGACTTACGAACCCCATTGACGACCATCCAATCAGGAGCGGGCTTTTTAATCGATAGTTTTGATAAACTAAATCCCGAAACCATCAAGTCGCTGCTAGCTGATATCGATTTTGAATCGAGTCAAATGGCCCAATTTATCGAAAACTTATTAAATATGACAAGGGTGCGCTCTAACAAACTACTTGTTGGTAAAAAGAGGGAATTGATTGATGATGTTTTAGCAAACGTAAAATCTAGGATGTTGCACCATTTGCAAAATCATGAATTACAAATTGCTTCAAAAGAAGAATTGCTATATTTTCACGTTGATTCTTCCCTAATCTTGCAAGTGTTCATTAATTTAATCGATAATGCCATTAAACATTCAGGCGATGGCTCCACAATCACGATTGATTATGAACAAAATGATACTGGCACATTGTTCAAAGTAGTTGATAATGGTATAGGCATACAAGAATCGGATAGTGAGACCCTCTTCGCCGATTTTGTCACAGGAACAGATAAAACCCAAGATAAAAAACGAGGAATGGGTCTTGGTTTAAGCATTTGCCGATCAATCGTTGAAGCCCACGGAGGTTATATAAAGGCGTATAATAATAAAACTTCAGGAGCCACGTTTGAGTTCTTCATTCCCGAGGTAATTGAGGAGCACGTCAATGACCTATAAGGACTGTATTTTGGTTGTCGAAGACGATAAAAGCATTCAGAAATTTTTTTCATTGGCACTGATTACTCATGGCTATCAACCAATTATTGCCAGCTCGGGTATTGAAGCAATAAATCTATTTATGAGCCATCAACCCCAGGTTGTTTTACTCGATTTAGGATTGCCAGATATTGATGGGATGGAAGTACTGAAAACAATTCGTCTTCAAGGCTCAGCACCAGTAATAGTCGTTTCTGCCCGAGGAAAGGAACAGGAAAAAGTATTAGCGCTAGATTCTGGCGCCGATGATTTTGTCACAAAGCCATTTAACATCAATGAAGTCTTAGCGCGCATCCGCGTTGTTCAAAGGAAAAACCAGACCAAAGTCCCTACTTCACAATTTGAATATAAGGGATTGAAAGTGGATTTTGACCGACACCAAGTATTTGTCGATAACATTGAAGTCCATCTCACGCCACTCGAATTCAAATTATTATCCTTGTTAGTGGAATACCAAGGTAAAGTTTTGACTCATGCCTTCATTCAAAAAAACATCTGGGGGTACGAGACCATGGATGACTATCAATCGTTAAGAGTATTCATGGCGTCGATTAGAAAAAAAATTGAACATAGTGCCAACGAATGCAAATTTATTTTGACAGAGGTTGGCGTTGGATACCGACTAATTGACGAATAAGCACAAAAGTCTTATTAAAAAGCAACTTTATTATTTTAGAAATATTCATTGGTTCAGATTTTTCATAAGCTGCTATTATGACTTTGACAAAAAAAGATTCCCCTAATTTTTTATAGTTTCGTTATGTGAAAGTTATAATTGCACACAAAGCGTACAACAATTTATGCGGTCCTTGTTTGAATTTATTGGTTAAAAATAGTTTTAAAATCTGGCGCGTTTAATAAGGTTGACAATTACTAATAGGATGACGGCGCCGACGATTGAAAAGACAAATCCTTGCCATGTAAAAACGGTAATGCCGCCACCGACAATCCCCGAGGCAATCCAACCACCAATGACCGAACCAATTAGTCCCACGACGATATTTAAAACTAAACCCATCCGCCGATTGTTATGGGTGAGCACACTAGCAATCCAGCCGACGATGGAACCAAAAATGATCCAATATATAATATTCATAAATAAGCTCCTTGATAGTCTCCCGCAAATGCTAAGAATCTATACTTTTAGTGTGTTCTTTTTTCGCCATAATAGATATAAAAAAACTATTTAAGTAATATTACTTAAAAAAACGAAATGTTTTGGCGTAGTTATATGGAAGTATATTTCTTAAAAAATAAGGGCCAAAAGTTGGAAAGTAATGACGATAATAGCGATTGCAATTGGATAAGTGGCCGCGTAAGCCGTAGCCACATCGTCAGTCTTTGTGGTTTGAATTAAAGCCCCCAACGCTGGAGTGCTCGTCATGCCACCACAGATGGATCCAAGGCTATTAAACATGCTAAGTTTCAATACTTTTCTCGCAATGAGCAGACCCAAAATCATGGGAATTAGTGTCATAATCGCCCCGTAAACAAATAGTATGACTCCTTGATCAACGAGTACTTCGATAAAGCCAACGCCCGCTTTAGTCCCAGCGCCAATCAGAAATAACACAAGCCCCAATTCGCGAAGCGAAACCAACGTTTCTTTTTTAAGCGATAGATCGACCCTAATCATCGATTTAAAATGGCCAAACAATAATCCAACAATTAATGGTCCGCCCGATGTTCCTAACGAGAAAGAAACGCCTCCTGGGAGTGGAATCGTAATTTTTCCAAGTAATATGCCAAGAAAAATAGCGAATGCAAAGCCAAACAGACCCAAAGGATCGATGCTTAAAAGCTTCTTGGGCTTCTCCACAATAGTCTGTTGAATGGCCACTTTTTGAAATTGCTCGCGTTCTTTTTGCATGTCCGTTTTAAATATTCGTGGCATCAGTTGTACGAATAGCACCACGCCGATTACTCCAAAGGGATAGGCAAGGCCATAACCGGTTGTCACCAAATTCGAATCTCCAGTTGCTTCAAGAGCAACGCCTAAACCTGGTGTTGTCGTTAACGCTCCGGCGAGCAACCCTATCGCTAACTCCGTCCCTAAGCCTGTAATCAAAATTATCGCCGCGCATGTTATCACGCCAATCAGCACGATGATGATGCCCAATAATACATACGCTATCGCGTGACTTTTAAAATTTCTAAAGAAGGTCGGCCCAGCGATAAAACCAATCGAAGTAACGAAAAGAACAAGGCCAACATCTTGGATGATTTTATTAACTTCAAGACCAAAGTGCCCAAACACAAGGGCTACAAGCAAAACACCAGCAGTACCAAGGCTCAAACCTTTAATACTAATTCTTCCAAGCGCATAGCCAATAAAAGCGATCGCAAAAATTACGATTAAAGGATTGGCGACAAGAAAATCATACATATGAAATATCCTTTATCACGGCTTAATGCCACGTTTTTCTAATGTCTTAACAAGCGTCTCTCCAATCATATCAGGAGTCATCGCAATGGCAACACCTGCGTTGGTGAGCGCTTCTATTTTGCCACTTGCCGTGCCTTTGCCACCTGAAATAATGGCGCCGGCATGTCCCATGCGTTTGCCTTTAGGAGCCGATTGACCACCGATGAAGGCAACGACAGGTTTTGTCATGTATTTGGCAATATATTCCGCGGCTTCTTCTTCGCCACTGCCCCCGATTTCGCCATTAATGACAATTGCGTAAGTTTCGGGATCTTCTTCAAACGCTTTAAGAGCATCGACAAAACTTGTGCCCTTGATGGAGTCGCCACCAATGCCGATAACGGTGGATTGTCCAATATTTCGATCCGACAATTGCTTGACGGCTTCATAAGTCAACGTGCCCGACCGTGAGATGATACCAACGTGCCCCGGCTTATGAATATAACCTGGCATGATACCGATCTTGCAAACACCAGGCGTAATGATTCCCGGGCAGTTGGGTCCAATGAGTCTTGTGGGAATATCTGCGATGTGAAGTTTAACACGCGCCATATCAAGGAAGGGAATCCCTTCGGTAATGCAAACGATTAATTCAATGCCGGCATCAGCAGCCTCAATAATCGAAGAAGCGGCAAAGCGCGGTGGCACAAAAATTACAGAAGTATTGGCGCCCGTTGCTTCAACAGCATCCTTCATCGTGTTGAACACAGGAACACCTTCGACTATTAATCCCTCTTTGCCGGGCGTGACGCCACCAACAATATGAGTGCCGTATTCAATCATTTGCTTAGTGTGAAAAGATCCTTGCTGCCCCGTGATGCCTTGGACAATGACCTTTGTATTATTATTAATAAAAATGCTCATAAAGAGGCCTCGCTAGCGGCCTTAATAGCTTTTCTAGCACCATCGGCCATATCCAGGGCGGAAATCAGTTTCAACCCCGATTCATTGAGGATTTGCCGGCCTAAATCGACATTTGTGCCTTCTAATCTAACGATAATGGGTATTTTAATACCGATTTCTTTGGTGGCGGCGACAACGCCTGTCGCAATCGTATCGCATTTCATAATACCGCCAAATATATTGATAAAAATGGCTTTGACATTGGTGTCCGATAGTAATATTTCAAAGGCGGTTTTAACCTTTTCCGCGGTGGCGCTGCCTCCAACATCTAAGAAGTTTGCGGGATGGCCACCGAAGTTTTTAATGATGTCCATCGTGGCCATGGCTAAACCGGCACCATTGACTAAACATCCAATATTCCCATCAAGGGTGACATAACTAAGGCCGTGTTTGGTGGCTTTATATTCTTTGGGGTCTTCTTCATCAACATCCATTAATTCAAGTAACTCGGGATGCCTAAAAAGGGCGTTATCATCAAATGTAATCTTGGCGTCAAGCACTTCGAGATGATTGTTGCTTCCAAGAACAAGGGGATTAATCTCCACGAGCGAGCAATCTTTTTCAATGTATAACTTAACCATGCCTGCAAGGATCGATTGAAGCTCCCCACTTTGAACAAGGGATAGCTTGAAATCTTCCGCCAATTGCAACGTCTCGTTACCTTGCAACCCTTCGATAACCGACACGGGAATTTTGATGATACGCTCAGGGTGTTTGATTGCCGTTTCTTCAATTTCGGTCCCTCCTTCAGCGGAGGCCACAATCATGAGTCCAGCGTGTTCATCATCGCCGGTTACGCACAAATAATATTCTTTTTGCGGTTGGCAAACTTCAGTAACTAATATTTTTCTGACAATCTTGCCTTCGGGACCAGTTTGTTTAGTGACGAGTTTCATACCTAGCATGTTTGAAGCAATGTCGAATGCTTCATCGGGGTTTTTAGCGAGTTTGACGCCGCCAGCTTTTCCGCGGCCACCCGAATGAACTTGCGCTTTTAAAACCGCTGCTCCCAATGTTTGAGAGGCAACTTTAGCTTCCTCAGGAGTGGTAACAACAAATCCTAGTGGTACTGGGAGTCCGTACGCTTTTAAAAGTTCCTTGGCTTGATATTCGTGAATCTTCATGAGCGATGTTTTTCTTTCCAATTTTGGGCAAGACGAATCCCTTCTTCAAGCGCCTTCATGTTCATTCCTTCAGTCCCTTTAGGAATATGTTTCAACACGGCTTGCTCAAGTTTGTCTTGATCGGATATTCCGAGAAATTCATTAATGCAACCGACTGTCACAATGTTGGCGGTTTGAATCTTGCCGACAACCATTTTCGCGGTTTCCACGATTGGAAGTGAAATAACGCGCAATGGATTCATGCCTTCCGGTACTTTTAAACCGGCATCAAGGATGACCAGGCAATTTCGCGATAAGCCATCCGAATATTTGTCTAATGCTTTTTGCGTAAAAGCAACCAGACACGTTGGATGTTGCACTTTGGTAAACCCAATGGGTCGATTAGAAATAAGCGTTTCTGCTTTGCTGGAACCACCACGAGCTTCGGGGCCGTATGTTTGACTTTGAGCGGCGTAATGTCCCGATAATACGGCAGCTTCCGCGAGGATAACGGTCGCCAAAATGACGCCTTGTCCGCCAGTGCCAGCGAGGCGAATTTCATGTTTATGTTTCATATTCATGAACTCCTTTGATTTTGGTGGCGCGGCGAATGACTTCTTGATACGAGACCGTAAATTCATCCAAAAGTTCTTCATGAAGCAAACCAATGACGAATTTCCCTTTTAGTTCTGCTGGAGTCATCGTTTTAGCGCGCGATATCATCACGGCATTATCAGCTTGCCACTTAAGCATATTCGCAGGTGTGCCCAATTTATTAGCCCGTCCAAAATATGTAGGACAGGAACTAATGACGTCGATGATAGAGAATCCTTGATGTTTGATGCCATCTTGAATCATTTTAATTGTTTGTGGCACATGATAGGCGCTACCGCGCGCGGCATATGTGGCGCCAGCGCCGATGGCAAGATTCGCGATATCAAATGTCCGATCGATATTTCCATAAGGAGCTGTCGTTCCTACGGCCGCTGAAGGGGTGGTTGGGGAATATTGGCCACCAGTCATTCCATAAATATTGTTATTCATCACAATGATGGTTAATCCGATGTTTCTTCGGGCCGCATGAATCAGGTGATTGCCACCAATCGCGGCGATATCCCCATCGCCCGTAATCACAATGACTTCAAGTTTAGGGTTGGCCAGTTTGATGCCCGTGGCAAATGCTAAAGCGCGGCCATGGGTCGTATGAATTGTATTGAAATCGAGGTATCCGGCAGCGCGCGAAGAACAACCAATGCCAGAAACAATAATCGTATCCTCTTTATTAAGACCAAGATTATCAATCGCTTGGATAATATCGCGCATGATGATGCCGTTACTACAACCAGCACACCAAATTTGGGGGAGGTGTTCGATGCGAATATATTTCTCGACTAAATTCGAGGCTTGATTGTGTGGGGTTTTGACGCCATTAGAATTTTCCATTCTGTTGTCTCCTCAATCTTCTTGATAATGTCTTTGGGTGTAATCACCGTTCCGTTATATTTACCGATAAATTCAATTGGACAAGCATCTTTAATGATTCGTTCAACTTCCAGGACCATTTGCCCATAGTTGTGCTCAGCCACGAAAATGCGTTTAAGGTGCTGGCTCGCTTGCAGTAACTCTTTCTCAGGAAATGGCCAAATCGTGATTGGCCTAAAAATGCCGCACTTTAAGCCCTTGGCGCGTAATGAATCCATCGCCGACATCGCGGCGCGCATCGTGCCCCCATAGCAAAATATTGCGATTTCAGCGTCATCCATGTGTAATTGTTCGCATTGGACGATATCTTCATAGTTATCGCTTATTTTGTGCATCAACCGGTTTATAAGTTTTTCGGCCTCGGCATTTGAGTTAGTGGGAAAACCATATTCATCATGCATGAGCCCCGTGATGTTGTAGCGTTGTCCCATACCAAAGGGAGCCATTTCCGGCACAAGGCTGTTTGACTTGACATGATATGGTGGCCGCTTAGGATTGCCTCCATGCGCAATTTTACGATCGATAATCTGGATATCTTTGTTATCTGGAAGGTTGATGCCCTCGCGTAAGTGGGCGATTAACTCGTCCATCAAAAAAATGACTGGCGTCCGATATTTTTCCGATAAATTAAAGGCTCTTATTATCAATTCGTACGTTTCTTTGACTGATGATGGGCATAACGCAATCACCGGGTGATCGCCGTGTGTTCCCCAACGAGCCATCATCATATCGCCTTGCGAAGGCGAAGTGGGCATACCGCTTGAGGGGCCAACGCGCTGGACATCAACAACCACTAAAGGAATTTCGGCCATCGCCGCATATCCTAAATTTTCTTGTTTTAATGAAAAGCCGGGACCGCTCGTGGCTGTCATCGCTTTGACTCCGGCAACGGAAGCCCCAATCGCACAAGCAATTGAAGCAATCTCGTCTTCCATTTGAATAAATGTTCCGCCAATTTGGGGAAGGCGACGCGCTGATATCTCAGCGATTTCTGTCGAAGGGGTAATTGGATATCCGGCATATAAACGCATGCCGGCGGCAAGTGCGCCCTCGGCGCAGGCTTCGTTGCCTTGCATCAATACTAATTTACTCACTTGTCGTTTTCCCCTTGCCATCATAAACATAAATTGCGTAGTCGGGGCACCGCTGTTCGCAAATACCACACATGATGCAATCACTTGGTTCTTTTAATCGGACGACACCATCAACCATCTCGAGCGTATCTTTGGGACAAAAAGCGACGCATATGCCGCAGCCTTTGCACCACGAGGGGTTGATCTTAAGCTCTTTTTCGTTAGAATCCGCCATTCATATTCTCCTTATAAGCCACACTTTTACAGAAATAAAAAAATCACGATGATGGACTTGTGACTTTTTAACCAAGGGCTGTAATCGCTTTCATTTTGGATGCTACTAATAATATATACCTATAAGAGCGCTTTATTAAGAACTTTTGGTTTTTTCATTCGTTAATGCCCCTAATGTGCCTTTTTCCCTTGTACTCCACATTCGTTAACTCAATCTCGAAGCGGCATATATCGCTTCCGCCAAGAATTGTTTCGGCTTGTTTTGCAAGAAGCGTCTTTCCCAATATGACCATAAATGGGAATTTGAAATCCCCACCAATTATCTTTTCATAGGCAGCGTTAATGTTTCGTATGGTCTATCTGAAAAAATAGTATTTAAAAATTATTGTTATTATTTACTACATCGCGGATGTGTTTTTATCAAAAAGAAAATTACCAGTCAATCCTAGTATTATATTATGAGGACGATGGTAACGTTCTCTGTTTGAAATAATCTTGCGGATATTCATTTAGCAGGCCAAGCGCAATATCAACAATCGCGGGATTGTATTTAATATTTGAATATTTTGTCAATTCCTCAATCACTGTTTCCTTACTATGGGCGGGACGATAGGGTCGATTTTCCATCATCGCGCTGACGACATCGGTAACTGCCAGCAATTGCGAGCCAAAAAATATTTGATCGCCGCGCAATCCTTGAGGATAACCCGATCCATCAAGACGCTCGTGATGTTCGTAAACCATGCGTTTGACATCGTCGCTAAATTTAAGATCCTTAATTATGTTGTATCCGGCGATAACATGTGTTCGAACCAAATTTAATTCCTCAACCGTTAATTTGGATGGTTTGCTAAGAATTTCCATTGGGATAGCAATTTTGCCGATATCATGTAACGTTGCCGCGAAACTCAAATCTTGCAGTTGCTTCGCGGAAAATTCTAGTTTCTTTCCAATATCAACGGCTAGCCTTTTGACAAAAATCTCGTGCGTAATGGTATAAGGGTCTCTAAGAGAGAATATCTTGGATATTAGTTCAATATTCCTAGAAGCTTCTTCCCGATAATTTTCAACCAGCCCTGCTAATTGTTTTTTGAGAATGTGGGTGCCGATTTTGGAACTCAATATTTCCAAAAGTTTGTTTAATTTTGTGTTTTCTTCAAGTGGTTTTCTGCTAAAAAAAAGAATGACGGCATCGACATAGTTCTCCGCTAGAACAGGAATAGCGCAGCACGTTTTGAAACCGGCTTTCATCGCCTCTTTGCTTCTAATAAATTGCTTATTGTGCAAGAAATCACTGAACCATACAATCTTCTTAGCTTCCCAAGCAATGCCTGGAAAGCCTTCACCATAAGCAAACGAAGCCCGCTTGGGTGCTCGCGCAAAAATTTCGCTTCGTTCATCGGTCGTGTAATTAATATCGCTTTTGATCAGTAGTGGTTTAATCGTGTCTCTAATCCAAACTTCGCCATAATCCCATTTAAAGCCTTCGCCAAGGGTGCGACAAAAAATGGGGTAATATTCATTTTCTTCGGCTCGTGAAATTCGATCAATGGCTTCGAGCGATAAATCAAGAAAACTAGCGTTGGTAAAATGAATTTTCAAACTATAACTGCCTCCCATATTAGTATCAATATAATTATATTATAAGTCTTCGTTAAAAAGATAAACCAAAAATCTGGCTTTATCTGATTAATTTTGATGAATTAGGCAGTAATTATCTCACTAAATTAAACTTCGCTCATTACAACAAAGTAATGTTGTTTAGCATCCATTCAACGCGTGTGTTGATGAAGTTCTTAACAAAATCAAGATGTTGTTCATATGTTTCAAATTCGCGTTGCTCAATGGGAATCGGGCACCATGGACCATCACAAAGTTCCAGTGGCCATTTTTCTAGATTGCGCGCGGCATTATCAATTAAGCGTTGATGATTGGCATCAAGCCAAGCATTTAGAATTGGAAGGACCCGATTTTGAAAATCATTTAATCTCGCTATGAATTGATTTCTAAAGGTGGGAATTTCCATAAGTTTTGTAAAAAAAAGGTTGTTGTTGTTGTCGAAGTCGCCCCAAAAGTCGGTCCAGCCCCAATGGCCTTCCGCTTGCGAAGGGAAGTAATCGCCATTGCCTAGCGAAATATCAAAATCCCATAAGGGGCTCATTCGAAGCGGTTGCCCCGTTTCCTTGAAAAGATACAGGGACCCGAAATTTACATCGACATTTTTCATAATTTCCTGAAGCATAAAGAAATCGATGAAATTATCGACATCGATTAACGATTCGTAACCAAGCCCATTATTAAGCGCATCGTTAACAGAAAACATATATTCCTTAATGTATCGGGTGTGGCGCGCAGGCACATATAATGGATCAACATAATCTGGCTCGCGGATAAAATACGGCCGATAATCAAGCCAGAAGAAATTACCATCTTCGACACCATCCCCGTTTTCGAACGCCCGATAATCGAGTTCTAGAAGGAACCCCGCATCGTCAAGCATTAAATCAGATTCGATATTCCAGCGATTCTTTTGAAACTCGACGCGTTCCATCATAAAATATTGCCCCATATATTCGCGATTGATGGTTAATTCAATGAAGCGGAAGTCAAGTGGATGCATCGTTTCGGGATATAAGTAACTTAAAAATTGAGCAACGCCGTTACGTATAAGCGATTTATCGATATGGTTGGCTAATAAGATGTAGTTTTTAGCCGCTGCCATGCCAAGTAGTGCTGTGTTTTGATCGAATCTTAATCGATACGAACGTTTGGGAAAATATCGCGTTGAATTGCCGCGAATCCTAATTCCAAACGGGGAAATAAGCGGTGTGTTTTCGCGGGCGCCATTGACAGTGTGATCAAGGTTAGCCACACCACGAATGTAATCTTCATAATATATGTCAGGTTCTTGCAAATCGTTAGCAAGCGTTAAATTGAGCTGGGGCATTTCGCTAGTGATGGGAGCATTTCTTTGGCTTTTCACCAGTAGCGATTGCGTGTGCGTATAAGCGCTCCCACCTTTGGATATCGTGGCGTCAATGGAAGTTAAATAATCAAATGAGGGGTTAGAATAAATAAGAACACCATCATCTATTTCCATATCTTCGCACGACCAAGAAACCATTGTGCCGCTATCAGCCAATGTTGGAAGGAGATAGTTTTCGTTAATATAGTCCGCATCAATGGTTAAAGCTTCGATTTGTGAAGAAAAGTCGACGGGGATGGAACTTATTTCGCTAGTGGTAGTCGATGTCTCCATTGTGGAAGTGCTTGATGCCACAAAGGATAAATCACAACTGCTTAAAATCAGGGCCCCGATTGCGATTAAGAACTTAATTTTGTTGTTCATAAATGTTTGAATCATGGTTTGTTTTTAATTGTCGCATATCGCGGGGAAGATAACCAAAAATACTTATACTCTATGGTCGAAAGGTTGCGACGTAGACACATTCGTAAATATTATTGTGGTAAGTAATCCTTTCTTTTTTAGCTATCGGTTTCATGCCACATTTTTGTAGCCCATTAATGCTAGCAATGTTGTGTTTAAACGCCCCAGCAATCACTTCTTTATAACCCTTATTAAATAAATGACCAATCATCGCTTTTTCATCGCGTTCCGTGTAAGGTTTTAAAACTAATTATTAGGTGGTCATTATTCCCATGGAAATACCTCAACGCTAATTTATTTATGATCACTGCTTGATCATGGTTATAGAAATATTATCGGCGCTTTTCTTAATATTTGCCTTTGACAATTTTTTGAATAACCGCATTATCAACATTGAATTGAAGTGTTTTATAAATAAATTATCACTTAGTCAAATCGCGCTGTCCAGATATTAAACGGCCTATTCGGTGCCACTTAACCTCGTGACTATGCGACTTTAGCTTCATTTGGATTGATAGAAATGAATGTTTTTATCTCATCAATGCCACTAATTATTGAATAAAGAAATTCGTGGAGTATATTAGAATTTAGCGCGTTTGTAAGCGCTTTATCAAACTGTGATAAAATGTATCCAAACGACATTTATGAGGCGATGATGTGAGAATTAAAAACCACCCCATCTTGAACTTTGACGATAAAAGAGACATCACTTTTTACTTTGAAGGGCGACCTGTTGCCGGAAAAGAAGGCGACATGATTGCCTTCGCCCTCCATCACGCTGGCATCAAGACTTTAAGCTATAGCCAAAGGCTAAAACGGCCTCGTGGATTTTACTGCGGTATCGGCAACTGCGGCTCCTGCCACATGCGCGTCGATGGCGTCGATAACGTTAGGACTTGTATCACCCCCATTAAAGAAAACATGCGCGTGGAAATTCAAAAGAACAAAGGGGTCATCAAATGATTTATAAAGATGTCATCATTATTGGTGGCGGTCCCGCCGGATTATGCGCCGCTAAAATATTGGCCGATCAAGACGTCTCCGTTTTACTCGTAGACCGCGACCATCACTTGGGTGGGCAACTCGTCAAACAAACCCACAAGTTTTTTGGATCTGAGAAGCAATACGCCAAAAACCGGGGATTTGAAATCGCCAAGATTCTGATTAACGATATTAACGATAAACCAAATATTGAGATACTACTAGGCGCGACCGTCGCCGGTATTTATAAAGACCACGTGATAACCGTCGTCAAAGAAGAAAGATATCTAAAATACAAAGCCAAAGCATTCATTATCGCCACCGGCGCTTCTGAAAAAGCTTTGGCGTTTGAAAATAACGATTTACCCGGGATCTATGGAGCCGGAGCCATCCAAACGCTCATGAATTTATATGGCATCGTTCCTGAAGACGAAGTGTTGATGGTAGGAAGTGGCAATATTGGCCTCATTGTCTCTTATCAACTTTTACAAGCGGGCGTAAAAGTTAAAGGGATCGTGGAAGCGGCCTCAATCATTGGCGGCTACAAAGTCCACGCTTCCAAACTAAAACGACTCGGGGTTCCCTTTTATATGCAACACACCATAAAACGAGCAATCGGCAAAGATCATTTAGAAGCCGTGGAAATCGTTAAATTAACCGATGATTTTAAAGAGCTTGAAAACGAAACGTCAATCATTAAAACAAAAGCGTTATGCATTGCCGTGGGACTATCGCCTTTATCACAACTTTTAGGGATGATGGAAGTCGCTATGAAATACATTAAAGAACTGGGGGGCCGCGTTCCCGTATTAAACAATCTGAACCAAACTTCTAACCCCAATATATTCGCGTGTGGCGATGTCAGTGGCATCGAAGAAGCCTCCTCGGCCATGATGAATGGCTATATCGCCGGATTAGGCGCCTTGAAGCATTTGGAACATCCGCATCCAAATCACGATGAACTAATAAAAATGTATCACCATGAATTAGAAATACTAAGACATTCTAGTTATGGTGAAAAGACGTTAGCCGGACTTAAAAAGCTCGGCGGAGGCCCCTATGCTAATTAAAACTGGTGTTGCAACCAAGGATATGATCGCTTCAAAATTTCCAAGTGAAGAAACACTAAAAAAGCCGAAAGCGATTTTAGAATGTTTTGAATGTATACCATGTAATCCCTGCGCTACTAGTTGTCCCTTTGACGCGATTGTCATCGAAGATGGGGTGACTTCCATGCCTTATCTTCTTACTGACAAATGCACCGGCTGTGGCCAATGCGTTATCGCCTGCCCTGGGCTGGCAATTACCGTCGCGCAATTAATAAACAATCAGGCGTTATTTAAAATTCCCTATGAGTTTAAGCCCTCCCCCCTTAAAGGTGAAATTTGGCATGGTCTTAATCGAAGTGGTGACATCATCTGCGAAGCCGAGATCAAATCCGTTCAAATCAATCCTAATGTCAAAACCGCCCTCGTCACGGTCCTCATACCAAAACAATATCTGTATGAGTTTTCGACCATTAAGCGCCATGAGTGATACTAGTAAAATCATCATCTGTCGCTGCGAAGACATTACCATAGCCCAGATCGATGAAGCGATTGATAACGGGTTTACCACGTTTGAAGATTTAAAGCGCCTTTTAAGAGTGGGCATGGGTCCGTGCCAGGGTAATACATGTGGCCATTTAATCCAAACGCGTCTTGCTCAACGATTAAACAAATTGATTGAAGACATTAAGACGCAAAAGCCACGCCCAATGTTACTTGGCGTCAAGCTTAAAGAGATATTGGAAGATAAATCCGATGAATAAAAACGTTGTAATAATTGGGGCCGGCATCAGTGGTGTCAGCATCGCCTATAACCTCGCTAAAAAAGGCGTTAAAAACATCATAGTCATTGATAAAGGTTATTTTACTTCAGGAGCGACGGGACGATGTGGGGCTGGAGTTAGGTCGCAATGGGCCACTCCGTTAAATTGTCTATTAGCCAAGAAAAGCATCGCGTTTTTTGAACAAGCTAAAGATATTTTAGAATATAAAGGCGACATTGAATTTAAGCAAGAAGGTTACCTCATTTTAGCAACGACTGAAAATGAAGATCTTGAGTTTAAAGCTAATGTCAAACTTCAAAATAGTATGGATATTCCTTCTCAGTATTTGAATAAAGACGAGGCCCTAAAAATCGTTCCTCATCTTAATCCTGATGCTTTTGTCTCCGCTACTTTCTGTGCCATCGACGGCCATCTTAATCCTTTTAAAATGACTGACGCCTATATGCAGGCCGCTAAAAAATTAGGAGTCACCTTTAACTTCTTCGAAGAAGCATTAGAAATAATGACTGTGAATCATAAAGTGATTGGCGTTAGAACCAACAAAGACACTTACAACACAAATATCGTTGTTAACGCCGCCGGTGGCTATAGTAAAGAAGTCGGCCTCATGGCGGGCATCGACATCCCTGTATATTCAGAAAACCATCAAATATTAGCGACCGAACCAATCGAAAAAATGCAAGGACCGATGGTCATGTCGTTTTCTAAAAACATCTATTGCCAGCAAGTGCCTCATGGTTCTTTCTTAATGGGACGAAGCGACCCTAATGTTGAAAAAGGTCACCAAATTCACTCAACTTGGCAATTTTTAGATGAAATGGCGAAAACGGCGATTCACATCATGCCCGTTTTGGGAAACTTACGCGTCGTGCGCCAATGGGGTGGATCATATAACATGTCACCCGACCGCCAACCAATCATCAGTGCCACTGATGAACTACAAGGATTCTTTGTAGCTTGTGGCTTTTCAGGTCACGGCTTTATGCTAGCCCCTATGACGGGTCTTCTATTATCCGAAATCATTTTAGGTGAACCCACCAGCGTGGATGTTACCACACTTGACATAAAACGCTTCCAACATCAAAAAGAATTTGAAATAGAAAAATCAGTAGTCTAAACACAATCGTTTATATTCTAGAAAACCAGTTTAGCAAACAAGGATATTTAATATCATCTTTTCAATCACCGATATATCTAATTGAAAGGGCAATCTCTCGCAATCCCGAGTAAGCATAATCTAATAATGTTTTCGTGGCGTCGCAATAAATAAAATGCTGGTCACCATTTCGATATTTTTTACAACCTCCTCTACAAAGAAAACGATATTGGCAGTGCAGACATTTTTCATTTAAAATGAAAGATTCATTTATGAATTTTATCAGTTTAGAGTTATTAAATAGTTCAAAAAAACCATCGGCAATGTTGCCAATTAAAAAATCGTCAGTCCCGTAGAAATCACATGTAAAAACACCACCATCGCTTTCAACCATCAAATAACCACCGCATATTCCTCGAGCAGCGCAACTGCTTAAAGGGCTGCTATTAATAACTGCAATATAATCATCGAATTGACGAATACTAATATAGATGCCCTTCTTCCAATCATCGCGCCATCTTCGATAAAGATTAAGCAAACTTTCGCGCCATGAATTAGAATCAAGCGCTAGTTCGTTATCTTTTTTAATAAAGTCGAGACAAGGAATAAATTGAAGTGATTTTGCGCCAAGCGTTTTTAAAAAATCATAACTTTGAACTATCATTTTGAAATTCTTTTTATGGACAACCGCTAAAAGGTCGAATGGTACATTATTATTTCTTAACAGCTCGATGTTCTTAATAATTAGAGACGTATCTTTGGAAAAATTATTTGGTGAGCGCCACTTGTTGGCTTTCTCTTCTCCATCAACCGAGATACCTAATAACCAATTGTTATCTTTAAAAAAATTAACCCATTCTTCATTTAACATAAGGCCATTCGTCTGTAGTGAATATACTATATTAATATTTTTTTGATTAGCTTTTTGGGCTTTCTCAATGAAGGCATGGTAAAACGGAAGCCCCGCTAAAAGTGGTTCTCCACCTTGAAACACAAAAGATATAGTGTCTGTTGCCGAATCGATTGCCATCTCTATAAGATGGTCCGTCGTGTCTTCGTTCATCATATGGGGAAAAGTGGCGCTTCTGAGTCTGGCGGCATCTAAATAAAAACAATAGTCACAATTTAAGTTGCATCTCGACGACACTGGTTTAATGAGCCAAGTGAAAAACTTAGGACGATTCAAACTATTATTCATATTCCGCCGTCAAAGGAGAATCTTCATCAAGCGGAAACATCGTGGTGGGGTTATCAACGCGTCCTGGTTTTCTTACACTTGTACCCAATTTGTCGCCATCACCAAGTTCATTACGATAGCGTTGTGCCAAAAGCATTAAGTCAGAAACAATATCTGGATTCGTTGAATATTGATTGTTCTTTTCGTTTGGATCATCAAGTAGATTGAATAATTCCTTGGTATTGAGTATGAGTTTCCAATCGCCCTTTCGAACGGCCTTAAGGATATTATCGTGATAAATAATTAATTCGCGATTCTCTTTTGGTCCCACTCCAATTAATACATTTGTGACGTTTTCCCCATCGATTTTCTTATCATTTGAAATGGATACTCCGGCTAAATGAGCAAAAGTAGGCAATAGGTCCATTGTCGTTAAAAGATTGTCAATAATGATACCTTCGCTAATTTTACCCGGCCAGTTAACGATACAAGGGACGCGCACGCCACCTTCATATACATCACCCTTCTGCCCTCTTAACTGCCCGTTGCTGCCATATCGAAGAACGCCTCCGTTATCGGACGTGAATACAATTAAAGTATTCTTCCTCTTGTCGAAACGATTAAGAGCGGCAATCATTTGTTCCATGGCCCAATCGATAAATTCCACCTCGGCACGATATCGATTTCCTTTTGATTGTTTTAAAAACGAATGAGGAGGATAAAAAGGCCAATGAACATACATATGAGCAAAATAAAGAAAAAATGGGGCATTGTCTTGTCTTTCAATAAGGGCGACAGCCTCTTTAACGTAAAGTTCGTTTAGGTTCCCCTGTGAAGGATCTTTTCCGATAATCTCATCTTCACGCATCAATGGCAAAGGTGGGAATTTGACATGCAAATCTGGATGGTAATAACACATATCGTTGCTATAAGGCAAACCAAAAAATGTGTCAAAGCCATTTTTTGTTGGTAGGAATGGTGCTTGATCGCCTAGGTGCCACTTGCCAATCATGTGCGTTCGATATCCTGCCGTTTTTAATGCTTTTGGTATTATCGTTTCCTCAGGATTTATGCCAATTGGATCGCCTGGCAATAATACGCAAAAATGATCGCCCCGCCCGAGTCCCACACGTTGAGGGTAACAACCCGTCATAAGTCCAGCACGGCTTGGAGAGCATACAGGCGAAACCACATGAAAGTCGGTTAGCTTTGCTCCGGTAATTTGAAGATGATCGAGGGTGGGCGTCATATTTTGGTTTGATCCAAAACAGGCGATATCACCATATCCTAAATCATCACACAAGACTAAAATAATATTGGGTTTTGTCCCTCGAAGACTTTGATTATTTGTCATTTTTTATCTCGATTTCTTTAATTAAAATGGTTCTTCTAGATATATTATCGATGTTTGTACTTATAAATTAATGATTAATGCTAGATACAATTACTGATTAGTGTTTTATTAAAAATTCATGGTCATCATAATCTAGGTTTGAAAAATGATATGCGATTAGTTATTATAATGTTTCATGAAATATGCTAACGATATCTTATTGATGCTATATTAATTAAGAAAATTAAATATTAAGAGGTTCGACATGGTAAATATTAAAGATGTAGCTAAAGCTTGTAATGTATCAAGCGCAACAGCCTCCCGCGCATTAAGCGGGGATGGTTATGTTAAGAAATCTAAACGCGATTTAATTCTTAAAAAAGCTGAAGAACTTGGCTATATCGTGGATTCCCACGCTAAATCTTTGAAGAGTGGTCGCTCTAACACAATCGGTGTGATTGTGTCGGACATCGGCAACTATTTCTATAATATCGTTTTAGAAAAATTAATTGTCGAATTTAAGAAGTGTGGGTATAACGTCCTTCTTGCCTATAGTTTTGAAAATAGCCAATATGAACGGCAAAACATTAAATCAATGTTATCTTATAAAGTTGATGCCCTTATTTTCACGCCCGTTTCAAACACCAACCCCGATCTTATTTCAATAATGGAAAAGCGCAACATTAAGATTTTGCAATTATTCCGTCAAGCATATCCTACCGTTGATGCTCTTTGTGTCGATGATGAATATGGCGCTTATTTAGCGACATCGCACTTGCTCAATAATGGTAAACGACGCATTCTGCTACTCTCCGTTAAATTGGACTATACACCAAACCGCTCCAACGGCTATATTAGAGCCCTCAATGAGGCAAACCTACCAGTAGACGAATCATTAATTCGTCTCTATCCGCTTGGCCACTCGATTGAACTAGACATCGAACAATTACTTTTGGACTTAAAACCCGATGCGATTATCGCTGGGACGAATAATTTTGGTCTTGATGCATTAACTGCCCTTAAAAAGTTAAACCAAGACATTAGCACTATCGTATTTGATGACCTTGAATGGTTTCAATTGCTCAATGTATCAACCATTGCCCAACCGATTGATGAAATTTTCCAAAAAACGGTGGCTAATATTATGGGAAAAATTGATAACCCCGAATCCGAACAGGATGCACAATGTATCCAAGTCGAACCTCAACTTTATATAAGAGGTTCCTCAACAAAATAAAAAAGCTGCGGAACAAATCCGCAGCTTTCTTTTTTTAGTTTTCTTTAGATAACGATATTTGAACCCTTGTAGTAATCAACGATTACCCAAGAACCGGCTGATGCTCCCATGCCATGTTTAGCATTGGCGTTAAGAGTAGCGGTAGATAGGCCACCTAACTCAATAACTTTAACATCATTGACAAACACAGACACTAACGCTAACTCATCATCATCAATCACTGAACGGAATTTCAAAGTATAATCCGTATCGGGGACGATTGATAGACTACCATCAGTAATCAAACCACCTTTTTCAGTGTTATCGTGTTGCGCAAGAAGTGGGCCACCGGCTTGAAACATTTGAACGCCTTGCCAACCATCATTGTTATTTTTAGCTGAGAATTGAACATCGTAGCAGCCATCATAGCAAACGCGCATTCCAAACACAGCGGTGTTATTGGTAGATGCACCAAATCTTACTCCAGCTTCAAGTTCGAATTCAGGCATATTCTTGTCGTAACCAGTGTACACAAATGTCCAACTTGGAGCGGGCGCTGGTTCTAATGAGCCATTGATTGTGGTGGCATAGCCTTGATCAGTAATGATAAAACCTTCGCCCTCTTCAGGAGCGGCAATGGCGGGATCGCCAGCGAATTCGGCATCAAAACCATAATTGAATACGGGTATTAATGTTTCGACTGGTTCCTCTGAAGTAGTTTCAGATACGCTGGTCTCGACTGAAGTTACTTCTGAAGTGGTTTCAACCGATGTAGCGACGGAAGTGACTGTTGAAGTAACGGTTGAGGTTGTTTCTGATGGTTCTTCAGAGCTTGGGGTTTCGCTTGAAGCCGGTACCGAGCTGGCACAAGCGGCCAAACCGAACAAGGCGGCCATCAAGAATGGAAATACTATTTTCTTTTTCATGCTTATTTACCTTTCTTAAACGTTATGTAAACGCTATCATAATTTTATTATATTCTTTGTGCAAACGTTGTCAATGCTTAAGATATTAGATTTTGATTAATCATATGCCGTTTCGGTGGTTCTCAACATATTGACCAACAAATCTTCAAACGAAGCACCGGGACCATCTGCAAATAAGCCAATCGAATAGTTCGTCAAAATGGCTCGGAAACCATCATCAAATAATCTAGCGGTCAAGGCATATTGATCGTTAACAAATAGTTCAACAAATGCGCCTTCCACAATTACCTTTACTTCCATATCTTCGTAATTCATATTGTCCGGCAATCGATAAGTCGCCCTAGTCACATAACCTGCTTGGCCAGAAGATGATGCAATAAGGCGTTTATTTTGTCTATCAATTGCTACAGTAGCATATTCAGGAGCGCCGTCTTGCGATAATTTGAAGCCTGCCATTTTACTAGATGAGGGGATTGATAATTTCGACTCAATCAATGTCCGGCGATAAATATTAGGCAGGCGGCTTTCACCATAATCAGACATTCCCATCGAAGTATTGTTGATTCCGTCTCCAATAAAAGTGATTTGGTTAGTTCCCGCTCCCCAACTACCGCTAATGACAGAGCGATTACCATCAGGAAGACGATACATACTACCTCCATTTAGCAGATTAGTAAGATGTTCGTCTAAACGAGTAGCTAAAGTACCGTCTGGTAGGGCGTATATTTCGCGGGCGACATTAATGGCGCCGCCCCATCCACCACCATTTGCATATGGAGCAATCCAGCCATAGATATAAAACCGATTACCAATTTGCACAATCTGGGCAGCACATAGATCATCTCCATCTAGAAAACGTTCTTGTTTTGATGACCAATCAACATCATCAATTGTCGTGTTGGCATCGCCGGTCCAATAACTCGGGGCGCCAACGCCGTTCGTGCTCCGGCCATAAATGCTAGCGAAAATATACCAGCGATTGTCAATTTTAAACATTTGCGACACTTCCGGTTCATCACGGCCTGAGGTTCCGGCATTGTTAAATCTAAGTAATTCTTGTTCTTCACTTTCCCAATATTCCGTGGAATCAGAGGTCGAAGTTTGAAGCGCTAACGCACAATCAAAATCGTCACCGCCTTCTTCCCAATATTTATTCGCATAATATGCTAGGTAAATAATCCGATACCGATTAACATCGGAATCAAAGAAAATGTAAGGATCGCGACCGCCGGCGGGATAAGTGACCACGGGCAAATGCGTTGGATTGAACATCGAATCAACGCCTTCTCCGGCTTCCCAGGTAATTAAATCGGTGCTTTTAGATCCATAAATATAATCACGACTTGCACCATAGTATGTGCGGAAATAGCCATCTTCTTCAGTAATTCCCAATACATAATAGTTGGCGTTGGGTGGATTGATTGCATGCGTAGTCACATAAGTTGGTTCGTAGTTAATCATATTGGAGGAAGTCACCAAATCAATATTATATCCACCATCTGTTTTTAAGTAGAACATATACAACTTGCCATTATGATAATATGGGTGGACATCACCTATGTCGATGTCGCGATTATTATCAAATTTTCCGGGAGGATTATAATGCAATGGGGTTTCGCGTAGGTAATCGTATTGAATCGTTGGGTTCCAATCAACTACGCCAGAACCAGTGACAATAAACATGATACGGTCGCCAGCAGTAACTATGACCATTTCCTCATGATAATAACCATTGGTGTCTCCAGTTTCTAAAACTTTAGCAACCCCGGAGCGTGGATAAATAATAGTCTCATTATGGAGAATTTGGATTTGGGCTTCTTCTTGAAGCGCATCGATAAGATGGGCACGTCCCGAAACCATAATGGTTCCAGCTCCCGCTGAATAAACAATAAATTTCCGGGCAACAGCGCCGATTGAAGCCTTCATTAAAGGGCCATCAATGAAATTGTTTGAAGTTTCAAAGCGACCTAACGTTCCACTATAGTTTAGATTAACCCAACCTTGTTGATCGGGGTTATGTTGATAGGACCAGCCGTTATAACCCTGAACATCGTTTCCTTGATAGCCATAAATCGCCTTATGAACATCCTTGGCGCTTTTTTGTGGATATTTATCTACTTCTTCTGTCAAATAAATCGAATCGTACGGGGTGGCGAGTTCTTCAGAACTCGGCTCCGATATTGACCCGTTTGAAGTGGTGATGCTCGTTCCTAACGAAGTGTCTCCAATAGATGTCGAAGACAACTGGCAGCTTGACACAAGTGTTAATAGAAAGAGGCTCATCAGTCTCTTAATTTTGGCCATTTTCACTTCTCCTTTTTCTTATTAAAAGCACTCCTGAGACGATTGCTACCAATAAATTGATACCAACCGTGATCAAACTAATATAAAATTCGGCGCTTTTTGGAACCGTTATAAAAACCATTAATAAGGCTAAAAGTCCGAGGATGACCGAAAAGCGAAACATCCATCCTAACGTGGTTTTTCCCAAATTGGCACCTCCTTTTCATAGTGGCAGCGAATTGCAGCCTTACCATTTTTCACAACCGGAACTGGTTCGTATTGACAATTTTCGTGAGCGTATGTGCACCGTTCAAAGAAGGAACAGCCCGTCGTTCTTTTTTCAATGCTGGCAAGATTCATCCCCTTGATAGGAATCTCTTTTTGACGGGCGGCCACGACGGGATCGGGAATAGGAACCGCCGAAAGAAGGGCTTGTGTGTAAGGATGTCGTGGGTTCGTCAAAATATCGTTAATATTTCCCACTTCCACTATCTCTCCAAGATACATAACGGCAATACGTTGGTCGTTAGCGATGTATTTAGCCGTTGCCAAATCATGAGTGATATAAATAAAAGCGATATTTAATTTTTGATTAAGTTCGCTCATCAAATTCAATATCGATAATCTTAATGAAACATCAATCATCGAAACCGGTTCATCAGCCACTATAAGTTTGGGATTTAAGGAAAGTGCACGCGCCATCAAGACTCGCTGGCGTTGGCCGCCACTTAATTGATGAGGATACTTAACAAGGAACTGTTCGGGAGGATTTAACCCAACTAATCCCATCAACTCATCGATCCGATTGCCAATTTCATCGCTTTTCATCTTATGGTTATGGCGGATGAGAGGCGCTCGAAGCGATTGATAGATTGTACGAACTGGATTTAAAGCAGCATAACTATCTTGTTGGATGAATTGGACGCAACGGCGAAATTTAGCAAAATCCGTATTCATGAATCCATAGATAGGTTTGCCTTCAAATAACACTTCGCCTCTGGTCGGTTTCAAAAGACCAGTTACTATTCGGCCTAAAGTCGTTTTCCCACAACCGGATTCTCCTACAACAGCGATGATTTCTCCTGGTTGAACGAAAAAATCAACATCTTTCAAAACATGAAAGCGACGTTCGCGAAATAAGCCAACACGTTTTGAAAAAACAACGTGAAGATTTTTTAGTTCAATGACTTCGTTCATGCTTTTAGATCCTCTTTATGGTATAGATGGCAACTAACTAGATGGCCGTCCAAATCAATTAATTTAGGTTTAAGTAATGGGCATTGTTCAAACGCTTTTGGGCACCGAGGATGAAATGGACATCCTGAAGGAAGCGCCATTAAATCGGGTGGTGTCCCTTCGATCGGTTTCAAAGCAGAGTTATCAGCGATGATGGAGGGAGTAGCGCTTATAAGCCCATTAGTATAAGGGTGCAGGCGTTTGGCAAATACTGAACGAGTATCCGCATATTCCACTAGTTTTCCCGCATACATGACACCAACATAATCGGCAAACTTTGCGACAACGCCCATGTCGTGAGTTAATAAAATCATAGTGACGCCCATTTCGCGATTAATCTTTTTTAAGACCCGGAAGATGCTATCTTGAGTGATGACATCTAGGGCGGTCGTCGGTTCATCAAGAATAATAATTTTTGGATTTAATAAGAGACTAAAGGCGATCATAACGCGCTGCTTCATGCCACCACTAAGTTCATGAGGATACATTGGCATGATACGTTCGACATCGAGATTTACAATTTCTAGCACTTCTTTAGCTCGTCGTAATACTCGTTCCTTAAGTTCAGAATGTTTTGTTTCGCTATTGGCATGAACCATCATCGTTTCGGAAAATTGATCAAAAATAGTCATCACTGGATTAAGCGAACTTTGCGCGCCTTGGAATACCATCGAACATTCCTGCCAGCGATAATGATTCAATTGTTTTGGTTTTAAAGTGTTGATTTTCGTCGCAAAACCGGCATCGTTTTCATCTGATTCAAAATTTTTAGATTTTGTGTCTTGGAAATATATGACATCTCCCGACACTATGCGCCCGGGCGAAGATATGACTTCCAAGATAGCTGATGCCAATGTTGTTTTTCCGGAACCAGACTCTCCCACGATAGCGGTAATCGATCCACGTTTAAAGGCCATGGTAACATCATCGATAGCGCGAATCGAATAGCGTTTCAATTCATATTCGATAACAAGATTTTTTAATAACAAAATGTTTTCGTTCATCTTAGGCTTTCCTCAGACGTGGGTTAAGGGCTTCATCGAGTCCGCTTGAAAGCAAGATGATGCCAAACTGGAAGGTGAAGATACAGGCAATCGGCGCTAATAGCCAAATTCGAGCAGCGGGGATAAATAACGCTCCAAAATCTTTGGCGGTAATTAAAATAGCACCCCAGTTAGTCGGTTCAAACGCTGCTAGACCAAGGAACATGATGCCAACGCTTCCGGTAATGGCGTTTTTCATGACAAGAATGAAGTTGATTAATATATAAGATCCGATGTTTGGCATCAACTCTTTGAAGATAATATAGGCAGTGCTCATATCCATGACTTTGCATATTTGGATAAAATCCCGTTCGCGCAAAGAAATGATTTGAGCCCGTATTGCCCTAGTAAGTCCCGCCCAGTTAAAAATACTTAGGATTAGGGCAAATGATAGGGGGTCATTGACAGTAAACAAGGCCGCGAGAATTAAGAAGACCGGAAGACTTGGGATTGTAAGAAATACATTCACAATTAGCATAATTACTCGATCAACGAAGCCGCCCACAAGGCCGGAAATCAAACCAAGCGTCACACCAATAGAAATGGTAATCGCGGCGGTTAATACGGCCACAAGCAAGACATCATTTGTGCCTGCTATCAATTGACGGAAAACGTCACGACCAAGACCATCAGTTCCAAGGGGATGTTTCCACGAAGGAGAGGCCAGATAATTTGCATAATCAATCTCAGGAGAATAGGGGAAAATAAGCGGTCCAAAAATGGCCACAAGAACGAAAAACACCATGACGCTTAGTCCAAAAATTGCTTTTTTGTTGTGTAAAAAGGAACTAAAGAATGGGTTATTGCCCGACCATTGCCGGAAGGTTAGATGCCGTTTCATTAAGCATCCCTCCGAACACGCGGATCCACAAGCGAATAAATCGAATCGGCAATTAGATTAACGAATATGACGACGCTACTAATGAAGAAAAGAATGCCTTGAATCATTGGATAATCTAAGCGGCCGATATAACTGGCGAATTGTTGTCCAATGCCCGGATAGTTAAAAATAGTTTCCATTAAGGTTGAACCACCAAACAAGTAAGCAAACGAAATTGCTAGTGAGGTGATTAATGGTAACATTGCATTCTTTCTTAAGTATTTTCTTACAATAATGCGATCTGGAATGCCTCTAGCTTTAGCGGCATTTATGTAATCTTCTCCCAATACTCCAACAGCGCTCCCCTTCATCATTAAGGCCCAGTTACCGACTTGGGTAAATACAAGAGCAAGAATTGGTAAAGCGGCATGATATAACACGCTTCCAATAAAGGGGAAATTTAAACCCGGATCAGTCATGATGTCGTAATTGCCGTTAGTCGGGAATATTGGATAGGTATACGCGAAAATATAGAGTAGCAACAGTCCAAACAAATAATCGGGAATCGAATTTGAAACGACGATATAACTTGAAACGACGACCTCTTCGGCGCCTTTTCGTCGCCAAGCAAGCCGGGTGCCAAGCCAAGTTCCAATCAAAAAACTTAGAATTAAGGCAATCGAAGCCACAAATAAAGTCCACGGCAATGTTTGACGAATTACACGTACCACACTGACGTCAAGTACATACATTGAAGAGCCAAGATTACCTTGGAGCAAACCACCAAGATATTCAAAGAATTGTACAAAGATGTTAGCTTCTGGGTCATAGTTTAGTATTTGAACAGCCAAACGCATCGCTTCTTCAATTGTGATACCCCGCTGAACGGCTAATTCCTGAGCATAAGATAAAATCACATCGCCAGGTATATTCCTAACTAGAAAAAATGAAATGATTGTGGTGAAAAAAAGTGTCACGAGCGCTAAGCCTAATCGCTGCCACAAATAGCGGTAGCGATATCCGATTTCACGAAAGATATCCCACAAACGTTTAAAGAACTTTTTAAATTTTTCCATTTTTTCCTAAATTAAACTGCTATTAGATTAATCGTCTAATCTTGCTGGATATAAGTCGCCAGAAATGAATGGCACGGCATATGCGAAGTGAAAGTTTAGCCGCGCGACGGCATAGAAATTGTCGGGATCATCTTCAAAGTTTGGTACGTAAGTAATGTTTCTAGATGTCGCCAAGTAATCTTGAAGTGGTACACCACCAAGTTTACCAATGTTTATGAAACTGCCGGTGACATTTTGATAAAACTGGACGCCAAAGTTTTTCTTTGATACGCCTAAAACTAGGTCGTTGACAACTTCTGTCAATTCTTCATCGTTAAGATAATACATACCATCTAGTACATCAATAACACGGAAAGTGCCACTTCCATCGGCTTTTTCTAGATCTAAGTCAAATTCATTAGTTTCGATAACCGTAGTTTCGGGATCATCTCCTGTATATTTGGGCAAATGTAACACTTTAGCGGTTATATCTTTGTATGCATAAATAAATGAACCCGTCGGGAATGAAAAACTCATATTAAGATCGGTCCAACACACACTAAGTTCGTGGGCCCATGCATCAGATGATGCGGTTCCAAACCAGGAATTAAAATCAGCACCTTTCTTTAAAATAGCTTCAACGCCAAATGAAGTTAACGCTGCTTGAACAGCAACAGCAACTCCGCTCATTCCGGGATGCGAGCCATCATAATGGACGTTCAATTTGACTTTCGTTCCCCCGTTGTACCACCAACCATCAACTTTGTTCCAACCAGCTTCGACCAAAAGATTGGCCGCTGTTTGTTCGTTGTGAGAGAAGGTTTCTATTTCAGCGTATTTATCCGGGCTCATATATTTTTGAGCTTCTGAAGGAGCCATCGTCATCAATGGTTTCCAAGAGGTAATTGCATAGGGGTTGCCAGCATTTTTTACTTCTTCGCGATCAAATATATATTGGAAGGCTTCGCGAGCTTTGTCGGTCCAAATCGGTTGAGCAACACCATTAACTTGCATTTTCTTAGCGAGGTTAAAAACAACGCCAATTGATCCCGGATCAAACATTTTATAATGAGCCATGTTTGGGTTATTTAGGAGGATCTGATTCATCGTAGCTTCTGGGGCCAATCCATCTTGATAATCGATGGCTCCCGATGAAAGCATGTTGTACTTTTGGTTAAGGTCATTCATGCTGTTGGTCGCTCTGATAAAATCGAATTTAATACTATCGGTAGCCCAATAATCTTCATTCTTAACTAAAAGCATCTCGGTCTCTGTTTTTCTGCTTAATTTGAACGGCCCCGTACCTACAAACCATTCAGGATTATAGTTTTTAAAGGCCGTATAGTTCGCCATATAATCGTTGATATTCGTTTGTGATGCGATTCGGCCAAATGGAGCCCAACCTGTGTAACCGGCGGGAGCTTGCGGCGAACTAGTCAGTATTCGATTTGCTTCATCGACAAATGTTTTGAATTCATCGTATTGAACCGCTCCGGCGCGATCGACAGCCAATAGTAATGTCTTGACGCGTTCATTTGGTTCCATCTGTGGTTTCCAATGAATTAAAACCGTTTTATCGTCTACTTTTTCAAGCGAGGTCATATAATTTGTGACTTGTCCTTGATTAACGATGTAATAACCAATCATGTCATCGGCGACATAGTCGGTGCCGTCGTGCCAAGTGGCATTGGCGCGCAACGTTACGGTACTTGTTGAATTTGCGTGATGCTCAATATTTTCGGCCAGGATGTAATAGACCTCATCGGTGGAACGAACATATTGAATCAATGATTCGACGGAGAACCACGCTAAAGGACCGACGTTTGTACCTGCGTTAAGGTGGTTTTTCATGCCAACCTTATCCCAGTTATGGAGAATATTAAAAGTACGTTCTTCTTCAGATAGTACAATTGGTCCATCTGAAGGAGCGAGCGAAGTAGAACCACAACCGGTCACCAAAATTGTAGCAAAAGCCACGATGAACGGAATGAATCTTTGCTTTTTTTGTCTTGTCATATCGTGTTCCTCTTTCAAAAGATTTATTAGCGACAGAAATATGATAGCGTTTTCACATCAATACGATAACATAGAATTTATAGGCTAGCAACTGCTTTTTTTCCACTGCTTGTCCCCTTTTAACTAAAACTAGAATAATGGTTTCATTTGTTTATAAATTTTGCAAAATTTGCGATATACAAAATCATATGGTCTCTTTAAGTTATCAAGTGGGTATATTACTGAAGTAATTTTTATGCGTTGCTTGATGGCTTCCAAAGGAGAAGAAAAGACACCGATGCCCAGTCCGGCAAGAATGGCGCATCCAAGGGTCCCAGCATCCGAAACATCAGTTCTAGCCATCGGAATGGTAAACACATCGGCAAGTATTTGCATCCAGAAATCACTACGTGCGCCGCCACCCGCAACAATTAAGCGCTCGGCTAATAGACCATTTGATTTCATCACTTCAAAACATTCAAATAAAGAAAACGAAATACCTTCAAAAACCGCGCGGAGCATGTGATCTTTATTGTGGAAAGATGATAATCCGAAGAATATGCCCCTTGCATGAGGATTTAGATGGGGACTTCTTTCTCCGTTGATGTATGGCAAAAAGATTACCCCGTCGCTTCCGAGCGGAATTTTTGAGGCGCGAAGAGAAAGTAAGTCATACACATCAATGTTTTTTTGTTTTGCTTCGGCAATTTCAACATCACAAAATTGGTCTTTAAACCATTTTAGTGAGGCACCAGCGCCTTGAGTAACACTCATGACGTGCCAAAGATTAGGTAAGGCATGACAGAAGGTGTTATAGCGCCCTTTGTTTTCAATTAATGGTTTTTTTGTTGTAGCAAAAAGAACCCCGCTAGATCCAATCGTTAAGGAAATGGCACCTTCTTGGATAATTCCGCTCCCAATCGCGGAGGCCGCTTGATCTCCGGCTCCAGCCACTATTGGCGTACCGATTTCAAGTCCTATTTCCTGAGAAGCTTCTTCATTAACAAACGAACAAATCTGTGGTCCTTCAAATAATTTTGGCAATTGATCTTCTTTAATATTAAGAATAGAAAGCATCTCTGGGCTCCAGCATCTATTTGTAATATCGAGTAGCTGGGTGCCGCTAGCGTCACTCATATCGGTTGCGAACATTCCGCTTAATTTGTAGCGGATATAATCTTTAGGCAAAAGTATGTGTGAACAACGCGCAAATATGTCTGGCTCGTGTTTAGCAATCCAGCGAATTTTGGATGCCGTAAAACCGGGAAGTGCTGGGTTTGCCGTGATATCGATTAGGCGCTTTTTCCCCACCAGTTTGGTTATTTCATTACACTCGACAGCAGATCTTTGATCACACCAGATGATGCTTGGCCTTAATGGCTTCCCATCCAAATCAAGAAGCACCAAGCCATGCATTTGACCAGTAATGCCGATTGATTTTATCAACTTAATGTTGTGCTTTTTTGAAAGCTTAATAATGCATGCCTTTGTGGCCTCCCACCAAATGTCTGGATGTTGCTCGGACCAGCCAGGGTGTGGGGTTTCGACTTCATATCCTTGAGAAAAGCTATCGATTAACGTCAACTTAAAATCATACAAAGCGACTTTTGTCGCACTTGTACCAACATCGATTCCAAGAAGATAACCATAATTCATGTTTAGGCTACCGCACTCTCTAGTATGATGTCAACATCACTACTAGTTGTAATTTTATCTCCGTCCAGAGCACGACCAAGTTTTGCATGAAGCGTATAACGTCTATTAATATTTATCTCCGCCACATCATCATAAAATATGGCGGTCAAGTTCATCCTTTTGGTAAAATCACGTTTATTTAAGTGGATTGACGCATGTTCTTTATGCAAAGGAGTTGAAGCAACAAAAATTCGACAATTAAATCGGTCGATAATAATGTGTTGATCATCTTGTTTACCATTGCAAAAACTTAACGTTGTACGCTCGCCTGAGATGACAAATTTTGCAGTTAATTTTTTCATCGTGTGGCTATCAATATTCTCGATTGAAGAAAGAGCAAAGCGATAATCGTTCATCCCGTATGCAAATTTGGTAGATAGCTTTCCCGCTTTATCTGCTTTTACTAGTAGTGGGAAGTTTAAAATTCCACCCCAAAGCGAACCGTGTGCTTCTTGGGGAACCCAACCAAATAAGAATGTTTGTTTACCTTTTTGGGCTACTTGCGCCGCACATAGATCTTCACTAGTTAATTCATAGCGTGGCAAAGCGCCCCAATCAATATCCAGCGGATTTTTGTCAATATCGCCAATCCAATAAGACATACCACCAACATGATGCGTCGTTTTTCTGGCCAAACTTGCAAATAAATACCATCGGTGACCTATTTTGCATAATTGCGGGCACTCTGGTTCTCCATCGCTCCAGGTGAGACCATTAAAGAATTTAACGATGCTTTTAGTTTCGCTAGACCAATTTAATAACGAATCTCCAGAGGAGCGACGCAAGATAATTTGGCAATCATTGCTTTCGTTTGGATAACTTAACGCGACAAGATAAAAGCAGTGATTTATCTCGTCATAAACAACATAAGGGTCGCGTTCTCCTCTAAGCGATACTTCCCGATTAACCGAAACATCAAGACTTAGCATTGGCCACCATTTTATTCCATCGCGACTTTTTGAACAAACGTGGGTATATTGTTGCCCAAACCAGGTATAAAAAAATTTCTTGTGTTTTAGTGGGGCCACCACAAAATAAGGTGCACGTGGCATACCTGAAAACTTTAATGGCATTTCGACAAAGTCAATCATGTTTTTGGATAGAGCTAATCGCGATGAAAATTTACCATCCGTCGCCAGATAAAAAAGCATCCATTGCTTTTTTTGTGAATCGAAAAAGGGATGAACGTCACCAATAATTTTGTCGCGCCGATTCCAATTCTCAATTATTTTTTTCATTTATCGTTATTAATCCGTAGTTATTTTGATATTAGAAAATGATGTTTTGCCATCAATTGAAAATAAAGCCGGTGGTTGTCCTTCGTTTTGGTGCATGCGCGAACTTAGAGCGATATTATCATCGACATAGGCCACACAAACATCACCTTCTACAATTATATCTAGATGATATTTTTTACGGGGGATGACTAAGAGGTGCCGGGATACTCCTTGGAAATTTTCTAAATGCCAAGGGCTATTTGGAAAACGATCGAATGCAAATCGTTGTCTTGAGGCATCAAATATATAAACGTATCCTTCGTCTTTAGTGTGGTTTCTCCTCAAGGAAACACCAGCTCGATTTGTATATTTACTCATGTTTATATCAAGAGAAATCATATAAGTTTCCGGTAATTGTATATCTATTTTCTTGAATTCACATCTTCCAGTGGCATCTACATCGATCGTGTCTGAAAAATATAAAGTTTTTTTGGAAAGATGCTTTTTAATCGATTTTAAAGGTCTTTCTCCGAGCTCGCCGTTTTTCCTTTGGAATATTTCGTGAGCAACAAGATTGCCTCCCCATTGCCAGGAACCGGCATCTTCGTTATTGGTTTTTGTGGGAACCCATCCAAATAAGGCGCGTATTCCCCCATCACTCGCCGATTTGGCAGCATAGTATGATCTTCCGTCGAATTGGTCATCTTTAGGGGCATACCAAGGTCCAGAAAGATTGCGCGCCATGCGATATCGCGTCATTCTCTTGTCGGAAAATTCAGAATATATTAGATACCACCATTTCCCAATTTTAAATAAATCGGGGCATTCGTGCGTGTAGTGATAGTGGGGTTCCCAAAGTGGCTCGGCCACCATCCATTTTTTTAAATCGGTCGAGGTACAAAGCGCGGTGCAACCACGGCGAACACTGCCACCATTTTTCTTGCGAGCGGCTAGAAGCATCCAGTATTCCTTCTTCTCCTCATTAAAAAAAACAAAAGGATCGCGCCAATCATTCGGCTCATATCCTTCAAGAGGGGAAAAGAATGTGTCTTCTGGTAATTTTGTCCAATTGCTCAAATCATCACTTATGGCATGCATGACTGCCTGCTCCGGCTTTCCGTCTTTACGGAAATGAGGGTTGTGTCCGGTATAAAAGATATGATATTTTTGATCGGTTTTAATGACGCATCCGGTGAACACATAAAGATCCTGATCATTAACCATTCCGCGGGGTAAGGCCTCGCCTAGCGCCTTATAATCAACGAAATTTCTCGTTTCAAGGTGATACCAAGGCGTTCCTTCGCCATGATTAGCGACATCGCGAAAGTCATGAAGATAAAATAAATGAAATGATTCTTTGTCAAAAAATGGAATAATGTCGGCCGTAGCGCCCGATGGGGCTTTATAAAATATTCGATTTTTCATGAAAATCTCCAAAATGTAAACGATTTCATATTATAATTTTAAGTAATGGCCGATTGATTGTCAATAACAGGCTGATGTTCTCAATTTTTGTCAAAAAATAACATAACAAATAGGTGCGAGGTTTAACTTATGGCGGGTTCGTTAAAATATAAAGTTCATTATCAGCATCCAGATGGTCGCAAGGTTGGCGACGTGATGCCATTTTATAATAGTGGGGTCTATCACATTTTCTATCTCCTTAACGGAAGCGGACATGATGATATTAATCATGAGCATGCCTTTTCCTCTGATCTCATTCATTGGACAACAGTGGCTCCAAGCATCACTCATGAAGACAACTGCGCCTTTACCGGTTCATATTTAAAGACTTCGGATGGTCTTTTTCATTGCTTTTTTACGAGGTGGAACCCCGACAACGTTTTGGGGCGCGAAACGATTGGTCACGCCGTTTCCACCAATCTAATCGATTGGAAGAAAAGTAATTTACATCTGGTGCCAGATGGAACCATTTATTCAGATGCACAATATCGCGATTTTCGGGATCCGTGTGTTTTCTTTGACAATACAGATAAATATTTCCATATGCTTCTTTTAGCAAATCCAAAAAACAAGAAAAATAACGAAAAAAGTTGGGACGAAAACTGGATTCAAGGACATTATCGTTCCAAGAATCTTGTCGATTGGGAACACCTTTTTCCGATACCAGGTAATTTTGCCGATGAATGTCCCGATTATATATATCACAGTGGCCATCATTATATTCATGGGTGTCATCGTTACGCGATAGGAGAAACTCAATGGGGACCCTATCACACCGAGGAAGACTTCGTGCTTGATAAAGGGTTAAGAGCAGCTAAAACGTGTCATGTTGGAGACCGAATCATGTGGTTCGGCGGGTTTATCGACGGTTCAATTACTCTGGCAAGAGAAGTTGTGTTCCTACCATCTGGTCGATTAGGGTTGTGCTTAGCTGCAGAAATGTATGTGGCCTCAAATAAGTTGATTTCTGAATCTATCGACAAAAATAAAACGATTTTGATTGATAAAGACAAAGCACAACGAATTGCTATCTCTTCTTTGAATAGAGCTTCTTTAACTATTGATTTCGAAGCTATCAAATTTGAACTTTTCGAAGGAGTCTTTTCATTTATCAATCTAGAAAATAGAACTATATTAGATGGTCGTTTTTTCTTCGAGTCAGCAACAGACCAAATAGACATAATAATTGATTTAGACCTAATTGAAGTCTATTGGTCTGGAAAGGGAGCCTTCACATTTTGTGCCAAAAAAGAGATTTCAAAATTATCAATTGTGGCCGGCATCGAAACAATAATATCGATTTTTTCATTTTGATTTAATCCACATATTGACAACGTTTACATTGACAATTTTTTAAATTTTTCTAGTGTTTGCTTCGTTATGAATAATAAGGGAAAAAAGAAACACTTAACGAGAAATGTATTAACTTTTGTTATTTCTGCCGGGGTGCTTGGTGGCCTAGCTTTTTACGAAAAGCCTGGCCTAAAACCAATAGCGGGCGATCCGATTCAACATACGATTACCCTTAGTAATTCCACTCCCGCCACAATCTCGACCCTTTCCTATGATAATGGTACGGAAACTTATGGAAATGGAAGCATCTTGTTTAATTATTATCAAGCATTAGACGTTTCTGGATACCATACCGAGTTAGCTTCTGGAGGTTATATTTATAATGACGGAGACACTCGTATTACTTCAATTATAAAAACATACGCAGTTTTCACGGGGACTCTATCTTTATATGTCGGCGATAGTGCCAATCTAAATTCGGATTCGTATGGATTAACAAGTGGAGTCGACAAAACAACTCCGTTATCGCCCTATTTTTTCAAAATAAAAGCCACGACGACCACGCAATTAACCAGTTTGACCATTACTTTTGCCTGTAGCGAATTAGCATATAATTACTCAAGCATTTGGAATAATCAATTTCCTTCAGAAAGCGCCGGAACACTGGCGATTGGTTCTCCAAGTGAAGGCGATGGATTTGTCTTAACAAATCTAGGATACGCCAGCACTTTCGGCAACGATGACTACAATACGCCGGCTCCCGCGCCGTCCTGGACTTTCGTGGGAAACGGATATGACAAACACATGACTTCTCAATATGAAATTGAAGCAATAATTAGATTTGATGCTTCTACGGTGGATACGGCCGTATTCGTTATAAGAATTTCCTATAGTGGATATTATGATATCCAGTTCCGCGCAAAGAACACTCCGGCCGGATGGCAAGGAGTGCAGATTTATGCAGGAGCTGCGCTTGTAGCACAGCATAATAACACTTCTTTGGGCGGATTAATCACTGACGGAAGTTTAACCATTGTTCCTGAAGTAGATTACATAGTGAAAATCCAGACATTCCTTGATCAATCAGGAGCGGCATCAATTGGAAAAGTATATGTCAACGGAGTAAAAGTAATTGAGGTTGGCGGATTAAGTAAAAGTTTGCTAGACACGAATGCTAACGTACCTATGGGTGTTTCATCGGGTACTTTTGTACAAGCTGACTACTTCAAGTGCTCTTCATTCACAATTAGTTGATCGAAAATGAATTAGTTAAGTAAAACGCCGTTCATAACGGCGTTTTTTCTTGCCTAATAATCATCGCCTGATATGGTGTCAACCATTCAATATCGCCACTTATCGAGAATAAGTCTGTATTGTGGGCCATCACGCTAATAACGAGGACTTGTCCTTTCAAATCATTAACATGGCATTTGTTAAAAGAAAATTCATGTGTTAGTTCGTTTCCCGTGAAGGCTGCACAATCGTCAAAGGAAAAACCATTCAGCGGCTTGTTATCATCATCGCCAATTTGTATTCTGACACTTCCCTCGATTACATCAATATTAAATAGAAGCGGACCGCCTCGATAAATGAATTGTCGCGTAATTACCAACCCGCCTTCAATGGAAAAATGAAGACTAACAAAACCATCTTTTCGCCATTCATAAATGGCGATTCCCCCTTTGCCTGGAGCCACGCGACCATGTTCTTCGCTAGTGACCGAAGCATATACTCGGATTGAATTATTAATGGTGGTGACACATGTAGGGTAGACGCAAGGATACTGTTCATTATCAATAATGGATTTCCTCTCGCCTCGTAGAAAATGATTTCCATCGGAAGAATATGCTAGTTGAGGAATGACTGGTCCCCCATCGAATTTATGACCCGGAAGGCCAGACACTCTTTTACCATCTTTGACAAGATAATTAGGAGTTTCGTAAACCATTAATAAGCCAATTACATAGTCAGCATAATTAAATGCGGTGAGTCCATAAAAATCAGTCATCGGCCGATCAAGTGCATCGCTTTGAAGTATCAATTGCGGCTCCGAAAAAGTTCGAAAATCCTTGGTATGCGACACGGCAATTCTTCTATCGGTGTGACGCGGTCTTCGATAAAGCAAATATTCACAATTTTTTGAATCATAAACGACAGAAAGTGGATAGTCGGGGGCATCGTTGCCATCGTGCCAGAGAACTTCTTGTTCGTGTCGATAACTTAGCCCATCGCGAGAAGTGAAAACATAGGCTTTAAATACGTTTTGCTGTCCTTTGTAAATGCATAATGCCAAAAATTTACGTTCTCCCGTCAAATTAGGCAAATAAAAGAATTGTCCTTCGGCAAAAATAAAGTCGTTTAGACGATATGGCAACACTTGGTTAGCAAGAATTCGTTTCTCGCCAATATCGTTTCCGCTCATGTCAAAAGGAGCAAAGTTCAAGCCGTCATCGCTATAAGCGGCTAACGATAGCGTATTTGTAATAATATTTCGATCAATGCTCCATCCTTGATATAGCATGATGGTTTTATCTAAACCTGGATGGAAAAACACGAAAGGATAACCCCAAGCCAAATTGACTAAACTTGTGGCGGGATCAACATACAACTCTTTTTGAATCTTTTTAGCTTGATGGGTTACGCGCAAAACATTTTTCCTAACGTTTAAGCGGCGGTCATCAAGAAATAAATAAATTGTATGCATAATAACCTTTCTATTTCTTAAAACCTAATCTCGTCACTTACTTATTATATGCGATGCCCCAACTTCTAAAATCGCATAGCAAATCACGTGTGCTTCATCGAGTGCGCTTATTATTTTTGATAATGAAACTTCACGTTCGTGCATTGGAATCAAAAGTTGGGGACGAATCAGTTTAACCGCTTCAATTGCTTCGCCTAAATCCATCGTATAAGTACCTCCGACAGGAAGCATGGCAATATCAACATGATTGGCCGTTTCCATTTCTTTAATAATATCGGTATCCCCGGCATGGTAAATGCGTTTCCCGGCAATCTCAATAATGTAAGCGACTCCCAGACCTGGTGGATGAAACTTTTTCGTAGAGTGGCCTTCAGGTGTGTTATAAGCGGGCATGACTTGAATGGAAATGCCTTGTACTTCTACGATGTCTCCTGCCACAACTCCTTTATGATGGTAAGCCGTTTCATCAAGCGCTTCCGCAGGAGCGTAGATAATCGTGTTTTTATCAGCGATTAAATCCAGCATTTCAAGACGCACATGATCTTGATGACCGTGTGTGATAAGTACGATATCCGCATGTCTGTTTAATTCATTTTGTGGGATCCCTTCATTTCGATAAAGCCCGCCATAGCCAGGATCGATGTGGATGATCAAATCTTGATATTCAATCTTGAACCAAGATGAACGGGACATGCGCGTTAATCTAATTGTATTGCTCATATCGTTTCCCCCTTACCCTAATTAAAAATTATACTATGCGGAAGATAAAACTAATTTTTGTGGAGTTGAAAAAGATTTTTTAATCATCAAGTGTTTTTAATATGCTACGTAATTGGAATTCATTTTCCATCATAGGATTTGGATGCCCTTTTTAGCTTTATTAATTCTTTGTTTGCTAAATAAAGATTGTTTTGATGCGTTTATATTCGTTGCTCCAATCAATTTGCTTTGCAACCGAAGCGTCTTCTTTTCTACCAAAATATTCGGAAATCACTTTTCCTTTTTCTTTTCTCCACCGATCGACAAAATATGCGTTTCCCATTCTTCTGATGAAAATCGTTCCTTTGGGTAACTTGGAAAGCATTTCTCAACAGTGAGAAATGTTCTTTTCCAAACGTTTACTTTCTTCTGCCAAAACACCTTGTAAGACGGACATATCAACCTCTTAATACGACCTTGTCTTATTGCCCAACTCTTTCAATGTTTTTAAAATTGATTGTGCAATTATGCCTTTGTTTCGCGCGCATCCGTGTCATACACATTGGTGATTGATGAGTTTACAATCAACAAACTTTCTTACTTAATTCAAATAACTCACGGGCTTGGCGATAATTTCATAGGCGCATCATTGCCACCATTTGAGCCACACTCGTGTGTCTTCAATCTGCGCATTCTTGTTTTTGATAACGTTTAGAAAATCGTGATATCCCATCCATTGATTTTTCCTGGTCCCCCGTTGCTTAGCTTTGGCTTTGACGCCGCGATTGCTCCCTTTGGAAGTGGTGATGAAATAAACCTTTTTACCAATGAGATGGACTTTTTCAAACAATGTGCGTATCTCCGTGGCGTGTGTCCAGGACCAGATGGGCGAACCCACGAATACAAAATCATATTTGGAAAGATCCTGATTGAATGGTTCTGGGCGGGTACTTATTTCAAGATGAAGATAGCAAATACGACTCATACCAACAATTAGAGTGCTTGTTTCGGGAGATTATATCTTTATCTAAGATCAACCATAAAGGTTGTTTTTAGGTTTGGAACGCTATTAAAAGAAATTGTTCCGCCCATTTTTTCCACCATGCGTTTTGTTAAAGCCAAACCTACCCCACTGCTTTTGTTGTCCAGATTAGGGTGACCAATGAAAAAGAGATGAAATATTTTGTCTTGGTCTGGCACCGCAATGCCTTGACCATCATTAGTAATTTCAAAATGAATCGCCGCTTCTCTTTTTTCCAATAAGATATCAACACTGCCATTGACTGGGGTGTACTTAATTGCATTATCGATTAAATTCATCCAAATCTGGTATGTTAATTCTTTGTTTGAAATGATATTGCCATCAGCGAGTACTAGATTAAGCGCGATATTCTTAGCTTCCCACTGGGGTTGTAACGTTTGAAGAATTTCACGGATTTGCTCCGCCATATTGTAGGTATCCTCGCGTTTGACAATCGTCGTACTATCCAAATATGATAATTGCAACATACTCTTTGATAAGTTGGCTAAACGGATTGCTTCCAAAACGATGATGCCGGAATAATTTTCAATCTCTTCTTTAGATAGATTGCCGTCTGAAATTAATTCGGCATACCCTTTTATAGCACTGATTGGTGTTTTCAATTCATGGGAAAAATTTTGGGCAAATTCCTTACTTAAGTACTCGTTTTGTTTCAATTCTCGAACCATGATATTAAAATTATCGGTGAGTTTTGATAGTTCGTCGTGACCACGGGTTGAGATTTGCTCATTGAAATCACCTTGCGATACTTTGGTGGTCGCCTCGCTTAATTTTTTAACGCGCCGCACGACCATGATATTCATGGCTAGGCCAAACAGCAAAAGCGCTAATCCGGCCGTAAGAAACATCCCAAAGAAAAAAACCGGAGATTCTAAAATATCTTGAGAAGGAAAATTTGTTCGCGAAACAATCAGACGCGGAATCATGATGACAACAAAAAATGAAACGAATAATGCAATTAGAATTTTCACAGAAAGCTTTTTCATTTTAATACCGCCTTATATCCAAGCCGCCGAACCGTGATAATTTCATAATCGTCGCACGGAACTAAATCGCGAATCCGTTTAATGTGCGTGTCAACGGTTCGGTCATAACTCTCGGAGTCAAACCCCCAAATTTCATTCATGAGTTGCTCGCGTGTAAATATTTTATTTGGTGTCGATAATAGTTTAAATAATAGGCGAAATTCTTTACTCGTCAAAGAAACAGACGTTTGGTTCAATAAACACGTTCCAGAATTCGCATCGAGAAGCAAGGTCGGCAATTCGATTTTATTCGCCACCACGAGCTGATAGCGGCGCGCCAGTGCTTTGATGCGAAGGAGCATTTCTTGCATGTCGACTGGCTTGACCATATAATCATCGACGCCACTAAGAAAACCTTTTTCCTTATCAGCATATCGTTCGAGCGCAGTTAACATCATGATTGGTAAATCGCGGTTCATCGACCGGATTTTTTTTACTAGCGTATTCCCGTCCATGATTGGCATCATTACATCGGTAATGAGAACGTCGACATGATGATTCAAGAAGTATTGGAAAGCTTCTTCGCCATGGCTCGCTTCAGCAATTTGATATCCATTTTTCAATAAATACGTAACAATGAGTTTTCGTAAGTGGATGTCGTCTTCGGCCACTAAGATTTTTAGCATGAGCGCTCCCTTCTTACTTTAAATAAATCATAGCACGCCAAGAAGAAACTACTCGGTTCTTAAAGCGATGACCGGATCTTTCTTAGAAGCAATGCTGCTTGGGAATAACCCCGCAATCAATGTCAAAAGCGTACTTAAAACAATTAAACCAACCCCAGTTTGAATATTAAGGATGGAAAAATCAGCCACGCCAATAAATTTTTCAATCACAAGATTGACGGGAATCGTTAGTAACGCAGCAAGGCCAATGCCCAATAATCCGGAACCGAATCCAATTAAAATCGTCTCTGCATTAAAAATACGGGCAATATCTTTTTTGCGAGCGCCAAGACTTCGCATAATCCCGATTTCTTTTGTTCGTTCAACCACGGAGACATAAGTAATAATCCCGATCATGATGGAAGAAACTAGCAAGGAAATGCCGGCAAACGCCGCTAAAATGATTGTAATCGTATTAATCAAATTGGCAATTGTCGTCGAGATAGTCTCGGCCAGGTCCGTATAAACAATTTTATCAACATCGTCTTTATCAACATTAAAAGCATCAAGATAGGCTTTTATTTGATCTTTGGAATCGAATGATACTGGATAGATTTGCACTCCCGTGGGAGTAGAATCGCCACCGATAGCGCGCATCACGCCTTGATATGTTATTTGATTATTAAAGGCGGTCCCCGTTAAAACATTTATCGTAGGGCTAGCCATCTGGGCCATCACGATTTGCGAAGTCGCCGCGATCGAAAGAACATGATCCGTTAACAACGTCGTATAATTCAGCCCATTTGAAAGAAGTTCGCTCGAAGCGTCTGGGCTGACACGCATAATTCCCGCGATTGAAACTTCAATCGAATGAACGTCATTGTACATGGCCTCGTAATCGGTACCTTGAATATACATGGTATCTGCGGCTTCGTAGAATTGGTCATTGGGAATAATTTTAAATGATTTCCCCAAAAAATCGGAGAAAGAGTAAGCTTCAGTTATACCAATGCCCAAGGCATCAAGAATTGAAACATCGATGCGATTGCTTTTGTCGACAACAAGTAATAATTCACTATAAGTTGTTGGGTAGACACCATCTAATAATTCATACTGCGAATCGATAAAGTCAGGATTGTCTGGCATTTCACTAAATATAGAACTGCCGCCAAAAAATGGATTGACTCCCGCAGTGCCAGTTACGACTTTGATGTAGCCACCGGCACTCGTTTCGGCAACAAGATTCATCGACACCGCACGCGTGTAGGTAATTGAATTGATATAGGAAGTATCCATATCATCTAAATAAGCAAGAAAATCCTCGTCAATTATATTTGTGTGACGCGTAGTGTTGGCGGCGGAATCATAGGAATAAATTGTGGTTCCCTCCGGATATTCAACATTGCTTTGGGGCTGACTTGTCAATTCATCGACGATTCCTGGTCGTTGGGACATAAAATCAGTATCGATTGTGCTATTAATAGTAACTGGAAAACCGGCTAAGGTGTCGCTTTGCATCGTGTTCACATAATCGGTCATCCCCGTCGAAAGCGCTAGCACCAATGCGATGCCGATGATGCCAATGCTACCGGCAATCGCGGTAATCAACGTCCGTCCTTTTTTGGTTAGAAGATTTTTGAAACTAGTATCCAATGCCGTTGCATACGACATTGATGTTTTTTTAGTCAATAGTCGGGTCTTTTTTTCCGGTGCGGCTGGTATCACCGGACGTGTGTCTTCAATAACTTGGCCGTCTAATAATTTCACGATACGATCACTAAATTTTTCGGCGATATCGGCATTATGGGTCACCATAATCACGAGACGATCCTTGCTGATTTCCTTGACCAACTGAATGATTTGCCAACTGGTTTTGCTATCGAGCGCCCCCGTCGGTTCGTCCGCTAGTAAGATTTTGGGATTGTTAACCATCGCTCGAGCGATGGCCACGCGTTGCATCTGCCCGCCCGATAGTTGATTAGGGCGTTTATGGAGATGGTCGGCCAAGCCAACATCAATCAATACTTTTTTCGAACGAGCCCGCCGTTCTTGAGCGGAAATGCCTGAAAGCCTTAAAGCCATTTCAACATTGTCTAATATGGTTAAATGCGAAATTAAATTATAGTTTTGAAATATAAAGCCAATCGTTGTGTTTCGATAGGCATCCCAATCACTTTCTGAGAATTCCATCGTCGATTTACCATCGATTAGCAAATCACCCTCGGTGTAGCGATCAAGTCCTCCGATGATGTTGAGCAAAGTCGTTTTGCCACTTCCCGATGGACCTAATATTGATACAAATTCACTGTCTGGAAAACTAAGATTTACACCATTTAATGCGTGATCGGTGGTGCTCGCCATTTGATAACTTTTTTTGATGTCTTTGAGTTGTAACATAATCTTCTCCTTTTTATTACGATGTAAATTTATCATCCGCATGTGAAGTGAATATGAAGTCCTGTCAAAATATTGAAATAGTTTAACGAACGAATACCCCTAGCGTATCGATGAGGTGCATGAATATTTAGTAATTAAAGCCAAATAATCACACGATAACTATTTGTGGTGTGGATAAATATTTGTGATTGATATTTGGATTTTCGCACACTAATGCAAATATTTCCGGCAAACGCTTTATAAAGGGAGCAAAAATGAATTGGTATATAAACATATAAAGGCGGATTTTTTGTTAAATATTGTCATTTAAGTAATAATTGTCATCTAAGCACAAAATGTAACCATACGAGATAGCGTTTTATGGTTTTTGGTATCAATAAATACTTTAATTATTACAAAAATAGAGAAGCGGCGACCGAAGTATCACTTTATTATTTTTTGTGGCCTTTGACATTTTGATTTGGATTATCGCCCCATGATGGAAAAATACCGACTCGCATTCAAAGTAATCCAGGCGCCAAGCGCCCAATATTACGTTTTCTTTTACAATCAAGTGTTTGGAAGAATACGATTTTATAATCGTGAATATCAAATGTGGTTCAATCGGGGAAAACTGATTTTTAGGCCAAGTTCTCATTGTAGTCCAAAAGATAGGTAGATACACTCCACGACCTAACTAGAAACAAACAAGGTCATTCTTACTATCAAACGGGACAAAAATTCCTTGCGAGGAAAATATCTGGAGGTGCATCAACGGGGGCTATTATTGGCGGCCACTCGCTATTCGATTTCAACCACTCGCGAATATTCCCTTAAAGGATAGGTGCCGTCATGAGCCTCTCCAGGAAGTGTTCTTGACATCGTGCGACCAGTATAAATGCGGACAAGACCCGTTTTGGCAAATTCGTTTGATAAAGCAAGTTTGTCGTGTTCTTCAACGCATAAACCCACCGTTTGAAGATGACTTTTATGATGTTTCAGTGTGTCGATAATTCGATTTCGCGGGAGTCGTTTAATCCATACATTTCTAAATAAATAGGATAATTCTAATTCCGCGTCATCTTTACTAATGACGCTACACCCTTGGCCAATAAATATTTTATTCTTGGTGGCGTGTTCTTCTAATTGTTCGTTATATAAATGAATGGCGTTTCCCGCCCTCAGTTCATTTGGAACTGGTTTAAAGTTATTGTTTACGTTATTAAAAATATCAAAGAAGCGTTTTGCAAAACGATCTTGCTGGTCACGATTATCAGTATCGATATAAATACCTTGGCATGAAGAACAAAGCAATTGATTGGTTTCACAGATGTGGGTGGCTAATCCCATCAGTTGTTCATCGGTGGATCCTAGGGTGGCATAGGCAAAGGATAATTTGTGACCCCACGCGATTACTTTAGTTTTGATATCGACCATATCCTTGGCGGCTTGAACCGCCACATCACCACCCCAAACCACAACGGCGTCCGCCAAGACCGCTAATTGTTTTAGGCTTTCAAGTTCGGTCGACGGGACATCAAAAACATATATGTATTCGGCCAAGTCTGGTTCGATTTTGATTAATTCACTTAGGATGAAAATGGACAAGCCCTGATCACCAGCTGGAAGCTTCAAAAGGTTGATATTGCCGACCAATAATCCTTCTAGAACGCTATAAGCGGGAAGTCCATCGACATTTCCGGCCGCGATGTGAAATAAAACCCCTAAAGGATATCGTTGCCGCTTCACCGTGCCATTATAAGGTTCTAATGTTCCAAGTTCGATTTGACATTTGTAGGTTAATGCTTCTTTGGTGAAAAGCTTGGTAGCGGCCCCAAAATCAGCTTCAGAATAATCCAGTTGCGCTAATAGTGGCTTTAGAAAATCGTTATAGTCTCCTTTGAGAACCTTTTGAGCGATTGTGTCGCAGGCTTGGATTACTTTTTCAATCGTAATCGGATTGGGTTTTTTTAGTGTATCCAATAAAAAATAAGGAAGGTTTTTAATGATACTTTCTTGTTCCTTATTAGGTAGAATTTGTCCTCTTGATAAAATCATAAACGCACCGATTTTTTTAAATATTCCTGAGCGCCTACAGCACAGGTAATGATATCTTTAATACCAACACGATTTACAATTTCAAGCCAAGGGGATTTAATGCCACAGGCACATGGTTCTTGATGGAGAATTCCCAAATCGTCGGTCATCACACTTAAAATGGGATTACTATTAAGCATTGGTGTTAATAAATTGACTAATCCTATTTGTCCAGATGGAACTTCTTCAAACGTGTCTGGATGCCGGATAATCACACGACTATAAATCGGAATATGAAAATGGTGGTGTTGACATGTCGTGTATAAAATAGGATGTTCAACAGCGCCATAAAACTCGATAATATGATTTTCATCGATGTCTAACACATCCTTGACCAAAGCATAAAACACTGTTTTATCGACTTGGTCATGTTGGAAGTTTTTCCATCCACCACCAACGGTAATTTTGCTGCCTTTGGGCATATGCAAATGGAGGCCTTCTTCTTGCATTGATTTTAGTAAGAAATAGGTATAAGCGGGGAAACCAATCGTGCGAATAGGAAACCGCCCTTTTTCATATTTAATGAAAGCTTTTTTCATCGCTTCTAAATTCAACTGATAGCTGCCATTTTTCCATTCAAGGGCATACGTACGACTAAGGGCTGGTGCAAAATAAGTAAATCCATAGGCCGTTTTGGAAATAGCGGTGCGGTTTTTCTTCGTCGGTTGATAGCCAAAAATTAGATAATGAACAGGCTTTAATGACCACAGATGATGATAATGTCCCAAATGCCAAACCATCCAAAAACCAAGGTAAAGACTACTCCAATCCAAACCAATCTTGGACACTTTCCCACTGGTGCCAGAAGAAGTGGCTTTGATGGGCATCTTATTTTCTGGGATTGATGCAAGATTGTGATGCTTAAAGTAAAGGGTTGGAATAAAGGGCAGACGAATAAGGTCTTGATCGGTGCGTATCGACTGGGGATCAAATGCTTTTTCATCTAAAATCCGGCAATAGTCGGGGCAGTTTTTATAATGGAACACCGCATTTTCTTTAATGGCTCGCACAAAAAGAGGTTGCGTTTGATCTATTGCATAGGGGTGAGGATGACGGAATAGTTTATATCTGGATGACATGTATGACCCAACCTTTCTTTTTGTCAATTCTACCACGTGTTTGTATGTTAAAAGACAACAAATCGCCACCCTTAAATTGAAAATATGGAAAGTTTGCTACATAAAATCAAGGATTTCGTGAGAAAATATACCATAAGACAATCGATTCATCGGATTTTTGCTTCAAGCAATACGCAGGTTTCTGCGGGCATTGAGTTTCGTGAATTGCTTGATAAAGGACCTTGAAACTCGTAGAAAAACATATTTTGGTGGCATAAATTAAGTTTATAACACCCAAATAAACTGAATGATTATTAATCGTTTAGAATTTGGGAAATAAACCATTGGAAAATTTGAATATTCGTACGGATTTGTAAAATCAAGTTTATATGCATCAGGAACTTTACCATATTGATCACCGACATGAAGCTGAATTTTACTGATAATGTCCACTTCAAATGCTTGATTGGTTAAATCAAAAAAAATGAATTTGTTATCAAATGAATAATTTGAAAATTGATTTAAAAATTCATTTGGCTGCTCATCAAAGGCAAACACGAAATAATACATTCCAACCTGATCTTCAAATCCAGATGTATAAGTAAATAAATATTCAAGATTTTCATAGTTCAAATAGTTAACGTTGGTCTCTTTTATGAGATCATCATAATATCGCCGCTCACTTTGAGAATAAATAAAATAGGAAATTGGAATTACAGACACCATAAAAGCACCGATGAATGTAAATATGAATATACTCTTTTTCTTCATCAATCATCACACCGCCCTTTATATGGTTTTCTTTTTATCATTTCGCGATATGTTTTCCTAACAACCACTTTCACTTAGTCATCTAATCCAATTTCATCAATCATTGGAATATCTATATTTTTCATACTGGCAACTCTTTAAGATGTGCTGTCTTTGTTGTCATCTATAACTATTTTAAATCATTAATGTCTCAGGCATCCTATTGGAACTACATAATTTAATTGACAATTACACCTATGAATGACATCTAGTGGTTGATTTTTATGTTTTTGACTTAAAAAGAGCGTTATCAAGTTAGTGTAAATATATAACGAGTTCTATTTTAATGAAAGCAATGAAACTGTCTCCACATGCGTAGAGTTTATATAGTTGCTCGAAAATATGTCGGTTCGTGTACATCGGAAACATATTTTTAGCCTTTTTATGTTCCCTCATTCCAGACTTTTTCCAGTGTGGGAACATATTTCATCCATATCATATTCTATTGATGACTCTTATGTGGAAATGGTCGGGTGCGCCACATGTTCTTGATTGACAAATGCCTTATAATAATACTTAACTTCGTCTAATCCAAATAATATCACCTTTTCAAATTCAACATGTTCGCATATGTGTTGAATCAATTTAGCCCCTAAATAGTATCCCGCATCTGAATGTTTATTGTATAATATCCAATCTCCAAAGTACCTTTGATTTTGATGATTCATGGTATCAAGATCAATTAAGAAATCTTTTTTCAATTGACCTAAATGACTATCATAATATTTAAGCCACTTTCCATCATCCTGATGATAGTAAGAGAAATCTCCTATGAGAAGTTGTTCAAAATACATCGCAATGCCTTCGGTGAATAATTGCCATAAAAATGTATCAGCTAAGCTATCAAATGTTCTATCTAAAACACCATATTGCTTTTGGTAAACATGACCTAACTCATGATAAATTAAGCCATTCATTTTATTTTCATTGTCCCATTTAAGTTCAATGATTTTTTCAATGCCTAGAAGTATTTTTGTTTGGCCATTAATCTCAATAACCCATCCCGCTCCATTGCATAGACCAAGGTACAAAACGATATCAACATCGAAAGTTTTGTTAAAATAATGCATTAGTTTTAATTCAAGATTCTGAGTAATTTCATCGAAAAGATGACAGATGTTCGACATTTTATCTTTATTCAGAAATACGTTGTTAAGTATAGGAAGACATTGATTTTTAAAATCATAGTCATTAATATCGTCGAGAAAAATAGATGAGGAATTAGGAAAAAGAGCATTGATATAAGGAATCCAGCTTTGGATTGAAAATTGTCCATTGTTGTATACATTGTCTAGTTGTTTAATAGCTTTTGTGATTTTCATAATTACTCCAGTCATAAAAAGATATCTTTATATTCAACATTTATATCTAAAATCTATGACTTAATATTTTAAACATCCTATTGGGACAACATAGACTCCATCTTCTCTTTGATAACCAAATTCAGTCCCTGTCACCACCATCAGAAATGAGGGTCCACTTCCTTGTTCAATATCTACTTTGTTAACAAGTTCAATTAGATGATGTGCTGCTTCATCGATATCATGTGAACCGAGTTTAACTTCAACAGCCGCCCATCTACCATCATTAAGATGAATGATGGCGTCTGCTTCGAGACCTGATTTATCTCTATAATGCGAAACATATCCACCTAAATAATCTGTGTATACACGCAAGTCTCTAATAACCAAGGATTCAAATAATAAACCAAGTGTTTCTATGTCTCTTAGTAAATCATCTGGAGATGCATTTAGTAGAGTTGCTGCAAATGCTGGATCAATAAAATGTCTAGTATTTGAGGTTCTAATCGTTGTTTTACTTCTTAATTTAGGACTCCATGCTGGTAAGTCTTCAATAATGTATAATTCTCTTAAAACCTTTAAATAGTCACTTAATGTATTTCTATGTATTGTATAGTGGTTAAATTCCACATCTGCAACAATTTTTGCGTCAGTTGCTTGAGTTGACGTGTGTCTTGCAAGTGATTTAAGCACGGCTAATGTTTTAGCTTCATCTCTTTCAACGCCATCTATTGTTTTAATTTCCGTCTTAACAATTGTTTGGATATAACCTGCAACTTGCTTCATTGCAACTTTAATATCTTTTCCAATACTGTTGGGCCATCCGCCTCGAACAATTAATTTGGATATATCATTGATAGATAGATTAGATTTTGCCATATTAAAAGACTTCGAATCAAATAAATCCGATAAACTAACAGTTCCATTTGAATCTATAGATTCATACAAAGACATTGTTCTCATCAAAACGCGTGAAATTCTACCAACACCTGAATGACTGATTTTTGATTCATCCACTTTAGATGATCCAGTAAGAATATATAAACCCTGTTTTTGCTTTTCATCAATATCATGTCGAATAGCATCCCAGAGTTCTGGTGCAAGTTGCCATTCATCAATCAATCTAGGATTTTCACCTTGTAATAAAACAAGTGGATTAATTTCAGCAGTTTTTAGATAGTTAGATTTTTGTGATGGGTCTTGCATATTCAATATGCTTTTTACGTACTGTTTAGCTGTGGTTGTTTTTCCGCACCATTTAGGTCCGTTAATCAACACAGCACCGAATGCGCTAAGCTCATCTTGCAATACTTTGTCCATAATCCTTTTATAATATTTCTCCATTGTATCACCCAATATAGGTATATCATCATGGCTTCATAATATCAACATTAATGTGCATTTCGTCTTATTTTTAATGTGCATTTCGTCTTATTATCATTGTGCAAAATGTCACAGCATTTAAGAGATTTCATTATTCATTTGAACTTGTTGAAGTCTAATACTTTCTTTTATGGAATAATGAGTGTTTCTAATGTAATCAATGATCAATCTTGGTTACACATGTTGCGTAAGACAACCATTCGAACAATAAAGGCTATTTTTAACCAAAAAATATGTTCCCACAATGGACGAAATTTGCATACATAGACAAAAAAAGCCATCAGATACCTATGAAGGTCATCTGATGGCTGATTTTTATAAATTTGGATAAAAAATGTAGTGTTGTCAAGTATGCGTCAAGTATAAAACAAGTGCTATTTTAATGAAAGCAATGTGATAGTTTCAACGTGGTATGTCATTGGAAACATATCAACGGGAGAGACTGATTGAACATTGTAAGATTCTTTTAATAATTTAAGATCTCGGGCAAGAGTGGATGGTTCACATGATACATAAACAATCTTTTGGGGTTTTAATTTTAGTAATGATTTTACGAAGCTGTCTTCCAACCCTTTGCGAGGAGGATCGACAAAGACAACGTCGATATTGGTCCCTTGTTGGATCAGGTTTTCAATGAATTGTGAAGCATCTGAAGTAAAGAATTTGGTGTTGGTAATATTGTTTAATCGGGCGTTTCTAATCGCGTCTTCAACCGCTTCTTTTACGATTTCAACGCCGATTACTTCCTTGGCAAATTTACTGGCAATTAAACTAATAGTTCCCACGCCACAGTATGCATCTATGACTATTTCGTCACCCGTCAAACCAGCCTTTTGCATTGCTAGATCATAAAGCTTTGATGCCTGTATCGGGTTAACTTGATAGAACGATTTACTTGATATATTGAATGCCAGTCCATGAAGTTCATCTTTAATAAAACCTTTGCCAAATAAGACATTTTCTTTTTCGCCTAGGATGACATTTGTATCTCTTAGATTAATGTTTTGAACAATCGTGGTGACTTCGGGGCATTTCTCTTTGATAGATTTAACAAGATTATTCCTTCCGGGGAACGAATCAGCGTTTGTAACAAGTACTACCATGATGTCTTTAAAGGCTTGGCTAGTTTTGATTAATACATGGCGAATAACGCCAACTCGCGTATCTTCGTTGTACGCCATAATCTTATTTTCTTTCATGGCTAACTTAATATTTGCCAAGATGCTGCTACTGCGCTCATCTTCGATATAGCACTTTTCAATGGGAACAATCGTATGCGTAAAGCGACGGTAAAATCCAGAAACAAGCCGGTTTTGCTTATCATATCCAACGGGCATCTGCGTTTTATTACGGTAAAAGTAGGGATTTTCCATTCCCACAACTTCATCAACCTCGGCATCAATGCCACCGATTTTTCTTAGCGCTTCGCTAACCTTCCTTTTTTTGAAGGCAAGTTGAGCGGGGTACGCCAGTGCTTGAAACGAACACCCACCGCATGCGGTCGCCACAGGGCACCTTGGTGTAATGCGGTCGGGACTTAAATTTAAAAGTTTGATAATCTTACCAATCGCGTAATCACTCTTATTAAAGAGGATTTCAATCTTGGCTTCTTCTCCAATAAATAAACCTTCAACAAAAATAGGGAGTCCGTCAATCTTGACGATGCCTTGCCCATCATGGGTATAATCGCTACACTTGCCAATTACTTCCTGGTTCATATTCCGTTTAGCCAAGCTTTTGCTAGCGACACCCATACTTGAAGATGCCCATACTCGCGCTCAAAATCCGAGGGATTCATGTCATCGAAAGTAACTTCAGGTGTGGCAATGGAAACGCCGTGTCTCCCAGATGGAAAGAAGTGCGCTTCCGCTTTGACGCCCTTAGTTCTTAACATCCCTAAAAAAATCATGCTATTTTCAACAGGGACAATATTATCATCCATCGTGTGAAATAAAAACACTGGTCCCATTTTGGCGTGAACGTGTTTTTCTAGCGATACCTCATCAAGCCGCCGCGGTGATAAGTCATCTCCAAGTAAATTCAAGAAAGACACCGAATGACGATAGCGAATATTCGGGGTAATGACGGGGTATGCAAGGATTGAGGCTTTGACGATAGAAGATTGTGATATTGCTAACGAAGCCGCAAAATGGCCACCGGCGGAAAATCCAATTACGAAAATCCTCTTAACAAGGGGATGACTCTTCAGAATTTGAAGAAGTTCTTGGCCTTCTTTTATATTATCTGGAAAAATTAGTTTTGTTTCTCGGTAATAATAAATTGCCGTGTGATAGCCATCGCTCCCAAAACACTTAGCGATTGGTTCGGCTTCTCGTTTTGACGTGTATGCATAGCCGCCACCAGGAAAGATTAAAAGCAAATTGCGCTTTCGTTCGTCGTAAAAATTAAGCGTGGCATAATTTGATGATGTTAGGGTGATATTCATAATTATTTTTGCATTAATGAAGCAATAAAGGGCACTTCAATCGCCGCATCAAGTCGCGGGAATAGGGGCTTGCCTTTTTGAACATGACTACCGCCGACTATTCCAAAATTGGTGACGAATGAGAAGTGATTAATTGATGGGTCAACTCCCATTTGAGCAAACACTTCTTGAGGCGCCTTCGTTAAAACTGGTTGCAATAAGATGGCCGCGATATAAAGTACGCTTGATAGATGCGACATAACACTAGCAAGTTCTCGCTTCTTCTCGGGATCTTTGGATAACGACCATGGTTGCGTTTCATCAATGTATTTATTCGCGCGACTGATAAGCGTAAATACCTTTATAAATGCTTCGGTAATTTTTAAATCATCGAGATTATCTTGATACTCTTTAATGGTGGACATCGCTAGATTATATAAATCATCATCAAATGGTGTGACGCTACCGACATAAATTGGAATAACGCCTTCGAAGTATTTTTCAATCATCGTTAACGTTCTATTAAGTAAATTACCAAAGTCATTGGCAAGATCGACATTAATGCGTTCCACGAATTGTTCGGGGGTGAATTGGCCGTCGCTTCCGAATATCGTTTCACGCACTAAATAATAGCGGACAGCGTCAGTGCCATATTTTTCAATTAATTGAAGCGGATCGATGACGTTGCCTTTTGATTTGGACATTTTGCCATCTTTCATCATCAATAATCCATGTACAAAAAGGCGGTCGGGTAATCTAAGCCCAAGTGCCATCAAAAACATCGGCCAGTAGATGGCGTGAAACCGCGTAATATCAGCACCCACCACATGGATGATTTCGCTGTTAGGATCAGCCCAAAACTTATTGAACTTAGATGCATCATTAGAACCATAACCTAATGCCGTGATGTAATTTGACAGTGCATCAAGCCACACATAGACAACGTGTTTTGGATCTTCGTTTAAGGGGATACCCCACGAAAACGAAGTTCTTGAAACACAAAGATCTTCAAGTCCTGGCCTTATGAAGGTGTTAATCATCTCGTTTTTACGAGATTCGGGCATGATGAATTTTAAGTTAGCGTCGTAATATTCTAATAACCGGTCGACATATTTGGATGTTTTAAAGAAGTAGGCGTCTTCGCTAGCTTTATGAACTTCACGATGACAATCGGGGCATAAATGCTGCTCGCCCACTTGCGTATCGGTCCAAAACGCTTCGCAATGCGTGCAATACCAGCCTTCGTATTTGCCAAGGTAGATATCGCCCTGATTGATCATGTGCGTAAATATTTTTTTAACGACGATTTCATGACGAGGCTCGGTTGTACGAATAAAGTCATCGTTACTAATATCTAATGCTGCCCAAAGGTGCTTAATACCGACGACGATTTCATCGACAAAAGTTTGGGGATCTTTGCCCGCGGCAATGGCGTTTTTTTGAATCTTTTCGCCATGCTCATCGGTTCCCGTCAAGAAAAAGGTATCGTGTCCAGACATTCGTTTATAACGCGCCCACACATCGCAAAGCGTCGTGCTATAAGCGTGTCCAATATGAAGACGGGCGGAGGGATAGTAGATTGGCGTAGTAATGTAAAATTTGTTTTTCATAATATCACCATTATAAATGAAAAACCGCCGTTGACGGCGGTATCTTCACTTGTTTGTACTTATTTCTTGTCTTGGTTAAGACCGTACTTTTTGTTGAAACGATCGACCCGGCCATCAGCTTGCGTAAACCGTTGTTTACCAGTGAAGAATGGGTGGCAATTGGAACACGTGTCAACACGAACTTCTTTGAGTGTTGAGCCCGTTTCGAATGTGGTACCGCAGGTGACGCAGGTAACGGTCACTTTGGAGTACTTGGGGTGAATGCCTTTTTTCATACGTTGTCTCCTTCCGCCTTAAGCCTCAAGTGGGCCTAAAGTAAGTTGCGATGAAATAATATCATCTAAGTACATAAATATCAATGGAAACCATTTTCAACCATAAATTCATCCATAATAAGATGGAAGCAAGTGCAACTGCGCGTTGCGTGTATTCGTTACTACGGTCCTTTAACATGATGGTGAGGGAAAAAGATGATTGATTCAGTCCAAGTCGGCAATAAAATATCGGCACTGCGTCGCAATGCCAATCTATCGCAAGAACAATTGGCGGATAAGCTATTTATCACGCGGCAAGCGCTATCTAAATGGGAAACTGGCATTTCGGTTCCAACATTAGATATGCTCGTGCTGTTATCGCGACACCTAAATGCGACATTTGATGAAATTCTTTGTCTCGACGAAACCCCAATGATTGATCCGGACAACATCTTCGCGGGCCATAGTCGTCAATTCATCATCAAGAAAATTACAAGTGGCGCATTAAAGGTTGATCTTCCCAATGTTCTGTATCAAATGTCACCCTCTGAGCGCTTATTGATTCTGCGCGAAATTCGCGATGGAAAATTAGAAGTCGATTTTCAAGAGCTCGAATCACGTTTATCGTTATCAGAAAAAAAGTTCCTGGGAGGGAAATAACATGATCTTAAAGAAAATTATAAAAGATGGTCAAGAAATTTATGTAAAACTAACACCCGAAGAAGCCAAAGAAGCTTCTAAAAATGACGATGAATTCATCCACGTCGACGAAGATGACGATGATGAAGATATCGATGAAGCGTTAGATGAGGAAAAAGAAGAGGAGAAAGAGAAAGAAAAAGAACGCGAAGGTCGTCATGGCCGGGGATCGATGTTTGAATTCACTCAAAGAATTAAAAATGATATTAATCGCAGCATTCGTCCTCACATGCGACATTTGGGAAAAACATTCTCCTTTACCGATGAGGATGATGATCCCGAAACGTCGAAACTCATGAGAATTCTGCCCTTTATGGACGAGGACGATGTTCATGAAATTATGCAAAAATACTTGGATTCCGACCCGAAGTTTGCCAAGTTAAAACTTCCGGCAATTATGCCATTTCTCAGTGAAGCGGATTGTGATGAAGTGTTTAAAAAAGCGCTGACCACAAAAGAACTAGAGCGTTACATCAGCGCGATTGTTCCCTTCGTCAGTGAAAAAGCGCTTTCTGGTCTTGTTGATCAATACCTTGAAGGAAAATATCCCAATTTGAATGTCGATCGCCTGTATCCGTTTTTAAATCCAAAAGATATCAAACGGATTTTCCATCACTTAATGGACAAAGAATAACTAATAAATTCTTCGCTCAATCAAAACGATAAAGTCGGCCCTTGGACCGACTTTTGTTATTTATAGACATCAATTTTAGGTTGTATAAATCGTGATCGATTTAATGTAGAAAGCCTTGGCGGACGTTTGTGACCAAGCAAGAATGGGAATGCCGCTCATCCCTGAAGTGCTCGTAAATGTAACGGCGGTGTTCGTCGCGGTTAATGTATAGGTAGCGCCAAATTGACTGCTGGTGGAATCGATATAGGCCTTTAAAGTCCCCGCGATGGAGGCGGCGCCGCTAGTTTCCACCACAATCTTTGTCACATTAGAATATGATGTTTGTGAAGATAACTGAATGGCTTTATAGGAAGCGGCTTCACTACCAAGCTGTACCCCTTTGATGGAATCGTAGCCAGCGTAGTACTTTTTGGTAGCCGCCGTAAATAAATACGACCAAGTGACTGAACCTGTAACGCCGGTGGAATCCGTTAAAGTGTAGCTTGTATAGGGTTTCTTGTTATAAGCCGAAGTGAATTCAGAAATCGTGGTGAACGTATGTCCCCAAGAGGCGGTTTCGACGGGGGCGACGACTGAAATCGAGAAGTTGGCTGTTGCCGTCATCCCGTTATATGTATATGTAGCCGTAACATTCTTGGTGCCGGTCGTTGATGTATCGACATTTGACAGTGAAATGTTGGAAGCTGTAAGTGATTTGGTGAAACTTTCCGTTCCATCAGAGAAAATAGCTATGCCCGTAATTCCCGGGTCACTATAAGTTGTTCCAACAGAAATGCTAGTAACCGTCGGAGTCACGCTAAGCGATGTTAGGGCACAAACATGAATCACATAGGAATCTGTTTTATCAAGATAAGTGACCGTAACTGTTTTTGCCCCGCTCGTGGTCATCGAAGGAGCGGAAACGCTATAAGAAGTAATGGTTTCGGTGCTGCTATCACTATAAGTGGCGACAACATTTAAGTTGGTGTATGTAAATAGATCATTGACAGCAAAAACCGTTTCGGTTTGATCAGGTGTCGCTTCAATGCTTGAAAGCGTCACGGGAGGAGTTGATTCCGTTCCAAATTCAAACACAAAACTGGTTACATAAGAAACGTTAATCGCATACGTAATCGTAAAATACGGGAATGAACCGATTGCGAAGTTGTATGTGTAAACTAAACCATTTATGTTCGGGGTAATAATCGTGCCCGCGGTTGGATTGATGGAAGTGCCGCCTCTTACCATAAAGTTATTGAGCGGAGCGACTGAATAAGTCAGTGTTAAAGATTTAATATTTGCCATCGATGAATTATTGAATAGATAGAAGGTGCCCCCCTGACATTGGAGATCAAGGCTAGTTGAGGACCGTTTCATCATTTTGTAATAGGTGAATGATAATCCCGTGGTTGCTTCGGTATAAGTAACTGGATCAAGCGCGTAAGCTGCCGTGGTAATCCCCGGCACATTTGTCGAGGTAATACTGACTGTATCTGTCGTCACGATTGGAACTTCTTCCACTTGAACTTGATAACTTGTGGTTTTGGTTACTCCATCTTTCGTATATGACACATTGATTGCCTGTGTGCCGATCGTATCAAGAATCGCTCCATCAGCGGGCGAAGTGATAAATCCAGTGACCAATCCGCTTGAAGCATCGGTATAGGTGGCAATGACAATTAGTCCGGAAGTCGAGAATGTTTCTCCCACATAGTAGGAAGTATCGGCATTCGTAATATCAACTGCGATTGAACTTAAAGGAGCGGTTGGCGTCGTGCCAGCACCAACAGAACTTGACCCTGGTTCGATTGAGGCTCCTGGTCCAGCGTATGTTGGATCATAGACGATATCGACCCATTCGGGGTGGTCGATATAAGGATTTCGGTTGCCTTGGAAATTATTATAAATAAGGTTATTACGATGTATCTCATATTCGGATACTGGGTCCGAATCGTTCCAAGCGAGGAGATGCGATAAGATGCCCATTTCGCCATAAACGGTCGTGCTTGAGGTAACTGTAATTGAGAGGCTTAACTCATCAATTATACGTAACATCGGCTCGCCGATTGATAAATATTCGGTGTAGCGTGTCGCCATATAGAAAATCATCCGAGCAACATCGCCTTTGTCTTCGTCGCGCGGTTCATAGACTTTATCAGCGGTGAATCCAGACGCGTAGCCAACTTTGCCCGAAGGGTTTCCCCTTTCGTCATTTACAATCGCCGTGACCGTGCTGACGACGCCAAAATCATAGTTACTGTGATAAAGGTTATTGTTTTGATCGGATGCCCGTAGATGGTGTAAATCGGTACCAGCCGGTGCCGTTTCGCCAAAGTCTCCGTGTGATTTTGCCCACGTATGTTCTTTATTCCAAATTGTGGTATGATCGGCCGACCAAAGATACGCTGTAGAAACTGACCCATTATATTGGCCATATAGAAGATTCATATATGGATCGTCGGCCAGTAAATCAAATGTTTGATATCCATTGGCGTCAGGAGATGCCGGAGATAAGCCCCAATCGCGATCAGTGACGCGCATGATATCGGGGGTTTTCGTGTAGGAATAGGCATAGTGATCGTCAACAATTTCGTGAAGTTCACCTTTTAAGGTTGTCCCTGAAAGTCCCGAAACACCTGTGTAATAGGAGTTTACAGCAGCATCATCAAGATTATTAAGGTTGATGTTGGTCGCTGAAGTAATGGCGATTCCTCCAAGCGCGTCAACGTCTTGGGGCGAAAATGAGATTGTGGAAACAAGCATCGCGGTAGCAAAGAAAGACGAAAAGATAATAGTTAGTCGTTTTCGATTATTTTTCATACGCTCTCTCTTTTTGTCAGGGCTCGTGGCCCAATATCTAGTTACATAATAATGCAAGCGTTTTTTAAAATGCAAAGACTTTTCAAAGGGTTTTTTAATGGTTAATCATTTAGTAAAAAACTAGTAGTTATCATTATTAAAATCATCAATGTGCATTGTTTTATTTATATGAATATGAATCAAGTTAAATATTCATTTTATGGTCGAATTGATTGCTTAAAAATGCTTCAGGAACGGGCATTATTTCTTTACTAATATCGGGAGCAATGATAATGGGAATTATTCCAAGCACGATTTGATCGTGAATATCGGGATACACATACATCGCGGAAACGTATATTAATTTTCCGTCAGTGAATTGTTCGGGGATCTGATAATATTTAGCTTCGGTTAAAGGGCTCGTTAACGCATACGTTAATTTACGGTTTGTGAATGGTCCCTTCTCTTGTGAAATTAATGGTTGGAGTGATGCGAATACCTTTTCGTACCGCTGCGGTTCCGTTTCAAAAATGGACATGGGAGAGAATAGCACCCAGACCAGATATGGGCGTGTAAAATCGCGGTCGGTATAAGTCTTGTAGCCATACCCAAAAATTATGCGTCCTTGTTTCCATAATTTTTCACGATTAGCCGCACCCGTGGAAAGAAAGCCAAGCATTCTTCCGTGAACTGTTCCCTTGCCCGATAGAAGCGCATAATCGCTTTTGGTCCACACAAGGCGTTTTTCAATTAACTGGTCATTTAAACGTTTAATATGTTCAATATTTTCCATGTCTTTATTATGGGGCAAAACCATCAAAGAAACCCAACAATTATATAAATCAAAAACCTGAATTTAAAAGTCAATCAAACTCTCAATCGGTTTCATTATGTTATAATGACGGCACTAATTTAAATTAAGGAGTTCCTTTATGATTTCTAAATCAATCGCTTTAAAGGTATTAAACATCGCCTTGGCGACGGGAGCCGATTTTTCAGAAATTTATCTTGAAGAAACGACTTCCAATTCGCTGTCATTAGAAAATGGACAAGTGGAAACTTCCACGAGTAATTTATCCTATGGTGCCGGCATCCGCATTTTGAACAAACTTCAAAGTGTGTATGGTTACACCAACGATGTGTCGCTAAAAGGCTTATCGGCTTTGGCAGAATCGTTGTCTAAATCGTTTAATGAACCGCGTAAAGTAACGGTCACGACCCTTAAGAAAGGGCGCGTCAACAATATTCATCTAATTGAACGCCCCTTCAATGAGGTTCCAACTTCAGAAAAGATGGCCTTGTTAAAAGATGCAAATGACATTATTCGAAACTATGACAAACGTCTCGTTCGCGTCCAAACAATGTTGATGGATAACGATAAGAAAGTTTACATCTTCAATTCAAACGGAAAAGAATTCCGCGATGACCGCCAACGAGGCCGAATGGCCTTCGTGGCACTCGCCGCTGAAAACGGTAAAATTGAAACTTCGTTTGAAGGTCCCGGAGCTTCGTCAGGATTTGAATTTTTCACGAAAACGATTGATTATAAAGCCAAAGCGCTAGAGGTTGCCAAAAGCGCAATCAAACTGCTCCACGCCGCGCCTTGCCCAAGTGGCAAAATGCCCGTCGTTATTGGCAATGGTTTTGGTGGAGTCATCTTCCACGAAGCATGCGGCCATCCATTAGAAGCTACTTCGGTGGCTAAAAAACTATCAGTCTTCACCGATAAAGTCGGTCAACAAATTGCCAATCCTGTCGTTACCGCGATTGATGATGGCACAATTCCTAACGCCTGGGGATCAGGCACCATTGATGATGAGGGTCACAAAACCCAAAAGAATGTTTTGATTAAAAACGGCATTTTACAACAATATCTTGTCGATGATTTCAATGGCCGTCGTATGGGTGTTAAAGGGAATGGGGCCACCCGGCGTCAAAGTTACAAATATGAACCCACCTCGCGGATGAGCAACACCTATATCGATAATGGTCATTCAACACCGGAAGAAATTATCGGCGCGACAAAATTTGGTCTATATGCCAAATCCCTTGGCGGAGGTTCGGTTGATCCCGCCACCGGCGATTTTAACTTTTCGGTTTCAGAAGCTTACATGATTCGAGATGGCAAAGTTGCCGAACAAGTAAAAGGCGCTACATTAATTGGCAATGGCGCTGACATTTTGAAGAAAATCGACATGGTTGGAAACGACTTGCTCCGTGCGCAAGGAATGTGCGGTTCGGTATCGGGCAGTATCCCAGTCGATGTGGGACAACCTACGATTCGCGTAAGCGAAATCACGGTCGGTGGCCAAGGAGGATCGCTTAATGGCTAAGTATTCAAAGTATTTTGATCTCGCTAAAGAACGCGGCATCGAAGCGTTGGAACTTTATGTTTCAAAGCATTATGCACTCAGTTTCAGTCTCTTTCATAGTGAAGTGGATTCCTATTCCCTCGAGGATGCCCAATCATTATCTGCCCGTGGCATATATGGTGGCAAAATCGGCTATGCCGCGACCGAAAAACTCGACAAATCTGCCCCCGATTTTGTTATTGCGCATGTGATCGATAATGCCAAAGCCGTTGATAAAGACGATCCGGCAATTCTATTTCCTGGCTCGCCTAAATACCATAAGGGCAATGTTTATAATCAAGAGATTCGCACCTTATCAGTCGACAAGAAACTCGCTAACCTTTATGAAATCGAGAAAAAACTTAAAGCGGCCGACCCTCGCATCAGCGAAGTCGAAAGCGTGTCGTATTCGGAGTCAGATGGTGAGGTTCATCTCTTAAATTCATACGGACTTGATTTAAAGAGCAAGTCCAACTACTTCTATTACTATGCGAGCGTCCTCGTCAAAGATGGCGAAGCGACACGGTCAGCCTACAAAATTCATTTATCAAACGACCCGTCTAATTTCATCATTGATGATTTTGTGAAAGCCTTAGTTAATGAAGCGCTTGGAAAAATTGGAGCCGCTCCATTGCCAAGCAAGAAATATCCAGTCGTCTTGAGTCCTAAAGTTGCCGCTTCCCTTCTTGATGCCTACCTTGAAGGGGCCGATGCCGAACAAGTCCAAAAGAAATCCTCGCTTCTTGCCGGAAAATTACATCAACTCGTCGCTAGTAAAAAGCTAACGGTAAGTGAAACTCCTTTAAATAAGAATTGCTTCTTCCGTTACTTTGACGATGAAGGAGTGGCCACCTACAATAAAACGATTATTGAAAAAGGCATGCTTTCTACATATTTTTATAACCTGTTGACCGCTCACAATGATGGAGTAAGGTCCACCGGTAATGGTTATCGTGGCGGTAGTGGTCGCATCGCCACGAGCTATGTCAACTTATCGGTAAAGCCTGGGAAAAAATCGGTTGATGCCATGATTTCAAACGTCAAAGAAGGCGTATTAATTAAAGAAGTGCAAGGTTTGCACGCCGGTCTTAACGCGCAATCAGGCGACTTCTCATTACAAGCATCGGGATTTTTAATTGAATCTGGCAAAATATCACGAGCTGTTAATCTCATTACAATAGCTGGAAATTTGAAAGACTTATTTCTCGATATTTCTGATATCGCTAACGATAGAGAGCTACAATTATCTTCAATTAGTTCACCAAGCATATTAATCAAAAAATTAGCTGTTTCGGGAAAATAATTGCAACAAAAAAGCACTTCAGACCAGTAAGAAGTGCTTTTTATTTACTTACTTTTCGATGAAGAGGATTCCAATAGTATTGGGCCCGCAGTGGGTACCAATAACGGAGCCGGCCATAGAAATATAAATGTTATTTTCGGGAATACCCATTTCCATTAGTTTTTTCTTGATATAAGCGGCGCTATCATCGGCAAAGGCATGCGTAATCATCACGTGACCCAAATCGATTTTGTCGGGCCCAATGCGATAGAATTCATTAAGCATTTCATCAAGCGCTTTGACCATTTTTCCTTTCGGAGTTTTATAAACGCTTAGTTTTCCATTGCTTACTTTGATAATGGGGTGCGCGTGAATCATCGTGCCTAGAAAATACTTTCCGGCGCTGACGCGTCCGCCTCGGTACAGGAACTCAAGATTTTCAACGGCAAAATATACATGAAGATGGTGCGATAACCGTTCGATTTCATCGGCAATTTCATCGACATTTTTGCCTTGCTCGCGAAGTTCGGCCGCCCGTATTAGCAATAGCCCCGAAGCTGACGACAAGTTAGCGCTATCGACAATGCGAATTTTGCCACGATTGATTTCTTTTAGCGCCATGTTAGCGGCGTTATAAGTGAGCGATAATTCTTTTCCAATGCCCACAAAGAAAATATCGTACCCTTGATCTAAATATTTATTGAAAATGTCAACAAATACTTGTGGCGGCACCGAAGAGGTCTTAGGGAACTCTTTTTTGTTTTCGCAGCGAGCATACAATTGTTTCAAGTCGATATCGACTAAATCGCGGAATGACTCTTCGCCAAAATTGACTAATAGCGACACAACTTCGATATCGTATTGTTCATAAGTCTCGCGACGCAAATCAGAAGTCGAATCGGTAATCAACTTAATTTTGTTCATTTATCCACCTCTATATGATGAAATATATATCAAAAATCGGGCCAACTTGCAACCGAAGAACCAATTGTGGCTCCAAATAGTGGTTGATTTGCTTATAATATAAAGACATCGCGCTCTATTTGCATAGCGTTGGAGAACCATATGAAAAAATTATTGATTGAATTCAAAGCCTTTATTCTAAAAGGTAATGTGCTTGACCTTGCCGTTGGTGTCATCATTGGGGCCGCCTTTGCAAAAATTGTTAGCAGTCTTGTCAACGATATCCTGATGCCCTTGATATCATGGATTGTCCGCACCGACATCAAGCAATGGTACTTTACCCTTCGTGATGGCACGCCTAATAATCCACTTGAAGATCCCGATTCCTTCCTACCGCCAAGTGGCTGGTCCATCGCTCCGATTCGCCTCACCTATGGTAATTTCATTCAAACGATTATCGATTTTCTAATCATTGGTATTGTCCTCTTCATCATTGTTAAGGTGGCGGTTACTTCCGAAAAATTGCGTCAAAAAACCAAAACCCTTGTCGTCGATAAAAAAGAACCTGAAGAAAAATAAGCATCAAAAAAACCCTTAAGTTTCAATGCCTAAGCGTTTTTATTAGCTAGTAAGTGAATGTCCAATCGGGATGTTCGGTTTTGACTTTATCAAACGCTTTGTCAAATAGGCGGTTTTCAACGTCTTTTCGTCCTGGTTCAACCGATCGCTTTAAAGCCCCTTTTTTGCGCTCAAGCACATAAATGCATTCGCTTTGACTATCTTCAACCGTGCCCGCTACAAGTAGATAAGCCCGTAACGATTCCATTGATAAATCGCTGGCCAAGAATTTCTTTTGCCGCGAATTCATTTTGTTTTTATAAAACTCCACCCCTTCTTCTTTGGACGACAAAAGCAAACGAATATAAATCTTTTGTGAAAAGACCCGTCCGTTCGTGACATCGTTTAGCTTTTCGGGTTTAGCGATAATGTTATCAAGTAGCGCCTCAGCTTCCTCAAACTTGTCCAGTCCCAAGAGCTCATAGACGCGATAAAGGTTCACTTGCGCCGTCAGGGTGGTGATTTCTTCAAATGTTTTAATGCCGTCGGGCTCCTTGCCTTCGCTATATAGCCGTTCAATCCGCATCAGCTCGTTGTATGCTTCAACGTTAACACCTTTTGATATTAAAGCCATACGATAGCCATCGTTCATCGTGTCGAGTTTTAATGGCATTACATTATAAAACATGAGCATGCCGCCGACTGCTGTGGCAATGATAATGGAATAACGAATCCATAAATCCGTCGGAATTAATGAATAAGCGACAATTCCGGCGATAAATTCAATCACGAAGAAAATAAGCCCAAACCAAAGGTTGGGATAAGGCGACGCATTTTGTTTTCGCGGTGTGATTTTAGTTTCTCCGGTTAATCCATCAAACGAGCGGATGCCAAATTTGAATTTTCCATCGTGCTTATAAAGGCAAAAACCTAATATATTGACCGATAAAACATCATATCCGCCAACCTTAGCGCCAACGACGTGGCCAAGCTCTAGCAAGATAACATTAATGAAAAAACCTGCCATGATCGAGCCTAAGGCAAATAAATATTGATTGGTTCCCGTAATGCCGGTGACGGTAAACGATGGGGCAATCACTTGTAAGCCAACAAATAAAGCGATGACAATCATCACCGCATAGACAGCCAAACTAAATAAATCTTCTTTACGCATACTTACTCCTTATCGACATGAAGTATAAATGCTTCTCGCTACTTCTTGGTCGAGCGGTTGTCCATAGTGATCAACCACACGTGTACCGCCATGCGTCAACTTCGCGACCATCCAATCGATGTCGGGATTATCGATTCCGAGTTCCCTTAAAGTAAGTGGCATACCTAAACTACCAAAAAACTCTCTTAACTTCAAGATGCCAGTTTCAGCATTTTTAATGGGGTCATCAAGATGAACGCCCATAACCTTATGGGCAAACTGGTCAAATTTAGGAATATCGTGCTTATAAAAATGTAATGCCCACGCAGGGAATAACACTGCGAGACCGGCGCCATGAGGTACTGCGGGGTATAAGCCACTGACGACATGTTCTAACATATGAACAGGCATCTCCACATCTTTTCCAATGCTAGTTAATCCATTATGAGCCCACGAACTGGCGACCATTAATGTTGCCCTAGCATCATAATTTTTGGGATCATTAACGGCGATGGGTCCGGCTTCAATCACTGCCTTTATTATGGCTTCGGCCATTGAATCGGCAAATTCAAGCGGGGCGGACGGACGGAAATATCGTTCGAGGGTATGCATCATCATATCGACAACGCCCACTGCCGTTTGGTATTTCGAAACGCTATAAGTGAGTTCGGGATTCATGATAGTAAATAAGGGACGATTCAATTCGCTATTAAAGCCTCGTTTTGTTTTGGTGGTAGGATCAGTGACAACCGCCGAAGATGACATTTCACTTCCGGCCGCGGCAATTGTGAGGATAATGCCGACCGGCAGACTCCGTGTTGGTACATGTTTATGGAGCAAGATATCGAAAGGATCACCTTGGTAGTAAAATGCGGCCGCGGCGATTTTCGCCGAATCGATAGCGGATCCGCCGCCAATGGCAATGATTAGGTCGACATGTTCTTGCTGTGCCAACGTTCTTAATTCGCGCACGAGCGCAATCTCGGGGTTTGGTTTTGCACCACCAAGCTCGACAAATAAGATGCCAACTTCGGTCAATGATTTTTTAACACGCTCCAATAGTCCGCTTTTGACAACCGAACCAAGCCCATAATGAAGCAAGACTTTCTTATGGCCTAATTCTTTGACGATTTTACCCGTTTCATTCTCGCGGCCCCGACCAAAATAGACTCGGGTTGGCAAATAGAAATCAAACGTTTTCATATATCTGCTCCTTAATTAAGGGTTCTAAATAATTTCCCACTAGTGGCGACAATCGTTCCGTAATAGCAAGAAGCGGTTCTTTCATATTTGAACGAATCCAATCAAGCAAAACAGCATTAAGCGCGGCACTATAAAACAGGGCCAGCCTTTTTCTATCATCAATGTCTATACGTTTTTGAACATCGATTGTTTCTATGGCGCGAAGGTGAAAGGCATAGAGATTATTATTTAAAAATTCAATTAGCAGATCGCGTCCCGCGCTTTCATGTGTTTGGCGCACGAGCGAACGATTCGTCACACAATAACGGCCAATTTTTAAGATGGCTTCTTGCCATGAGGCAGCTTTATCGATGCCTTCAATTTTTTCGTTAAGGAAAATCCATGCCAGCAAATCATAAATGTCATGAAAGTGATAATAAAACGTCGGTCTGGTGATATCGCATTTTTCAACGAGAGCCTTAACCGTTATTTGTTCAAGCGGTTGTAGCGCCATCATCTTTTTTAATGCTTCCGCAAGAATAAATTCTGTTGTCATATCAAAACTAATTCCTTGGCGATACGCGCTCCAATTCGAGCGTTGTTTTTAATAAGGGCAATATTACTTTCAAGCGATGCCCCTTTTGTTAGTTCGCCAACGCGGCGAAGGAGAAACGGCGTTACTTCGTAACCTTTGATATTAAATTTATCGGCTTCATCAAGCGCCGTTTTGATGGCGTAATCCATTGCTGTTTTATCAAGCGCAAATTCGCGAGGGATTGGAACAGTTATTAAAATTCCTCCGTGAAGATTGTTCGCTCGTTTAGTACGGATAATCCTGGCTGCTTCTGCTTCATCGTTTATTTCATAGTCGAGTGTTAACCCCGAATCTCTAACATAAAACGCCGGAAGCCTCTTCGTTTGAAATCCATAGACAGGCACGCCTTTGGTTTCCAAATATTGAAGTGTCTTTGGTAAATCGAGAATTGCTTTGGCTCCTGCGCAAATGACGGTAACATCAGTGCGTGCCAATTCTTCTAAATCAGCCGATATGTCCATCGTAACTTCGGCATTTCGATGGACGCCACCAATGCCTCCGGTCACAAAAACTTCGATGCCGGCTTGTTTGGCTAGTATCATGGTGGCGGCAACCGTGGTCGCTCCCCAAGATTTAGTGGCATAGATATGTGGGAGATCGCGGCGCGATACTTTGCTAATTCCTTGACGCTTGCCGAATTGCTCGATTTGGTCATGACTCATACCGATTATGGCATCCCCATCGATAATGCCGATCGTGGCCGGAACCGCTCCTTGATTAATTATTTCTTGTTCAACGGATAAGGCCGTCGCTACATTTTGCGGATATGGCATACCATGAGAAATAATGGTTGATTCTAAAGCAACAACCGGTTTTTTGTTTTCTAAAGCTTCGTGAATGTGAGGGGCAATAAAAATCACTATTCTGTCCTCAGTGCCACGACAGGATCCTTGTTGCTGGCGACACGGCTCGGCATCAATCCTGAGAACAAAGTAAGTCCGACACTTATTATAATTAAGAGCAATCCATGAAGCGGGTTAAGCGAGGCAATCGCCCCTAAACCTTGCCCTGGGAAAGCGGCATTTAAAATTAAATTAATGGGAATCGTTAATAACAAAGTAATAACCACGCCAATAACACCAGCGGAAAATCCAATGATGACCGTTTCCGCTTCAAACAGGCGCGCAATATCTTTCTTCCTTGCGCCAATCGCTCGCAAAACACCAATTTCTTTTGTTCTTTCAATCACGGACACATAGGTAATGATGCCAATCATGACACTAGAAACCACGAGGGATATGCTGGCAAAAACAATTAATACAATAGATATGACATCAATCATAGTTCCCAAAGAAGATGTTAAATTTTCTGCTAAATCGGTGTAATAAATATGTTCGTTGTCATCGTGGACATCATTCCAAGCGTCTAGGTATTCAATGATAATTTCCTTATCAGCGAAACTCCTTGGGAATATGGATATACCGGCGATGAGCGACAGATTAATCGGAACGCTCGTGCTCAGTTGATCAAGCGCCGACACAATAATTTCATTAGTGGATAAATCGGTCCCTAAATATTTGGCGTGATTAATATAATCAAGCGGTGAAGATTCGACGCCTTGGTGAAGCGTGCTATAAAAATGTGGCACATTGATAATGGTACCGCCGATATTCATCGCTTCTAAATAATAATTATTGAAGTGATCAGTCGCGATGGCTGAGGCAGCGTTTTCCTCCATCATCACGCCCGCAAGTTCGGGAAGATAACCAAGTCCTGTCGCCATTAAACTTGTGGCCGAGGCTTCGCGGGGTCGCATAATGCCTGTGATGGTTATCGTCCGCCCGATATCGGGGTCAGCAAAAAGTCCCGTTAACTCCGTGATATCGGGACGTCGATACATCCGCATTTCTTTAGCCCCGGCAATTACATCGGTTACGGTAATTGAAGTGCTTGGATCATAAATGTAATATTCATCATTATTAAACAGGCGCACTTGTTTGCCGATAATGTCATCAAACGTGATGTTGGTCGTGTTACCATCCGCGGAATTTAGTAATCCCAAATTTTGAAGGATTTCCCGTTCAACGCGATTGTATTCATCAACGATAAGGACGACTTCATCAACCGACTCTGGGTATCGGCTTTCGCCCTCAGTGCCCAGTATTTCATAATACTGGCTGACGAAAGTTTCATCGCCAAGCAGTTCGTGCCAAGACGAAGTGGATAGATTAGATAGAGTAGTAAAAATTCCGCCCCCGTCTTCATCCCACATTGACACATTCCCCGCCGGACTCTTGACAGCGAGATTCATGCCGACTGAATAACGGTAGCTAATGCTATTAACAGCTGATAGCTCAGTAATTCCTTCAATATAATCAAAATATTCTGGTGTCCAACTATTTACGTGGCCAGCAATTAATTCCTGGTCATAAACTAGCACATTGTCCTCTTCGGGGAATAGTGGCACGTCGACGACGCGATCAGGTGGCGCAAAATTAAAGGCGACACTATTTACAGTTATTGGAAAGCCCGATAATGTTGAAGATTCAATTCGATGAATATAATTGGTAAAACCATTAGATACAGCGATAACAAGGGCCACGCCAATAATGCCGATACTGCCAGCGAAAGCCGTCATAATTGTCCGGCCTTTTTTAGTTAGTAAGTTATTGTAACTAATATGTAAGGCTGTCTTAAAACTCATCGATGTCTTTTTGCCAACTTCTTCACCAATCACATCGGGCACTTTAATTGAATCGGTATTCGCGGAATCAGAGATAACCATTCCGTCTTTTAATTTAATGATGCGGGTGGCAAATTTTTCGGCGAGTTCGCGATTATGGGTCACCATAATTACAAGCCGTTTTTTGCTAATGTCTTTAAGCATCTCAAGAATTGTCATTGACGTGACACTATCAAGAGCACCAGTCGGTTCGTCGGCTAAAAGAATGTCTGGTTTATTAACCATCGACCGCGCAATGGCGACACGTTGCATTTCTCCGCCAGATAATTGGTTCGGCTTCTTATAAATCTTGTCGCCCAGTCCAACATCTTCAAGTACTTTCGTCGCTCGTCGTTTGCGTTCTGACGCGCCAACGCCGGATAATGTCATCGACAGCTCAACATTTTGAAGTACATTGAGGTGCATGATTAAGTTATATGTTTGAAATACAAATCCCACACGATGATTCCGGTAGCTATCCCAGTCGCGATCTTTAAAATTCTTTGTCGAAAGTCCATCGATAATTAAATCCCCGGTCGTGTATTGGTCAAGGCCGCCAATCAAATTTAAAAGCGTCGTTTTGCCACAACCAGAAGGTCCTAATATGGCCACAAATTCTTTGTCATCGAAGTGTAAATTGATGCCATTAAGCGCCTGTAATGGTCGTTTCCCGACCATATATTGTTTTGTAATCTCTCTTAATTCAAGCATGGCGTTTTCTCTTTCTTTCATAAAAACTTATTATACAATAATAGGGTGCCGCGGTCAGTATTGACGACTTATGATTTATAGATTTGCCCATGTTACCTGATGAGCGTGAATGGTTGTAACGATTCCATCTTCAATGATGATTTCATATATCAGGTCCATCTCATAAACCATTTTAGTTTCGGCTTCTAAATGTTGATCGATTTGTAATGTAAAGGTTACTGTTGTTTTTTCCTCCGTTTTTTCGGAGGTAATGTCATAAGAATAATATTCGCTGAAATCATCGCTTTCATAATCAAGGTATGGGGCATAAATCTCGAGGGTGTCGGTGATGAAACGCTTGGCGCGACCTCCTCCGCCCATCGTTAACGCTTGTTTAAACATTCCCGGTTGGCGCATGCTCGATATCTTATAATCAAATGCCGATGTACTTCCGGAAGGAAAAGTCTCATCACGTATTTCATACACTTTAAACCCCGTAGCCTGAATTTGTTCCGTAAGGGTATATTCGTGTTCAAACCCGTCTTGGAAATAAACAATGCCAGAACCACTTCCGTCAATAATGTCATTGTCAAACCTTGTCAGTTCTCGCTGTTCAATCTTGTGATAGTTGTTATAACTATATTGTTGCCCGTCTAAAAAGCCGTGATAAAGAATGGTTTCCGAAGAAACGACTTCTTGATGATTAATAATCTCATCATTTTGGTCGAGAATATCAAATAGTTCCGTTATTTCAACTTCTGATAAAGATCCGCCTTGTTTGGTTTCCAAAAAATCATGCAAAATATTATTTTGACCTTCAAATATAATTTCTTCTTCCGAATAGTCAATGGGCTCTGCGACAATGCTGCTTTCATCTTCACGATAGTATGGATCTCCCGTTTCATCTTCGGCGTAGTTTTGAGGGTTTAAAACGGGTCCCTCAAATAAGGTTGATTCTACCAAACCAAAACTACGTGTAATCTCGTATTCGGAAAGTTTGCGCTTGGTGCCAAAAATCGGATTGAAGTCAAACGCGGGGCTTGTATAACTTGGGTAACTAAAAGAGTAGAAAGAAATCGTTACCGATGATGTGCAAGATGAAAGAAAAGCGATAAAAAGTGCCATCATTGTCATTTTTCTAATGTTTGTCATAACTTTAATATCTTTGCAAAAAGCCCCTATTTTTGATTTCTTTTGGTTTTAAAGTAATTGGATATCATCGTTTGGCATTCGGAATTCATTACGCCGGATATCACGCTGGGATAATGATTCAACTTGGGTTGTTCATATAAGTTGTATGATGACCCAAGCGCTCCACCTTTAGGGTCGCTGGCCCCAAAGATTACCTTATCAATTCGCGCTAGCACAATCGCTCCGGCACACATCGAACATGGTTCAATCGTGACATAAAGATCACAGCCATTCAACCGCCAAGATTTTAGCTTGCGTGCGGCTTGCCTTATGGCAATCATCTCGGCGTGTCCGGTGGGGTCAAGATGCGACTCGCGAACATTATGCCCTTTAGCGATAATACGTCCATTTTTAACAATAACGCAGCCGATAGGGACTTCGTCGATTAATGCGGCTTTTTTCGCTTGGCGAAGGGCCGATTTCATAAAATATGTTGTTTTGTCTTGTTTCATTAAAGAGAGAAACCACCGCACATGAGCAAGATGTTTAAGGCTGCTGCGTTTCCGTCCTGACCTGGTTCGCACTTATCCCATCGCGATGGCATCTTGATTATATCACATATTATTCGGTCGTAAATATTGATAGATTGGCGACCAGGCGTCTACCAAATTGGCCAATCTCATTCTAGCGTTAGCGGGACTGGTAGAGGGTAATTTTGTTCGCCAATCAATCATTTCGGGAAACGCTTTATCAAAAAGATTAGTGGCAGTGCCGCCATTGAGAAAAATGTGTCTAATATGGGTGCCTTCAAGTATTGCTTTCAGATTGATAAACTTTACAGCTTGAATCGAGGCGTCAGAGGAACCTTTAATGCGACAAGAGGCCACAACATCGCAAATGGCGATATGGTGTTTTAATAAAATATCCTTTTTGCTTACACCACTAGGGCAAACAAGATCTTCATTAAGCAAGGCGCTCATAAGGGCGTAAAAACGATTTTGCGGATTGCCATAATAATATCCCTGTTCGATCGCTTTGACCGAAGGAAAGCTGCCCAAAATTAAAATGCGACAATCGGCGGCCACCCAAGGTTCAAATGGCGATTCGAGAACGCGAATATTGTTCATAAAGAAAAACCGGTTGCCCGGTTTTATTGCTCCTTTTTGATAATGGTTTTGCCAATAAATGGCACGAGGACATCGGGTACTTTGACCGACCCGTCGCGAAGTTGGTACTGTTCGAGGATGGCCGGTATTAAGCGCGAGGTTGCCAATCCCGAAGCATTAAGGGTATGGCAATAGTGGATTTTTCCATCTTCGTCGCGATAACGCATCATGCCACGGCGCGCTTGATATTCGCGGGCGTTAGACGCACTGCTAACTTCTTTATAAATTCCCATTGAGGGAATATAAACTTCAATATCATCGGTGCGCGCCATCGAATGTGAACAATCACCGGCCGCCAATTTACTCACTTGGAAGTGAAGACCTAATAATTTGACAAGATTCGCTGCTTTGTCGACCATCTCTGTAAAGGCAGCATCAGACCCTTCCGCGGTTGTGTACTGCACGATTTCGACTTTATTGAATTGGTAGCCACGAATCATGCCCCGCTCTTCTGAACGATAACTGCCGGCTTCGGAGCGATAACATGGCGTATACGCAAAATACTTTTTTGGCAGTTCGTCTTTTTTGAGTATTTCTTGCCGGTGAAAATTGACTAATGCTGTTTCAGCGGTCGGTAATAAAAACCGTTTTGGTTCAATTCCGTCTAGCCAAAATACATCTTGTTTGAATTTGGGAAATTGTCCCGCGGTAAATCCCGAATCTTCATTAAGCAAATGTGGCGGTAAGATAAATTGGTACCCATCTTTTAAATGCTGTTGGATGAAGAAATTAAGAAGCGCCCACTCAAGTTCAGCGCCCACCCCAGTATAAATCCAAGTTCCAGCGCCCGACATTTTGGCGGCCCGCGCATAATCAACGAGTTTTAAAGAAGTGGCTAATTCGACATGATCTTTGATTGGGAAATCAAATACGGGTTTGGTTCCGAACACTTCAATAACTTCATTGTTTTCCTTGCCACCTGGTTTTAAATCAGGATCAGGAAGGTTCGGCAGCGCAAAAAGCGTTTCATTGATTTTTAGTTCGATTGCTTTCAATGCTTGCTCAGCTTCAACGTTAGACGCGTTAAGTTGTTTGACTTGCGCGAAGATTGGAGTCACATTCTGTCCTTGTTTTTTTAGCGCGGGGACCGAAGCCGAAAGGCGATTGACCTCCGCTTTGACCTGTTCAATTTTAAATTGGAGGGCGCGCTTGGTCGCCACATTATTAACGAGCTCGGTTAAGTCAACTTCCCAGCCTTTGTTGGCAAGGAGCCGTATTACTTCTTCTTGATGTTTTTCAACGTAATTAATATCGAGCATAATAACATCCTCATTTCATTGGTAGCGCTTGTTGATTTAGACCCGTCAAGGATTCATATATATCTTTGAGCCGAGGCGCGATTTTTTCAAGGTCCAATTCCAAGGCCTTTTGATAAGCCTGTTCCGTTGTCGCTTGTTGCTGCCCCGCTAAAAAGCGGGCGAGTGTCTTTTCGAGTTCATAATTGCTATCGCCGATAAATCCTGTCTTTTTATCAATGATAAGATCAGGGTAGATTGCGGTTTTGCGCGCGATGATTTGGCATTTGCTCATCATCGGATCAAGAACCGAAACCGTGCCCGAAGGATAATAACTGGGGAGCATGAAGACAATCGCGTTCATTAACGCCGAGCGATAAACATCCTCGTGAATCGTTTTTTTCAAATAAACATTGGGAGGAGCCGTGCGGTATTCCCGTTTGAAAAACCAAAGTGATAACAAATTCGGTTGAGGCCCGAAATAATAGAAATCGACTTCAGGAAATTTTCGGGCGATATCGATATAATCAGGTAAGCCGCTTTCTTTAGAATATCGTCCGTTAGCAATGACTAATTGACGTTTTGGATTGTAGCCAAAGTATCGCGGAAAAATGCCCTTTTCTAGTTCGTGTCCTTGGACAAAACGCCCTTTAATGACTCCTTCGGACAAAACTTCAATCGGGGTGGTGACACCTAAGTGGTTAAGGATTGTTTTGCCACTCGTAGTCGGTACAATTATTAAGGTAGCTGCTTGAAGAATCGCCAAATCACGTTGTTTAATGCGCCATTTATCCCCGGTTTTAAGTAAAAGCCGCGCATCGGGATCATTTTCAGACATGAGTGCCGAAATAATGACCGGCACTTTTCTTAACAAGGCATTTTTAATGTATTTATACGCCTTGGTGCTCACAAAATGTGCCAGGTCATATGCTTGTAGTGGATCGGTTGTAAAATCAATACTCATGAGGCGGGCCGCTTCATAAAGATTCTTAACGACGCGCATTCCTTCATAGTTATGCGTGTCGCGACTTTTTGGTTGAAAATAAATAAGCGGTCTCATTCTTATTCCTCGGAGACTTCCTCAGCTCCTAATTCTTGGGCAATCTCAATATCTTCATCAACGGCTTCTGGGGCAACAACGGCAAATGAGGAAACGCGCGCCACTTCATCCGTCCGCATTAAACGTACGCCTTGAGTGTGACGCCCCGCCACCTTTACTTGTCTTAAAGGAATGCGAATAATCGTTCCTAGCGTTGTGATAATCATTAAATCCTCATCGCGAGTCACGGCGCGCATCGCGACGATGTCACCATTGCGTTCGGTAGTCTTCAGCGTGAGAACACCTTTGGCGCCCCGCTTAGTAAGCCGATAAGTGTCGGCTAGCGACATCTTGCCATAACCTTTATCAGTAACAACAAGGATGAACTTGCCTTCGCTTGAGGTGGTAACGCCCACAACCTTGCCGCCATCTAATGACATGGCCTTTACACCCATAGCGGTGCGTCCCATTGAGCGGGCGTCGCTTTCGTGGAACTTAACCATTTTGCCATTTGATGAAGCGATGCCGATGAGGTTTTCTCCGTCTGTATGTTTGACATCGATGAGTTCGTCGCCTTCGTTTAGCGAGATTGCGATTTTGCCATTTTCACGAATCGACTCAAAATCTTTAATGAGCGTTCGTTTGATTAAACCATTTGCGGTAACAAACACCAGATAATGGTCATCAAGATATTCATCGACTGAAATAATCGTCAAAATCTTTTCGTTTTTATCAAGGTTCAACAAGTTGACGATAGGATATCCTTTTGATTGCCGTGAGAATGGTGGTACTTCATAACCGCGTTTGCGGTACACTTTGCCAAGGTTGGAGAAAAATAATAAATCGGTATGCGTATGAGCATAAACTAAGTTACTGACGATGTCTTGTTCATTAGTGGCCATGCCCTTGACGCCAACACCGCCCTTATTTTGTGTCCTAAAACTATCGGGCGTCATCCGTTTTACATAACCATTTAGCGTTAGTGAAATTACGATATCTTCCTGTGGGATGAGGTCTTCGTCATCGATCGTGGAAATGTCGTTGCTAATTTCAGTAATGCGTTTTCCGCTGAAACCTGCGTCAATTTCATCGAGTTCATTAATGATGGTTTCAATGACCAATTGACGATTTTCTAAGAGTTCTTTGTATGACTTAATCTTCGTTTCAAGATCGGTCCGTTCGTCTTCAAGTCTAATCTTTTCCATGCCCGTTAATCTTCTAAGCGGCATGTCCACGATTTCTTTAGTTTGTCGGTCAGATAAACCGAATCGTTCGGCGAGTCGCGTTTTGGCCATATCGACAGTGTCACTATGGCGAATAATGGCAACAACTTCATCGATGTTGTCAATTGCTATTAAATAACCAATTACGATATGATCGCGTTCCTCGGCTTTTCTTAACAAGAACCGCGTCCGCCGTTCGATTACTTGAATTTGATGATCTAGATAATGGTTGAGTAACGGAATAAGTGGCAATACCTTGGGTTCGCCATTGACAAGCGCGAGATTAATGATGCCAAAACTCACTTGTAGCTGTGTGTTTTTATAGAGGCGATTTAATACAACGTCGGCGACAACATCTTTTCGAAGCTCGATGACAACACGAATCCCGTCTTTGTTCGATTCGTCGCGAATGTCGGTGATGCCTTCGATGATTTTATCCTTTACTAGATGAGCAATTGTTTCAATCATCAGCGCTTTATTCACTTGATAGGGAATTTCAGTAATGATAATTTGTTTGCGACCGTTGTCCTTTTCGTGAATTTCTGCCCGTGAGCGAATCATAATCGATCCAGTCCCGGTTTCGTAGGCTTGGCGAATACCACCCTTCCCAAGAATGATGCCACCCGTGGGGAAATCAGGCCCGGATATATGTTGTGTCATTAACTCGAGCACAGTAATTTCGGGATTGTGGGCAACCGCCTTAATAGCACTAACAACTTCGTGAAGATTGTGAGGTGGCATATTGGTGGCCATGCCTACGGCAATGCCGGAACTTCCGTTGACTAATAAGTTAGGAAACCGCGCGGGCAAAACAACCGGCTCTTTTTCGGTTCCATCATAGTTATCAGTAAAATCAACGGTATCACTATTGATGTCGCGTACCATTTCCATGGCCATCTTCGCCATTCTGGCTTCGGTATACCGCATGGCTGCCGCTTCATCGCCATCAACGCTGCCAAAGTTACCATGGCCGTCAACAAGTGGATAACGCATCGAAAAAGGTTGCGCTAAGCGGACGAGGGTTGAATAAATTGCTTGATCGCCGTGGGGATGAAATTTACCCATGACGTCACCAACAATACGAGCGCATTTCTTATAGGGTTTATCCGGTTGCATGCCTAGTTCTTGCATGCCATAAATTATGCGTCGATGAACCGGTTTTAGTCCGTCGCGAACATCAGGAATCGCTCGCGACACGATAACCGACATCGAGTAGTCGAGAAACGCGCTTCTTACTTCATCAGAAATATCAACGTCGACCATGCCTGCGGATACACCGGATTGAATTTCAGCTTCTTCACCTTGTGGTTCTGGTTTTTTAATTTCGTCTGCCATATGTTACTCCTTAAATGTCCAAGTTCTTGACGAACTTAGCGTTTTCATCGATGAATTGTTTGCGTGGCAATACATTTTCGCCCATTAAACTCGCAAAGACATCATCAGCTTCAATGGCGTCTTCCAACCGGACGCGTAGCATTTTCCGTTTAGTAGGATCCATTGTTGTTTCCCATAATTGATCCGCGTCCATTTCGCCAAGACCTTTGTAGCGTTGAAATGGGTATTGCGGTGGCAAATTCAATTGCCGCTTGACGGTTTCTAATTGCTCATCGTTATAGCAGTAATAACTCTTTTGATGATAATCGACTTTATAAAGCGGGGGTTGGGCGATATAGACATAACCTTCTTCAATTAATTGACGCATAAAGCGATAGAAGAAAGTTAATAACAAAATCCGAATGTGACTGCCATCGACGTCAGCATCGGTCATGATGACGATTTTGTGATACCGAATTTTGTTAATATCAAATTCGGGATCCATACCCCCACCGATTGCGGTAATCATGTTGCCAATTTCAGCGTTGTCAAACACGCGTTTTAGTTGCGCCTTTTGAACGTTTAAGATCTTGCCCCGAAGCGGTAAAATCGCTTGTGTTTCGCGGTCGCGGCCATTTTTGGCCGAACCACCAGCGGAATTTCCTTCAACGATATATAACTCGCACTTTGAAGGATCACGGCTTGAACAATCGGCAAGTTTGCCAGGTAGAGTCGTAATGTCCAAGGCACCCTTGCGACGAATGTTTTCCTTGATGTTGTGCGCGGCGATACGAGCGTCGGCCGCCACTCTGATTTTATCGATTATTTTTTTAGCGATTTTGGGGTTTTCCGCGAGGAAACGCGCCAATTGTTCGCCAACAATTGAAGAAACGATTTTTCGGACCTCGGTGTTGCCAAGTTTCATTTTCGTTTGTCCTTCATATTGGGGGTTGGGGTGTTTAACGGATATGATCGCCGTTAACCCTTCGCGCACATCGTCGTTTGTGAAATTTTCGTCTGTTTCTTTAAGGTATTTATTTTCGTGGGCATAATTATTCATCACTCGCGTGATAGCCAAGCGGAATCCCTCTTCGTGGGTGCCGCCTTCATGAGTGTGAATGTTATTACAGAATGAATAACCATTGGGAGAAAAGCCTTCGTTATATTGCATCGCCACTTCAACAAAGATGCCATCTTCACGACCTTCGCAATAAATCACTTCATCAAAACTTGGAACTTTGTTTTTATTTAAAAACCGGACATATTCAATAATGCCACCTTCAAAGAAAAAGGTTTCGCCTAGCTCCGGAGTTACTCTTTTATCGCTAATGATGATTTTCACACCGCGATTAAGAAACGCCATTTGTTTGAGCCGATCGCGAATCGTTTCGTAATTGAATTCGGTTGTTTCGGTAAAAATAGTGGCGTCTGGTTTAAATGTGACCTTGGTTCCGTTTTTATCAGTTGGCCCCACTAAAGCGGTTGGCTGCGCGCATTTACCACCATTTTCAAAACGAATATGGTGTTCGAAGCCATCGCGGTAAACATTAACTTCCATCCATTCGCTTAAAGCATTAACAACCGAAGCGCCAACGCCATGAAGACCGCCCGATACTTTATATCCGCCACCTTCTCCAAACTTGCCACCCGCGTGAAGAATTGTAAAAACGGTTTCCAATGCTGATTTGCCAGTTTTGGTAACAATGTCGGTGGGAATGCCACGACCATCATCAATAACCGTAATCGTGTTGTCGGCATTAATTGTGACTTCGATTTGCGTGCAATATCCCGCTAACGCTTCATCGACGGCGTTATCAACGATTTCCCATACTAAATGATGCAATCCCGTGCTTGAAGTAGAGCCAATATACATGCTTGGCCGTTTTCTGACCGCTTCAAGTCCTTCAAGGACCATGATATTACTCGCTGTATATTTTTTATCGGCACGTTCGAGTGTCTTTTCTAATTCGAGTTCACGCTTTTGTTTTTCTTGCAATGTTTCCTTAATTTCCATAACCTAGTCTCCTTTGTATTCCTTGCGGTCCGACATCATAGATCGTGCCGCTTTGTCGTTTATATGTGGTGGTCGTGATGAATGTTTGGTCTAATTTCATCAGGAATAAGATGAGTTTATCTTGCGTATCGTTGTCCAGTTCTGATAAGACGTCATCAAGCACCACAATGGGGCGCTTTTCTTTTTCTTCAATCAGGAAGTAGGGACTAAGTTTCAACGCGATGGCTAGTAATCGATTTTCGCCTTGCGACCCAAACGCGGCAATATCGCTTTCGTTGAGGTCGAGGCGGAAGTCGTCGCGATGAGGTCCCACGCTTGTCACTTTTCGCTTAAGATCGCCCTCTTTGGTGCGGTCATACAATTCTTTGGCTTTTATCAAGAAGTCGGGTCCCACCGAAGTGAATGGAAGATATTCAATTTTGGCGTGGTGTTCGCTGCCTTTTATGGCCTTCAATACCTTGTTAATGACTGAGTTAACGTTTATTAGATACTTTGCGCGCCAAATAACAATGGGTTGTGATGCATTAATTAACTGTTCGGTAACCACTTCAAGTTGCATGAGGTTAACGCGTTCTTGTTTTAAAATTTCGTTACGCTCCTTAAGTAGTCGCTCATACCGCGATATGGCATCCAAGTATTCGCTACTATGTTTAATTAAAGCGATATCTAGAAATTTGCGGCGCGCCTTGGGCAAATCATCAAATATGATGACGTCGCGCGGTTCAAATACGAGCACATTGGCAACATTTGATAGCTCTGATAACCGTGTCACCGGTTTATCGTTTATCAGGATCTTCTTTCCATTTCCACTCAGAGCAATGGTAATGCGACGGATGCTAGCACTTTGAGCAATAGTGGCTTTAATAACTCCTAATTCTGAACCGCGCCTAACAAGTAGGGCGTCATTAGCGGTTCTAAACGATCGCGCTAGCGAAAGATAATTAATTGCTTCGACAACATTTGTCTTACCAATGCCATTTTGACCAACCAGCACATTAAGGCCAGAATCAAAATCGAGTTGCAACCGATGATATGAGCGGAAATCAGTCAACTCAAGGTGGGTAACAATCATGAAGTGCCGATTTGATACTCGCCCTGGTCACAGCGAACGCGATCCCCAGGATAAAGCTTGCGTCCGCGACGGTTATCGAGAACGCCGTTAATAAATATTTTGGCATTAACAAGAAAAGATTTGGCTTCTCCACCGTAAGAAATAATGCCGGCAAATTTCAAAAATTGTCCTAGGGTAATATAGGCGGAAACAATTTTAATTTGGATAATTTCGGTCATTTTTTCTTGTTCTTTCTAACGTCATATAATTATATCATTTTTGCACAAAAAAAGGGAATATTTATATTCCCTTTGCAGCGTTTATAAAAACGCTTTGTTTTTGGCTTAATATGTTCGCACAGGCGTGACTAATTGAACTTGGGAATCATCTTTGTTATTGCGCACCACAAATGGCTTCATTTCGCCTAAAAACGCAATGGTTATGTCTTCGCATTGGGCGGCGCGAATCGCGGCCATCACATATTCGGAATTGAACGACACTTCAAAGGGATCTCCGGTGTATGAAAAAGTAGTAATTTGTTCGCTTGCTGAGCCGACTTGGGCCGATTTACTAGAAATTTCAACTCCATCTTCACTCATTGTTAGTTTAACGACATTTTCTCGTTCAATCGAAAGTAGCGAGACGCGCTCCATCGCGGAGATGATCTCGTGCGAATTTGCTTCGAGAAAGAAATTGAACGTCTTGGGAATGATGTTATGCGTATTTGGATATTCGCCCCCCACCAAGCGTGAGGTGACTAGTGTGTTATCAAACGATATAAGTATCTTTTTGTCGCTAATCGAAATAAGCAAGTCGGTTTCTTTTTCAATAAGGTGAGAAACTTCGATTAATACTTTTGCGGGAACATTGGCGTTTAGTTTCACAATCTTATCGATTGGGATTTCTTTACGAGCAAGGCGGGCGCTATCTGTGGCTGTAGCAACGATTTTTGATTCAATTGACTCTAAATTTACGGCGGTTAAAATCGGACGTTGTTCCTTGGTAGACGCGGCAAAAGCTGTCTGTTCCACCATCTTAGAAAACACTTTGCTAGATAAGTTAATAACCACGCCGTCGACTTCTAAATCAAGTTCGGGATACTCTTCAACGCGCATCGCATTAAGTTTAAAACTGGATTTGCCATCACCAATTTCGACGATGGTCCCGTCGACGATTTCTAAGGATATTGTTTCACCTTCAACGCGACGTACAATTTCGGTAACAATTTTAGAATTTAGTAGGGCCCCACCGAATTCGTAATCGGTAATAATGGCTTTATTATCAATCATGAAAGGAATCGTTGTTTTAATAGCAAGATCGTTGTTACTGCCGATTAAATCCAACCCCTTTTCGTCAAGTGTGACTTTAAGTTGTGTCATCACTGGTAATGGCGATTTTAAACCAATAGCTTTCGTGGCAATATTTAGTCCCTTCAAGAACGCCTCGCGATTAATTTTCAATCTCATTTTAATAACTCCTTTTAATAATTATAATAAGGGCTGTGGGTTGTGTGGACAACCGGTAATTTGGGCATATTTCACTAAATAATTTTACCATAGAATCGTTATTAATTCAGTGTATTTATCAAATAAATCTATGCTTTTAATCGCTTTTGCAGTTGATCAACAGCAGCCATTAATGACTGGTCGGTTTTTAAAGATTTCTCCACTTTTGAAACGGCGTTCATCACCGTGGAATGATCTTTGCCCCCAAATAAAGAACCAATCTTTAAAAATGGAAGATCCAGCATGGTTCTAATTAGGTACATTGCGATATGGCGCGCCATCGCAATTTGGCTCGTTCTAATTTTTCCTGTTAGCTGATTGGGGGTTAAATTGTAGAAATCGGCGACTGAGTTGATAATTTTCGTTTCACTTAATCCCGTTTTTGGTCCGTTGGCGCCCATTAATGGTTGGACAGACTCCAACGCGAGTTCCATATCAATGTGTTTGGCTTGTTTGATGTTAATGACGTAAAAGAGCAAGCGATTGAGTGCGCCTTCGAGCTCTCTCACGTTATTAGAAAAGCGCTCGGCGAAAAATTCGAGCACGTCTTGATCAAATGTTTTCACATCAAGGCCATTTGTCTCGATTTTGCGTTTTAAAATTTCAACACATGTAGTTTTATCGGGCTTGGTGATGTTCATGGTTAAACCAGAACCAAATCGAGACACCAGTCTTGATTCCAATCCCTTTAATTCGCTTGGGTGCCGGTCGCTTGTCAGAATAATTTGTTTACCAGCATTTATAAGGGCGTTAAATATATGGAAAAACATTTCTTCGGTCTTGGTTTTGTCGGCTAAGAATTGAATATCATCAACCATCAAGACATCAACTGCTTTAAAAAAGTCTTTAAGGTTTTCGCTTTCGCGATCACCATGAACATATTTTATGAATTCGTCAACAAAATCATCGGTTGAGATATACAAAACTCGAAGAGCGGGAGTATTGTCTTTGATATAATTTCCAATAGCGTGTAATAAGTGGGTTTTGCCTAGCCCAGAATGAGAAAAAATAAATAGAGGATTGTAATTATAAAGTTTGCCAGGATTGCTTGCAATCATTAAAGCTGCCTGCGAAGCTTCGCGATTGCTCGTCCCGACGACAAAATTATCAAAAGTAAATTTTCTATTAATAAATGAATTAGCAAAGAATGTGGGTTTTTTCTCGGCTTGTTTTGTAATGGTGGCGATTTCTGAACTTTGAATAAATTTTAACGAAAAATCAGATTCTGTAACATCGCGGACGACTGAAGAAATGATATCGATGTATTTCGTCGCCAACAAAGTAGCGGCAAGACCCGAATTAACGACCACAACCATCGTGTTGGCATCAATTCCGTGCAGGTAAGAGCCGGCAAAAAACGAGTCGAATATATGGCGATCGTTAATTTTGCCCCTTAATCGTTCCAAAATACGGTCCCATAATTGGGTAATTTCGCTGATTGAAGGTCGCATATTTTTCTCCTTAGAAACGACAAAATTTTAACACGGGCAAAACATATAAACACTAAAAAAAGCGATAATAATTATTTTTCCACCAAACAACCACGATAAAACACTGATTTGATGTATAAATCCACCATTTCCCCATCTTTTATCTGTGGATAACTTTGTGGAGAAAACACTCGTTATTTCAAAATGTGGATAAAACGACCAATCGGCAGCGGAACATTACACTATTTTTAATCAAAAATGGAACATAATGTCTGTTTTTCCACATAAATTAGAGATTTTTACAGGTCTTCTTTCGGTGCTTAAATTCTCATTTTTTTCCACATTTTGTCACGGGATAGTAAATCACGACTCATCATGGTGCTTTAGCCTTCTTTTATTTGACTTTATATGTTTATCACATATATAATTTTCTACGCGTGTGTATGACACACTGGAGGCTTAACATGAAACGCACATATCAACCTAGCAAACGTAAACACAAGACTGTCCACGGATTCCGCGCTCGGATGGCAACCGCCAACGGACGCAAAGTGCTCGCTCGTCGTCGTGCCAAAGGCAGAGAAGTTCTTTCGGCTTAATTTGTTATGCTTTGAAAACCACAACAATTGTTTATGTATGTGGTTTTTTCATTCATAATATTGAGTGATTGTGAAAAAGAAATTCCGTTTAAAAAAAGATCAGGACTTCAAGCAAGTAATTGCCGCCAATCACGTTCAAAAAAATCGCATTTTCGTTGTTTATTCTAACGCCAACGAAATGGGATATCCCCGAGTCGGAATATCGGTATCTAAAAAAGTCGGAAGTGCGGTTACCCGTAATCGCATCAGACGACAAATCAGGATGATGGTTGATCAAATTATTAACCTCGAGGAAAGTGTCGACTTACTAATTATCGTACGATCAGAATACCTAAATGGCGATTTTGAAAAGAATAGCAAAAAACTATACGAATTAATCGACGTACCCAGGAGAATCATTAATGAATAAAAAATCTAAACGTTGGCTGAGCATTTTAGGACTCACGGCTTTTGTATTCATCCTATCAGGATGTACCGCAAATTTCTGCACGCCCGAAGATCAAGCGCGCATCATGTATGTTTATGAAGGTGGCGACTCCGATCGCACAAACGCCATATATGACTATAACGATTCGCTAACCACAATTATTAACCAAGCGGAAACGCAAGGCATTTCAGTTCCCTCCGAAGACTATTGGATCGAACTTGACCAACGCGTACTAACGGCGGCCACTTTAAGAGCCGGAACGCAGGCGACGACGTTAACTGAAGATGAAATCTTGACCAATTTTGGCTATGTCAAATATCTTGGCGGTTCCAATGAATTGTGGCGTAATTGGGATACCTGGACTAACGAAATAAAAATGACGCTTGGAGTCGAACACGCTCCCGACCAAGACTTTACGCAACTTTATAAAACGTCAATCAATAACGCTTATTCAGCTTACCGTGCGTGTATATCAATTGAAGATGGTAATTTTGGGCCAACCGAACAGTACTTCTTTAGTGCCAAATCATGGGGCTATGCCTTTGAACGTGGTTTGATTGAAGGTTTATTTGTCTATCCGGTCGCCTGGTTATTAGAAACATTTGCCGTTTCATTTGGAATGGGCGGTTGGGGCCAGGTTTTATCCATTTTATTAACAACAGTTATCGTTAGAGGCACTTTAATGGCGGCGACTTTCAAATCGACTATTGGTACGCAGAAGATGTCGCTACTACAACCGGAATTAGCCAAAATTCAGGCAAAGTATCCAAACTCCAAAACTAATCAGTTTGAAAAACAACGATTAGCGCAAGAGCAAATGGAACTATATAAACGAAATGGCGTCAGCCCTTTCTCACAATTTGCGGTATTATTCTTACAATTTCCAATCTTTATTGCTGTGTGGGGTGCGATGACGGGATCTGCCGTTTTAGCAACTGGAAGCTTTTTGGGATTGAATCTCAATTCTTCAATTGGCAACGCGATTATGAATAATTTGTGGTCTGCCGGTTGGTGGACCGCCTTGATTTTGTTCATCCTCATGGGCGTGGGCCAATTTGTGGCGATGAAACTTCCAACCTGGCTTCAGAAGAAAGACCTTAAGAAGGTTGGTCGCACAATGAAGAATCCTGCCGCTGAAAGTCAACAAAAACAAATGCAATTAATGAGCAATGTCATGTTAATCATGATTGTTGTGATGGGATTTTCGCTACCAAGCGCGATGGGCATTTATTGGTTTATCGGCGCGTTAATTTCCGTCTCTCAAACATTGATTACGCGGAAAGTGATGGCGCGGAAGAAATGAAGACATTTGCGGGCAAAACTATAGATGAAGCGTTAAACGCTGCGGTAAGCGAACTTAATATTCCATTGGAGGACTTAAATTACGATATTATCGAAGATAAAAAAGGCCTATTTGTTAAGAAGGTTGTTGTCGGTGTTTATGAATTGTCGGACGTGATTGAGTTTGTCGAAAAATACTTAATCAACGGCATATCGCAATTTGGAATAACGGCGACGACAAAAACGACGCTTAACGAAGAGATTATCAACGTCAGCCTTGACACCGACCATAATTCAATTCTTATCGGTAAAAATGGCCAAACATTACAAGCCTTAAACGAACTGGCCCGTCTTGCCACTTCCAGCAAATTCAAAAAACGATACCGGATTTTACTCGATATCAACGATTATAAAGACGGCAAATACGACAAAATCGTTTCAATTGCCAAACGGACCGCTAAAGAAGTACAACGAACGAAAATCGACGCATCCTTAGAACCGATGCCAGCCGACGAGCGACGGGTTGTCCATCAAGCATTGGGTGGCTTTAAACATATTAAGACGGAAAGCACTGGCGATGGACGCAATCGCGCAATCGTCATTCGTTATGTTGAATGAGGCCCAATGGGCCTTTTCTTTTATTGTGCTACAATTAATACATAGGAATAAATGATGTTTGATACGATTGTCGCTTTAGCGACCCCGCCAATTAAAAGCGCCCTTGCCATCGTCAGATTATCGGGAGACGATAGCCTTGAAATAGCCTCTAAAATATTTTCTCATGATTTAACAAAACTTGATCGACCGGGGCATTTATTTGGGCGTATTACGCACAACGATAAATTGATTGATGAAGTGGTGGCACTTGTGTTTTTAAAGCCGCATAGTTTTACGGGCGAACATAGCGTGGAATTCATTACCCATGGGTCTCCTTTAATCGCCGAACAAGTTATCCAAGCCTGTCTTGCAAATGGGGCACGATTAGCCACTCAAGGAGAATACACCAGTCGCGCCTATATGAACGGAAAGATGGATCTTGTCCAGGCCGAAGCAATTAACGACGTTATCAATGCGGTCACCAATGAAAGCAAACGACTCGCATTATTGAGCCTCACGGGCGCATCAAGCGCCTTGATTGACCCGATTCGTGTGGCGATTGCCGATATATTAAGCCTAATTGAAGTGAATATTGATTATCCCGAATATGAAGACCTCGAACCAATTGACCGTCCTAAAATGATTGGGGGAATTATCGAGATTCAAAAACGCCTGGAAACACTTGTTCGTGAAGGACACCAAGGCCAGATTATTAAAGAAGGTTTAAACTTGACCATCGTGGGAAAACCCAATGTTGGCAAATCCTCCTTGCTTAATGCCTTGCTTAAAGAAGACAAAGCGATTGTCACGGAGATTGCGGGAACGACAAGAGACGTTGTTGAGGGTGATATAAATTTAAATGGTCTCGTTCTCCATTTATCGGATACGGCGGGAATTAGGGAAAGCCTCGACGCGATTGAAAAAATGGGCATCGTCAAATCTTTCAAAGCCATCGATAACGCTGATTTGGTTATCGTTGTTTTAGATGCGACCTCCCAACTTGATGAGGAGGATCAAAAAATCCTGGCACTTACTGAAAATTCAAAACGGATAATCGTTTATAACAAATCTGATCTTAAACAAAAAACGGATGATGGGAAACTATATGTTTCCGCCTTAACCAAAGACATCAAAGCATTAGAAATCGCTATTCTGAAGTTGTTTGAAATTGAAGAAGAAAGTTATTTACGCCCCAGTCTTAACAACGCGCGACAGATTGGTTTGTTACAAAACGTTCAACGTTCAATCGAGGTAGCCCTAAACGACGCGATTGTTGGGGCAAGTTTTGATATTGTCAGCGCTTCATTACAAGAAGCGTATAGCGATGTTTTAAAAATTCTTGGTTTAGAAGCGAATATTGATTTAGCGCAAGAAATATTCTCTCGTTTCTGCGTTGGAAAATAACATGAAACTTATCGACACTCATTGCCATTTAAACGACGCGAAACTCCTACCCGAAGTCGATCGCATTATCAGGGACGCCATTAATAATGGAGTCGCCATCATGCAGGTGGTTGGATATGATCTAGAGTCGTCACTTGAAGCGATTCATTTGGCGGAACAATACGACGAGATTTTCGCGATTATTGGCATTCATCCAACAGAAATCAAAAATGATATTGATAATCAATTAATGCGAATCGAAGAACTCGGCAAACATCCTAAAGTAATTGCTATTGGTGAAACGGGACTTGACTTCTATTGGCAAAAATCAAACGAACAACATAAATTGCAAAAAGAAATATTTAATAAACATATCGATATTGCCAATCACCTGCGTTTGCCGATTGTGGTTCATAGTCGTGACGCGATTGAAGCGACACTTGAATTGTTAAAACAAAAAGCTCCCAAATACGGAGGAGTCATGCACTGTTATTCGGGGCCAAAAGAGCTCGTTAGCTCATTCGTTGCCCTAGGGCTATATATTTCGCTAGCGGGCCCAGTAACCTTTTTAAATGCCCGCGTTCCTAAAGATGTAGCCACTATCGTACCAAGCGATCGTCTTTTAATCGAAACTGATAGCCCTTATCTAGCGCCACATCCATATCGGGGAAAGCAAAACGAACCCCAATATCTACCTCGTGTAGCGGAAGCGATTGCCACGCTTAGGAGAACGACATTGGTGGAAGTGGCAAACATGACGACGGACAACGCCACAAGATTGTTTCACGGGAAACACTTGTGAAAAAACTTATTGAGGCGGTGATAATCGTTGAAGGAAAAAGCGATGTTGCCTTTTTAGAATCGTTTATAGATGCTGAATTCGTTATTACAAATGGTAGCAGTGTTCCACGTGAAACTATTTCGTACTTACAGGAATTATCTAAAACCAAAACCCTTATCGTTTTAACTGATCCAGATGGACCTGGAACAAGAATTCGTCACATCCTCGACCAACATATTGATAATCTACAACACGCCTTTGTCAATAAAAAAGACGCCGTTAAGAATGGGAAAGTAGGCGTGGCAGAGAGCACCAAGGATTGTATATTGGAGTCTTTAAAAAACACCATTGCTACAAAAACAATTAATCAAGGTCGACTCACAACGAGCCACCTAATCGATTTAGGCCTTGTAGGTAATCCTTGGGCGAAAGGGCGGAGAGAATTTATATCCAATTATTTTCATCTTGGGTTTAATAACGGAAAGCAACTATTATTTCGTCTAAACAATCTCAACATCTCGATTACTCAAATTAAGACAGCGTTAAATCAATATGAATAGAACTCCATCAAAAAATCAAATTATTAGTTTTTTAAACGATTATAATATGACTCCCATTAGACGTTTGGGGCAAAACTTTTTAATTGATGAAAAAATCGCCAAACTTATTGTCGATTCACTACATCTTTCCAAATATACGAAAATTTGTGAAATCGGTCCGGGTTTTGGAGCCTTGACGGCACATTTGCAGCAGTTTGATTCCAAACTCACATTAATTGAAATAGATGCAAAAATGTGTTCTTTTCTTAACGATCATTTTGGGAAAGACGAAAACATCAAAATCTTACACGAAGACGCGCTACGTTGTGACTTTTCTGACTATGACATAATCGTGTCAAATCTCCCATATTATATAACCACGGCCTTGATAGAAAAGGTTTATCGCCAGGGGGACAAACTATCACAAGCGCTATTCATGATTCAAAAAGATGTATATGGGCGACTTGCGGCGAAAATTGGTGAAGAAGGATATGGCCCTTTAGCGATAATGCTGGGATATTTAACGGATATTTCTTCTTTGTTGGCTGTAAAACCTTCTTCTTTTTATCCCGAGCCGCCCGTTGATTCGTCAGTTATCAATTTGAAATTCAAACAAGAGATTAATCGTCGTTTTGCGATGAATTTAGATAATTTGGTACGCGCGCTTTTTCGCAATCGAAGAAAAACAATTGCCAATAATTTGACGGCGTATATGCATAATCGCGAAAAGGCGATAAAGTTATTACAGGATATTGACATTCCTTTGTCGATGCGGCCGGAGCAGATTAGCATTGACCAATATGTGACTCTTCTAAATTATCTTCAAAATGACAAATAATTTTTTGTCTTTACAGTCACCGAGCTGATTCAATAGAATAGAGCGAGACCACAAGAGGTAAATCTTCGATGATTATCAAAGCCCATGCAAAATTAAATTTAGCTATCAATGTCTTGGACAAACAAGACGATGGTTTTCATAAACTTGACATGGTGATGGTGCCACTTGATCTTCACGATTCAATTGAAATCACCAAAGTTCCAAAATCATTCGACACCTTGGTGACGTGTGATGATTTTGATTTAGTGAATGGCGAATATAACCTTTGTTCAATCGCTGTTAATAAAATGCGTGCCTTCTATAAATTCGAAGACAAGTTTCGAATTCACATTCATAAACGCATCCCGATGTCGGCCGGACTTGGCGGGGGTTCTAGCAATGCGGCAGCGGTAGTTCGTGGCATTATTTTACTTTTAAAACTCAGAACAAACGAAGCAGACATAATTGATGTCTGCCGTTCAATAGGCAGCGATGTCCCTTTCTTTTTTAAAGAAATGCCTTGCCGGGTTCAAGGTACGGGCGAGGTTTTGACACCAATAAATGTAAAACGGCCATTTTACGCACTGATTGTAAAACCACAAACGGGATTATCAACAAAAGAGGTTTTCAATCGTTTTGATGATTCCAAATCAAAAGCAAAGTCACTTGCTCCAATAATCCAAGCGCTTGAAAATGGCGACATTTCGATGCTAGCGCAACATATGTTTAATGATTTAGAACCGGCGGCCATATCCTTGTGCCCGGAAATATCGTTAATTAAAAGGACTTTGCTAGAAGAGGGATTGGAAGCCGTCATGATGACGGGTTCCGGTAGTGCCGTTTTTGCTTTAAGCGAAGACTTTGATAAACTCGAAAAAGCCGCCAAACACCAACTCAAAGGTCACAAAGTATTATTAACTAAATTAAAGGAGAATACCTCATTATGAAACTATTTGCAATCATTTTGGCCGCTGGTAAAGGGACGCGCATGAAATCGCTAGACGACAATGTCAGCAAAGTTTCCTATCCTTTGCTTGGGCGCCCATTGGTGGGTTATATGCTTGAGGCACTTAAACCAATTAATTGCGATCGCAAGGTTACGATTGTTGGGTTTGGTGGCGAAACCACCAAGTCAATCGTCGAAGCGCATAGCGAAATCGTGTGGCAACGCGAATTAAAAGGTACGGGGCATGCCATTATGCAAGTTGCTCCTTTGCTTGAAAATGAAGAAGGCACGACGTTAATTGTAAGTGGCGATACACCATTATTTAGGACAGAAACGCTTCAAAAATTACTCGGGCAACACCAAAGCCAAAAGTCCGACTTGACGATATTAACGGCTTTGCTCGATAACCCCGCGGGTTATGGAAGAATTATTCGCGACGCCAAAGGAGAGGTTACTGCTATCATCGAGCAAGCCGATGCCACGATTGAACAAGAAAAGATTAAAGAAATTAATGCCGGTGTATATGTCTTTGACAATCGCAAATTATTCGATCATTTGAAACACTTGAAACCATTTAATAAGCAAGGCGAATATTACTTAACGGATCTCATCGCGATGTTTAAGCAAAGCGGTGATCGTGTCAGTTCCCATATCGTCGATGATTTTAAAGAAACACTGGGAATTAATGATCGCGTTCAACTAGCGGAAGCCACAAAAATCATGCGCCGGCGCATTAATACACAATTAATGAAATCGGGTGTAACAATTGAAGATCCAGACAACACTTATATCGGACCCGATGTTGTAATTGGCCAAGACACAACAATTAAGCCAGGTTGTTATATTATGGGAACAACAATCATTGGTAACGGAAACACGATTGGCCCAGATACCACACTAGAGAATATGAAGGTTGGACATCACAACACGATTATTAAGTCCTACCTTACCGATTCCTCGATTGGCGATCATAACAAAGTGGGACCATTTACGCACATGAGAGGTCACACCGAGGTCGAAAGTAATACGCGAGTGGGTAACTTTGTAGAAATGAAATCCGCAACTATGCACAATCACGCTAAGGCGGCACATCTGACATATTTAGGCGATGCTGAAATTGGTGAGGAAACCAATATCGGTTGTGGCACCATTACCGCTAACTATGATGGCAAGAACAAATGGAAAACCATTATTGGAAAACGAGTCTTTGTAGGATCGGGCACAACAATAATAGCGCCAGTGAATATTGGCGATGACGCTTTCATCGCCGCCGGGTCTACGATTAACCACGATGTGCCATCTGATGATATGGCTATAGCCAGGGCAAGACAAGAAAACAAGCCAGGATTTGCAATGGAAATCCGTAAACGGATTGCTGAAAAATCAATAAAATAAAATAGAAAAAACTCCGCATCTGCGGAGTTTTAACTTGTAATTTGACTAAGCTAAATAACTATATTTTAGCCTTGGCTTTGATAGCGGCTTGAGCAGCGGCCAAGCGGGCGACGGGAACGCGGAACGGCGAGCAAGAAACGTAATCAAGCCCGACGTTATGGAAGAACTCGACGCTAACGGGATCGCCACCATGTTCGCCACAGACACCTAGATGTAGATGTGGGTTGGCCTTGCGACCTTCGCTGACGGCCATCTTCACTAATTTACCAACGCCGTTTTGGTCGATGGTTTGGAATGGGTCTTGTTCTAGGATTTTGCTGTTGTAGTAGTCTGGCAAGAACTTACCGGCATCATCGCGACTGAAGCCGAATGTCATTTGGGTCAGGTCGTTGGTGCCAAAACTGAAGAAATGCGCTTCCTTACCGATTTCATCGGCGAGCAAGGCGGCGCGAGGAATTTCAATCATCGTACCAACTTCGTATTTCATGTCTTGTCCCGACTTTTTGATTTCTTCTTCGACGGTTTCAACGATAATTGCCCGGACGAATTTGAATTCTTTTACATCGAGAACAAGCGGAATCATGATTTCAGGAACGATCGGTTTGCCCAAATCTTTTTGAGCTTGTAAGGCGGCGCGGATGATGGCCTTGGCTTGCATTTTACCAATTTCGGGGTAGGAGACATCAAGACGGCAGCCACGATGACCCATCATTGGGTTGAATTCATGGAGGAAGTCGATGCGAGCTTTAATATGTTCGACGGAGATACCCATTTCTTTTGAGAGTTCTTCAATCTTGTCTTCTTCTTGCGGTAAGAATTCATGTAGTGGCGGATCCAGTAATCGAATGGTTACATTAAGATCTTTCATGGCCATGAATAATTCATAGAAATCGCTTTGTTGATAAGGAAGCAATCTTTCAAGTGCTTTCTCACGATCGGCAGTAGTTTCAGAAAGAATCATTTTACGCATATAGAAGATGCGGTCTTTGTCGAAGAACATATGTTCGGTCCGGCATAGGCCAATACCTTCGGCGCCAAATGCTAACGCTTGACGAGCATCCTTTGGTGTGTCGGCGTTGGTGCGAACTTTAAGGGTTCGCATCGAGTCGGCCCATTTCATGATGCGGCCAAAGTAGCCAGTCATTTCGGGAGCGACTTTTCTAACATCGCCTTCGTAAACTAAACCAGTTGAACCATCGAGGGAAATAACGTCTTTATCGGTAAATACTTTGCCATGGAATTTCAAGGTGCGAGCATCTTCATCGATAACGGCATCCGAACAGCCGGCGACACAGCATTTTCCCATGCCACGGGCAACGACGGCGGCGTGGGAAGTCATACCACCGCGCATTGTTAAAATGCCTTCGGCGGCAACCATGCCTTCAATATCTTCTGGTGAAGTTTCGGCACGGACGAGAACGACCTTTTCGCCAGCTGCATGACGCTTATGAGCTTCTTCGGCTGTGAAGGCGACTTTACCAGTCGCGGCTCCAGGAGAAGCCGGAAGACCTTCACCAATCGGGGCCAGTGTTTTTAAAAGTTTAGGATCGAAGCTTGGATGTAATAATGAATCGAGCGATTTGGGATCAATTCTTAATACAGCTTCTTCGGGTGTGATTAACTTTTCATCGACGAGATCGCAAGCAATTTTTAAACCGGCTGCAGCCGTTCTTTTTCCATTACGTGTTTGTAAGAAGTATAATTTGCCTTCTTCAACGGTAAATTCCATGTCTTGCATATCACGGTAGTGGTTTTCCATCTTATTGATAATGGACATAAATTGATCGTAGACAGCGGGCATCTTGTCTTTGAGATAAGTAATTGGGAATGGCGTCCGGATACCAGCAACGACATCTTCACCTTGAGCATTCGGTAAGTATTCAGCGAAAATTATCTTATCGCCGGTGGATGGGCTACGGCTGAAGGCCACGCCCGTGCCACTTGTCTCGCCTTTGTTACCAAAAGCCATCGATTGAACATTAACGGCAGTACCCCATGAATAAGGAATCGCGTGCATTTTACGGTAGACATTAGCGCGCGGGTTATCCCACGAACGGAACACGGCGGTGATCGCTTCGATTAATTGGACATAAGGATCTTTGGGAAATTCCTCGTTAAAGACCTTTTTGTAATAATCTTTGTATTGCTTGACGAGTTCTTTGAGATCATTGGCGTCCAACTCGGTATCGAGTTTAACTCCTTTGCGCTCTTTCATTTTATCAAGCATTTTATCCATTTGTTCACGACCATGGTTTTTGGCGATGTTGGTAAACATCAAGATAAAGCGGCGATAGGAATCAAACGCAAAACGTTCATTTCCTGTTTCGCGGGCTAAAACTTCAACGGTAGTATCATTCAAACCTAAGTTAAGAATGGTATCCATCATTCCTGGCATTGACACGCGGGCGCCAGAACGGACGCTGACGAGGAGCGGGTTTTTGTTGCCGCCAAACGATTTGCCGGTTTCTTGTTCGATACCAGCGACGGCTTCATAGATTGATTTAATTAGAAAATCAGGAAGTTTTTTGCCGGAATCGTAATAAAGATTACAAGCTTCAGTAGTCACTGTAAAACCTTGGGGAATCGGGATACCAATCGCGGTCATTTCCGCGAGGCCGGCTCCTTTGCCACCAAGAAGTTCCTTACCAAGGCCCTTAGTCTCTTTGAATGCATAGACATACTTTTTATCTGACATGTGTTATCCTCCAGTACATGTGGGTTTCCGTCTTTTACGGCCCACTCACGCCGATTATAATATCATAGATATTACCTAAAACGATAAATAAACTCCTGAATATGACAAAAAACGCTTTTTTCGTGAATTGAATAACTAAACGCAGGTTGGACCGAAGAACCTGCAATTAGTCGGTAAAACGCAAATGCGGTATCCTTTTGCTATGTCTGCCAAGCCATAGAAGGAGGAATTAATCAATGGGCGTTAATCAAGGCAAGCAGTTCAATTACGAGAAGAGGTCGACTCTTGAGAATTTGCTCAATCAAGGGAAGGGGGCTAAAGAGATTGCCGGAATCTTTCTCATGGATCCGACGAGCATCGCGCGGGAGATCAAAAGGAACCGGGAG
>DIVY01000027.1:7730-11557 GCA_002422535.1 Caryophanales bacterium UBA6120 | reverse complement strand
CCTGTCTTTAGGATTTACCCCTAAAATATAGTGTTAAAAGTTCAAGAATCAAGTTCGACGTTGAGAATATTGTCAACGTCTTTTTTCTTTAAATGAAGGTTGGAAAGTTTCGATAAACCAAGGCGCTTTTGCACAGCGTCAAGCGTCGAAGATTTCATCGCGTTGTTAATAAAAGAACCTTCGCTCGTTTCGGTAATGTTGTAGTTTCGAATGAAGTCAACGATTTGCCCAACTGGAATCTCATCATTAAAAACTTTAAGTTCCAGTAGTCTTAGGATAGTTAAAGCTAAATAGCAAATAGTAAAGTGACCATAGATGGATTCCTTGTTTTGGAGATAAACGGGCCGGGCCTCCAAGTATGTTTTCATAATTTTGAAACTTTCTTCAATTCTCCATAAACCATGATAAGCCTCATATATTTCAGGCGCCGACTTGTTATATTCAGAAGTGACTAAAAGATTATAGCCAGCAAAAGAGAGATCTTCGTTAATCTTTTTAAGGTTAAGTTGCGTGACGGGTTTGATGATTTCACCCTGAACGTCGTGGTTCAAAAAGTTAACATATTTAACCGCGGCACCATAGGTATCTTTTTGAAATTGTTTGAAGCTCATAATAGCTTTTGCCTTATCAATTTGCTTGTTGATTTGAGCCTGTTGCTTTTTAGCTAAGGCGGGATTAAAAGTCACAACCCGTTTTTCTTTGACCGAGAAGATAACTTCCTTGTCATGGTCGTCTTTAAACTTATATTGAAAGGTATCAATGACTTCCTTGTAACGATAAATCAGGTGGCCATTCGTGTCGTGAACATCTTTCCAAACGTTGAATTCGTTATCTAAAAGGAGCCATTCTTTCTCGATTTTCGCTAAATTGGAACCATGAACGGACTTCGAAAAGATATAACCATCACGAGCCTCAACCGTGGCCGCATAAATGTTGCGGGCACAGTTTAAGCCCTTATCAGCGACTTGAACAATTTTAGAGGTGATGTCGAAGCGTTGTTTTAAGTCATCAATTGTCTTTCTAATCTGCGGTTTTTCTGATTCGTTGCCAGGGAACATATTCATCGCGAGGGGAATTTGCTCTTCATCAAGTAAGAGTGCCTGGGAGATGATGGGAAGATGTCGTTCTTCTTTCGAGGGACCAAATTGTTTGTCTTCAAATGGTAGATCAACTTCAAAGTAATAATTAGTGCAGTCGAAATATGACCGATGAAGATGACGTTTCCATTTCAAATCAATCTGATGATTAAATAGTTCGATAAATTTTTGAAAATCTTGCCCGATATAATTAATTGTGTTGAGGATTTGCTCATAAGAAAAGGATTTAGAGGCATAGATGTTGGGAAACACACGTTCAAACGCATTGTGTTTAGAACCGGGATTAACAACTTGCGCGTAAATCATTGAACGCACAAAGTCAGAAAGTTTAAATGGAAACTTTTTATTAGAAGACATCAAAAGAAGGGTGGTGTCGATATCCAGGTAATCAAGCATTGCTTTCAATAAGAAATAGCCAAGATTTTTATTAATCGAGGCATCACCAATCAGGACTTCTTTTTTAGAACCAGCTTCGCGGTTAAGTTGATTAACCAGCGCTTGTGCATAAGCAAAGGGGTCAGTAATCCCTTGCTTTAGTAAATCGTCAACATAACCGATCGCTTTAAAAGATTTGTTGCGGCCCCCCTTACCAGGGACATAAAAAGATTGATAGATTTGGAGATAAAGGCCGCGTTTAGACGGTGTGGATTTCTTTAAAAAATAAGTCATAACAACCCTCGAACGCGTTATAACACGTTAACACTATATACTATATACCCATAAAAAAACATTTTCAATCATTTTACTTATATTTATAAGTAATTTACTAAAAATGTTCATTGAACCTAAATTTTGTAGTGTTAAATCCTAAAGACGGGTATCTTCTTCAGGACGCATGATTTTTTCTAGATCTTTGGTTAGGGAATCAACGTCTTTTTCGAAGTTGTTNNGTAGTGTTAAATCCTAAAGACGGGTTTGGTTATTATGGCGAGACCCCCCGCTATGTCGCCGATGAGATTATCAAAAAAGCGGGAATTTCCACTCGGTAGTAAGTCAATCCTTGTATTGATTTTATATAATATTTGCTATAATATTAATTCGTTGAATTAACAAAGGAGAATCAAAATGGCAAAAGAAAAGTTTGATCGAAGTAAAGTTCATGTTAATATCGGGACCATTGGTCACGTTGACCATGGCAAAACGACATTAACCGCCGCAATCACTAAAGTTTTGGCGGCAACAGTCGGCGGCAAAGCGAAGGCATATGATGAAATCGACTCCAGCCCCGAAGAAAAAGCTCGTGGTATCACAATTAATACTGCTCATATTGAATACGCTACTAAGGCACGGCACTACGCTCACGTCGACTGCCCAGGGCATGCTGACTATGTCAAAAACATGATCACCGGNNGCGATTCTTGTCGTCGCTGCTAATGATGGCGTTATGGCTCAAACCAAAGAACACATCTTATTAGCCCGTCAAGTTGGTGTTCCTTATATCGTTGTCTTCCTAAATAAAGTCGATGCTGTCGATGATCCAGAATTAGTCGACATCGTTGAAATGGATGTCCGCGACACTTTATCCAAATACAATTTCCCTGGCGATGACATTCCCGTCATCCGCGGTTCCGCCCGCGATGCTCTTGAAGGTAAACCAGGCGCTGATAAGTGCATTCTTGAATTAATGGAAGCGGTTGACACTTACATTCCTAACCCCGTTCGCGATAACGATAAACCATTATTGCTGCCAATTGAAGACGTGTTAACGATTACTGGTCGTGGCACCGTCGTCACTGGCCGTGTTGAACGTGGTACCTTACGCTTAAATGAAGAAGTGGAAATCGTTGGTATTCGCCCAACGCAAAAATCAATCGTTACCGGTATCGAAATGTTCCGTAAACTACTTGATTCAGCGCAATCTGGCGATAACGTTGGCGTCTTGCTCCGTGGTATTAACCGCGACCAAGTCGAACGTGGTCAAGTCTTAGCAAAGCCCGGTTCGGTTACCCCGCATACGAAGTTCACGGCTACCGTCTATATTCTTACCAAAGAAGAAGGCGGTCGACACACTTCATTCTTAAGCAACTATCGTCCGCAATTCTACTTCCGGACCACCGATATTACTGGCGTCATCACCTTGCCCGAAAGTATCAAAATGGTCATGCCTGGCGATAACGTCACCTTCAACGTCGAATTGATTCACCCTGTCGCCATTGAAAAAGGCACCAAGTTCTCAATTCGCGAAGGCGGTCGCACTGTTGGTGCTGGCACCGTTGCCGATATTATTAAATAATCTTTAGTCAGCCTCTAACAAGGCCTAGTAACCTAGGCCTTTTTTATTGGACAAAAGATACTTTTCGTTGCATTTATCAGCATATTAGTAAATAATAATAAATAATTTATATGGAAAAAAATACGAACATCGTATCTGCCAATCTCGCCAAACGGTCAGGAGCCGCTATCCTTGATTTTTTGATTGCTATTTTACTTTGGCTCACGCTTCTTACCTTTGTCATCAGCCCCATTTATGATAGCTTGTACAATACGACGGCAATTCAGCAAGACTATGTNNGCGATTCAACTTGAAAGCAATTTATACATTGAAGATCCCGAGACGACAGTCATCACTTATGTTTCTACCGAAAATATTCCCGCAGCCGTTTATAATTACTACGCTGAATTTCGCGAGGGCAAGATTTATCTTGAAGAAACCGACCCGTTTGTTTTTTCAAACGAGTGGTATAACGAACACATCCTCAATATCGGGTCCACCGATGATTCGATTACCAT
>DIVY01000027.1:3316-7719 GCA_002422535.1 Caryophanales bacterium UBA6120 | reverse complement strand
CCTATACCGCAGCGCAACAGGATTTAGCAAGGTATGCTCCTTATGCCGAACTAGCGGCACAAATCAGTAATTATTCGCTGCAGATACTATCGATATCGGGCTTGATTTCGATAGCGGTCCTCTATCTATTATTCCCTTTGCTTTTTAAGAATGGTCAAACATTGTCCAAAAAGATGTTTAACTTAGCCGTTGTGTCCAAACAAGGTTATCAAATTAAGGTTTGGCAAGTATTCGCGCGCTTCGCTTTTTTCGCCATGGAAATTGTTCTTTCAATCTATACGATAATGGGCGCTTTTTTAATTAGTTACACCCTGATGATTTTCACAAAAGGAAACCGTTCGGCGCACGATTATGTGGCCGGCACATCGGTGGTCAATCTCAAACAATCCTTAATATTCGCTAATGAACAAGAAGCGGGTGCTTACGAAAGTAAGCTGCAGGCGGAAACGGAACTTCAAGAAATGAAACGCGAACAATATCGCCTCACGGAAGAACGTTCACATATTGGCGAGGAAGCAAAAAAAGACGAAGAATCGTAAGGTAAATCTTTTTCGTTACTGCTAATAAGTGGTCGCGATTATGATAAATAAAATATTAGCAAGGACACTTTCGGAGGAACAATAATGGAAGTAAAACTGCAAAATCTATCGAAGACATTCGTAGGAAAAAAAGGTGATGTCACACGCGCTGTCGACAAGATGTCGATTACGATTCCTGATGGGAAGCTAGTTGGCCTTTTAGGACCATCTGGATGCGGTAAATCGACGACATTATATTTGATTGCCGGACTTCATAAACCGACCGAAGGGCAAATTTTCTTCGGCGATAGCGATGTTACTAACGTTCCGCCTGAGAAACGGGGAATTGGCTTAGTCTTCCAAAACTATGCCCTATATCCCCATTTTACAGTCCGTGGTAATATTCTTTTCCCGCTCGAAAACATTAAGGATTATCATGATCCGGAAACGGGAAAACCGCGCCGCTATACGAAAGCTGAAATGAACGCGATTACCGAAAGCATGGCTGAACTTGTTGATATCAAGCCTTATTTAGAGCGCAAACCGAAACAATTATCGGGCGGTCAGCAGCAACGTGTGGCCATNNCGGTTACGACTCCAGACCCGTGAAGAAATAAAGCGAATTCAACGAGAAACAGGCATTACCACGATATTTGTCACACACGACCAAGAAGAAGCGATGTCAATTTCCGACTTCATCGTCGTGATGGAAAAAGGTGTTGTCCAACAAGTCGATGAACCCCAGAAAGTTTATAATGAACCCATCAATATGTTCGTCGCCAAATTCTTAGGTTCTCCGGCAATTAATATCATTGAGGCTGAACTGCGCGATGGCAAGTTGTTGCTAGATGGCAAAATNNGGCTATACAAATTCATTTGAAGATTTCTATCTAGCGATGCATCAAACGATGGAACATAAGGAAGGCAATGAGACTGTTCATGTGCCATTTGAATTGACACTGTCCAATGTCGTGATCCACGCTAAACTATTTGGCTATAAAGGGACGGAAGCAGACCTTGAGTCAGCGCTTATAAAAATTCGTATTGAAGCGCATAAAAATCGCAAAGTCTATATTGGTATTCGCCCCGAGGCATTCACGATTGAAGAAGGCACTTCGGGAAAAATCACAATCTTGGTCGATTTCATTGAAACGATTGGCCGCGATATTTCTCTTGTGGGTAAATTTGTCGGTCCGAATTCTAAAGCTCGGGTTATTATTCCAAGCGAACTATACTCAAAAGTGTCTCCCGGCAAGATGACGCTATCCGCGAAACGGTTTTATGTGTTTGAAACCGATGGAACGAGGATTAAATAATGATTGAAGGCAAACGCGATGGATGGAAAGCGGTAATAGCACTGGCTCCGGCCTTGTTCTTTTTAACCATTTTCATTTTCTTCCCGATTGTTAATACCTTCTTATTATCCTTTATGGATAATTTTGCTTGGGCACCCGGCGCCGGGCTGTGGTTGTTCGGCAATACTTTTGATGCTTTCCCCTCTTTTGGTAATTACGCGGCGGTTCTCTCGGACCCGGTATTTATCGACGCCATCGTCAACACGGGTATTTTAGTTATTGTTAGCGTCCCGTTGACAATTGTGGTGTCGCTTTTACTTGCTGTAGCGTTACATAATATCAAGGCGCTAAAAGGGCTTTACCAAACGATATTCTTCTTACCATATGTCACAAACGCCATTGCGCTAGGCATGGTATTCAATGTCATTTTCTCGAAATACGATAGTGGTCTTATGAATCAACTGCTCACCTTTTTTGGCCTTGAAGGTCAAAACTGGGTCGGCGCAGATGGAGCCACGAAGTTCAATATGGGTGTCGTCATGATTACTTCTTCATTGTGGAATGGCTTAGCCTTCAAAGTACTCGTGTTTATGGCTGGGCTTGCTAGCATTGATAAGCAATACTACGATGCTGCCAGAATCGATGGAAGTAACAAATATCGGATTTTCTCCAAAATCACCGTCCCGTTACTTTCCCCGCAAATATTCTACATAACGATTACCTCATTTATCGGGGCGTTCAAGATGTATACATCAGTCATTTCGATATTCGGCATGGGGCCATTTAACTTTGGTGGTAGCGATGGCAACACATGGATTACCATTGTTGGTTATGTCTACAAAATCATGCGGACGGATACCGGCAAAGCAGCCGCGGGCAGCATTACGCTTCTAATTATTATTTTATTAATCACGGGAGTCCAATTCTTCATTAGCAAGAAGCGGATTCACTATTAGGGAGGAGGCAAATTATGGCTNNNTTGTTTATCCTTATTCCTTTTTATTGGATGATTGTTACTTCCTTAAAGAGCAATGCGACTGTGGAAATGGAGCGCATTACTGGAACATTAGGGTTCTTCCCAAGCGAGATTACCTTTGCCAATTTCATTTTGGTGTTTGGACGAACTGCCCAAGTCAACTTTGGTCGTTATTATTTGAATACGATTTTCGTCGCTTTAGCAACCACCACGATTTCGTTAGTTACTACGGTGTTGGCGGCGTTCGCTTTTGCGCGTCTTAACTTCAAAGGGAAGGAAGTTCTATTTACCATCCTGCTCGCCACGATGATGATTCCAGGCGAAATGATGGTCATTACCAATTACCAAACGATTTCGGTCCTACAGTGGCGCGATACCTTCATGGCTTTAATTCTTCCATTCTCAGTAAGTGTTTTCTATATGTTCTATCTACGCCAAACATTCCAGCAAATTCCCAATGAATTGTATCTGGCGGCCAAAGTCGATGGCTATGGCGATTTTGCCTATCTTTGGAAAGTAATGATTCCCATCGCCCTTCCATCCATCGTTACCGTTATCATCTTAGAAATCATGGGAACATGGAATGCCTACATTTGGCCGGCATTAGTCACGGAAAGCGATTCCATGCAACTTGTCGCCAATGGCTTGATGAGTATTTTCCAATCACAAGAATACTCACAATGGAACAATATCAAACTGGCCGCATCTGTTGTGGTTACCACTCCGTTGTTAATATTCTTCTTGGTGTTCAAAAAGTACATCATGAAGGGTGTTTCTCGTAGTGGCATTAAAGGTTAGGTTTTAATACACCTTATAGGTGTATAATTAATTACATAATAAAGGAGCAGCATAATGAATAAATTACTAAAATACACGGTCACGGGACTTGCCTCCATGATGACCATTGTCTTCGCCGCTGGATGCAGCAATGTCGCCACTTACGAAGTCCAACTTCCAACAGCGGCCGCCGCATTGACCATTGACGAACTTGAGGCCGCATATTCGGAAACAAATCCGCTCGAAATCGACTTTTGGACGGGTTTTGGCTCTTCAGTTACTAGTCTTGGCATCGATCCAGCGATTGAACAATTCCAAGAAGCGTATCCGTGGATTAAAGTCACCCATACGTCAAAGGGTGGCTACGATAACTTGTTGAAAGCGATTAATCTTTCAATTACATCGAATTCCTACCCCAATATCGCCGTTGGATATCCGGACCACTTCGCGAGCTATATTCGCTCGGGCATCCAATACGCACTCGATCCCTTCCTTGAATCGACCGATCCGGACATCAGCGTCGATGTTGATGACTATATTGCTGACTACATGACCGAAAATAGATCGTTCCAATTCAAAGACGAAGAAAAAACCGATCCATATACGCTCGGTATCCCCTTTAATAAATCGACCGAAGTTATGGTCGTCAACAAGACGTTTATGGACTGGATATCGACAAAAGATACAAGTATTATTATCCCGACCACTTGGGATGAAGTCAGAACTGTTGGCGAAAAGATTTTGGCGACGATGGCCCGCGTTGGCGCTTATGGTAGCAAAATCGATGAATACAATAACGTTAATCCTAACGCTGGCAAAACCGGCTATCCGAAATTA
>DIVY01000027.1:0-3182 GCA_002422535.1 Caryophanales bacterium UBA6120 | reverse complement strand
TTTGGCGAAGCGTCTTATAACTCCGTTCCATTCGTGGGATTGAAGTCAGTTATGACGATTTCTTCATCCGCTGGTGTTTACAATAATGTTCCCACCGGTGGCGCCTTTGATGTAGAAATCCACCCCGTAATTGCCAAAGATGAAAATCATAAATACGTTATTTCACAAGGTACAAACCTTGCCATCTTCAAAAAGCGCGATGCCCAAAAAGTATTAGCTTCATGGCTATTTGTAAAATTTGTAACAACTGTTGCCAACGCGGAATTTGCCATTAACACTGGTTACTATCCGGTAACCACTTCGGGACTTGAATCCCCCTTGTATCAAGCTTACATTGGCACCACTGATGATTCCGCTTCCAACCTTAGCAAAATCGGCGCCGCCAAAGTTAATGCTTTAACTTATGGTGTCGAAGCGAATAACTGGACAAAATTCGTTGATCCAGGATTTGTAGGCAGCAGCGACATTCGTGAACAAATTGGCACCATCTTCCCGATGTTATTCTATGGAAAAGATGGTATTGCCATGACTTCTCAAGAAATTATNNGATTATAGTTATTCGCAACTATCGCGTTATATCGAACCAGTTGTTGAAGAGGAATAGAAACTAAATGAGACTTCGACGCACCTTTCTACCCATTATCGCCGGTCTAGCGATTATATTGGCTGGCTGCGGTTCGAGTGAGCCGTTATCTTTAACACCGGCTGATTTAAATACTGTGGAGACCGATAATTTATCTCTCGAGGCTAATCTTATCGGCAAGAATTTCCTTTCCGATGGTGTTGGCATTGTCACATTGCGCAGCAATACTGATGGTGATACCGCCCGGTTTTATGTTGGAAATACCAACATAGCCGTCCGCTTTCTCGGCATTAACACTCCTGAATCGACTGGGAAAATTCAACCTTGGGGTAAAGCCGCGAGTGCATTCACTAAAGAGAAACTTTTAAGCGCTGAAAGCATTGTATTAATTAACGATCGTGANNTAGGTTTTGTTTGGTATAAACCATTTGAAAGCCAACAATATCGCCTGTTAAATCTGGAACTAGTCGAACAAGCTTATACAGAAAACCTCATGTTTGAGCGTTCGACGATTTGCGATTATTATGACGCCTTCCAGCGCGCTGGCACACATGCTTCGGCTACAGGTGCCCGCATTTATGGGGAAAGCGATCCCTCGTTCGATTATTCGGGTCAAGTGTATGACATATCCATTCGTTTTGCCCGCGAAGCGTTTGGCCAAACCATACCTTTACGGGATCGTAATGGCGAAGCTGTTCTCGATGAAAACGAACAACCCGTGATGATTTCTCTATCTGATTCCACGCGGATTAGGTTACGCGTCGTCGTGCTAGGAAGTATTGCCAATAATCTCGTCGTTAGGGACGTTTATGATCCTGATGATGAAGGNNAATTACGCGAGCATTTTCATGTTTACGCAGTATCGCGATGCCCCCTTCCAAACTCCAGGCGACATTGTTGAATTTTATTGCAAAGTTACGACTTTTAACGAAAACGTCCAATTAACAGATCCCGAACTCACAACTTATTCACAAAAATATCCTTATATTCGGATTACGCATCCTGCGGCTGAAGATTACGCCACCATGTTAGAGACTAACGGCATCGAACCGGAGGCCGGAAGTGCGGAGCCGCTTGACATTTCCGAGATGACGGTCGAATCAAGTTCTTCATTTGCACCGCTTAATGGATTTTATGTGTCCACCAACGTAACGATTAGACAAGTGACATTTGATGGTGAAACTATCGATGAAGGATACACTGTGGGCGATTATTGGCGTAAAGATCCCAATGACAACCTTACGATTTATGCCTATTTCTTTGGAACAGAAGTATCATTCAATCTTCGAATTGATGGGGGCATGTTCCCTTATGTCGACTATGATTGGTTTGAACTAGGCGCTAGCTATACGATAAGTGGCTATGTCGCCCCATTCTACGAGAACTATCAACTTCAGTTATTCAATGGCGTTGCCATAACCGAATTGGTCGGTTGAAAGGAGACAACATGATTAGACAATTCAAATTAGCTACGATTGGAGTCGGTTTATTACTTAGTATCGGATTAACAGGCTGCGGAAACGCCGCCACGGAAGCCTTCCTAGAGCAGGCTTTAGCCACTCCAACGCTCGCCATTAAAAATAATGGTCAATCGCTTGAAGTTTACGAGAATTCGCGCGAACAAATCGACGGCGTAATCTTCTTGCTTCGGTCGGTTACCGTCTATGATGAAAAAAAGGACGTTGAACACGAAGTCGTCATTTCTTGGGCCTATCCTGATGAAACAGCCGAGTATTGGAATGAACTTAAAGAACGGGATGAAATCCCCACGTTAATTTCCAATACTCCCATTTATTTGGCGGCCCCCATCTTCCCAAAATTTGGCGAAGATCCAGTTGANNACCGCGACACTCGATGGCTTAACGAAGAGCAAAACATACCCGATTACATTACTACCTGAAATAGCCGATTATTCGGAAGTTCCACTTATTCCTCTTAATACAGTTAATCCGCCGGAAGGTGGACCAACGGATACCTATGGTGGCACTATCGTGAGAGTCCAGGGATATTTAACACGTCACATGCTCGATTGGGATTCGGCCTATCTGCACGATGGCACTACAGGCATCAACCTATATAAATTATCGTACACCCCCGAACTTCTCTCCTTGATTGCCGTTGGCGATTACATTGAAGCGATGGGCACATTTGCCCGCTATGGTGGCATGCGACAACTTTCCTACATCACCCGTATAATTCTAGTTAATCCCGGTCCCACTTCGACGGAACCGACGCCAACAATCGTTACCGAAGCTGATTGGCCGAACCTTGTTGCCGGTGATGATGGCAAACTAGTTACGGTGACAGGTCTTACATTTGATGCTGTAGCAACTGGAGACATTATTCTTGGCGGTCACTTCACGTTCTACATGAAACTTGGTGCTTTATCGATCAAGGTCTACCTTAACTACCATAACGATGTTAATGGCACGACCATTCGTCGCCAAGCAATTGCCGATGTGCTAACAGCAGCTGTTGATGGGGCCACTGTCACATTTACTGGCGTGCTTGGCTGGTATAATGGACCGCAGTTGCTTCCAATTCCACCTAGCGATGTCACATTAGTACCTGCTGCCTAGTTTAAATTTATTCGGATTAG
>DIVY01000015.1 GCA_002422535.1 Caryophanales bacterium UBA6120 | reverse complement strand
TGTTCGCCAGCATTAGCTAATTCCACGGATTTCTCGCGAGTGATTACCTCGTGTGGAATGTATCTTTGCTTGTGTGATAAAATAGTCATGGGCAATCTCCTCTTCTAATGTGCGTTTTTTCTAACTACATTATAAAGAGTGATTGCCTTTTTATTAAGGCTTCATGTTTCACATCAATTGTATAGTTACATACATCAAAACTGCTTCGTTAAATCAAATTTGGTCAAATTCGCGATTTGTGGTAATATTTTAACGATGATTTGGAGGTTTTAATTATGGTTTTAACGGGGATTTTAGGACTCGATATTAGCATTACGGTCGTTATTGTAATTTTAATTGTGGGGATGTTTATTTTGGAACATCGCCTCTTAAAGAAAAACGAAGACAGTTTAAAACGGCATCAGATTTTTTTAATTTATGGCGCGAGTCTTACCGTCCTAATTGGTGGAGTTATCGGAATCATGGCGATATGGGCGTTTGATTTTGCAGCATTCTTTGCTCAGTTGTGGGCTGATTTCGTTGCTTTTTTGGCGACAAGCGTCCCCTCGCTTATCGCTTCCGCGATTGCCTTTGGTGTGGCGATAGTTTTGATTCGCGTCTTCAAAATCGTCTTTAAACAAATTGGGACCAAACCGGGTCCGTTGCAACGACGTAAGCAAACGATTGGAAAAATTTCGCTTAGTATCATTAAATACTTAGTGTGGATTATTGATGTGATTGTCATTCTCGCCATTTGGAACATTGATGTATTGCCCGCTTTAGCGGGATTAGGCATCCTCGGCCTCGTGATTGGTTTGGGCGCTCAAAAGATTATCAATGACTTACTAGCGGGTTTCTTTATCGTGTTTGAGCAGCACTTTGATGTGGGTGATGTGATTGAAGTGGCGGGTTTTAAAGGCGAAGTCATCGATATTGGATTAAAAACGACGAAGATTCGTAATTTCAAAGGCGAAGTGCGCATGATGACAAATGGCGATGTCGTCAATCTCGTCAATTATTCAAAAAATCCTTCCTTGGCGCTTGTCGATTTCAGCATCGCCTATAAAGAAGATATTGAAAAAACTAAAGCAGTTTTATCAGAAGCGCTACCAAAGCTAAGGGCTTTAAATCCCGATATGTTAGAAAATCCCACGATTCTTGGCGTTGTCTCGCTAGGCGAGAGCAGCATCGTCTTGCGCGTGATGGTGAAAACGATTACCGAACGACATTATGGTGTTGAGCGCAGCATGCGCCAATTTATAAAAGAAGTGCTTGATGAAAATACGATTGAGATTCCCTTCCCCCAAGTTGTCGTTCACAAAGCCGACTAAGAAAAACCAGCGGAGCACCCGCTGGTTACCATTTATTTATAGCCGCCTTCAAGCGCTTCGAGGCGTTTCACGTCGTCAAAATCGATTTTAAAATCGACTTTCGTATTTTCTAATATCCATTGCTCATGGATGGATTTAGGTAGTGGCAGCGTATGTTGTTCCAGCGTGTAGCGAATCGCTAATTGAGCGACGGTCACTTGATATTTTTTCGCCAATTCATGGACCAGCGGCATCTTGAAGATGCGCCCCGTGATTAATGGGGAGTAAGCTTCCACAAGAATATTATGCTTGTTGCAGTAGGAGCGAATTTCCATTTGGGGTTTGCCAATGAAGAAAGGAATTTGGTTGACGTGGGGCACAAAACCGGTGGCTTGCACGATGGAATCAATTTGCTGGGGTTCAAAGTTAGAAACACCGATTGACCGTAGTTTGCCCTGCTTATGGAGCTCGATCATTGCTTTCCAGCTATCGATGTTGCCTTGGGTGTGGTCGCCTCCCATATCATTCCAAGGCCACGGAGCATGGATTAAATATAGATCAAGATAATCGAGCCCGAGTTTTTTAAGCGATTTTTCAGCTTCCTGAAATGTCGATTCGTAACCTTTAATGTGCGATTGTAATTTGGTCGTCACAAAAATGTCTGCGCGAGGAATGCCAGAATCTTTAATGGCGCGGCCAATGCTGGCTTCGTTGCCATAAGCGGCCGCTGAATCGATGTGGCGATAGCCAATGCTCAGTGCGTAAAGCGTCGCTTTATAAGCTTCTTCGCCATCTTTAATTTGCCAAGTGCCAAAACCGATTTTGGGAATATTGATGCCGTTAGTCATCGTATAATTTTCGAATAAAATCATATAGTTACTCCTTGTTAATATCTTTAATTATAGCAAAAGCGGTTTCTTGATACGAATGGAATACCAATTTGCTATACTACTTTCGTAAAATATATGAACCGAATTGAACTAAAAAAACGATTGCCATATTTGTATTTACTTGTCTTTTTGGGGTTAAGTTTTTTAATAATCTTTTTGGCATTTGCCCCGGCCGATCAATCAACCGCACAAAGTGGGACAATCGTCAATCTCATTCTTGCGGTGTTCCGGTGGTTTGATTATGTACCTGATGCTAATGCGCTGGACACCATTTCATTATTGGTCCGAAAACTGATTGGCCATTTCGGCTTATTCATGGTGGATGGCGTCTTTGGTTATTTGACTTTTAAGGGCTTTGTTACCTCGAAAAGATCGTGGCTTCCCGTGCTACTCGCTAGTGGCACCATGCTACTACTCGCAAGTGCCGCCGAACTCGCGCAACTTGTAGCGTCTGGGCGCGCGGGGCTGCTAAGTGATGTTATATTAAATATGGCCGGAGCGATGATCGGTGTCTCACTAATGTATTGGATTATTTATCGAAAGGAAGCGCGTACAACATGAAACGAATTATCTTAGCAGGAGGCTGCTTTTGGGGCGTCGAGGCCTATTTTAAGTTATTAAAAGGGGTATTACGGACGAAGGTTGGTTATGCGAACGGGAACTTTGAAAATCCCACCTATGAAGATCTAATTAGGCATAAAGCAACCCACGCTGAAGCGGTAGCTATCACCTATGAAGAAACAGTGATTAAGTTAGAAACTTTACTTGAACACTTGTTTCGCTTTATCGATCCCACAAGCGTCGATAAACAAGGTAATGATCTTGGTCACCAATACCGAAGTGGCATCTACTATCGCGATGATAAAGACTTAGAAGTAATTAATGCTTTCTTAGAGAGCAAAAAGCCGCTTTACAAAAAGCCATTGGCAATTGAAGTGGAACGTGAACTTCAGTTTTTTGATGCCGAAACTTACCATCAAGATTACCTTGATAAGAATCCTCATGGCTACTGCCATGTTAACTTAAACCTTGTTCGTCCCGAGGAGAAAAAATGAAGGTTGAAACGTATAACACTTTTTTGACCGACTTTCCCGTTCTATTTAGCAAGGCGACGCCTTTTATCACGCTTTTAGCAAATCTATCGGCGGAATTAAACGAAAGATTTCTCGATTATGCATGGGTGGGGTTTTATTTATTAAGCGGCGATAAGTTAATCTTAGGTCCCTTCCAAGGTAAACCCGCATGTGAAGAGATAAAAGTTGGTCATGGCGTGTGTGGTACTTCGGCGTTGCAAAAGAAAACAATAATCGTCCCTGATGTCATTAAATTTCCCGGCCATATCGCTTGTGATAGTGAATCAAGGAGCGAGATTGTCGTTCCTTTATTAAAAAATGGCAAGTTATGGGGCGTGCTTGACGTCGATAGTTACGATCTGGATGCATTTGATGAGGTCGATGCGAGTAAACTAGAGGCCCTTGTCGATTTATTAAATGAATTAGTAACAATCCCCGAAAGTTATTAATTTTGGTTCTGACGGCAATCATGAAACTGGCAAAAATTCTTATAGGAAACAGGGGGTCTTGTTTGCTATAATAACCATTGTCTAAAGATTTGAGGTAAGCAGTGAAAACATTTATTCTTTTAAGCGCGGTACCTGGAGCCGGAAAGTCAACTTGGGCATCCGCCTACGCATCCTCGCACGACAACGTTTATATTGTCTCAAGCGATGAGGTGCGCAAAGAAGTGACTGGATTTTATCAAAATTTTGATCAAGAGCCGCTCGTGTGGGAGACTTTTCGTAAACGAATTCATGAATATGCGACCATGCATGAAGAGGCCACCGTGATTGCCGATGCCGTCAATGACACCAATGTATTGCGCAAATATTACGCTACTGAAGCCAAGGAATTCGATAAGAAGGTTTTGGTGTATATCGACAAGCCCGTCGATGTCGTCTTAGTGCAAAATAAACTGCGGCGAAGCGATAAATGGGTGCGAGAAGAGGTCATCTACATGTACTTTAAGAAGATGGAACCTCCAACAGAAGAAGTTATTAACATGTTTGATGAATATATTCTCATCAATTAAACACAAATTACCGCATAAAGCTGTTTTTTGTAAAATATAACTAATGGGGAACCTCCATGAACATTATTAAATTTTTATCGCTATTGCTAATCACCACAGGACCGGTATCGTGTTCGTTTTTGCCAAGTTCAGGGTCTATTAGCGATACTCTCACAAGCGGCTTTACGATTACAAGTGCCACGACTTCAGAAGATACTACGAGTTCAGTCGATAATGGACCAGATATTGTTAGCACCCCTGAATATGTCGATTTTTTCGCCACCACCAGTAAGGTGAGCATTAATATCACAATTAGCAAGGATAACCTCGTACGCCTTGAAGAATATGGCCTTAGTGGCGATGAACGGGAGGATGAATATTTCCCAATCAGCATTACGATTGATGTCGATAACGGCACGCTTATTAGAAACTATGCGTTTGAGCAAGTGGGGCTGCGCATGAAAGGCAATTTGTCAAAAGACACGTTCATCGATCATGAAACTGGATATATTTACAACTTAATTCACTTCAAAGTATCGTTTGATTATTATGTGTTAAACCAACGGTTCCTTTCAATGTCTTCCTTTGACCTAAAATGGAACAGGAATGTCGATGATACCAATATCCGTCAAGTCTATGCCTATAAGATGTTTAAGGATTATCTTGATGTATCCCTTAATGCCACACTGGGGAATATTGGCATCACGCAAACTTCCGATCATGGCAACACCTTTACCGATTTGGGCGTGTATACCATCTTGGAAACTGTTGATAAACGCTTAATCAAGCGGCAATTTCCTTTCGCTGAGGCAGCAGGCAATTTATATAAAGTCCGGTACACAAGCGAAGGTCCCGCGGAGTTTAGAAAAAGCGGTGCCGTCCTTAGAAGTGGCTCTACTTATGTCGCTCTAACTAATGGAAAAATCGGGATTGAGGATTTAGCCACTAATTACCATCCTTCATATGATTTGAAGACAAATAACATCGCTCCCAACTTTTCCGATATCGCCAATCTGATTGGTAATATCGATAATTCCACCGATTATGATAGTGACGCTAACAAAGCGATTCTTGATAATCTTATGGAGATGGAATCATTTCTTAAAATGGAAGCGGTCGCTTACTTCATGGGCAATCCTGATGACTTTAGGAACAATTACAATAACTTGTATTTATACTTTGTCCCAAGCACTGGTAGGGCGATCTTTATCCCCTATGATTTTGACCGAGCGTTTGGCATGAATGGTAACTGGGATCCCACTGGTAACTCCATGACCCAAGCGGCGCCTTATGCCACCAAGGCCTATGGCTTTGGGGGTGACCAGGAACATATGAATCCCTTGTATCGGTTTACGATATTTTCAGGCGCGCACCCAACTTATCGAGCCATGTATACGAGCTACCTCAATCAAATCCTTGATAGTGAGTGGCTTACCGATGATTACTTTGAAAATATGTATCACGATTATGAGCTTAACTACTCCGGTGAAGTAAGTACCGATAATGACCTACCATATTGCTCTTTTTCATTAACGAATAACTCCGAATTCAATTGGACTTTCTCGAGTTATCTAGACGCCAAACGAAATACGACTTATAATTCACTTTAATGAGCAAACGAACGATCAAACAAATTAACCAAGTGACCCTTATTGGCTTTTTAGCCAATATCGCCCTTTCGATCGGAAAACTTGTGATTGGAATCGTCGCCTTTTCACAAGCCCTTATTAGTGACGCGATTAACTCATTTGGCGATGTGTTTTCGACAATTATCGCTTTCTTTGGCTTACGGGCTAGCGAAAAATCATCAGATAAAGAACATCCTTATGGCCATGAACGTCTCGATTCCGTCACGGCGATTTTATTAGCCATCATCTTTTTTGTGACAGCGCTTATCATTGGTGGCCGTGCCATCTTTTCCATCATTGAAAATGATCCGAATGCGCGCCTTCCGACGATGGCCGCTTGGATCACAGCCATATTAGTCATCATTATTAAGGAATCGCTATTTGTGTATACCTTCCTTGCGGCAAAAAAATTAAAGTCGTCATCTTTACGAGCGGCCGCCCTTGATCATCAAATGGATGTGCTTTCTTCAGTATTCGCATTGATTGGTATCACCACGGCCGTATATTTCCGCCTACCAATTCTTGACCCAATCTTTAGTATCTTAATTTGTTTCCTCATCATTTATACGTCTGTCAATATCTTCCTTGAAGCGATTGGTAAGTTAGTTGATAAAGCCGCGCCTGTTGAAACTGAGAAAGCCATTAGTAAAGTGATCGAAGAAGTAGCCGGAGTCTGTCGTATTGACCAACTGAAAACTAGAGTATTTGGAAGTCGGCTATATGTTGAAGTAGAGATTGCTTGTAGAGGTGATTTACCACTCGTTGAAGCCCATGATATTGCGGAAAACGTTCATGACGCGGTTGAAGATAAATTTGATGATGTCAAGCACATCATGGTGCATGTAAATCCTGAGTCTACCAAAACTGATAAATAAGTATTAATATATTAGCCATGTGCAGCCGTGGCGAAACTGGTAGACGCGCTAGATTCAGGTTCTAGTACTTAACGGTTTAGGAGTTCGAATCTCCTCGGCTGCACCATCTAAATT
>DIVY01000020.1 GCA_002422535.1 Caryophanales bacterium UBA6120 | reverse complement strand
TGGACGCTAATGGTGGCGACCACGGGTATCCGTTTGCCACTAACTTCAACCCGGAGATTAACATCCGTGAAGTAACGGCGACAGGAAGATATTATGAAGCTGGTAAATGGGTCGAAGTACCACCTTTATCAGTGAAGTATGAATATGAACTAGAAGCCGCCGGCAAGCGCGATATGTATTTGATGTATCACGAAGAGTTAGAGTCACTGGCAAGATTTATTCCTGAAGTTAAACGAGCGCGTTTCTTTATGAGCTTTGGTCAAAGTTATTTAACGCATTTAAGGGTGCTAGAAAATGTAGGTATGACTTCGGTTAAGCCGATTAATTATAAGGGACAAGAGATTGTACCCCTACAATTCTTACAAGCGGTGTTACCAGATCCTTCATCACTTGGACCAAGGACAAAGGGCTTCACTAACATTGGCTGCACATTGCGTGGGCATAAGGATGGTAAGCCTATCACTTATCGTGTCTATAATGTCTGTAATCATGAAGCGGCATATGCGGAAACTGGTTCGCAAGCCATTGCTTATACAACAGGGGTTCCCGCGATGATTGGGGCATCCTTAATCATGAAGGATGTCTGGACAGGCAAAGGTGTTTTCAATATGGAACAATTTGATCCCGATCCCTTTATGAAGATGTTAAATGAATGGGGCTTACCCTGGGTGGAAGACTTCAACCCGAAAGTCATTGAGTAGAATGAACATTAATAAATCCTTACCAACACCATACTATCTAATCGATGAAGGTAAGTTATTACATAATCTCGCCATCATTGATGATATTAGAGTTAGAAGCGGAGCCAAGATTCTATTAGCGCAAAAAGCATTTTCAAGCTTTTACTTTTATCCGTTACTTTCTAAGCATCTAGACGGGACCACCGCCAGCGGACTTTACGAAGCTAGGTTAGGCTATGAGGAGTTTGGTAAAGAAGTCCATGTATTTGCGCCCGCCTTTAAAGACGATGACTTTAATGAATTAATGAAATATGCGGGACACATTGTCTTTAACTCCAAAGCTCAGTTAATGAAATACAAAGATATAGCGCTTCGTTTGGGTAAAACCATTGGCGTGCGCATCAACCCCGAGATATCGACACAGACGCATGCGATGTATGATCCTTGTTCCCCCAATTCACGGATGGGTATTAAGATTAGTGACTTTGATAAAGATATATTAGATAACATCACCGGGCTTCACTTCCATACATTATGCCAGCAAAACGCCGATGCTTTAGAAATCACCTTAAAAGAAGTTGAAGCTAAGTTTGGCAAGTATTTTAGCAAGTTAAAATGGCTTAACTTTGGGGGTGGGCATCACATAACTAGAAGCGATTATGATGTCGAACGATTAATAAATATCATTCGTCACTACAAAGAAAAATACCATCTTGATATCTATCTAGAACCAGGCGAAGGCATTGTTTTAAATGCCGGATATCTCGTTTCCACGATACTTGATATCGTTCATAACGGCATTGATATTGCGATACTTGATACCTCAGCCACGTGCCATATGCCCGATGTATTAGAGATGCCGTTTACTCCTCCCGTGGTAGGCACTAATCCTACCGGTAAATACTTATATCGCTTTGCAGGCAACACTTGTCTATCCGGCGATAACATTGGGCAATACCGATTTGATAAACCACTTAGTGTTGGCGATACGGTTGTCTTTTTAGATATGGCCCTTTATACGATTGTGAAGAATACCACCTTCAATGGCATTCCCCTACCTTCCATTTATGCCCTAAAGACTGATGGAAGCTACGAGTTAGTGAAGAAATTTGGATATCTTGATTTCAAGGGACGGTTATCGTAAGTGAACGTTAAAGTAGCGAAGTTTGGCGGTACCTCGATGGCTAACGCCAAGACGATTCGCCGTGTGGCTTCGATCATCGATAAAGACCCATTACGGGCTTTTATCGTCGTGTCGGCGCCTGGCAAACGAAGCAAAGAAGACATCAAGGTGACGGATCTATTAATTATCTTGGCTGATGAAATTCTTAAAGAAGGTACAGCGACAAAATACCAACCGGTGATTGACCGGTTCATGGAAATCGCTACCGGACTTCATATCGTTAAAGAGATGCGCGCTAAGCTCGATGAAACGCTAGTCAAAATGATGGAAGTAAAGACGCGCGAATTCATTGTTTCACGGGGCGAATATTTAGCAGCGTTCCTTTTAGCGACTTACCTTGAATACGAATTTATGGATTCGGCGGAAATCATCCGTTTCAAACGCTTAGCGGTCGATTATAAAGAAACAGAAAAAATCGCTCGTCGGGCATTAAAACATAAGATGAATGTCGTGCTTGGGGGCTTCTATGGAGCGACCGCGAGCGGGGACATTCGTTTATTAACGCGCGGAGGATCTGATGTCAGTGGCGCCCTTATTGCTGGGGCGATTAACGCCAAAGTTTATGAAAACTGGACGGATGTCGATGGCTTTTTAGTCACTGATCCAAAGATCGTCGTTAATCCACGCCTGATTGAATCGATGACTTATAAAGAACTTCGCGTGCTTTCGTTTATGGGCGCCAATATCCTTCATAGCGATACCTTCTTTCCTGTCGCTAAAAAAGGCATACCAATCAATGTGCGCAATACGTTTAACCTCAAGTGTAAGGGGACGATGATTTATGCTTCCGCTCCCTATCGAACTCATAGTGGCCCGGTCACCGGCATTGCCGGATTAAAAGACTTCACGCTTGTAGTGGTGGAAAAAGAATTACTCTCGGAGATGGTGGGGATTGATCGTAAGATTCTCGCAATTCCTGAAAAGCTTGATATAAACGTGGAACACTTTCCAAGTGGTACGGATACCTTCTCAATGCTAATTGAATCGCGCTATTTAACCGAAGGAAAACTCGACGAATTAGTCGCCCAGTTAAAAAAGACAATCAAGCCCGACTTCATGGAAGTGACTGAAAAAATTGCCCTAATTTCCATTATTGGGCGGCATCTAATGGCCAATAACTTCAATATGCTCCGTCTATTCACAGCCTTGGTCAACGATAACATCACCATTAAGATGATTGACTATGGATCGAGTAGTGGCGTTAACATCGTGGTTGGAGTTAACGAAGAAGATTATGAATACGCAATTATCGCTATTTATAAAGAGTTTGTCGAAGATGAGGAGAAAGAAGCATGAAGAGTATTTTTTTAGCGGTCGTTGGCGCAACCGGGCTTGTTGGTAGTAAATTTCTTGAAGTCTTAAGAGAACGTAATGTTCCAATTAGTGAATTGGTACTTTTCGCTTCTGAACGTAGCGTGGGTAAAACAATTACTTATGATGGGAAAGATTATGAAGTCCATGTCCTAAGTGAAAAAGAAATTAAGAAGCATCCCGTTGAATATGCTCTTTTTAGTGCGGGCGCCGAAGTATCGCTCAAATTTGCTCCGATATTTGCTGCGCTTGGAACAATCGTCATTGATAACTCCAGTGCTTGGCGCATGGATCCATCAGTCCCCCTAGTAGTGCCTGAAGTAAATCCAGGCGATGCCTTTATTCACGCTAATATCATCGCTAATCCTAATTGTTCGACAATACAAGCAGTAGTGGCCATTAAACCACTTCACGATAAATACAAGATCAAACGCATGGTGATATCTACCTATCAAGCCGTCAGTGGCGCTGGTATTAAAGGGATTGATGATCTGGAAAGCAAGGCGGAAACCGGCCATACCAAGAAATTCCCATATCAAATCATTGGTAATGTTTTGCCACATATCGATATCTTTATGCCAAGTGGTAATACTAAAGAAGAAGAGAAAATTATTCTAGAAACGAGAAAGATTCTCCATGAACCAAATATGCGGGTATCAAGTACCGCGGTTAGAGTTCCTGTATTAAATAGTCATAGTGAATCCATTAACCTGGAGTTTGAACTTCCATTTGAGGTTAAAGATGTATTTAACATACTCAAAAAAGCGCCAGGAGTCATCCTATATGATGATGTGAAAGTTCTTAAATACCCGATGCCATTATTATCAAGCGGCCATGATGAAGTATATGTTGGGCGTATTCGAAGAGATGAATCCGTCACTAATGGATTAAATATGTTTGTGGTGGCCGATAATATTCGAAAAGGCGCCGCTAGTAACGCTATACAGATATTAGAACTTCTTATTAAGTAAACGATTAGATTTTTCATAGAAATATATCAATATTGTTAATGCCGACTATTTATAATATTTAGGTAATATTTAACAAATACCGAAAAGATTTTAATTAATAAAAGATGATTTTTCATAATGACGAGAAAAGCAAAACAAGTATATGTAATGCAAGCTAATGTAGTCTATGCGAAAAGTTTTCACTAGTAATGAAAACTTATAATCACGGCCACATTTCGTCGCGGCAGAATGTACTGGTAACCTCAAAGTAGACACATACACTTTTATAGAGACCGAAAAGTATAATGTGTAAACAAGGAGGTAATTATGAAATCAATGACAAATTGTCTGGCTCGTTATTCGTGTCAACACCAGATTGTATAATATTTAAATATTTTTGATTGGTCATAATTATTTTTGAGTCCAAAATATCCAATATAATACACTTCTTGAATAGTCCTTTAACTTATTAATGATAATTTTTTTGATTTTTTTCATGTACACTTGCACTGTCAAACATTAATGTTGTAAAATCTTAGTATCATATGATACCATTTATTAAGTCTTGGGGCGGTGAGACGATGAACCCAGATGAAGAACTTAGAAGGTTTCTTCATCTAGTAAAAACAAAAAATATTGATTTGATTCCAAGAACAGAAAACTTGGAGATGCATCGCTATTTTGGGATTACTAGATATGACCAAATTGAGTTTATACGTTCTGTTGACTGTTCTGATTACTATAAAGGCCCCTTAGAAGACGATGGGCCAGGTCGCACTGGATTGGTATGGGTATTCAAGAAATATTATGAAGATAAAGAGATTTATATCAAACTGAAATATAAGAGCGATAAAGATGAAATAACCGCTATTAGTTGTCATTTATAAAAGTAGTTGAAATAGGCAACTTGATTGGAAGGAAAAAAATGGAAAAGAAATATTGCTTTAAATGCGATGCCGAACAAGACGTTATCTTAAAAAAGGTCGAAAAAACCTTTAATGTTCGGGGTCAAAATGTAAATGCATTTATTACAATTGCAGAATGTCAAAAATGCCATGAAGAAGTTGAAGACAACGAATTGGCCGATGCGAACGATATCATCATTTTTAGCGAATATCGTCGTAAGAATGATCTTCTTTTTCCGCAACAAATAAAAGAAATTCGAAATCAATACGGATTATCTCAATCTGATTTTTCATTGTTGCTCGGGTTTGGCGAAAAAACAATTGCAAGATATGAATCTGGATCGGTTCAAGATCGTACCCACGACATAATGATGAAGCTTTCTTCAGTACCCAGCAATTTCATGGTTATGGTCCTTAATAGGCACGATGACTTGGGTCTTAAATTAATTGACAAAATAAATAGTTTTTCTTATTTTTATAATCATTTTAATCAATCAATAAATAATAATCTAAGCAAAGTTTTATATCAAATTAATGAATTTGGACAATCATATGAGCGATTGCAATTCGAAAAAGAGCCTTTGAAGGACATTTCTACTGTTTATGTTTATCATAATGAGTCCGAATCGGATGGATTTGTCATTCGCCCCTGTGGTAACCATGAAAATTTATTGGCAAACACTTGCGGCCAGTTTCACCAAAAAGGAGCTTGATTAAATGACGGAAAAAAACACAATCCCTGTTTATGATTTTCTTGGATATAGAATACTAGATATAAAGATGCAAAGAAAATCAGTTGAAGAAATTGACTATTTCAGGGTTAGAGTCCAAAATCCTTTATTCTCCGGCAATATTTTCACTTTTCAAGTTGTTGCATCATTGAAATTTCCAAACGACGATGAATCATCTCTATTATTTGATTCCGGATTTAGGATTAACGATCTGAAATGGAAAAAAGAAATTGGAAATGACGACCAACTTATGTCAATCTTTTTTTCCGCGGTCTTTCCTTTTATTAGAGAAAAGATTTTTGCGTTAACTGATGATAATCGGCATCCAGTAATTATCCCTATTTTAGATTTACGCTGCGCAAATCTGACAAAAGGTATTGAATTTACTCGGAAAAAAACTTCTAGCGTTACCGAACAAAAAAACACGAAATAGTACAATTGATAATTACGCTCTAAAAATATAACGTTGTTAATATTAACCAATCGTTGCCTGATTTTTCATCCTATCGATATTAATCCAAACATTTTGCCATAGATGTATTTATTCTTGTATTAATCTTTATTGAACTATGTCCCTTATTTAATAGAGTAAACTGATAGTTGGTGGAGGATTAATCATGAGTGTTTCCGTTAAGTTCTATCGTCTCGTGATTAAGGTGCTTGATAATTGGTTACATATTAAGTTAGGTGATGAGAAACCTCGTCCTTTGAAGAATCTTTATAAGAAATATTCAATTACTAAAGAAGTATATGAAAAGCACGATTGTTTCTTTTTAAATCCACTTGAGGGACCAAAACCCACGAGAGCCATTATCTTTATTCACGGAGGCGGCTATATCTATAAAGCGACTTCTCATCATTGGAAGATAGCCACTGAACTAATGGATAAGACCGGTTCTTCACTTGTGTTTACTGATTATCCATTGATTCCTCTTACGTATGAGGATGCCACTAGATACATGGAAGCGGTCTATCAATCCGCGAGTAAAACATATAAAGAAATCATCTTTGTGGGAGATTCGGCAGGCGCTGGTCTAGCATTAGGTTTCACTCATTATCTCAAAGAGAAGAAGCTTCCACTTCCTAGTAAGATCGTCCTTATTTCCCCTTGGCTTGATGTATCAATGGAAAACCCTGATATTAAAGAAATCGCTAAACATGATGCCTGGCTTGCTAATTGGCCATTAAAGAAGTTTGGCCTTCAATATTCTAATAACAACCCCAAACACTATTTTGCTAGTCCAATATATGGAGAATTAAAAGATTTACCACCCACTCTTATCATTACCACCAATGATGATGTGTTAGACGCTGATGTGATGTTACTAGAAAAGAAGAAAGATTCTAACTGGGATGTGAAAGTATCTAGATATAACGGCATGTTCCATGATTTCCCACTTATGGGACTAAAAGAATCGAAGCAAGCAAGAGTTGAGATAATCTCATTTATTAAATAACCCCAAGTCATTGATGTATATAAGTTATCACGCTCATACTTATATTAATATTCTATTTTATATAGGAGATTGAAGTATGAAAAAAGCTTGTCCTTACCGACCTTTTGTCATGAAGGCACTTCCTATCATCGGATTAGTTGCTGGAATCTCAGTTGTTATTTATCTTCTCTCACTACTAAGACAAGGTAGTACCTTTTTCAAGTTTTGGGGTGAAGCAAGCAGAATTCCAGAAGCGGATGCGGCGAATGGATTAATTAGGTCAACCGCTAATTTAAATTGGACGTTTATTGCTATATTTGCTTTTGTCATTTATGTATATGGTAATGAGTTCAAGAAAAAGAACTATAAGGGATTAGTAGCGGCTTTATCCTTATATGGTGTCCACTGGTTATATGAAATAACTAATGCCATTATTGGTAAAGCAAGTGGTTATGCCTTATGGACGGTATCCGCCGATAGCACTTCATTCATGTTATTAATTGGAGTATCTTTTGAACTCAGTATGATGTTTTCTATTGCCGGATTAGTAATGTCCAAGCTATTACCAGAAGATTCTCATATGAAGATACTTGGTATTAATA
>DIVY01000001.1 GCA_002422535.1 Caryophanales bacterium UBA6120 | reverse complement strand
AAATTCGATCTATTGCACCAAGCAATAAGAGCGATTGTTTCTTTTTAATCTGTACTGCAAGTTATGTAAATATTTTTGAGTATGGTCAATACTTGAAAACATTTTATAAAAAATATTGTTTTTCTCACCCTAGTTTGAGTGATGACAGGTAAATCCTAAATATGTAGCTATAATCGATAAAATTAGTTTTGTCATCATTAAAAATCAAAAATTCATTACCGCTATTTATTCCCACAAATAATCCTGCGTATTTTATAGATAGTACAACTATATTTGTTTTCTAAATATTCAATACAAACTAGATTATTAAGGAGGTGCAAGTTTTAATGCCTTTTGTTATCTATAGCGAATCATTAGGACTTGGCATTCAATTCAGTTCTGGGGCTAAAACTTTTGTGCTAGTTGCCGATTTAACGAAGATGGATCGTTTTCTTACGAATGAAGTGGTCGCCAGGTTTTTAACTAGGTTTGCTAAGGGGCATGCTAGCATGATTGCCACCGGCTTGCTTGATGCGCGATACGATCCGGCCGTATTTCATGCAAAATGGGTTGATGATATTCCCGAGATTGGCGTAAAGTGGGATTAACAGCATTTTGTCAAATTTATCACCACCATTAAAAGAATGTTAGTAAAAAGTTTGGCACTTTCAATGAATTTGCTATATTTCAATCATTAAAAGTGATACTTTATGTCTATGAAAAAAAGCATACCCTTATTGTTATCGCTAGTGACAATTTCGACATTGACTTCGTGCAGTAATGGATTCTCATATGAGTATGGGTATGGTGCCGTTTTAATCCAAATTAGCGATATGAAATTATCGACCAAGACAAATTTTCAATTCGAAGATGAAACAGTGATTTCATTTGGTCATTACCTTACGTATCAGATTGACTACACCAATATCGCCTATTACTGGCAAGAACTTCCCCATCATCATTATTACTTTGATGGCATCATGTCAAAAAGCACAAGTCCCTACCTAAATGGTCGCGTGAGCATCACTTGTAGCGCAGAAACGATTGAGCGAGAAGTTCCTGTCCATTGCGTTTATGTTGTATTAATAAGTATAGTTAGTAGTTATTCGCTTGAAGGAGATGTCAACATCTTCGTTACGAATCAAAAACTAGAACGACTTATATATATTGCTGTTACCATTAAAAATAACCGGATATTACTCCGAAACCTTGAGGATTAATATGAAATTAGCAATTATTACCGATTCGGGCGCCAATCTGGACGCCGATTATATCAGAAACCACAAAGAACTAAGAGTTTTACCACTGATGATCGTGGTTGGAGAAAAAAGTTTTCGCGATGCCGTGGAAATCACGCCAAGCGAAGTCTACGCTAAACTCGACATCGAAAAAGTATCGACGAGCCTTCCTTCTTTAAGCGATTTAGAAAAGCTCCTTGATGGATTAAAAAATGATGGTTATACCGATGTTCTTTCCATCTCAATTTCGTCAGGATTAAGCGGTACATTCAATGCTTTATCGCTTTTTTATCGCGATTATAACGGACTCAACATTACCGAGTTTGACACCAAAACCCTGGCTGGTGCTCAAGGATTGCTCGTTAGGCGCGCTGTCGAACTGGCTAACGCTGGCCAAGATGCGACCACCATCGTTTCTGCATTAGAACAACTTCGCTACCAGGATAGCGTCGCTTTCTATACGCTTAACACGCTCAAATATTTGAGGCGAGGTGGCCGTATTGGCAAAGTCGAAGGAACGATAGGGGATATCTTACATATCAAACCGGTGATTACCGTTTCCGACCAAGGTGTTTATGTAACGGCCGCCAAATCGTTTGGGTTTAATCGCGCACTTATTTATATTCGTAACGCCATCAAAGTGAAATTTAAAGAAGCAGTTATCAATCTTGAAGTTCACTATGGAACTAGCCTTGATGAAGCCAAAGCTTTACTGGAAAAGTTAAAGCAAGAATTGAATGTTAAAGACTTTATTCTTTCGCAATTGACGCCGGTGCTTGGAATCCATACTGGTCCATCGATGATTGCCGTTGTTGCCTCGCTAAGCTAATAATAAGGCAGCGTCAATGATAATAAAGGGGTGACCACACCCCTTTTATCATTTATAATGATAAAAACGATTCTCATCGTAACATAGGTATTTCATGGCATTAGATTTTGTTAAAGTAGAATTTGTCGAAGGCATCGAGTCGCTAAAAAAATACGCGAAACGCGTTGTCTATCCCCGAATTGATTTATTAAAGATTGATAGTCCTCAAGTAAATCATTTCATTCATAGCGATGGGTTTTGCTATGAAACTTTAAAGGCACTGGAAGATTTTTATATTGAAGACTGGGACTTTGTCGGGGTTCTACTTTATGATGACGATTATGATTTAGCAGCGTTAATATTATCGCGCAAAAGCCCCATCTATAAATGTCATTATCGAATTGCCGTCAGTGCGACTGCGCCCCATGAATTAATCGATGTAGCCTCTTCTGACAAAGGATTTTTGTTTAGCAAGCGATCCGTCAATAAATACGAACGGAAAACAATTGAACAGATTTACAATCTTAAATGGCGCTATATCGATCATACCTATCGACCGACGAATTATTTACCGATTACCCGCGAAGTTGATGAAGGCGGGCAACTTCTTTTCGAGATTTGCCATCCAAACATGTGTTTGCACACCCATGGTCCGCGTGCTCTTTTTGAGTATGCGCACATTAAGTTGCATGAGAACCACTTTCAATTTGATAGTAAAACTCAGCGGCGCCTTGATTATAAGTGGTATGAATTTGCGGAAAAACTAACGAATTTGAGCACCTTAAAATGGCATATTGAAAGCGTGTTTCTCGATGATAATTTAGCGATTGATTACCTATTGCTTTACCATGATGATGATCAAAATATTTATGTATTGCTCAATCGTCAATATGAAATCATCGATGTATTCGATGATTTAATCATTTATAAATCGAACATCACCCAATTCACGAGCGAACAAATTTTGGATATTAGGCACAAATATAGTTCCTTAATCGAAGAAGAACGTGAGCGCTACAATTTGTTACAATCGAACATTCCCTTTGAGAAAACCTTGCCCCCTGTTACAAATGCCATTGTTTCGGACGATGTACTATATGAATTCCGCGCTAATTTTTCTGATCAAACGATTATTATCGTAGGACCAAGTTACATCAATGAGCAAGAAATGAATTCGATCGCCTATGAAATGGGCTTACCGAAGCATATTATCGATTACAGGCACCCTGATTATGACAAGATTACGGGAACGAGTTTTGACCATCTCCGTAATAATTGTGATCATTATTTAGGAATTATTTTGGGACCGACACCGCATAAATTACGCAATCTTGGCAAACACGCGAGTTTGTCAAGCAAACTTAAGGAAGAGCCGGGATATCCTTACACCGTTGAAGCCACTACCCAAACAATCGGTAAAAACTTGCGTCTAACGCGCAACAGTTTTAAAATTGCCCTTTCCAAAATTATTCGTCACCACCTACAACAAATTGAGGCTTCGCAAGTAGTTTAAGTGAGCCGATTTTCTTCCATTCAACATGGCATCATCCTACAATTAATAAGAGGTCACTTATGGAACAAGCATTAATTACCTTACTCGATGAGTATCTAAAACTAAATTACATTCCAATTGATTCCCCAGAATATTATGACCAAATCAATGTTGATGAAACGATGCGGCGGTTAAAGATCCAAGCGCGTTTACGCTTGAAAAGAACAATGACTATCAATCAATTTGGGGCTGATCAAGGGACATTTTTCTTTCTAATGCGCTCATATAATAAAAAAAAGATGCCATTCGATCAAGTGTGGCAAAAAAGCAAAGCCCCAGCTCCTATTATCGATAAGTTAAAAACCGAAGCAGGTTTCAAACCCCCCGTTTATACGTTAATGCGCATTCTCTTGGCCATGGAACTATCGGAAATGGATGCCTATAACCTTATCAGTGAGGCGGAAATGACGATTAGGACATATGAATACCTTGATTTAATCGTGTTATTTTGCCTGCGTCATAAAATATATGACGTTACGCAGGTAAATCAATTACTGGCGTTAAAACAAGTGGCTCCGTTATAGATGAAATTAACGTTTTTGATTACGGTGATTACTTTAGTAGTCGGCACGATGGTGGGCTCGCTATTTCCTAGTGTCATTATGGTATGGATGCTGGTGACATTTCTTACCTCAGGCTATATTGCCCTGATTATCATTGTAACAAGCAATTTCTTGAAAGAGTGGCAATTATTAATTGGATGGTTATTGGCTATCAGTTCTTTAATCTTCTTGTCAATCTCATCGCTAACAACGCTTTATATCGGTTATGGTTTGGCCATTTTTGGACAAATATTATTGTTCTTCCATCAATATAATTTGGAAAATGACAGCAGCTTATTAATCAAGAAAGGCATTGGTTTATTAGTTTTAACCTTAGTGCTCGAATTCATCGGCTTTGTCATTGTGCCACCTAATCCCGTCAGTATCCCGTTAATGTTAATGATGCTTTTGATTTCGTTTCTAATTATCAATGGCAGCATTGCGCTTCTTGGTCAAGCAACTAATTCACAAAAAACATCATTTGCCAGCCTTATTGGCACATATTTATTCTTTGGACTATATGTGCTAAATGGAGCCTTCAACAGTGGCACGATTATGACTTTTTTATTAAATTTACCCTGGCATCTCGGCGTGATGTTTCTACTATTTGCGATTATATTGTTTACTTACGGCCAATTAAATTTGGGACTTTCACATGGTTAAGCGGCTCGCCATATTTAAATTAGTGCGGCAAATCACGCTTTCCTTCGCAGGGGTGTTTGCGCTTGCATCGATTTATAGTTGGCTTAACTTTGGTGTCCATGTATTGTCAATTAGCGCCACTGTTTCCGTGGTAATTTTGAGCATTGCTGGAATATGGAGCCACCTAAACGTCATTAAAATTAGGGTTGAATTAAATAAAAAACCGCGTGAGCATCGCGGTCACCAAGACGAGCCTGGCAGTTGGCAATGTTCATGCGGTCGCTATAACGGATCATATCGGTCGGTATGCCTCACTTGTGGCAAAAAACGACCGGGGTTAATGGATTAACTATCGCGGTATTTTTGATAAACTTCAATCCGGTTTAAGGCGCGCGATAATGCCGCTTGCGCTCGGAGTACATCAACCTCACCACTTTGTTGCTTAAGGAGCTCTTCGGCGCGTTTTTTGGCTTCTTCAGCGCGTTTAATATCAATGTCTTCAGGCCGTTCAATCGCCTCAAGTAATAGCACCGTACGGTCTTTTTCAACTGATATCACGCCCCCAGAGGTCGCAAAAAAATGGACCTTGTCGCCAATCTTCATATGAATGCTACCGGTTTTGACAACCGAAATTAATGGGTAATGGCCGGGAAGAATCCCAATTTCACCTGCTAAAGTGACGATATTCAATAAATCGATCTCGCCTTCAAAAAACTTTTTACGCGGTGTTAAAATTACAAGTTTCATGAATACTATTTTTGTTCGGCCTTCTCAAACGCTTCCTCGATGGTGCCAACATACAAGAAGGCGCTTTCGGGAAGTTGGTCGGCGCCGCCTTCGATAATCTTTTTGACGCTTCTAACAGTATCTTGGATTTTGACAAACTTGCCGGGGAAACCGTTGAAGTGTTCGGCCACGAAGAAAGGTTGCGAGAAGAAGTTACGTAATCTACGAGCACGTCCCACAATCTGCTTATCCTCTTCGCTCAATTCATCAATACCTAAGATGGCGATGATGTCTTGAAGGTCTTTGTAACGTTGTAATATTTTTGTGGCACCGCGCGCCACATCATAATGCTCTTTTCCCACGATATTTGGATCAAGGGCTTGGGAGTTTGATGCCAAAGCATCGATGGCAGGATAAAGTCCTAACGCGGCGATTTGGTTATCAAGTACCGTTTTGGCGTCGAGGTGTGTAAATGTGGCGGCCGGAGCTGGGTCGGTTAAGTCGTTAGCGGGGACGTAAATCGCTTGCACCGAAGTAATCGAGCCATCTTTTGTCGAGGTGATGCGCTCTTGGAGCTGTCCCATTTCCGTTGCCAGTGTTGGTTGATAGCCAACGGCGGAGGGCATCCGACCTAATAACGCGCTTACTTCACTACCGGCTTGTGAAAACCGGAAGATGTTATCAATAAATAGGAGCACATCTTGTTTTTTTTCGTCGCGGAAATATTCGGCGATGGTTAATGCAGTCAAACCAACGCGCATACGAGCGCCAGGTGGTTCATTCATTTGGCCAAATACGAGCGAAGTTTGCTTCAAAACATCGCTTTCCACCATTTCCCGATATAAATCATTACCTTCACGCGAGCGTTCGCCAATACCGGCAAAGACGGAGATGCCTTTTTGTTCGTAGGCGATATTATGGATTAATTCTTGAATCAAGACGGTTTTGCCAACGCCGGCTCCTCCAAATAAGCCCACTTTTCCACCTTTAACATAAGGACAAAGGAGATCGACGATCTTAATGCCCGTTTCCAGAATATCTTTACTTGTGGCTTGATCAGCGAAAGGTGGTGGTTCGCGATGAATGGGGCGATGTGGTTCCTTATCAAAGTCATCCGGTAAGTTATCAATTGGGCGACCCAGGACATCAAACATGCGTCCTAGTGTTTTTTCGCCAACTGGAACGGTAATTGGCGCTTCGGTATTAATAACGGTCATGCCGCGTGTTAATCCTTCGGTGGCGCCCATGGCGACCGTGCGCACGACATCATCGCCGATATGTTGAGCCACTTCGACGACAAGAGATGGTTTGTCTTCCCGCTTGATTTCAAGAGCGGTTAATAAAGGCGGTAATTGGCGTTCCGAAAACCGGACATCGATAATCGGACCGATAATTTGGACGATTTTTCCTTCAAGTAATTGTTTGCTCATAATGATCTCCTATTGACTGGATCCGCCGATAATTTCGGCGATTTCCTGAGTGATGGCCGCTTGTCGCATTTTGTTAAACTCAAGTTGTAATTCATCAATTAAATCATCAGCGTTGTCGCTGGCTTTTTCCATGGCGCTCCGCCGCGATGATTGTTCAGACACCACCGCTTCCGTGAGGCTCGCAAATATCACGTTATTTAGATAAAATGGCACGAGCGCTTCAATAACTTCAACAGGCGATGGCTCCACTAAGGGACCATAACTATTATCGAGTTGGTTACCTTCATTAGGGGTCAAAGGCAGCAAACAGATGGATTTTGGTTCTGATTGGAGGCTGTTGATAAATTTGGTATAGACGATATTTACGGTACGATATTCTTTTGCTAAAAAATGTTCCAAAAGAAATTTACCAAGGTGACGAATATCGGCATCATCCATCTTTAATAGTTGCACATGGCCCAACCTCATTTTGCGATTGGTGTGGCGATAATACTTCATGCCTTTTTCGCCAACGATAATGATTTCATCATCCGGTGGAATATTATTTTCAACAAATTGATAAATATTGTAGTTATAACTACCGCATAAACCTAAGGTAGAAGTAATGACGATGTGAAGATTAATAGGAACATCATTCTCATTGAATAATGCCAATTCCTTAATGTCTTTAGTGGCTAATTGTTGCCTTACGATAGAAAACAAAGCATCAGTATATAAACGCGTTTGCGTCATGATGTCTTTCCATGTTTTTAATCTTGTCGTGGCAATCATCTCCATGGCTTTGGTCACCTTTTTAGTGGCTTTGATAGATGATATGCGATGTTTTAAGACTGGCAATCCCTTTGGCATGAATTAGGCTCCAATGGAAAAATAAGCGGAAGCGGCCCCTTTTAAATCTTTTAGGGTGGCATCGCTCATTTTCTTTTCGTTGATGATTTCTTTGATGATGTGTTGGTGTTTTTGACGTACATGCTCATAAAATCCTTGAAGCATCGATTTGATTTCAGGAATCGGTGTTTGTTCTAAGAACTTGTTTTGCACGGCAAATAACTCGACGATCTGGCGGTCAACGCTTTTGGGTTCATATTGATTTTGCCGCAATAACTCCATCAAGATGGCGCCATGGCTTAATACTTTACGGGTTGAAGCATCGAGGTCACTGCCAAATTGGGCAAATGATTGTAACTCGCGATAATTGGCAAGCTCAATTTTTAAGGCACGTGATACCTGTTTCATCGCGGGGATTTGGGCAGCACCGCCGACACGGGACACAGATTGGCCACTATCGATAGAAGGCCGTTGGCCGGCGTTGAACAAATCCGTTAATAAGAAAATTTGACCATCGGTAATGGAAATGACGTTTGTCGGAATATACGCGGAATTATCGCCTGCTTGGGTTTCGATGATTGGTAAGGCAGTGATGGAGCCGCCACCATATTCAGGAGCTAACTTACAAGCGCGTTCTAACAAGCGTGAATGCAAATAGAAGATGTCTCCTGGAAATGCTTCACGTCCGGGTGATCGCCGTAATAACAGCGATAGCGTACGATAGGCAACCGCATGTTTGCTTAAATCATCATAGACAATGAGAACATCTTTTCCTTGTTCCATCCATTCTTCAGCCATGGCGCAGCCGCTATATGGGGCTAACCATTGAAGAGCTGCTAGTTCGCTCGCGCTGGCGCTGACAACGGTGGTGTATGCCATTGCTCCTTCGTCTTTAAGTCGTGAGACGATATTAGCGACAGTACTATTTTTTTGACCAATCGCGACATAGACACAGATGACATTTTCATATTTTTGATTAAGGATGGTGTCGATCGCAATCGCTGTTTTACCAGTTTGACGATCGCCAATTAATAGTTCGCGTTGACCCCGACCAATTGGAATCATCGCATCAATGGCAAGAATCCCAGTTTGAAGCGGGACGTTGACGGGTTCGCGTGTCATAACGCCAGGAGCGATGCGTTCCACGGGTCGCGTTTTTTTGCTGTCAATCGGTCCCAGATTATCGATGGGTTGTCCAAGCGAATTGACGACGCGTCCTAATAGGGCATCACCAACTGGGACTTCGACGACTTGCCGCGTCCGTTTGACGATGTCACCTTCCATAATCGTGACATCACTTCCCAACAAGACAGCGCCAACATGTTCCTCTTCGAGGTTTAACACCATGCCATAAATATTGCCCGGGAAAAGTAAAAGTTCATTAAGCATGGCGTTTTCAAGGCCATATATTAAGGCGATACCATCGCCAACGCTGATAACTTTACCGATATCTTCGGCTTTATGTTCATGGCGGTAATTTTTTATTTGTTCTTTAATTAACGATGAGATTTCACTAGCGTTAATGCGCATGATCGTCACCTCTTTCTAACATTTGCTCGCCAAGACGCGCGAGGCGATGGCTAAGCGAATAATCATATATGCGTCCTTGAATGATAATTTTGAAGCCACCAAGAACGGTTTTATCGATTTCGTTTTTTAGTTCAACATCACATTTGATTGATGCTCCAAGTTTTTGTTCAATCGCCCTAATTTGGCTATCGTCGAGGGGCGAAGAACTATAAATGATGCCCTCTTTGATTTTCAAGTGGGCGTTAGCCATGCGTACAAATTCTTTTTTAATCCGGTGAAAGTATAAAAATCGTTTTTTTGCGCACAGAAGTTTTAAAAAATTATTAAAAGATTGCATGTCTTTATCAATAATTTTATCAATCAATAATTCCTTTTCCTCAATCGGAATGAAAGAAGAAATCATAAAATCATTGATCGCAGAATCTTGTTCCAACAGGGCATCAAAATCGATGATTGCCTGTTTATAACGCGTGACACCGGCTTCGTCGATGGCGATTGAAAGAAGCGCCGCAGCGTATCGTGACGCTAGACCATCCATCAATTTAAGCGTCCCTTAATAAACTCGTCGACGATTTTATCGTTATCGTCTTGATTGAGTTCGCGTTCTAAAACTTGTTCGCTTGCAAGAAGTGCCATGTTCACCATTTCTTTGCGAATATCATCAACTGCTTGTTTTTTGGCGGATTCGATTTCTTCATCAGCTTTGAGCTTCAACCGGCGTGCGACGTCTTTTGTTTCTTCAAGTGCCTCTAACCGAGCGGTGTCCATATCTTCATGGGCAGATACCACGATTTTTTGCGCTTCGAGCTTAGCCTTGTTAAGCTTTAGATCGGCTTCGGTCAGTTTGCTGGCGGCCAATTTTTGATCGCGTTGTGATTCGTCGATGTTTTTCTTAATAAATGTTGCCCGTTTATCAAGCATTGCTCGGACTGGTTTATAGAGTAATTTATAAACGATGATGCACAAAACAATCGTCGTCAATAATTGCGTGATGACCGGCCAGATACCATTAGGAATCAATTTATTGATGATGTCTTCGGGCGAAAACGGACTGTTTGTCAGTACAAATAGTTGCATTTAGCAGCCTTAAATCTAACCTAAGAAGAAGATTAGCAAAATGGCGACTAATAGGCCATAGATACCCGTAGTTTCATCGAGGGCGCACCCAAGAATCATCGAAGAGCGCAATTGGTTGCTGGCTTCGGGATTGCGGGCCATGCCTTCAATAGCTTTTGAACAAATTTGGCCTTCACCAATGCCAGAACCGGCTCCAGTGAGAACGGCGATACCGGCACCAATGGCGACAAGGCCCGTGTTAATGTCGGCAGTAGCGAGGACTTGAAGAATTTGAAGTAGCATAATGTTTCTCCTTTTTATGCTTCGCGGGTGTCCGCGACTTGTTTTGTTTCTATGACATCATTAGGCACTTCTTGCCCGATGAAAATCATTGATAAAGTTATAAAGACCATTGTTTGGATAAATGCTGAAATGAGGTCGAAATAAATATGAAGCCAGCTAGCGATAAATGGCGCTATGAATATCGAATTTAGACCAGCCGGAAGAAATGAAAAGATTAATGTCGATAAACCTTGCAAAGCGTTATAAACGATCGCCATTAATACCCACCCAGCCAACGCGTTACCAAATAGACGGAAGCTGAGTGATAGCAAGGGCGACCACATTGTAATTAAGTTAATGGGAAGAAAAAAAGCGATGGGAGCAGTGTACCGTTTGAAATATTTCCATCGTTGATAGTAAATGGCGACTCCATGGATTAAGATGAAAGTCATAAGCGCAAAAAGAAGTGGGACCATGAAATAGGTGATTGGGGTAGGGAGACCAAGCAATCCAAAGATAAAAGCAATGAATAAATACAGGGAGAGGGCCGTAAAATAACTACCAAGGAATTTAAGGCCGGGCGACATGTAGTTTTTGACCATGTTGTCAATCGTGGTCACTAATAGTTCGGCAAGATGCACAATGCCCTTTGGCTTGGCAAGAGGATCGGTTTTTCGAACTTTGATATAGACGATTAAACTTATGATAAAAATAATTAGCACAACAAGAATTGAACTATAAATTTCCCCAGGAAAGCCTTCTAATGTCGATTGTACATACATTGTCATTTTTTAGGATCCGCCGATTTTTTATAATACATCCCCGAGAAGAAAATGACGGCCGAGATGACTAAATATGCTCCAAAAGTAGTGAAGATATTAAAATAATCGAGACCGCTATTGTGAAGAACGCCCACAAGCACAAGACCGCCGATGTATAAAGCGAAGCGAAGAAAATACATGACGGGGACTAATCCTCCGCCATTGCCGGTGCCATCGGCCACTTGTTTTAGCATATGACCCTGGTACATGAGCAACCCAAAGTTAATTAAGTTGATGGCCATGCCTAATAACCAACCAGTGAGGAGATAATACCAACCATTAAAAAAGATGAATGGGAAAAATACGATAATGCCAATCCCATAGACAATGAGACCAATGATTAATGAGCGTTTTTCTGGTGATAATGAAGATCGTTGTTTCATGGGAGTTTGCTGTCCATCTTTTAATAAATATATCATATTGACGCCTTGATTTGTTCATAAATTAGCGAATGCCAAAATTAACAAAAACATATTCTATTTAATGCATCACAATTAGTTTTTAAATAATCCAATTTAACGAATGAAATCAATCGTAAAAATCAAATATAATAAATTATAAAAAAAAGATTATATAGAAACGAAAAACACAATTTTTTTTTATTACGGCCCCAAAAAATTCAGGGGGATATTTGACTTTGACGACCACAAATAATCGCATTTCGGATTGTTACCAAACATGCTATGATAATTTATAGTTCGTTTTTTGGTAGTTTTTTTCTAATTGTAGCGCCTATTTATTGATGTCAGCCTGATTTCAACAGGAGTAATTATGAATCGAAAAGTAATGATTTTTTCTCTTACATCGTCAAAGAAACTCGCAACTCAGGTCGCCTTTATTCTTGGGTTGCCAATTAGCAATGTCGAAGTTATGCATTTTGCTGATGGGGAAATCATGGTGCGCAGTCTGGAATCAGTTCGCGATAGCAATGTATATATCATCCAAAGTACATGTCCTCCGGTAACTGAGAACTTAATGGAAGTACTCATCTTTACCGATGCCTTAAAACGTTCTTCGGCCCATGAAATTAATGTTGTCATCCCATATTTTGGATACGCCCGTCAAGATCGCATGGCGCGTCCAAGAGAACCAATTACCGCGAAACTCATCGCCGATTTATTAACCGCCGCCGGTATCAAACGGATTATTACTGTGGATATCCACACGCTTCAAATTCAAGGATTCTTTGCCGTCCCCGTGGAAATTATGTCGGTGTTGCCGATGTTTGGACATCACTTACGGCAACGGCTTGAAAATGAAAATATTCCCCTCGACCAGGTGGTCGTCGTTTCGCCCGATCATGGTTCCGCAATTCGGGCGCGTGATTTAGCGTCGTTGCTTCCAAATTCCCAAATCGCGTTGATCGATAAGCGCCGGCCCGCTCCAAATAAGGCCGAAGTCAGCTCACTAATTGGTGATGTTTATGGTAAAATCGCAATCATCGTTGATGATATCGTCGATACCGGTGGCACGATGATTGCCGCCAGTGACTTGCTAAAAAAGCATGGCGCGAAACGCATTCTAGCCTGTGCTACCCACGGAGTGTTTTCGCAAAATGCCCTCGAACTATTGAAGCAATCGCCCATCGATTTATTGACGATAACCGATAGTATCGAACATGATAACCTTCAAGGAATTGAAGTCATCTCTGTCGCCCCGATGTTAGGACAAGTTATTGATCATATTGAAAAAGGCCTACCATTATCGCCAATTTACGACGCTTATAATCTCTAGAAATTCGTTAAACATACCTCTTAGGTATATAATTATTTTATGGAAATACGTTTTGATCAAAAAACCATTTTTTTCGTAACTGGGGCTTATGGGCATTTAGGAAACGTTGTGATTCGCGATTTACTTAATCGTGGTGCTCGTATCCGCGCCCTGATTCATCCCAGTGATTTAAGTGACGAACGCTTTAATTTTCCTGTCGAACTTTATCGTGGCGATTTGCGGTCCCGCGAATCAATCAAAGCAGCTTTCATCCACCAACCTGATGAACAACTCGTCGTCATTCACTTGGCTTCATTAATATCGACTTTTAAAGGTGGTTTTAACCGTTTATATCGCACGAATGTCGTTGGCACAAAAAATTTACTAGAACTTGCGGTTGCAAATAATGCGATTCGCTTCTTATATGTCAGTAGCGTCCATGCCCTGACGGAACCTCCCCTTGGCGTCATCAACCATGAACGAACTGATTTTAATCCTAAATTCGTCAAAGGGACTTACGCCAAATCAAAAGCGATGGCGTCGCAGCTTGTCTTATCTTACATGAATAAACTCGACGTTGTGATGGTGCACCCATCGGGCATCATTGGACCATTTGATTATCGCCATTCTCCCACAAACCAAGTGTTTTTCGATTATTTGAATGGCAAGTTGCCTTTGATTATTAAGGGAGGTTACGATTTTGTCGATGTCCGCGATGTATCTAGCGGCATCATTAACGCCCTGTTGAATGGTAAACGTGGCGAGAATTATATTCTAAGTGGCGCGTACACGACGATTGAAAATATGATTGGCATCCTATCTAAAATCGCAAAGAATAAGGCCCCCAAAGTGTTACCGCTTTGGATTGCCATCATCGTAGCCCCATTCGTGGAAGCTTGGGCAAAAATGTCAAAACGTCAGCCTTTATTTACGCCCTATTCCCTATATACGACGCGTTCAAATGGTCTTTTTTCGCATGAAAAAGCTAGAGTGGCGTTTGATTATTGCCCTCGACCATTAGCGGACTCATTAAAAGATATTTATGAATGGTATTTTGACTCGGTGATGCATCCGAAACGATTAAAACAGCACAAAAAGCGATATCTTTGAACGTATTTTTACGATTCTATGCCCGCGCCTTCCAACAAATAATGCGGGGTGCCGCCTACTTTTTGAATTTTTCGCGTCCCGACATCGTCCATGATGATGATGTGGCTTCCGCTTCAATTGATATTTGTGAGCGGCACAAGTATTCCCACCTTTTATTAATCACTGATCCTGGAATAATAAAAATTGGTTTATTGAGTCCAATTCTCAAAACACTAAAAGACAGAAAACTCATTATTACAATCTATGATAAAACCGGCGCCAATCCCACAATCGATAATATCGAAGAAGCCTTGTCTTTGTATTACGAATTTAAATGCCAAGCGTTAATTGGTTTTGGCGGTGGTTCGGCCATTGATTGTGCCAAAGGCGTCTATGCTCGGCTTGCTCGACCAAAAAAATCGATCACTAAGATGCGGGGATTACTAAAAGTTGGGCGTCGAAAAACAAAGTTAATCGCGATTCCGACGACTGCGGGCACGGGTTCGGAAGCCACGCTTGCCGCCGTGATTACCGATGCTAAAACACACGAAAAATATGCTCTAAATGACCACCATTTGATTCCAAACTATGCCATTTTATCCCCAAGTTTGACATTAGGATTACCACCCCATATTACGGCGGCAACTGGGATGGACGCTTTTACCCATGCCATTGAAACCTATATGGGGCGGGCAAACACTAGATATACCAAGAAATCAGCTCTTTTAGCGATTAAATTAATTCATGAAAATTTACTGGAAGTATATATTCATCCCGGCAATCTCAAGGGGCGTCGTTTAATGCAAATCGCCGCTTTGGAAGCGGGCGTGGCATTTACTCGGGCGTATGTTGGCCATGTCCATTGTCTTGCCCATCAATTGGGAGGCTATTACCAAGTGCCCCATGGTCTTGCGAATGCCATTATCTTACCGGTCGTATTAAAAGCTTTACGTCCTCGGATTGATCGAGGGCTTGCAAAACTTTGTGATCATCTCCAATTAGTGGACAAATCGGCCTCTAAAAAAGAAAAAGCCCAAGCGTTTATCACTCTAGTAGAAACAATGAATGATAAAATGAATTTAGTAAATAATTTTGGTCATTTAATTAAAACTAGCGACCTTGATACATTATCTAGTCGGGCTTTCAAGGAAGGATTCCCGCTTTACCCGGTACCTGAGTTATGGGATCAAAAACGCTATATGGCCATTTATCAATCATTACAAAAGGAGCAATGAATTATGTCAATCTATGCCTTATCAGTCAAGCGTATCAACGGGGAAATGGTGAGCCTCGAAAAGTATCGTGGCAAAGTGTTATTAATCGTAAATACGGCCACGCATTGTGGCTTTACCAAGCAATACGAAGGATTGCAAACCCTATACGCTAAATACCAAGAAAAGGGACTAGAGATCTTAGATTTCCCTTGCAATCAATTCGCTGGACAAGCTCCTGAAAGCGACGAAGAAATTTCGGCTTTCTGCTCGTTAACATACCATACGACATTTGAAACTTTTTCAAAAATAAAAGTCAATGGCGCCCAAGCGAGTCCGTTATATCAATATCTGAGAGCGGGACACGCGGGGATTAGCACTGCTCCGATTCGCTGGAATTTCACCAAGTTTTTGGTTGGTCGCGACGGGACGATTGTTGCCCGGTTTGATTCAAAGGTGACCCCAGCGCAACTCGACGAAGAAATTGCCCGTTTATTGTAGTAATAATGTTTTTTGTTTGTTAAAATTTATTATATAAAAGGAGGCATATATTATGTATTTTTTTACATCTAATCTCGATAGTGCCGTTCCATATTTGCTTATTGGTGTTGCCGTTATTAGTGTTATCATCTTGGGGCTTCTCGTGTACATTGCCATCCTCCAATTTATTGTCAGTGGCTATTTCTCGAGCAAGAAGTTTGCCATCAAGAGCAAACATAAAGTTGAACCTTTAACGGGCAATGAGAAATTTGAACTCATGGTGTTTAATAATAATGTCAATGAAGCCCGCGTATTAAGCTTTGGATTTTTATACCGGAGCAACTCGGTTGATTTTTTTGATACTTATTTAAGCGATGCTAATCTTAAAAAAGATGCCAAAGTCGTCATCATGTCGCGCGATTTCATTAAATTGGAAATTGAAGCCAAGCATTTACAACAACTGATTGAGAGCCATAATAATGGCCGCGTCCGTGTGGAACCGATTTACGCGTATGTGACCGACATTTCTGGTCATATTATTAAATATCCCGCCCGAGAAGTTCGGCGCATCATCTATCGTCACTTCAAAGCGATTGACGATGTGAAAAAAGCCAAGGAAAAAGCCGAACGTCAAGAAAAATCACGCATTAAACGCGAAGCATTCATGGCTAAATTTAAACGTCAACCAAAAGCGGAAAAACAAATTGTAAAAGAAGTAAAACCAGTGGAGCCAAAAAAAGAAGAAACTCCAAAAGTTGAAAAGGCCGAATAAAATTGGAAAGAACCAGGGGCTCCCTGGTTTTTGCTAAATTATGAAAATTGACATTGCCCCCTTAAATATTGATAAGGCCGTTCGTTGTACTTTAACTAATAATGTGGGTGCCATTTTAACATTGACTAATTTTGGCGCCGGCATCGTAAGTTTATTTGTTCCTGATAAAGATGGCCATAGTGAAAATGTGACACTTACCTATGAGAATATTGCTGATTTTTACTACTCAGACCAGTATTTTGGTAAGACAATCGGTCGAACATCGGGAAGAATCCCCAACTCAATGCTGAAGATCGGGCATGAAACATATGCGCTTGAAAGCGCATTTGGGCGCCATACTTTGCATGGCGGTCGCCAGTCACTCGCCTACAAACTATTCGCTTTTCAACTGTTTGAGTTTGGTCATGAAACCACGATTAAATTCCGCTACACAAGTCCATTTGGCGAAGGTGGTTATCCCGGACTTGTGCGATTTGAAGTTAGTTACACTTTGTATGATGATAAAAACGTCGTGCTAATTGAATACCGCGCAAAAACCGACTTTCCAACGCCGATTAATATGACGAATCATACGTACTTCAATTTGTCCGGCAATACCAAAAGAGATATTTTGCATCACGAATTGATAATGAATACCCCGTTATTCTTTGATATCGATGAAGAATTAATTTTGACTCAGCAAATGCCGGTTAATCGCGTGATGGACTTCCGGAAAGGCAAACCAATTGGTAAGCATATTGAAGATGAACAACTTCAAGCTAGCAAGGCGTTTGGCTACGATCATACCTTTAAAACAAACGGCGAAGATGTGGAAATTGTGTTAAGCGATCCTGCCAGCGGACGTCGTTTAAGCATTAATTCCGACTATCCCTCTGTTAATGTCTACACCGACAATTACCCAAGTGGCAAAACCCTTATGAATGGGGTGCTTGATCGGCGTTACTTAGGGGTGGCGATTGAACCAGAATTTGTTCCCACCGATGTCGAAAGTTATATTTTGCATCCCGAAGACCGATATCAACGGTTTATCAAATATCGCTTTGATATCATCAAATCCTAAAATACAATTTATTTAAACTATGTTAAAATCTAGTCATGATGGCGATAATTGATAAATTAATTCACTACGCCAAGATTCATCTTGATCTTCTTTCGCAAGATGAGATTTTCATTCGAAATCGACTTTTGGAGTTATTGCGCCTTGATGATTACACCCCCGAGTTTGTCGCTGATGACACGCTTGCCAATTTGAGCGTTCCGGATGTTCTTTTAGATGAATTAAGAAAATTTATTGGCGATAATGAAATCGTTCCTCCTTTGGAAGTCGAGCGTCTTGTAGGCGCGGTGATAGGGACATTATCACCCCTACCTAGCGTTGTTAATCAACGCTTCTGGCATCTCCACGCCATTAATCCCTCCCAAGCCACTGATTACCTTTATAATCTTCAAGTTAAAAATGATTACATTAAAAAAACATTCGTCGAAACAAATATCCACTGGATTGCCAATTTTACCGAGAATTTCTTAGAAATCACCATCAATATGTCCAAGCCTGAAAAGCGCAACGAAGATATCGCGCGCTTAGTTAAGGCCACACCAAGCGGCTATCCAAAATGCGTTTTGTGCGCTGAAAATAGCGGTTATTATGGACGTGACGATCATCCAAATCGCACAAATCTGCGGACGATTGATGTCACCCTTGATGGCGCTTCGTGGTTTTTCCAATATTCGCCCTATGTTTATTACGACCGTCACTGCATTGTCATTGACTACAACCACGAACCGATGAATATCAATCGACGCAATATGAAGATATTATTATCATTCCTCGACCAGTTCCCCCATTTCTTTATTGGGTCTAATAGCGATCTGCCCATTGTGGGCGGTTCGATTTTAAATCATGAGCATTTTCAAGGGGGCGCTCATTTATTGCCAATCATGCACGCTAGAACCCGTGAAGAAGTTTTTCCGAACCACTTTGCAGGGGTCAGTTGCCACGTGCTCCAATGGTTTAATTCGACGCTTCTTTTGAAAGGAATTGATAAGGATCAATTGCTTGATGCCGCCGAACATATCATTAATACTTGGCGAACTTATAGCGATAGCAAACTTGATATTATTTCGAAGACCACCTCCCAGCATAATACGGCTACCCTTTTATCGCGAAAAGTTGAAAATGAATATTGGCTTTACATTATTTTGCGTAATAATCGCAGCGATGAGCGCTATCCACAAGGCATTTTCCATGCGCATCCTGAATATCATCACATCAAATCCGAAGGCATTGGCCTGATTGAAGCTGGGGGCCTTTTCATCCTTCCCTCACGGCTAAAACGGCAACTAAGCGTGATTGAAGAAGGAGTCAAAGACCACTTCTCGTACGAACAAATAATGGCCGCGCATCCCGACGTCGCCATCCACAAAACGATGATTAATTTTCTTGAACAACATCGCGATGATGATGTGAAAAAACAAATTACGAAATACGTTAACCATGTTTGTCGCGCTATTTTAGAAAATACCGCCGTCTTTAAACAAGATGAACTTGGTCATAAAGGCTGGGGGCGTTTTCTTAAGGAGGTAAATAAATGAATCCTCGCTTGCTAACATTGATAGATTTATTTACTCGTACTTTTAATAATTCGCCGACCTCGTTTTTTCAGTCGACAGGGCGGATGGAGTTAATTGGAAATCATACTGATCACCAAGGCGGTACCGTGCTTGTGGCAGCGATTGATATGGTGATGTCGGCGGCTGTAACTACTCGCGATGATAACGTAATTGTTTTATTGTCAGAAGGATATCCCCGCATCGAAATTTCACTTGATGATTTAGCGAGTCGCACCTATGATTTTAACCGCACGAGCGGAATTATTCGCGGTGTCGCTTATCATATGATGAAAAAGGGTTATAAAATTGGTGGTCTATCAATTGTCATGAATTCAGAAGTGCGACCCGGATCAGGCGTTAGCAGTAGCGCAGCGATTGAAGTCATGATTGTCAAAATGTTATCATCGATTTATAACGATGATTCGCTTGACCCAGTCACCATCGCAAAAATAGCACAACTTGCTGAAAATACCCATTTTGGAAAGCCCTCGGGGCTTCTTGACCAAATGGGAATCGCCCTTGGCGGCATCAACTACATCGATTTCACTAACGAAAACGACCCCTGTCATGAAGCGGTACCTTTCCCATTTGACGATCTTCATTTCATTATCATTAATACTGGTGGAAGCCATACTGATCTAACGCACCATTATGCCGCTGTTAAAGATAATATGCTGCAAATCGCCCACCATTTTGGTAAAAACCGATTAATTGACGTAAATCCCCTTGATTTGCAACGCCAATTATTTGACCTTGTAAATCGTTATGGGGCCCGCGTGATTAATCGCGCATTACATTTTTTCCAAGAATGCGAACGTGTCAAGTTAGCCAAATACGCACTGATTCGTCGAGATCGCACTTCATTTTTGGCGCAAGTAAACGCTAGTGGTCTAAGCTCAGAACAGTTATTACAAAACATCACGTTTAAGGGCGATTCCGATCCCCGACTCGCCGATGGTCTGGCATTTTGCCGCGCCAATAAGGGCATGGGAGCAATCCGCGTCCATGGCGGTGGCTTTGCCGGAACGATATTAGCCATCATGCCAAACCTAGACTTTCAACCATTTTTAAACATCGTCAAACAGCATTTTGGCGAAAATCAAGTGAGTGAAGTATCCATCATTGAAAATGGCTTAACGGAATTGCCGAATCCATTACTTTAATATAATAATGGTATAATAATTTAAGAGGTAAATTATGAGCAAAGATCATATCGGCGAAAAGAAAGAAGTGCCACAATGGCGTGGCGATGCTAATGAAAATCACTTCATCGCTTGGATGAGTGTTCTTTTGGTGATTGGGCTCTTGCTCTTGGGACTATTTATCATTCTAGGATTTCCTGGATAAATGCGATGAGCCGGACGGCTCTTTTTTTATCGTTTTGATTGACTAATAACTAATAGTTATTTAATGTGATTACGATATGAAAAGAAATCGTCACCGAAATCAATTACAAATTGGAGAACAAGGACATCTTTCTGACCTTACCATTGGTCAGACCGCTCGCGTGTTAGCATTGCACACCGATGATTTGGCACGTCGCCGCCGATTGCTCGACATGGGCATCACTAGCGGCGTCCTTATCAAAGTAAAACGAATTGCTCCGTTAGGAGATCCTATTGGCATATACCTTCGCGGGTATGAACTATTAGTGCGGCGTGAAGATATGGCCAATATTGATATTGAGGTTGTCCAATCGTGAGGATTGCCTTAGCCGGTAACCCCAATAGTGGCAAAACGACGCTTTTCAATCTTCTTTGTGGCACCAACCAAAAGATTGGCAATTGGCCGGGCGTTACGGTCGAGAAAAAAACGGGCTTTTGGCGCAATACTGGGATTGAGGTCATCGATTTGCCGGGAATCTATTCCCTCTCGCCTTATAGCGCCGATGAAGAAATCGCCCGCCAAGCATTATTTGGCGAAGATTTAGATTTAGTAATAAATATCGTCGATGCCACATCACTTGAACGAAGCCTATATTTAACGACGCAGTTATTAGAACTTGATACCCCGCTGATCATCGTTTTGAACATGTCTGATAATTTAATCAAAAAAGGCTTAGAAGTCGATGGAAAAGCGTTAGAAAAAATACTTGGTGTATCGGTATTTACAATATCGGCTTTAAAGCAAACCGGCCTTCAAGAATTAGGGGAAGCCGTCAAGCAGAAAACGTTTTTACCAAAGCAAACAACTAAAATATTTCCGCCCGCCATCGAAACACATATCGCCACCATCAGTGAGCAATTCACGAGTAAACACCATCGATTCGTGACTATAAAATTATTAGAAGAAGATCGCCATTTTACTTATTTACGTCCCCTGAATCTCCAAGCGAGCGTTAATGAACTAAAAGCGGAACATGGCGTTGACGCCGTGGAAATGTTTGCCGGATTTAGGTATCGCTATGTGGAAAAAATTCGAGAACAAGTAGTCACCGCTGTTCCTGTTATACATACGATGACCGAGAAACTCGACCGCATTTTCCTCAACAAAATATTGGCGCTTCCCATATTCGGCGTCATCATGTTTCTAATCTACTTCCTTAGCGTTGGTGTCGTTGGAAGTTTGACAGCCGATATCATTAGCAACTTGTTTGCGAATCTAGGGACTTCTTTAAGTGCTTTGCTACAAGGTTGGGGCGCTAGTCCTTGGGCCGTTTCATTAATTAATGATGGGATTTTAGCGGGCGTTACGACTTTACTCGTGTTCGTTCCTCAGCTCATCATGCTTTTTTTCTTGATTGGTTTGCTTGAGGCTAGTGGTTATATTGCTCGTATCTCATTTTTCCTTGATCGCTTATTCCATCGGTTAGGTCTTAGTGGTCGCAGTTTAATCCCATTTATTGTTGGAAGTGGCTGCTCGGTACCTGGTATTCTCGCGAGTCGCGCGATTGATAACGACTCCGAACGCAAGATGACTATTTTATTGACTCCGTTTGTGCCCTGCTCGGCAAAACTTCCGATTATCGCCTTATTCGCCGGCTTTTTCTTCCCAAAAACCGCGGGTTTGGTTTCCTTTTCCATGTATTTATTGGCGGTATTCGTCATCATATTGTCGGCTTTGTTTTTAAAGAAATTTTTCTTTAAACGTCAGGGTGGCACCTATATTAGCGAACTACCTGATTATCATTGGCCCAATCCCAAGTATTTGGCGCTTGATGTTTATGAAAGGACGCTTGAATTTATCAAGCGGGCCGGCTCAATCATCATTCTTAGCAGCATGTTTATATGGTTGCTGGCATCGTTTAATTTCCGGTTCCAATATGGGGTTGATCCCTCGTCCTCGATGCTAGCAGGAATTGGTCATTTGTTCTCGTGGCTATTTTACCCAATGCTTGGCGGAGAAATGTCATGGGGCGCGGCGGTGGCTGCTTTCCAAGGTTTAATCGCTAAAGAAAATGTCGTGGCCTCGATGGCGGTCATTGCCGGTCTTTCTGGGGACGGAGCAAATGCCACCATCTTCGCAAATGGAAGTTTATTTGCGTTCTTCACACCGGTGACCGCGATTGCGTTCATCGTGTTCAATTTGTTTTCGGCGCCCTGCATCGCTTCGATTACGGCGATGAAAAAGGAATTTGGAACGACTAAAATGATGCTTTATGCCATTTTATTTCAAACGAGTTTGGCGTGGATTATTGCTTCTCTTATTGGAGGAGTTGGGACACTTATTATGAGGGGGTTAGGCTTATGACGTGGATTGATGGTGTTATTCTTGGTTTCACTTTAGCTCTTAGCGCGGCCTTAATTTGGTATTTGGTTATTCATAATCGGCGCGGTGGTAGCTGCGCGTCTTGCTCAAGGCAAATGTCGAGCAAACGATCAATCAATGGCTTAATTTCCGGCTACCGCAAAAAATACCCGAAACATCCATAAACAAAGTATAATTTTATCAAGGATTAATCTTTAACATGGTAAAAGTATCGATACCCGAAGAAATTAAAAAAGATAGGCGCTTACCGGTATATCTATTTGCGGTAAGCATCATTTTATTTGTATCGATGCTAGCTTTGCTTTTCCCGGTATTTCAAGTCGTCGATTTGACTTCTGGCATAGTAATTGAAAATGTTGGGGTCCTCGATGCGTTTTTAGGCCGGTCAGATGGCGTACCTTATGAACCATTATTGTTTGGGATTGTCTCTCAAGTATTTACTATAATTGCCGCTTTATCTTCGCTTGCTTTTGCCTTACTATTACGACTTCGCCGCACAGATGGGCTGCGGCGCTTTAGCTTAATAATCATATCTTTATGTTCAAACATCCTTGCTGTTATCTTTTTGTTTTTATCACTATACCAGTTCAAATCAATTAATGAATTAGCGCTTATAAATCTCGATGCTCGCTATCATGTGGGGATTGTTTTTGAAGCGATTGGCTTACTAGTGGCCGTCTATATTCAGTGGTTTTTCTTCATTAAGATTCGCCATTATATTAAATAATGATTGTCGTGGAGGATTTTTATGATTAAACCCACAAATACCTGGATGCTTATTCTCGTAGCTAGTTTATTAGGGCTGGCTGGATGCCGTAGTTCATCAGCCGCAAGCACGTCGAGCACTACGACAAGTACCACTTATAGCAGCCTCACCTCCACTTCTAGCACAAGCGAAGCAACAATATCTTTGGATGTTAGTCAAGGTTCTTCTGTGGCCGCCGCAGATTATGAGGATGCCCTCACCTGGAGCGAGCCGGACCATCTCTATATTCACTATAAGCGCATTAACGATGAAGTAAGCGAATACGCCGACTGGACCATTTGGGCGTGGCAAAAAGCCCCTTATGACTTAAGCGGTATTCAAATCGAATGGGCAATTAAAGATCAAAGTGGCATGGTCGCTTCCCTTGATTTTTCGGGAAATACCGAAGATAACATTGGTCACTTAATCCAAGACGCGCAAACATTCAGTCAAGTAACGCGGGTAGGTTTTTTAATAGTACTACGCTCGTCAATGCTACCAGGTAGCCCCGGCATGTGGACAAGCGATGGTGGTGCTGATATTTACATTAACGATTTCAACACGCATATCCGTGAGGATGGTACCGTTCATATTTACGCCCTACAAGGAGCGGTGTCTGATTACACCTTTACCTATACTGGCGAAGAAGCTGTCGATCCTTATGAAAATGACACCGGCGCCTTTGTTAGCGAAACCAATGTCGTGTCTTCGACCTCAACATATCCGGTGGCGATTACTTCTCCTGACTTTTATTCTAACGTTGGCAGCGGCTATCAAATATTTGTTAAAAGCTTTGCCGATAGTAATGACGACGGCGAAGGCGATATTAAAGGAATTACCGAAAAACTCGACTATATCGAAAATCTAGGTGTCAAAGCCATCTGGTTAACACCGGTGCAGAAATCGGAGACATATCATGGATATGACGTGTCTGATTATTATTCGATTAATCCCTCGCTTGGTACGCTAACTGATTATGCCGAACTGATATTTGAGGCTCATAAACGCGACATTCGCATCGTGATGGATTTAGTTGTTAACCATACTTCAACCCAAAATGTTTGGTTCCAAAAGTCGATTAATCTTAAAATGGGTACCGATAGCACCGGTAATCCGATTGATTATCGCAGTTTCTATCATTGGAAATATGATCCCTCACATACGCTAGAAGATCCATGGCATCGCTTCGGGACGACGAATTATTACTATTATGCAAAGTTTGCTACCGGTATGCCCGAGTTAAACTACGATTACCAAGGCACGCGCGATGCCATGATTGATGTCGCTAAATACTGGGCCGCGTTTGGCGTCGATGGTTTTAGGATTGACGCCATCAAACATGTTTATATGAAAGATGAAGTCCCCATCGCTAGTGATGATGACATCGTCGATGATATTGGCGCAGAAGGCGATTATAGTAGCAACCGCACTAAGAATGTCAATTTTTTTAAGGAATTCAATTATCGCTTAAAAGCGGTCTATCCGGATGCTTTTGTCGTGGGTGAAAACTTCGATGGCTGGGATGCGCAGATTGCTCCATATTATTCGGGCATGGATTCGCAACTTGATTTCCAAAATTACTATCACCTCGTCAACATGCAACATGGTATTGAATCTGGTACACCTCAAGCGGAATCAAATGTTTATCAAAGCAAATACAACACGGTGTTTAAACAATACCGTAATCTTCCAATTAATGGGGCTTTCACAAGTAACCATGATCTACCGCGTGTTTTAAACCAAGTGATGGCCACTAAAATTTCAAGCTCAGAAACAAGGGCCGCCCAAACGGTGACTAGCGCGGATTATAATACCGCATGGAATAAAGCGGTCGCTTTTAACGCAACGACCTTATTACAACCGGGTACCTCATGGATTTATTATGGCGATGAACTTGGCATGACGGGCAACTGGATTCAAAACGATAGTACCACTAATTACCCGGGAACCACTTATCACGTCGATCGATGGTATCGGCAACCAATGAAATGGGCAAACACGGCGACAACATATGACACTAGTTATATGTTTGAAGGCTACACCGTCTTGCTTGATTCAGTAAATGCTTCATCAACTGTAGCTGGCGCTAACGAGCAACAAACTAATGCCAATTCGATGTTTTCGATGATGAAACTTATCAATGATTATAAGCATGCCAATCCCACACTTATTAAGGGCAACTATACGGCAATAAATGCTAATGGAACTAACAATAGTTGGATCTTTGCCTTTAAAATGCAAGATGGTGATGGTACTTATTACATCTATATTAACTTTGGAACAACCACCATTTATAACTATCGAAATGGTGGTAGTACCCTAGGCCTTTCATTCAATGGGGGGACCCAAGATAATTTGCCGGCGAATAGCTGGGCAATCTTACGGTAGGAGTAAATAGCAATGAAAAGAACATTAAATAAAATTATCGTTTTATCAGCATTTTTACTTCTCGGAATTAGCGGCATCAACCATGAAATAACCCCAGTTTATGGCGCAGATGTCACCGTTAAATTAGTCTTGGGAAAAGACGCTTCTTTAACTGGCTATACCGCTGTTGATGATGAGACAATCTTTCACGAAAATGTGGTGACTTTTACCGCGCCAAGTGGTTCGCCACTGCCCACCCCAACGAAGACTGGGACAACATTTGGCAGTTGGATTTATGCTGAGAACTCAGAATTGGTACGTGTTTCCCTGATGCCTTTATCAAGTGGGGCCATCTATTTTGCTTATTGGCTGGGAGATGGAAGTCTGGCCATTGGTGGCACTTCCTCATCATCCTCATCTAGCGAGACTTCTTCGAGCGCGACAAGCGTATCCACGGAAATAGTAACACTATATTTAAACACTGGTGGATCATCACTTTGGAATAAAGATGGAGCTCTATTTTATGTCTATACCTTTAACAATATGACAGCTGGAACATGGCCAGGAACAGCGATGACCATGTTGGTCGCTGATATTTTCGTTGTTTCTGTCCCAGCAGGTTTCACTAATGTCATTTTTGCTCGTGTCAATCCTGACACGGGGATTGCATGGAATCAAACAACCAATTTGAGTTATACTGGACAATACAATTACTTTACGATTACTGGTCATCCAAATTTTAGTGATGGCATCTGGAGCAATTACGAAGTCTGAATATTTAACAAACCTGCCCTAAGCGGTCCTCGCGGCCGCTTTTTTAATTGTGTTTCATCGTGATTGACATCATCGAATGAAGTTCTATAATATATTTAGCACTTAAAGCAGCAGAGTGCTAAAGGATGTGATTGTATGGATATGCCCACTGATTATAGTAAAGATGAACAAGTATTAGAAAAGTTTGGCCGTGATATTACTCGAGATGCTCGAAATGGTAAAATTGATCCAGTCATAGGTCGGGATGATGAAATTAGAAAGATCATCCAAATTTTAGCGCGCAAAACAAAGAATAACGTCATCCTTCTGGGTGAGCCTGGTGTTGGTAAAACCGCGATTTTAGAAGGTCTTGCCCAACGCATTGTTAAAAACGATGTTCCAACAACGTTAAAGGACAAAATCATCTATGAATTAGATATGGGCGCACTTGTCGCTGGCGCCAAGTATCGCGGTGAATTCGAAGAGCGCTTAAAGGCTGTTTTAAACAAGATTAAAGCAAGTGAAGGAAAGATCATTCTTTTCATTGATGAAATTCACCTTATCGTGGGGGCAGGTCGAAGCGAAGGGGCATTAGATGCTGGCAATATGCTGAAACCAATGCTTGCCCGTGGAGAAGTCGATTGTATCGGAGCAACGACGTTAAACGAATACCGCCAGTACATTGAAAAAGACCGGGCGCTTGAGCGACGTTTCCAACCTGTGATGGTGTTAGAACCAACAGTGGCGGATACGATCTCGATTCTTCGCGGATTAAAACCTCGCTATGAAAGTTTTCATGGTGTCAAGATTACCGATGAAGCCCTTGTGGCCGCGGCCCAGTTATCACACCGGTATTTAACTAACCGCTTCCTTCCCGATAAAGCTATCGATTTAGTGGATGAAGCGTGCGCTTCCATTCGTGTTCAAATTGAATCACTACCATCAGAACTCGATGAACTAGATCGGCATATGCGTCAATTGGAAATCGAAAAAGTGGCCCTAAGTAAAGAAAATGATGCTAGTAGTAAGGTGCGCCTTGAAAAGCTTAAAAGCGAACTAGAAGCCTTAAATAAAGAAAATAACGAATTAAAAACGCGGTGGCAAGATGAGAAGAAGACGATTAACGATATTAAAAAGCTCAAAAAAGAGTTAGAATCAGCCAAGTTTACGCTGGAAACCGCGTTTAATTCTGGGGAATACCAAAAAGCGAGCCAACTTCAATATCAAGATATTCCTTTGCTTGAAAAGAAGATTAAAACGCTTGAAGAACGCGTTCCTCATTCCAAGATGCTCTCTGAGATTGTCACTGAAGAAGAGATTGCCTATATCATTTCAAAAAACACGAATATCCCAATTTCCAAAATTATGAAGGGCGATAAAGAAAAAGTTTTAGCGCTTAAAGAGACGTTAAAGAAACGCGTCATTGGACAAGATGAAGCGATTGAACTTGTAAGTGACGCCATTATTCGACAACGAGCGGGCATTAAAGATGAACGCCGACCGATCGGATCTTTCCTATTTTTAGGTCCCACCGGCGTTGGTAAAACCGAAGTCGCGCGGTCGCTCGCCGAAGCCTTGTTCGATAATGAAAACAATATTATCCGGATTGACATGAGTGAATACATGGAGAAATTTTCCGTTTCCCGGTTAATCGGTGCGCCCCCTGGATATGTTGGATATGAAGAAGGGGGTCAATTGACAGAGAAAGTCAGGCGTGCTCCTTATAGCATTGTCTTATTCGATGAAATCGAAAAAGCGCATCCGGAAGTGTTTAATTTGCTACTCCAGATGATTGATGACGGTCGTTTGACAGATTCCCAAGGGCGCATGGTTGATTTTAAAAATACGATTATCATCATGACTAGTAACCTTGGTAGTGAATACTTATTAAATAATGATCGCGAAAAGGTCAATGAACTATTAAGAATGACCTTTCGACCGGAATTCCTTAATCGAATTGATGAAATTGTTTATTTCTCACCATTAGGAAAAGAGGTCCAAGTTCGAATTGTTGATAAGATGCTAAATGAATTAGCAAACCGTCTATTAACTCAATACATCAGTGTTTCATTTACCGATGCTTTAAAGAACTACATCATTAACGAAGCATATTCGTTTGAATATGGGGCACGACCCATTAAGCGTTTTATTCAACGCGATATCGAAACGATAATCGCTCGAGCAATAATTGCTGGAACGATTGATACATCACGGAAATTTGTAATCGACTATAAAGACGAAAAACTGTTAATAAGCTAATTGAAATATCGTTATTATCTTTTTGAGGGCTAGGACTTGGTTCTAGCCCTTTTTTCATTTGACAAGGAGCC
>DIVY01000012.1 GCA_002422535.1 Caryophanales bacterium UBA6120 | reverse complement strand
GCTAAGCAAAAAGCGGCGAGCGTTATCGAGTTTCAAGACGAAGATAAACGCGATGAATATCTTGCGGTTGCGGACACCATACCATCAAAACTATTGATTGGACCGAAACCACGATTATTTGATGAATGGCAGGATGCCCCACGAATTTGGGGAGCGATAAGGAAATCCATTGATGATGAATGAATAAATGGACTATATATCTTGACGTGGTCTTCTTCGCAAACAGTGGAGACACCGCACACTGGCACAACCAGAATATCAACTTTAAAAATGTACCCCATGAGCTTATTTGAAAGTGGTGAATCAAACGGTGAAGTGTCCCTGATGGATTTATTTGATGGCCATAGTTTCGAGTTCGTGGAATCCAAGCTTACGATTGATGATCTAATTTTTGCGATTTGTCGCGGTGGCTGGCCACGAAGTTTAACAAACCGCACAACCGAGGAGAAACTAGAAATAGCGAGCGACATCTTCCATCAGACGTGTCATCGCGATATCGCGACCATCGATGGAGTAAAAAGAAATCCGGTTTGGGTGGAAAAGATACTTAGATCATATTCAAGAAACATTAGCACACTCGCGGAAACAAAAACGATTTTAGAAGATGTCGCCTCCACGACCGGAATGACAAAGCCAACATATTATGACTATGTGTCCGCTTTGGAAAAATTATTCATCATTGAAGAAGTAAACGCCTGGTGTCCGCCGATTAGATCGCGCGAAGCCATGCGAGCAAGCAACAAATGAAATTTAATTGATTCCTCTCTCGCGGTTGCCGCATTAGGTTTATCGCCCGCCTATTTCAATACCGACTTTAAGACACTCGGTTTTTTGTTTAAATCGTTATGCATTAGGGACTTAAAAATATACTCATCTAAAATGCGGGGCGAAATGTCCTATTATCATGATCGGTCCGGTTTAGAAGCAGATGGCGTACTCCACTTAAAAGACGGAAGATACGCTCTTTTGGAATTCAAGTTGAGCACAAGTGAAATTGATAAAGCGGCGCAACATCTATTACAAATCGAACAATTGATTAAAAATCATAACGAAAAAGAAAAACAAAATCCGCTCCGGCTACCAGATTTAAAAATGATAATTACTGGGTCCCAATATGGCCTAAAAAGACAAGACGGTGTATATGTAATACCCATTGGCTGTCTAAAAGACTGACAAACAATCAGTAATAGTGTGCGCCGCCTTGATGATGTTCAATTCCCTTCGAAGTGATAATTACCAGTTTTGAATAGGATAAGGTTAAGGGAATAGCATCTCCACCGCATCATGAGGCACCCCTTTCTTTGGACTAATTATCTTATGAAAGGGGTTTTCTTATATGGTTATAATGATGTTAGGATGTCATTTTCGAAAATTGTTTTAAACAGAAACGATAACAATATTTATTGTTTCAAAATGAAACGATACAAACAATAAACGTTGCAAAACGAAACGTTAAGCACTATTATAAAATTGGAGGTGAGCAACGTGAAGTTTAGTGAATCAAAAACAATAGAATTAAAAGAGAAGTATACAAAATCTATGCTCAAGACCGTTTCGGCATTTAGTAATTACCATGATGGAATCATATATATTGGAATTAATGATAAAGGTGATGTCGTCGGAATTCCTAAGATCAACGAAGAGAAAATTGTTATTGAAAATACGATTAATACTACAATAACTCCTAAACCCTTCTTTGATATGAATATTCTGGAGATAGAAAATAAGAGAATTTTAGAAATCATCGTTTATAAAGGAGATAATGGGCCTTATTATTATCAAAACGTAGCCTATATGAGGAACGATACATCAACAATTTCTGTAGATGGAGTGAATTTGACTAGGCTTCTTTTAAATAGTAAAAATTTAACCTATGATCAATTAAAAGTTGAGAAGACAGATTTAAGTTTTAAGTATTTAGAAAATAAACTATACGCTATTCTTAATGTCAAAGAAGTTAATCGGGCAATCTTAACTACGCTGGGTTTATATAGTGACAACGCTTATAATAATGGTGCTTTGTTGCTTGCAGATAATGGAGGACTCAATCAATCCTTTGTTGATATCGCAAGGTTTAAATTGGATTCCGATATTTTTTTGGATAGAAAACGCTTTGAAAATCAATCAATATTACAATACTTTGACAATGTAATTAGTTATTTTGAAATACAATATCCATCATATCAAATCATTGATGGTGTGCGTAGAACGACGAAAGAACAAATCCCATTAATAGCCTTTCGAGAGGCTGTTACAAACGCTATTGTTCATCGAGACTATTTATTGAATGCTGGTGTGCAAATAGCTATGTTTGATAACAGAATTGAGATTGTTTCGCCAGGGGGGCTCCCTTCAGGCATGGATGAAGAACAATATTTTAAAGGATTAACTTCGATATCAAAAAATCCAAATATTGCCAATGTTTTTTTTAGACTTAAATTAATTGAACGATTTGGAACGGGAATTAAAAGAATTATTGATAGCTACAACCACTATAAAATAAAGCCATCGTTTGAGATCAAACAATCGCAAATAAGAGTTGTTTTACCAGTGACAAACTTCGATTATAAAATGCTAGATAAAAAAGAAGCGATTATTGCATATTTACAGGCTTTTCCAAAATCATCAAGACAAAGTATTGAAAATGCAGTTCGAATTGAGAAAAGTTCGGTGATAAGAAGACTTAATGAACTTGAAAAACTTGGCATCATTCAAAAAAGTGGTAATGGACCAAGCACCATTTATTTTTGTAGATGAAACGATTCTAGACACGTATGATATAACAAATCATTCTTTTTCTATTATGGAATAAAATAAAGTTAAGGGAATAGCATCGCCCCCAAATAGAAATGTACCCCTTTCTTTGGACTAATTGTCTTATGAAAGGGGTTTTCTTATGCCAAAATATGACGTTGAATTCAAAATCGGGTATCAAGACTTATGAAGAAGGTAAACCATTACCAAATGTTTGTGGCGCCTTTTGCCAAAGAGCAAGGAGATTAAGGTTTGTCGAATGACTCTTTCTATCGTCTGATTCGAAACTCGCCATTTAAGTAAGAAGGCGTCTTTCTAGTTGGCACTTCGCATCACATTTTACACCTTGATAGCCGGCCTATTTGCCGGTGTATGGTGTTGTTCTTCATAATCTAGCTTGCCCCGTTGGTATTAAAAAAGTGGATTGAGGGAAACTAATCCACTTTTAGGCTAGCACTTCGTGATACGCTCTTTTATTTTACCGATGAATAGACGTCATTAATAATGTCTAAAGGATTGCAATCGTAATCGTGCTCATTTGAATCTGATGGTCAATCAGCAGCCAATACTGATCGAAGTAATCCAGATACAATTCATCGGAGGTCGTCGCTTCCTCAAGTGTGATTGTTACATGGGTGCCATTTTCACTTAAGAGCGCTGAATCGATAGGTACGCTTCGATAAGCAGCATCCATAAGATGCAATTTAGTCATGTCAAATGATGGTAATGCATACTCAAAGTGAATGTTAAAACTCGACGCGTTAATTTCACTGGCGAATGTTTTGACAGGAAGCGCAATCACCTGCCCGTCGGATATGACTTCATAAAAGCCACCGGCGTTAACTCCGTCACCGGATGCGATGATCGCGATATAATGACCAAGATCGGCCATGACCGTCGTATAACTTAATGAGGTGGCTCCGCTAATTGCGATATGTTCGAACGTATATGGGTTGACCCGGTACCATTGATAAGTTAAAGCGGCGATGACTTCCTCGCTTGTAACAAGCGAAGACACGGTAAAACTCGCCTCAAGACCGCGTCCGACATAAGGTGCGATAACGCCAGTCAAAGACATGCTTTCATCGAGCATATAACCGGTGAATGAAGTTTCAATTGAGCTATAGGCCATCGTTACCTCGTTCGAATAATACCCGTCAATCGGTCCGCCATGAGCGATGAGCCGCAGCCGTTGGCCATCAATTGTAGCGATAACAAAATTATTATAGTCGGTCACATATTCATCGCCAGTACCATAATTTTGCCACGACGAGGAATCTGTATCGAAATACTGGAGTTGGAAAGTGTTGGCTTCAAGTGTGCTTGGAATTGGAAACTTCAACAGCGTTTCGGCACTATTTCCGCCACCGAAATAGTTGGATTGACGGTCCGATTGCTCAATGTATAAACCGGGAAATTGGTTTGGTATGGATTCTAGTCCTAGCACGGTGGGAAGTGCGCCTAAATGACCCGGAACGAATGGATAATTGTCAGGAATGGTGGAGGAAAGCTCGCTTGATGTTGAAACTGCGCTTGATGTTATTGGGTTGGAAGACGCTGGTTCCGAGGAAGAAGGAAGACTGCTTGAAGCACAGCTCGCTAAGAAGACAAGCAATAACAGGGGTAAATGAACGATTTTGAGTTTCATGACAAACATTGCTCCTTGTATATTTTTCATATTGGTGAATACATATTAACATAGATAAGAGGCAACAATACTTGGTTATTTATGGATATATATGGAATTTTTCAGCCGAAGTATCGAGATGGTGTTGTAACCACGATATCGCTTGCTAGATATTATTAATCATCCAATTAACACGAACTGTTAAGTAATTGCTTATATAATCGAATTGTTGCCCGATTGAAGTTAGATTCTTGATATCGGTTGGAATTGGACACCAGCCATTGCAAGAATTCATGGGCCACTTCGTAAAGTTAGCAGCGCTCAACATTACAAGACGCGCTTCATTATCCGTGAGCCACGCTAATACTCGTGGCAAAATGTTGGTTTGGAAATCCAACAATTTTTCCTTAAATCGGGCTTGCAGCTCCGGTATCTCCATCAAAAGTGTAAAAAAATAATTTTTGTTATATGTTTTCCAACCCCAGTGTCCTTCGGGTCCCGCATCGACATAGTCAGCATTGCCAATCGCTAAGTCAAAATCCCACAAAGGCATATGTTTTAGTTTGCCGCCTGTTTCTTTAACCATAAATACCGAACCCCAGCCGACATCAACGTTTTTGGTTATTTCTTGAATCAAGAAGTAATCGAGCCAGTTTTCAGCGTCGAGATAGCTTTCATAATCGGTTTTCGCTATTAAGGCATCGCGCGTCGCATGGAAATAGTTATTTATATAACGGGTATGCTTAAATTTATAACCAATGTCCATATCCAACGGATTTGGCTCTTTAATGACGTATGGTGTGTCGTTCATACGGAACCATTCAAGGTTCTCGTTTCCAAGATTTTGAACGTATACTTGATAGTCAAGTTCCACTAAAAATCCCGCATCGTCGAATTCCAGGTTAGGAGTGATATTCAAGCGGTTTTTTTGAAATTCAACACGTTCGGTCAGCAGATATTGGCCATAATAGGTACCGTTGATGTTTAAATCGACAAATCGATAATCGAGTGCGTACATCGTCTTTTGATAAAACTTGCTCATCCAAATTACGAGGCTATTGCGGACAAGCGAACGATCAAGGTAATTGGCCAGCAATATATAATTTTTTGCCGGCTTCATGCCGTATAAGCTCGTGTTTTCATCGAAGCGAACTCGATACGATCTTTTTGGCATGAATCTCGTTGTATGGCCTCGTGTTCTTATGCCCAAGGGACTCTCGATTATTTGGTTGATATAATTTCCATTCACATCGGCATTTACTGAAACTGATGCGCGCAGGTAACCCTCATAATAGATTTCGTTTTCGCGCCTACCATCATCGAGATTAAGCGACAAAACGGGACGGAACTCATATTCGGGAACGTCGAGCTGGCTTTTAACAAGTAACGGGAAAGAGAGAGAAACCAGCTCCGCGTCTTTGGCGATTACCGCGGTTATTGTTATTTCCATATCTTGCCCAGGATGCGGATATACGATAACGTTATCGATGATGCTTAAATCAGTGGATTCCCACGATAGATTGACCCCATCATGATGATTGTCTAACGTTGGCAAAGCGTAATCCGCGGTCAAATAAGGAATTGACGGCGTTAATGTTTCTTGGTATTCATCAATTCGGGCTTCATTAAAAAAACTTGAAGATGAAGACATTGACGAACTCGAAGATATTGGAAAATCGCATCCCGTCAATATCGTGGCAAGGATTAATAAACTGGTAAAAATATGTTTATAAGAACTGCTCACTTATTCAATATAGCCCGAATATTATTGACGCCCAGCGCTGATGTTGATGTTTTTTGGGTTTGATAAGTAATCGTTATTGGCGTTCCTTGATCGTGATATTGAACGATTAACCCATCAAGCGCTTGGGCTTGTTGTGGGTCAATCAAAAGTTTGCCGTGATAGACATGAATGCCTAAAAAGCGACGAATCAATGTACTAAGATAAATGCCGGGTCCTGATGAATATAAACGCCATCCCGCTTTGACGGGAATCGTTCCTTGGCGGATTTTTTCAAATTCGCGGTTGGCCTTGTAACGATCAAGGAAAGCCGCGTCGGAACTTGAAAAATACACGTTTCTTTGCCGTAGCATGGCATTAGACACGTATTCTTTCATGGCGATTGGATTGACGACGTTAAGACCCCACCACGCTTCTTCGCCATCGTGGATGCGACACATCGCCTCGATATAGCGAATATGGGCATGCACGTACTGGATGCTGATTTCACGTCCGAAATTAGCGGCTGTTTCGGCGCGTTGGAAATACGTTTTCTTGCCACCTTGGTAGGTAACGGCCGTGTTCATCAACCGCACACCATCGGGATGGCGTAGATACTGCTTTATAATCGCTTGGTAGCCCGGTATTTGATTTGGTTCAAACATATTGCTGATAATACCGCGGTTAAAAGGGAGTAACCGGTATTGTAACCCCGTTGTCTTATCTTGGGGATGAAGCAGCACCTCGCGGTGATCATCGTGGAAGATGACGAAACCAGCGGGGACACCATCGACGATTAGGTAATTATGATAATCTCGTTTTAATGCTACGATAAAGTCTGTTAAAACCATTTGACGTTTTTCCTCAAAAAGAGGATATGATTCTAAGCCTTTTAATGCTTCATATAATAGCGCGACGGTCCAGCCGGACACCATTTTTTTCGTCAATGCGGCATTGGCGGGCTGTAACGTATCATCCCAATCACCACCGCCATATGATGGTAAGTGCGTGCCAGGAATCACGCTAGCGAGTAGCGTCGTCAAAATATCCCAGACATGATCTTTTAGCGATGCCGTTACTTCAGTGAACGTGCCAGTGCGCTTATCCATATATGGTATGGCGACCTCAAGAATCGCAACATCATTTGTGGCTTCTAAATAATCAGCTAGAGCTTTAAGGGGCCACACTAGCACGTCGCCATGCGATTCGTGAGCTTGGATGTAGCGGTAATTGTCAAACATGAACCACTGCGGGAATTCTTTGGAATCGATGAACTGGCGGGCATAGACTTTTAACAAAATCTCGCGGTTGAGATCGAAACGTTGGGCGGCTAGAAATAGTTCAAATGGTCCTTGCAGGACATCGCGTGTTCCCCAAGCGGCACCATTGTATTGCTCTAAGCCATGTGGCGAAGCGAAGTGGACAAGCGCGTCATGGACATACCAAGGGACCAAATGGCAATAACTTTCCCAAGCCGGCATTTTATCAGTATTTTCAAATTTAAGTGGTACTAAGTTATTAATGAGGGTAGCGTACTCATTGGTAGTGGCGATTGTGGCTGACGTCGTTTTGAAGGTACCCGTGTTGGTGGCTTCAGTCGTGAAACGAAGACTATCAATTTGCGTGAATGATAAGAAAACCATGCCTGCATCGGATTTAGCCAATGGGATAAAATCATTCAAATAGAGCAGGTCAAACGAATGATTGCTTGTCAACCGATACCGCAAATTGGGATAGCGCTGGGCAATCAATGAAGAGCTAGAACCAGCAATAATCAATTCGCGATTCGCGTAAGTGAAATTGATTGGGTGCTGATATTCGTTCGTATCCAGTAAAAACTGTTGGCTTAATAAGATATCGTATTTAATTTTGCGTTCCGATTTAAAAACAAGTGCAGAACCGGGCTCGTTTCCATCGACCGCTAAAGTTATGGTGAATGTATCCTGGGCGAGGCGATAAATCCAGCGAACCATTTCCAGTCCGATTTCCATGATTGAAGGAAGGCCAAGTAACCGGAATTCGCCATCCATTTTGACGTAAATGCGCGTGCCGGAAATCGTGTGTAAATTAAGCGGATTTCGTAAATCCCCCGTTAATTTATGAAAATTAGTATTCCCATAAACTGTATGCGAGCCAAAGATACCCATCATGTAAGCTGTCGATGCGAATACGTCTTCGCTGGCATGTAAGATGTCCCCGCTTAGTAGAATATGACCATGTGGCCGTTCGACGAGAAGTTCTTTCGCTCGTGTTACAATATGGGTATGATCTGGTAAAAACCCTGATAAAATCTCATCTCCTTCACGTTCGATTAAAGTGGCCGTGGGATATTTCGTTTGAAACTGCTCTTTAGTTAACGGCAATCCGGCGATTGGGTGTAGGGGCGATAAGGTCGATTTTATCGCGACACCAAGAGTTACTTTATTGCGTCGTCGCGCCGGAAAACCATTAGGTAGCGTTAAAAGTTTTGTTAAAAATAAATCGGCTTCTTGGTGCGAGTGGCCGTAAAACGTCACGGTCATCGTGGATTCGTTTAGGTGGAATGTTTCCGTTTGCAGCGCTAGATACGCAAACTCATACTGATAGTTTTGGTTGGGAAGATGTTTCTTAGTATAAATCTCTGGTTCGTGCGTTAGCTTATAAGAAAGTCCAAAAAACTGCATCGCATCGGTGGCATAACCAACCGTTGGAAAGTCGCAACCGAGCTGTAAGTAGTGAGTGAGTCCTTGGTTTTGTCGGCTCAATAATGTAAACCCTTGACTGGTCTCAAACACTTGATGATCGATGTATTGTGAGGTATAAGCCTCGTTTGAAAGAATTCCAAACGGATGGGCGATGCCAACGTCTTGACCATAAAATAGTTCGTAAGATGCGGTTATATTCGTTCCAGATAAATGAATTTGATAGAACCAAGTATTATGATCGATAATTAGATGAATCTGGTAAAAGACATCCCAAATTTTTCCTTCATATATCGCTCCATCAGCAGTTATCTGAAAATAGCTGGGACTATGAATACCCATCAATCGTGTGGTTCGGTAACCATGGGGTAGCGTTTCTCTTAAGTAAATATTGGCAATCATGCCATCAATTAGGTTTCCTTGGAGTAAATTAATTTGATGGTCGCCATGCATCCATTTGAAAACGTCGCCCGATTCAAGCAAGTATAGTTGAATGCCTCCGCCATCGATTTTTTTCGTAATTGGGTTGTTAGTCAATGTTCCCATTTTATGAAAGCTCCTTTGTGAGTGTGGGCCCTTCATCATCAAGACTTAGTGTCAACGCGATTTTGCCTTTTAAACGGGTGCGGCGATAATTTTCATCGATATATGAGAGCCACTGCCAATCAAGCTTGATTGTTACAATCCGTTTTTCTTGAGCCACCAACCAAGTTTTATTAATGGCGACTAACTGACGGTTAGGTAGTGCTACCGGAGCAAGTAACGCCTGCATATACAAAGGCGTGATAGCAAAACCAGCTCGGTCGCTATCGTTTGTCACAGTCACTTGCACAGCCAGTTGCTCGCTTGTCGAAACATCCTGCATATCGGTATATGAAAAATGGCTATAGCTAAGCCCATGTCCAAATGGAAATAGCGGTTTATTACTCTCGTCAATATAATGGGACGTATATGAGGGTTTTTGATTGGCGAAGGGACGCCCCGTGTTCAAATAATTATAACTTAATGGAATCTGTCCTACATGCCGCGGGAAACTCATGGTCAGTTTAGCCGAAGGATTGTTGATTCCAAATAGTGTGTCGACAATCGATGCTGCGGTTTCTGTGCCAAGGAAGTAAGCATAAACAATGCTGTTGACTTGATTGATGATTGAGGTCAGAACAAGTGGGCGCCCAGCCGTTAGCACGAGGACGATGGGTATGTTGAATTGTTGCAATTGGCGAATGAAAGTCACGGTTTGACCATCGAGTATTGGATGGGCTTTGGAACGGGCTTCGCCGCTTTCGTGTTCATCCTCACCGCTGACCACGACGATAACTTCGCTACTTTTTACTTCGTTTAAGGTTGCTTTATCCCATTTATCGACATCTTCAATGGAAGAAGATGCGATTAATTTTGACCTCGGGAAGCGCGATTGCACCGAAGCGGTAATGTCACGACGACCATGCCAAGACCAAGGTCCTAATAGGGCGCCAGTTTGTGACATTTTGCCCAGCAAGGCAACTTTTTGATTGCTTAATGGTAGAATATTCTGGTCGTTTTTTAATAAGACGATCGACTCATCGGCTAACCGCTTGGCGATCGTTTTTTGACGAGTTGAAAGGGGGACACTTTTCTCTTTATTGATATTTGCCCCTTTAAAAGGATTTTTAAATAAGCCCAAATCGCGTTTTAGTTTTAAAACCCGAAATACTGCTTTATCAAGCACCCCTTCATCAATTAGGCCAGTCCTTACGAGTGTAGGTATGTGTTTAATATAAGCACCGGAAGCCATTTCGATATCAACACTTGCCAAGAGCGCTTGCCTAACCGCATCTTGGTCATCTTTGCTAACGCGGTGGACTACCGATTCAATAATCGAATCGTAATCGGAGATAACCACTCCTTTGAATCCAAGCCGTTTTCTCAAGACACCCTTAATCAAGGATTTATTAATTGTGGCTGGAATGCCTTCAAATACGTTAAATGCTGTCATCGTTAGCTTTGCTCCAGCGTCAATCGCTCCACGATAGCCGGCGTCATATTGCTGATAAAAATCGTGCAAAGATACATGTGCTTGGGCATAGTCGCGCCCCGCCAAAGCCGCTCCATAAGCGGCAAAGTGCTTTGCCGTTGCCGCAAGGCTCGTCACATTTTTGAGGCTCGCCCCTTGGTAGCCTTTCGTTGCGGCGAAAGCATATTGATAGGCTAAATATGGGTCTTCGCCGCACGATTCCATAACGCGGCCCCAGCGTGGGTCTTTCGTTAAATCTGCCATCGGCGCAAAGGTGACGTGAATTCCACTTGAGGTGGCTTCAATGGCGGAGGCGCGCGCCATTTGATAAAAATTATCGGGCGAAAATGAACCAGCGAGAGCTAACGGAATCGGAAATATCGTTTTATAGCCATGAATAATATCGGCCATGAACATTAACGGAATTTTATGACGGCTTTTCTCAAGGTATTTACTTTGAATAGTCATCATTTCTTCAGGACTGCCTACGCCCAAGACTGAGCCTGCCACAAAAATATCGTCTTCACTCAGCTGTAACCTTTGGATGGGACCAGCGACTTCCTTTAAGGCGTCAGGATGGAAAAAGAATGGTGGAAGTTGCGTTAATTGGCCGGCTTTTTCCTCAAGTGTCAATGTTTTTAGTAATGCTTTGATATTCATGTCGATTTTTTAATCATGATTTCACCAATTGGCTTCGAAACGCCTTTGATGATTTCTCCTTTTTGGAGCGCGTTAATCAAAAATAGCGCCGATGATTTTCCCCACGAGTAATGGTCAATCGCCACCGTTGTCAGCGAAGGGTGAACATAAGGATTATCGATATAGGAACCATCGAAACCAGCGACGCCGATTTGCTCGGGAACCCCGATTTGTTCATCGTGAAGTGCCTGAATGATACCCAGCGCCATTTCATCATTCGCGCAGTAGACGAAATCTGGCAAAGGATCCATTTTTGCGATTTCTTTGCCGGCCTTATAGCCCGAAGGAATTGTAAAATCTCCATAAAAATACTGGATGCTTTTTAGTTTTGCTTCTTTTAAGGCTTGGAGATATCCTTTGTAGCGTTCTTTGTTATTAAAGGCATTCTCGGGTCCGGCCACATAGACAAAACGGCGATAGCCTTGATCAATCATTTGGCGAATCAATTGATGGACGAGCACATCATTATCAATGACGCTCGGGTAAATGTTGTCGCCCTGCAAATATGTATCCAAAAGAACGACGGGCGCCGTTTTGGCATATTGAAAGATGACGTTACGGTCAAACGAACTATCAAATATAACGGCGGCGTCGACTTGTTTTTCCTTGAGCATAATCGATGATGATTTGCCAGAACTGACTAGAATATTAAAACCATTTTCATGGACGACGCGGTTGATTCCTTCAAGGATTTCCGAAAAGACGGGGCCACTGAAACCATAGACGAATACACCGATGTTATTGGTGCGCTTCGTCTTTAGGTTACGAGCACTGGCGTTTGGATGATAATCGATGGCTTTGGCTACTTCTAAAACGCGCTTGCGCGTATCTGGATGCACCAGCGGGATATTGTTAAGGGCATAACTGGCTGTGGAGACAGACACACCAGCCTTTTTTGCGACATCTTTAATCGTTGGCATGATTGGTCCTCTTGCGATATAAACCACCGAAAAATGGTGGTAACCGCATTTTTTCATTTAATTTTACCCGATTGTCGTTAGTAAGTATAGGCATCCAAGCATCGTGGTCAAGAAAAGAAAAAACCACCTTATTTTTAGAAAAAGACGTTAATACTAACATCGTTTCAGTCGCGCTTTTCCGCTCATAGGCATAGACATCTTTGTGAAAATGCCGATAGGTTAATGTGCCATCGATAAAGACGTCGTTTTCACGCCGAAGCGTCAATAGGCGATTGAGAAATGTTTGGATGCTTTTTTTCGAGATCGCGTCAGTTTCGACATTGATTGTCCGATAACGAGGATGCACAGGTAGCCAAGGACTGCCGGTTGTAAAACCGCTATGTAAAGTCTTGTCCCACTGCATTGGCGTCCGCGCATTATCGCGGCTTTTCGCTCTAAGTGACGCTAAAATCTTATGGGCAGGTTTTTTTAGTAACTCCGATTTATAGTAATTAAGCGATTCGATATCTTTAAATTGCGCAATGCGTTTAAATGGATAATTGAGCATACCAATTTCTTCACCTTGATATACAAATGGGGTGCCCCGTTGTCCAAAAAACGCAAGGAAAAGCATCGTCTGCGATTCATAGCGATATCTTAAAGAGCCATAACGGCTAACGGGGCGTGGCTGGTCATGGTTACCCATGAATAAGGCATTCCATCCATGCTTCCAGAATGTTTCATGAAGATGCATGAAAGTCTTTTCTAAATCATTCAACGCTAGTTTTTTGAGTGCCCACTTGCCTGCGCCAGGAACTTCATCAAGCCATAAATGCGAAAACTGGAAAGCCATTGAGAAGACACCACTTGGGGGTCCTCCAGTGACCTGTGAAGCTTGCTCGGCCGTGGATCCCGAAAGTTCGCCGACTGTAAAAAGATCTGGATTTTTGAAAACGGAAGTGGACATCTCCTTTAAATACTCGCGGTAGTAGGGCCCGTGGCCAATCATTTTCTTATCGATATCCTTGCCAATCAAATCGATGACGTCAAGTCGGAAACCATCAAAACCAAAATCAATCCATCCGTTTAATATCGCATACAATTCCGCTCTCAATTTTGGATTTTGCCAATTTAGATCAGGCTGTTCTTTCGCGAAGAAATGAAAATAATACTCATCGCGACTAGGAACCTTTGTCCACGCGGAACCCGAAAATTGTGACTGTAAATCATTAATCTCTTTCCGGAAAATGTAATAGTCGCGGTAAGGACTATTGGGATTATTAAGCGCATCAGTGAACCATGGATGTTGATCCGAAGTATGATTTAATACGATATCGGAGATGATTTTCATGCCCCGTTTATGAACTTCCAAAATGAGCGTTTTTAAATCATCAATCGTCCCGAACAGCGGATTAACTTTCTGATAATCGCTGACATCATAACCATTATCTTTCATCGGAGATTGGAAAACTGGTGACAGCCAAATGACAGTGATTCCCAAATCTTTGATATGGTCAAGTCGAGAAATGATGCCGCGGATATCACCAAAACCATCTCCATCGCTATCTTGGAAGCTAAGCGGATAGATTTGATAGACGCTGGCACGTTGCCACCATTTCAGCCCAGCTTTTTCCATCCCAGCACTTCCATTCCTTTTTTGATCAGGGGGTGGTTCATATAGGCATTCATGACATCCTTGTGCAAATAGGCATTTGCCATCAACATCTCTAAGCCCTTATCAATCGCCAAATAGCGTGAAGATACCCAGGCTGGTTCTTCATCGTTAAAAGCATTGATAAAGCCATAGCGTTCATCCCATAGCCGTGCATCTTGACGCATTTTTTCAATCGCGGGAAGCGCTAGCTCTGGGGCGAAAATTAGCGAGCCGATTATAGCGTTAGGAGCGACGCTACCATCGTGATGGACTTCGTTATTGACGTTAGGAATCGCGCTCGATACCTGATAACCTTTTCTTCCATATGAAGCGGTAAAACCAAAATACTTTTCCCCAAATGTTGGAAAGCGGTCTTTTAAATCGCGACTCAAATAATAATGGCCATACGTCGCTTTCTGCGAGTTTTGATACCAACTGAACCCGTCGGCGTCAACATAGTCTTTTAAATCAAACCAGCATTGCGGATATTGATAAACGAATAATGAGTTGCCTGGCGAATAATAATAGTTCACGTCTTTATAGGTGCCGAGTTTACGGTCAAAATCATCGTAGAGGCGCTTTGACATTGCCACATCATCGTTGGCTCCGGCAAACATTACATACATCATTAATTGTTCAGCGAGCATGCTCCAGTGATGGATAAAACCAGGACGTCCATTGACATAATCGCCATCAGCATCGGGATTGTAGGCCATGTAAAAGTGCGTTTTCCCGGCCCTTTGATGAATTAATAGCGACCAATTAACGCGATTGAGAATTGCCTTCGCCAGCGCGCTGATGTCCGGATCTTTGAAGTATTGGTCGACGGTGATAACCCCATTAAGCGCTAGTGCCGTGTCTATCGTCGAATATTCGCATTTTTTATGGCGCTGTCCGGTATGAATGTCGAGAAAGTGCGCAAAGAAACCATGAAAAAGGGGGATATTATCGCGAAGCGTAAGAAGTGTGCCTTTTGCTTGTTGGAGCGCTACTTTTGAATCTAAATAACCTTGAGCAACCCCAATGACTAGACTCGACAAGAAGAAACCAGTCGCGGCAATCGAACTTAAATCGAGGTTTCCTGTATGATCGATGGTCAAACCATAACCTGGCTCGGCTTTGAAGTTAGTGAAAGTTTGAAAGAAATTCACGCCGGTGCGTTCGATGTCAGGGATTATATTTTTGTTATCTATCATCGGCAATTAGTCCTTCGCTTTCTTGAAAAAAGGGGACATGGCAACGGCTGCCATATCCCCATTTATCCTATTTTCTAGGAATTAAGCAACTTTGACAAAACTGAAGTCGAACAAATAAATCGTCGTTTCAATATTGTCGGAAGCGTTGATGCTGTCTTCGGGGATGCCCCAGCCGAGACCATCAAGACCAGTGCCAAACGTCCGATAAGAACCCATGAAGAACTGGAGATTCTTAGTATTTGTGCCGGAACTGGCTGCTAAGAATGTGACATCGTGCGAGAATCTTTGAGCAGTGGTGTCTAACTCGAATGCTTTGTAGACGTTAGGATCGGCCACGCCACCATTGCCCTCCATCGCCATTAATAACGGACGAGCGATTTCGGAGTAAGCGCTAAACTGCAACCGATAGGTACCAGCATAGAATGGGAATCGTTCATATTTGACTTGATTTTCCCAAGGCATGCCTTCATCAACGATGCGCCAGAGATCGACGGCCATGGTTGGAACCAGCGTCGCTACTGGGGACTCCGCGTCTTCATAACGGAATGTGACATCGTCAAGATAGACGGTCGCGGTATTTCTAGCGTATGCCGTTAGATCAACCGGTTCGGTCGGTAGGAATGAATCAGGACCGAAGAAGAACCGTAATGTTGAGGCATTGACGTGTTTAACGGTTGAAAAATCAATCGTATACGTCTCCCAATTGGTGGAAAGGAGGACTGGGAGTTCATTAATCGCCCGGACATCCCCGGCGATGCCATCGCCTTCAAGCGCTACCCGAATCGTGCGGGCTTCAGCGGCTTTGGCTTTAAATTCTAGTTTGAAATTGCCCTTTGGTAAGCGGATGTTGCCACCATGAATCAATTGGCCGTGCCAGAATTCGGTTCCGGCTGCGATTGAGGTCGTGGTGAACACGGCTGCTTCATCAGTGCGGGCGACGGTGGCGTTCATGCCATCGCCGGTAGAGATAAACGTACTCCAACCACGACCCGATTCAAATGATTCTGATTTAGCGAAATCGCCGTTTTGGATATTACCTAGTAAAGCTTCTGGAAGTAAGTGCGGTCTAACGCCAGTGCTGACGCCTAAACCGCCGTTATTATCCTCGTACCATTTGGCCCAGCCTAGGGGCATGCCATTGGGACCAAATTGCGTCAGGTTAGCGTTAATCAAAAGTTGATTTTCGTCAGTGATAATGATTTGACGGAGATGCGTTCCAAGGAGACCTTCGGAATCCGTCACGGTGTATAAGAATGAATAGATACCGGCGGAAGGGGAGGTGGCATCGAGTTTCGCGCCATTTGTCAAATCAAGGGCGGTGACGTCGGCAAGTGCGATGTTCTTGTCATAGTCATCGCGTACGGTTAATCCGCCTTTAATCAAGACGGCTTCGCCAGCTTTTCCTAATAAGTCGCCGCCACTGATGGTCGGGGCTTGGTTTGGAAGTGGTTCGCCAAGTTCAATCATGACATCGTCAAGATGGACTTCAGCATAACTGCGGGCATAACCCGGAATGTCTTTAAGATCATTGGGAAGGTAGGAATCCGGTCCGATACCGAATTGTAATTCGGAGTTGACACCATCGGATGGAGCGATGAAGTTGATAGTCTTAGTTTCCCACGCGGTCGATACTTCTACCGGTACTTCGTTGATTGGGCGTGAGCTAAGACCGCCATCTTTTAGTGTGACGCGGATCGTGCGAGCGGTCGCGGCGCGTACTTTAAAGCTGAGGATATAGGCGCCATTTTGATAAAGAAAGATGCCATTTTGCCGTAATTGCGCGTGCCACCATTGGGTTGCATCGCCAATGGCAGTGGTCGTTAAGGCGCCATATTGATTGTCGCCTTCGGTCTTGTAGGAAGCGGTCGCTTCGATTTGATCGGGGTCAAGTGAGCCGATGAAGGCGTTCCATCCAGTCGATTGGAACGTGAAGTCGTCGGTTTCATCCTCGAAATCACCATTAACGAGACCCCATGTTTCCACCGGTTCTTCCGAACTGCTGGATTCTGAGGAAACTGATGATTCAGATGAAGAACTGCTAGAAACAGAAGTAGTGATTGATGATGTTTCCGAAGTCGTTGCTGACGATGATGGCGTTGAGGAAGATTCTTCGACTGACGAAGAGCCACAAGCAGCAAGGAATAAGGCAACGATGGTTGAGAAGAGAATTAGGTTTTTCTTATTCATTGTGTTTTCCTTTCTTGAATAATTTATTGTTAATAAAGATAGAGGCTATATCACGAACCCTCCTCATGATTCGTGAGTTTAACGCTCCGGTTGTCTTCGAGAAATGTCCGTTTATATCGCATTAAAAAGGCCATTTTCAGACAATCGAAACGTTTCGATAACTGAATTATAAGTGAAAGCGGTTACAAAATCAATAGATATTCACCTAAAACTGAAGCCGAGATTCGTCAATCCTTCAATGACGCGGCTGTTTGACATAAACATATCCCAAATGAGATTTGAGCGGTAATTTTCAATCATCAACAGCGTAATTCCTTTATCGATTCCAATCACATCGGAGTCAAACCATGGCGTTAGGGCATCAATCGTCGGATTATACGATGGATCGAGTGGTCCCAGGTTATACGCATCAGCGAAACCATACGTCGTTTGCAGTTCTTCAATTGTTGAATAATGCCTCGTCGCCATCAGGCTTTCGTATTCCCAGTAATTAATTGAGGCGACCGCCGCATAGGGGACAATCGTCCCATTATGAGAATTGTTTTTGGCTGGCTGAGCGCCATATGCTCGGTACTCATTCGGTCCATCGCCAGCGGAGATGCCCCAGGAAACGTCGCTATAAGTCTTATAGCGATTAGCGTTATCAAGCGTGAACAAATAATTGGCGCGTGTCGCGCGTTTGGCATTTATAAACCAATCGGTGTTTTGATAATCGAGCACGTCGCGAAAATCGATGAACGCATGCGAAAATTGGTGTTGAAATAACGATCCATCATATGTATAAATAAAGGGTTCCACGACTTCGGATGTGCTCGTGGAAGTATAGCCGCGCGTGAAATTGCTTGATAAGAATTTGAGCCGTTTATAGAGGCGGTCGCCATATGTATATGTCGGATGTCCTGCGGCCAGCACATATAAAATGATTTGCTCGGCAAAATGGTCCCAAGCGCCGCCATGGCCAGTTTCCGGTTTATAGCCCATGTAAAACATGAGCGTATCTGGATTAACGTACCAATCCCAATTGACGCCAAGGTAAATTTCATCGACTAAGGTGGCGACTTCATCGCCAAAATACTGCGCCGCGACAATCGCTCCGGCGAGCATCAGCCCGGTATCAATTATCGATACTTCGCTATTCCATTCGCGCGCCCCAGTCACCATATTGACAAAATGGTAATAAAAACCTTCGACTCGCGTCATCTGCGACAATGAGACAAGCGTATCCAGGGCCCGACTATATCCTTCGCTAAACGTGATATAGCCCCGCTCGACTCCGCTAGGAATGGCGGCCAGCGCAAATCCAACTGAGGCGATGGAAGCAATCGAAGAATTGCCCGGCCACCGGTCGCGGCTTAACCCAAAACCCGCGCTTTCAGGATTATTTGTTGTTGTTTCCCAAAAGAAAGCGAACGATTTTTCCTGTTCTAGGTAAAGCGCTTCTTGCGCTTCAAGGATTTCTTGTTCGCTACTCGTTAATTCACTTGAGAGCGATTGACTACTTGATGAAGATGTGGCGCTTGAAACCTCGTTTGACGATGAACATCCGGCGACCATCGCCATGACAAATAGACCAATCATGATGCGCTTCATGTTATTCTCCCGTAATTCCGCTGCGGTCGACCCCTTCGATGAACAGGCGCTGCAACAAAAAATATGCCAGTAATAACGGAGCGATGATAAGCAATGTCGCCGCCATTCTAATCGCTTCATTAGCGACGTCTTGACCACCGCCAATCGTCGCGTTATAAGCGCTGACGAAATTAAGCAATCGGAGCAATAGTGTTTCCCCACCATTACCAAGGAACAGCCGCGTCAAATAGGTTTCATTCCAATACCAGACGAAACTGAATAGAAACGACGTTAAGAACGATGGTAACGACAGCGGAATCGCAATGCGCGTATAAATCATCCAACGATTAGCGCCATCGAGTTGTGCCGCCTCATCAAGTGCTTTTGGCACCATTGAATAAAATTGATAGAAGATGAGCACGAAGATGGCCGAGGACACGCCTTGTCCAAACGTTGCGGGTAAAATAATGGCGTAAATCGTTTCTAGAATACCAAGGTCAAAGAATAGCACATATCGCGGTATCATCGTCACTTGCGGCGGGATGATATATGTCGCTATTAGTAGCATGAACCATAGCCGTTTTAATGGGAAATTAAAACGGGCGAAACCATAGCCAATAAGCGAAGCAACAATTGTCTGTAGCACCGCCGGAATAAGCGTCACCGTCAATGTTTCAAGCAATAACGGACCATAATCCAACACAATTAAGGCGTTGCTGAAATTGTCAAAATATAAGCTTGAAGGCAACAGATTAATCGTAGGATCAAGGAGATCGGCGAGGCTCTTCAAACTGTAAGACAGCATATGAAGTAGTGGATATACATAAACGAAGCCGATGATTATCAACAAAGCATACAAAATTATTTTGAAAAGCAAACCATCGGTCAGATTCATGCCTAACCATTTGCGGCGCCACTTTTTCCACGGCATGGCCTTTATTTTGTTATTCATGGCTTTGCCGGATCATAGCGTTTCGTTTCGCGAACGCGTTTCTCTTTCGGATTGATTAGTCGCGTCGTGACCAGTAATAATACCGCGATTAGTAAAAAGTAAATCCAGGCTAAGCCCGACGCATATCCATAGCCTTTGATTGGATCGAACATGACCTTTGAAATGAGCTGAATGATGGGGTTATTGGCAAATGTCGCCTGCGTAACAATGGTGAAAATCGAAGAAACTAAAATCATTGGACGCATGGATGGAAGCGTAATCTTCCAGAATGATTCCCAAGCGTTCGCTCCATCGATTTGGGCCGCTTCATACATGCTTTTGTCAAGTTTTTGTAATCCGGCAAGATATAGTACGACTTGTACGCCGGAGAACCAAAGCATGAATATTATCTGTGAGAATAGCGATGTTAATGGGCCGCTTAAAAATGGTGGCAGTGTTTGCTCAATAATATCTAAAATGCCCGATTCAGTCAGTACAGGAAGCGTGCCGGCACCTTGCCGGAGCAACTCGGAGATAACCGGTCCGGATGTGATAATAACCGGTAGAAAAAACACCGCGCGGAAGAAGCCGCGGAATTTGAATTTACGGTTAAGCAGGATGGCGATTAACATTGCGAGAATATTGATGACTGGAACAAATAGAATCATCTCAAAAAGGAATTCCTGTATCAATGTTAAGAAGGTTAAATCGCTTCCGAAAATCCTATAATAATTAGCTAGTCCAACGAAAGTTAGGCGAATGCCTTCGCCACCAGCGATCGTTATCGTGTTAAACGAATAGACGAGCGATTCAATCAACGGAATCGCTGTCAGGGCAATGAAACCGACTAACCAAATGCTGATGAACATATATCCCACAAAAGCTTCGCGTTGCTTGTTCGACAGTTGGCCATACATTTTCGCGATTGGCCGCGTGATAATATGCCATGTTTTCACGGAGAAATCACGGATGCGGATGAGCAGAACTTTAAATTTAGGCGCCATAATAAACCTCGTAACTCATTGGATCGACATCAATCGTTCCACGAACATAAGATGTCCCACCATAATTGACGATAAGGCTGATTTCATCTTCATACGTGATTTTGATGACGCCTAAAGCGAGTACTTCGCGCACTAGCAATTCTTTACCATAAACGGCATCAAGCGCTCCCGCGATAAAGTCGTATTGACGCTTAATTTCCGGCTTCCAGTCAACATAACACGACGTAAATATATGCTCAGATGGAGTATCGATTAGTTCATAGGCGCTTTTTTCAGTCACAAAGAAAGCGGGGTAAAGACCATAATCGACCATCCGAAGTAACTCGTTTGTCGTGTTCGAGAAAAAGTTGCCCGCCCGTCCAAAAGCATGACGTCGCCCCGATACGATAATCGGAAGTAGGGGTACGGTATCGGTAAATCGGGCTTGTTGACTTGAATACATCGGCATATCGAGGAGATTTTCAGCCGTCCATAAGTAACTGTAAGGCTGATAAACCGATAAACGAGGATTATCTTTAATGATTGCTTGCATCGCTTTAATCATGCCGTTTTTGCTTAATGGGGTAGTGCCAAAACTCGACGATGCGAAGCTTCCAACCGTTTCTAGCGCAAGGGCGGGAATATCCCACGATTCAATCGTATTCAAGGCTTTCTCAAGACGATTAGTTCCCGCTGCGGCTGTTAGATAGTAATAATCGCCTTGGTTGATAAACTCCTGACCAATTGTTTGCATGATTTCATTTTGCCGATAGCCGGTTCCGTTTCGATAAGCTCGGTAGGGATCAGCGGCGAACATCAGCGTCAAATCCTCGTTCGATGCATTATTTTCGAGTACTCTCTTCAATTGTTTGATAGAACCAAGTTTATCATCGAAAGACGTATAGTTTGGCGCGGTGTATGAATAGCCACCTCGCTGCCAACCTAAATACGAAACAACCAGGTGTTCGGTGATTGTTTCTTTTGTTTCATAGATGATATCGTCAAGCGATGATAAATCGGTCATGACGACTTTTTCGCGGGCGAATAAACCGGGTTTTGATTCAAGTGCCAATACATCGAGATGAAGCGGAATCTTTGATGAAGTAGGCGTTAGACGATCATCTTCGAATAACCATGCCCCAAAGGCTTTTCCAATGCCGACATAATCGGCATCAGCGCCGTTTAGGAAGCGGTAATGCATTGTGGCGTTAATCTCATTGGCATCAGCTTGCAATAAATTGACGCTGCTTGTCTTGGCTTGGTTAAGGTATTGAACATATGTGCTACGATAGTTAAACGTTACATACGTGAAGTTGAAGTCCAAATAAACTTGCGACCCATAGTGGGTCAATATCGCATGGCCGGCGCCATCTTCGACAATGGCGAGCAGCGCATGCTGCCGATGTCCGTGGGTGATTCCGTACATATTTGCAAATAATGGTTGTTCGCTACTAGTCTGGTTCAATCCAACATCGGATCCAAAAAACCGTTTGCTGAAGACGCCGATGGTTGGGTCGTCGTTATAGCGAATCAGTGCCCCAACCCCATCGGGGATTACGACATATCCTGGGGTGCGTAAACGCTTGGTCGCCCCAAACATTGGATAAAAACTAACCGACGAGATTTTAAATTCTTCGGATTCGACGATCGATTCAAATGGCAGTGTGACCGTAAGTCCCGCCTCGTTAAAAACAACCGTAAAGTTAAATGTGATTTTCGAGAGGAAGAGCGAGACGGCCACATTCATTCCAACCGCATCGCCATCATCGAAACGCGTTACCTCGAGTTCTGACCGGAAGTTTTCAAACGCATGCTCTTCGCGAAGGTTAAGACCGCTGTAATAGGTAAGGAAAAACGGCGAACGCAGTTTGCTTTGCCAATATAGGTTCAAACCGATGTCATCAGGATCAGCTAGCGGTGAATCTTCATCAATAAAATAATCATAATTGACCGACGAGGCCCACACATAGCCGCTTCGTTCATCGACGATACGGAAACTAGCGTCGGAGATTTTGTCGTAAAATGATAAATAACCGAATGTTTTTCTAAAGGTGTAACCATCTAAATCCGCGAACAGGTTTTCATCGACGACGCGAGCATCGGTTTCCATTTGTGTATAGCGATTGGATAATAAGGCGCTACGCGATGGCGGGTCTGATTGTAAGGAGACCGGATCAGATTCAATCCGCTGTAACGCTAATGATGGAAATAGCATCAGTCCCGTCAGCGAGATTGGAATTAGCAATTTGAATAGTGATTTAACCACGGAGGATCACCTCCCTGATAATGCCTTCGATAAAGTTAAAGACCTGGGCGGTCAGTACGTATAGAAGGAATCCCACCAAGACGATCATCAGTAACGTAAAGATTGTTAAGAAAATGTTTTTGATTAGCTGTCCAATCGTATAGTTATGGATTTCCTTAATCATGAGCACAATCAAGATTGCACTCCAAGCGTAACGAACAATGTCGATGATTTGATACACTACGATCTCGTTATATGTCAGGGCGTTTGACACTATTGTAAGAATCGGTGTCAAAATAAGATAAGGCACCAACGCGTGGGCGGTCGCGATATAAATGTCTTTGAGCCAACCTTCGCCGTTAGTAATCGTCGCAACGAGGTAATTTGCCAAGATGAATAGACCAATGCCACCAAGCAAAGTGACGCTAAATACACCGAGATGAAAATTGTTCAAATCGACAGTGCTAAAGATAAAACCGGTGGCGTATACTTCAAAAACGCTGACGATGAGCACGAGTAGGTAAATAATAGTTGCTATCGTCACCGAACTTTTCTTCAGGTGCTTGATGTCCTGATACGTATCAAGCGGATGAACAAGAATATGCTTCATCAGCTGCAAGTCGCTTTCCGCCCGCTGGTAATGGCTCGTTTGCACGATTCGGGACACAAACGCGGTCGCCAAGATACGTTTTTGGGCGCGTCGCCAAACTTGATACAAAATCAGACCGACAATCAAAAAGATGAAAACAATCCCGAGATTGGCCTCGAGCCAGGCGTAGCGCAACTGCCAAAACGCTTCCGAAAAGCCGCCTCGGTCAAAGGCGATGGCATAGTAATTAAGTGCTTCCTGGTATGATTCAAGTCGGTAATAACCGCGCGCTAATGAGGCGTTGGCGAGCGCAAACATGCTATTCATGCGGATAATCGTTTCCCACTGTTCAAGCGAATAAACGCCATCTTTAAAATTGATTAAGCCTTCGTGGACGAGTTGGGCGAATTCCGAACGTTGCAGAATTTGAATCTTGCCCGTGCCTTTATCGAGCACAAGCAAGTCGTTTTTAGCGTCGGTAACGATATCGACCGGATTGACGTATAAACCGGCAATGCGGTTGCCGCTATCAAGTCCGCCAAATTCGAAGATGAGGTTGCCGTAACTATCATATTCGCCGATAATCCCCGCGCTTGAGATTGTATAGATATTGTCAAAGTCATTAATGTGAACGCTGACGGGCTGCGTCCGGCTGCTCATTGATAAAATCACGCTGGAGGCGATGTTGAATTTTTTAACTTGCTGCGATGGAGTTGGACTTACCGTAAATACCGATCCTTTTTGGTCAAGGGCGACGTTAATCGGCGAGGTCGGAATGTTACTCGCCCGCGAGATGCCGAAGAAATTAGATAGTGCTTGGAGCCAACTAAACGTCGTCACGTTCGTACCAAAAAAACTCAAAAATTCACCCGCGTAGTTTAGTTGCATTAATCCGGCGGTCGAACCTTCGCCAGCGATATAGACGATGCCACGGGGACCGGTTGCCACTTTCATGGGCACATACGGCGAGTTTTCACCGAAAAATGGTTCCGATGGCCGGCCATATGTCTTGATGAGCGTCATGTCTTGGCTATATTGATAGACGACACGCGCGCCTTTATCGGCAATGTATAGTTCGCCGGCTTCATTGACGTGAATCCCCGTTGGTTGCTGGAGATTGTCGATTAATATTTCACCCACGCCAGCCTCGTTAAAACGAAGCACACGGCGGTTGCCCGTGTCGGCAATATAAAGATTATCGTCAACAAGGATCATGTCTTCCGGTTGATTCAGCGTGAGGTCCAAATCAAGATAACCGGCTGGTTCATAAGCGGTTTGCGTCTGGACATAGCGACCATTAGGTCCAATCGTGTACGTGGCATATGGCGCTGATTGCTTGGTTAAGCCATAGGTAGGTTTAGGTAATTCCATCGTCAGCATTATCGCTAATAAAGTGACGGTAATAAGTGGTAACTTTTTCATCATTTGATACCCGAATGAATCATCGTATTCATGACGTTTTTCTGCAAGATAATAAAAATGACGAGGTTGGGGATAAACATGATGAGGCTAGCCGCCGCCGCCATGCCCTGACCAGCGACGGTATTGCCAGTGGTCGTCAGTGTCGTCATATAAAAAGCGAACGTTTTTAAACTCTCGTCGTTGATGAATAAATTAGACACTTCGGTGTTGTTCCACACACTTTGGAAGGCGACGATGGCGATTGTTGCGAGTGCCGGTTTAATCAGTGGCATAATCACATACCAATATATTTGCAAGCTATTGGCTCCATCGATGCGGCTCGCTTCGATTAAGTCCTTAGGAATTTGGTCGATGAACTGTTTTATCAAAAATAAGCCGACTGGAATTGCTAAACCGGGGATGATGTGAACCCAGAAAGTATCGATTAATCCGAGCGATTCAATTACTAAATAGCGCGGGATCGATACAGCAGCGCCGACGAACATGATGGCGATATTGTTAATCCAAAGAAGGGCTTTTTTGAAACGGAATTCCAATTTTGAAAGCGCAAACCCCGCTAGAGAACCGATGACAATTGAGGCGAATACGGTGAATGCCGTGATGATGATACTGTTGAATAAATAACGGGACATTGGAATACCCGTCGATGACGTGACGGCAAACAAATCGATGAAATTATCGAGCGTCGGGTTTTGGACAAAGAAACGCGGTGGCCACTCAAACAGTTCGACAAGCGGTTTAAACGCATGGTTAAAGATATAGACGATGGGCAAACCCATGAAGACGGCAATTGGAACGAGGATGATTAAAAACCGCAACTGCGAGACATGGAAGCGTTTGGGGTTTATTTTGGTTCCAAAATAGTTTGCCATTAATCATTGTCTCCAAATAATTTAAAGGCGACGCGACTGAAGAAATAAACCAAAATCAGCAGCACGATTGACAAGGCGGCGGCATAGCCCATATCAAAGCGGATAAACCCATAATCGTCAATATGCGTGACAATCAGTTGCCCAGCGTTTTGCGGGGTCGGGTTTTGACCTGATAGGAGCACACCGATTGATCCGGCATTAAACGTCGCCACCAGCGACATGACCGCACCAAAAAGCATCTGGGGCTTCATCGAGGGAATCGTGATGTAGAAAATCTCCTGAATCTTACTTGTCATGCCATCGATGTAAGCGGCTTCGAATAACTCGGGGTTAATGTTTAATACGCCGGCAAGCATCGCCAAAAAGCCGATGCCCATGCTGCTCCATAATGTGACGATAATCATAATCGTCATTAAATAATCGGGATTTGACAGCCACTGGATGGGAGCGTCTATAATGCTCAAATTTAGCAAAACAGCATTAAGATAACCAGATTCGTCGCCCGAGAAAATGATGCGCCACATGACGGCCATGGCGACGCCCGCGGTCATTGAAGGTGAATAGATTACAAGGGCCAAAATAGTCCGTAAGCGATGCGGTATTTGCGCCAATAACCACGCTAAGAAAAAGCCCAAAAGATAGCCGGCCGGGCCAACGATGACCGCAAAGGTAATCGTATTGGGTACAATTTGCTGCATAAAGGCGCTATCGGCGGTAAAAATCGTGATGAAATTGGTAAAGCCAATATATCTTGGTGCGTCGAGCAAATTGAAATAAGTAAAAGATAACAGCATCCCCATAACGACGGGAATTGTGATGAAAACCATGAATGCCAACGCATAAGGTAACACGAAAAAGAAGCCGGTTTTGTTATCGCGATATTTTTTCAGTTTGAACTTCAACGTCATGCTGGCAAACCAATCCAGTCATCGATATTTTCGCGAGTCGGCAAAATATAAGCCTTGAGGGCGTTTCCTTGGGCATCGATAAAACCGAATTCGATCATTTTTCGGCGTATTTCTTTGTCGGCGATAATCAGCGAGTCTTCAATTGCCGTTCTAAGGTTGACGCCTTGATAGACAACTTTATTCCAAATATTTGATAATTCGCGTTCGACCATGTAGGACGCTGGCGTTTTGGCTGTATCGTCAATCCATTCCCACTGCTCCAACATGACGCTACGGTGGCCTTCGTCCCATGACATATTGGCAAACGCTTCACGGTTTGACGTATTCCATAAATATTCGGGCCCATAGGCAGAGATTAAATTTTCGGCATAATCGAGTTGCGTCTGGGCATTTGTCCACCACTTTAAGAACGTCCATGCTTGTTGTGGTTTTTTTGTCTCCTTGAACATCATCGCCGATGTTGAAGAACCATCAAACGAACGGTTGATAACGCCATCGCGTTCAACGCCTGGTAACGGCGCGATATTCCATAAGCCAGCAATCTCCGGCGCAGCGTGGAGAAGCGAGATATACATCCCAAAATCACCAATGCCGATTGGCAAGCGGCCATAACGGAATTCGTTATAAAAACTGCCAACTTCGATGGGAAGTGAATAGGTTGTGTATAAGTCGGTCATAAGCGTTAAAGCTTCGATGGTCTTAGGATCATCATATGCGGCTCTTAAACCATCATCGCTAAATATTTTGCCGCCGTATTGGCGGATAAATGGCATTGTTAATACGAACGCTTTAAAGGCATTCGCGCTTGAAAGCATCGAATAGAAATTCATCCCGAATCGTTGTAACTCTGGCAGGATGTCAATGACGTCTTGCCATGTATCGGGGATATCTAAATCAAGGCGATTCATGATATCAGTGCGGTAAAACAGCAAGTAGAAATTTTGCGTTTCCGGTAAAGCATAGACGCCATTTTGATAAATAAGTTGGAGGAACGAACCTGGGTAAAACCGTTCTGATACTTCACGGAAATCAGTAAATGTCGCTAAGTCGTAGGCGCTATTGCGAATCGCAAAGTCATAAGGTCGCCATCCGGCGACGCCCATGGCGATATCAGGTTGTTTGCCCGCGCTACTAGCGAGAATTAGTTTATCTTCGTTTGGGTTGATGCTGACGCGAACGGGGATTCCAGTCATTGGGGTAAATTCGGCATCGACCATTTGTTGCAATAAATTGACGTATTGGCGACTGCGCGACACCCAAATAACGAGTTCGCTTGGATCAGTCGTCTCTTTGAATTGATCGGATAAAAACGAGGCGAAAAAGCGACGGATACCCGTCCAAATGGTTTGGAAAAATCCCGCTTGGGTTTTTGGGAGTGTTGCCGTTTCGCCGTGCAGGTAAAATTGGTCGATTGTAAGCGGTGACTGGATCAATAGCGGCAATACGATACCAAGGCGGTAAAGCACGGAACCGCTGGCACCTGATAATGTATTTAAACGTCGCGGAATTAAGTCGATTTCATCTCGTAAAGTCACCAATAACCGCCGGGCGATATTTAAACTGGCGATGACGTCGGATTGCTGTGTCGCTTTCATCAAGGTGACCCAAGTCGTCTTAATGGCGTCTACTTTAGCGATGGCTTCGTCAAGATCACTTTCTATCGTCGGGAGATAAGTTTTTAAATCCCATTCGCGGTTAGGATCGATCGTGTTGCCCGTGATTTTCTTAATCGAGAGGCTTAATTCATTTAAATCGGACATAAGCGCGCGCATCGTCTGATGGGCAACACGAGTTTGACTCGTATTAACCTCGAGGGAAACCATATGAAAACCTTGCGATAAATAGAAGCGATACGGATCGCCTTCAAGCGGACCAATTGCTTGATGTTGCCATTTGCGGTTGGCCGAAAACGCGATTGTTTCCGCTTCGGCGAACGGGACTTCGCCATCGATTAATAAGCGGCGATATGATATCGTTTGCGTGCGGTTTTGGAGTACTTTCCACGTCAGGTGGTAATAGCCACTAGCAGGTGCCTCGATTAAATAGGTCACTCGCTGGCCGCCGTTTTGATAAGTCGCGCCATCGATGACGTTGAGTTTTCCTTCAATGAGGGCAAAAGGCGTAACAAGCGGTTCTCGATTCGTCGTAAAGCGGGTTGACAAGCTGTTGCGCGACGCGAGATGCTCGGCTTGATAAGTTATTAAAGTGTCTTGCATCATTGGCGCCTGGCCGGTGTTACTGAGGTAAGTATTATAACTTGGAAGCGACTCTAACGCGCTAATATGGACATTACCGAGTAAATATACGCCTTGAAGTTGCTGAAGTGTAATTGTGTTAAGCCCAGGGGTGAGCCGGAATAGTAGTGGATGCGTTTGGAGGCGTTGGGCGTCATAAGTTTGACGCCTTAGCCAAGTGGGGGCGAGCGTGGCTTTCGGCATTATTTGATTTTGGTAACGATCTTCCTCAAATTCATGAGGAGTCACCCATTCTTTGCTATAGGTCACTTGTTGAGCTTCGCTATATTGGTAGAGGCCATTGACCAAAACCGCCATTTCTAAATCGCGGACGCCGGTATCAAGCACATATAAATCAAGCGTCAATGTCACGAGAATATCGTACACGGTCGCGATTTGATAACTGATTGTTCCTTGGCTTTGTGTGAAGGCGGTGACGAAATCGATATTTTCGCCAAGCCAGGCATCATAACCATAATCATTATCAATCAGCGAAACGTTGGATGAAGAGTAAATGTGTTCGGTACCGAGATGCCAAGTTTGATCGTGGTCCTGGGCACTGCCATCGGCAATCCAATCGGCAAGGATATCATCATAAGTAACAAGGGAGCCAGATTCTCCTATTTGTTCCATTGGATATTCTTTTGTTAAATTCGCCGGTTCCGAGTGATGTGGCATCATCGAAAAAACCATCGATAACAAAGGAATAATGAGCGTGGCGTTAAAGAAGGGCATGTTTGTCTCTAGCTCCCTAAAAATTATTAGTTATCTGCTAAGTATTCATCAAGAGCGACTTTCGCCGTTTGCCATTGTTGGTTGGCAATTGTATTGAGACCTTTTTGTAAAGCATCTGCTAACGTAAGATTGCCCGAATAAATATCGACAACCGCCTGACCAATTGAACGGTTGGTGTCCACGCCACCGACTTGAATGGTGTCGAATAAAGCGTTTGAACGTGAATCCCAATAACCAGGCACGTTCTTTCCAAGACTTTCAAGGATAAATTGGTCATGTTCCACAACAATCTTTTTGAATTCCGTCATGTTTGGATATAGTTCAAAGAAACGATTTACCAAATCTTCGCGGTTAATCAACGGAGTGAAATTTAATGCCGATTGAGCGGGATTGGTTTCCGCGAGGTCAAGTCGCTTTTCATAACCTTCGGCAGAAAAACCCATCCATTTGGCCAGTTTATAAGCTTCTTCGCGGTAGTCGGTGCCTTTGCCAACGGCGAGATAGTCGACGACCACGGGGATTCGATGGACATTACCAACTTCGGGAACATTCCAAGAGGGGGTTCCAATGAAATCAATATCGGCGCCATAAAGAGAATCGTTGGGATCGAGTGAACGGGTGTGCCAATCGCGCATCGAATAACTTCCTTCAAAGCGAATTGATTGGTTACCGCTTTCAAACACGTTTTGGCTTACCCCAAAATAGTCGGCATATTTGCTTGGATCGAGGGCGTCAAGCACATAACCGCCGTAAGCTGATTTGCCGGGACCATAATATTTAAGTTGCTCGGCGACTGCTGAGGCAAACGCTGGGCTATCAAGGTGATAACCATCGGTTTCATTATAGGTAAACCAACCGAGATTGGGATCAAGCTGAGCGGGCATCCAATTCACTAAGTTGTCCAAACCGCTGATGCCGATGATGCCATCGCCACCTTCGACTGGGGCTTTTGAATCTTTTTCCGCGGCATCCATTAATTGTTCATAGGTCATGCCATAGGTTGGCATAACGGCGCGGGGGCCGGCGCGATTAATTGCGGTGCGGTTAATGAAAAAACCATAATAGAAGAGCGACTGCGGTAAAGCGAAAAAGCGGTCGTTGAATGATGCCGATTTACGAATGTCTTCAGGAATCAATTCAAAATCGGGATCCGCTTCGACTAAGTCGGTCAATTCTTCGGTCCATCCTTGGGCAGTGAAACCGGCCAAATTGTAAATCATGTAGACATCAGGTAGATTGTCAATCGCCGCTTGAGTCGCAAAAAATTCATCCCAAGATACAGTTGATTCGGACCCCGTTTCCTCATCGATAACGACAGGGCGCTCAATGATTTCAATCGTGACATGCGGATTCTCTTCTTGATAGGCCGCAAGAAGTTGCCGTTCGATATTATTTTGCCCAACTGTTCCAAGATTCCATCCCGCATATCGGAGCGTGACAGGGGCCGGTTGTGAAGTTCCGGAATCCCCCGAGGTTGTGGTTGCGCTCGTGCTTGAAGAATCGGTTCCAACCGAGCTACTTCCACAGGCAGCCAGTAACAACATAAACAAACTAGTGGCGGCAAGGTGTTTTGTATGCATATTTTCCTCCAAATCAATCAATCGAAACGTTTCGATTGTTGTTCACTCTAAAGGGTTGATTAGAAAAACTTGCGGATTATCAACTGTCTCATTGAGTGAGTAATTTTTGTTTCGACTATATTCTATCTTATTGAAATCGCTTTCATATTTCAAGCACTTAGTTTTCTAACGATAGAATTTGTTAAGTGACAAACTTAATGCA
>DIVY01000013.1 GCA_002422535.1 Caryophanales bacterium UBA6120 | reverse complement strand
TCTACCAACTGAGCTACAGCGGCATCATGGTGGACACTGCGGGGATCGAACCCACGACCTCTTCCGTGTGAAGGAAACGCTCTCCCATCTGAGCTAAGTGTCCAATGCTAAATAATGATAGCAAAGGAAGGCCCTTATTTCAATAAATCGTTAACAGCAGATAGCACGACTGGTTCACTTACAGCCGTCGTTAAATTATTGGCCCATTTGCCATTTTTTATAAGCGATAATCCCACGATCATTTTGATGATATCGATTGATTGAAGAATTGCAAAAATACCGACAAGAGGTAATGAAGTCGCTAATGCTAATATCCATGCGAGTGGAACCGTGCCCACCCACATGATGCCTGAATCCATGATCATCGTTTGCTTAGCCATACCACCAGCCCGTAATATTTGATATGCGCTGATGCAGACGCTATAAACCCATAAGAAACAACCATAGATGATAATCATTTGTGTTGCTAATGTCCTTTGATCGTTTCCGACAGTTGCCCAAAGACGTGGAATAAAAGGCGAGATGGCAATCATAAAGGCGCCCACCGATAATGAGATGAGAATCCCGAGCCACAATAGTTTCTTAGAAATATCGCGCGCTTCTTCAATCTTGCCAGCGCCTAAAGTACTGCCAACCATCACACTAATCCCAACGGCCAGACCATTAAACACAATCCCAAATATCTCGGTGGTTGTTGAAAGAATCGATAAGGCTGATAGGACATTATCCCGTTGCGCATAACTTAAGCTTTGCATAATCATACCCGTCGACCATAAAAGCTCATTTATAAGTAAGGGCCACATCTTTTTAGAGATAAGGCGAAATAGTTTGGGTTCAATTTTGAATTGACGATAGGCTTGATGACAAAAATCCAGCTTCTGACGATGCGCGATGGTGATGATGATTGCCGCTTCTATAAGGCGAGCAATCACGGTGGCTAACGCCGCCCCGACGACGCCTAACTTTAATCCATAGATGAATAAGGCATTTAGCAAAGCATTGGTCGATAAAGCGATGACTCCAGCAATCATCGGAAGCCTGGTTCTTCCGGTTTCCCGTAACGTTGAAGCATAAACGGTGGCAAACAATAATGGAATGTAACTTAATATCAAGATTGGCATGTATTTGGCGGCTTCCACTAAAATGGCCGCTTGATTGGTGTCCGACCGTGAATAAAAGGCCACAAGGTGGTGGCCAAACAGGAATAAGATTGGTAGAATAATCGCTAAAAAGAGCGTGCCCACGACTAATTTATAGAGGAATGCTTGCCGTAAATGAGTGACATCTTTGGCCCCCGAAAACTGTTGCACGTAAATCGAGGCGCCACTAAATAGGCCAAACATCGCTACATAAAAGAAAAACGATGCTTGGTTAACCGAATATACCGCGCTGACGGCTTCATTACTGACACCACCCACCATGATGTTATCGACAAACGTCACGATGAAAGATACGAGCGTTTGCACCATTACAGGAAAGGTAATCGCAAGAAATTTTTTGATGAATTGTTTGTCTTTTAACGCTTTGATCATACTAACCTAATAAAAAGAGCCCCACGGGGCCCTCTAAATTCATAAATGGTGGGCCTTAATAGATTTGAACTATCGACCTCGCCCTTATCAGGGGCGCGNNCTAACCAACTGAGCTAAAGGCCCATTTATGCGCTAGATAAATATATAATATCTCGCGCATCTTTTCAACCCTTGAATTAGTAGAAGTGAACCCATGATACTTGACCATGGGTTCCATCTTTTGAAATTAACGTTTGCTGAATTGCGGAGCGCGACGCGCACTTTTAAGACCGTATTTCTTACGTTCCTTCATGCGGCTATCGCGAGTAAGCATGCCGGCGACTTTTAAGGTGCCGCGTTCAGCGCCACTTTCAAGCAAGGCGCGAGCGATACCAAGACGGATAGCGCCCGCTTGACCGGTGAAGCCACCACCCTTAACGGTGGAGACGACATCGAACTTATCGGCGTTATTCGTTAGGACTAATGGTTGCATTAAATCCATCACTAACGTGTCATAGGGCATGTATTCAGCGACAGGATGACCATTAACAGTAATCTTGCCGGTACCCGAAGTCATAAACACGCGAGCGACCGATGATTTACGGCGACCAGTGCCGTAATAAGTAACAGTTTCTTTTTTCTTTGTGGCCATTGGATGTTCTCCTTAAATGTGATGAAGCACAAGCGGTTCCGGCTTTTGGGCTTCATGTTTATGCTCTGGTCCTTCATAGACAAAGAGCTTTCTGATGATTTGACGGCCAAGGCGACCTTTAGGGACCATGCCCCACACAGCGCGTTCCACCATTTCCACGGGGTAACGTTCAACCATGTCTTTGGCGGTTCTTGTTCTTAAGCCACCAGCGTATTTGGATACGTTGTAATATTTCTTCGTGTTGAGCTTATCACCAGACAGGCCGACTTTTTCGGCGTTAATGATGATGACGAAATCACCGCAGTCGACATTGGGCGTAAACGTAGGTTTATGCTTGCCAATGAGGATGACGGCTACTTCACTCGCTAAACGTCCTAATGGTTTGTCGGTTGCATCGACGATAAACCACTTCCGGACGATTGATTCTTTGTTAGCAATTGTTGTTTGACGTAGCATGTTGGTTCCTCCTTACCAAACTGTATTCTTACCGGGACTACAATTTAGGCAATTTGTGCCGAATAAAACTATACTTATATTTACATATAAAGTCAATCTAAAGTTACTTGTCAACACGAAAAAGAAACCTAGATGTATTCAATAGGAAGCGCCATCAAGTTCTCTTTAAGCAGAATCGGTTCGAGTGTGTTGCAAATAATGATGCCTAGCCCGATGTCTTTTTCCTTTTCTTGCTTCAGTACATCAAAAGCCGTGGCCTCCATGCGGCTAACAATACTCGCTTTTTTAATCTCAATTGGATACAAAGTGTGATCATAGTCGATGATTAAGTCGATTTCCGTTTCCTGCGGAATCACTTCCCCTTTGGCATTGCGTTTCGTTTTATCAAATCCGGAGTAATAGAAAATTCGGTTTTGATATTCCCGTCCAAAGTTTTCGAACGACTTGATAATCTCACTGACAACGAATGTCTCAAAAATATAATCGCTTTGGTGCCCGCGTTCCATCGCCTTACGGGTGAGCCAGCCGGAAAGATAGCATAGTAAGCCCGTATCCCGGAAATATATTTTCGGTGTCTTAATTGTTCGAGTGAGAGCTTTGCTATGGTAGGGATGCAAAATATAGATGATGTTCGAGGCTTCAAGCACCGAAATCCAACTTTTGATGGTTGGCTCGCTCATCCCGATTTCCACGGCAATATTGTGATAATTAATCTTTTCTCCGCTCCGAGCGGCGAGGGAGACTAAGAACTTATAAAAGTCAATTTCATGTTGTGGTTTGATAAATCCCCGAACATCCTTTTCAAGATAAGTTTTGACATAATCAGAGTAATAGGATTCGACATCTTGGATGTCGTTTTGATATATTTTGGGATAACCACCCCGAAAGATGTACGAGAAAACATCGTGATAGGAAACTAGTTTATTCTTGCGGTCATCTAAATACTCCTCAGTCGGGATGAAGGGAGAAGTCATTTGGATGTCAAACAATTCGCGGAGTGATAAATTATTCATTTCAATAATGGCGACACGGCCCGCTAACGATTCACTGACCCCTCTTAGGAGTTCATACTTTTGTGAACCAGTAAAAATATATTGCCCATCTTTTCAATGGGCATCGACAATGGCCATTACCTCGCGGAAAAGTGATGGAACGAGTTGAATTTCATCAATGATCAAGGGCGCGGGGTGTTGTTTGAAAAAAAGACCGGGATCCTCCGTCGCTTGTTTTCTAATAAAAGCATCGGCGAGGGAGACCCGTTCGTATGTGGGAAATTCATTCATGAGCATGAAACTCTTCCCAACTTGCCTAGCTCCGGTAATAAGCACAATGGGATAATTTTTAAGTCTTTCTTTGATTGTGACTACGATGTGACGTAATATATACATGAAAAACCTCCGAGTAATCTAAAGTACAACTTTATTTTACTCAGAGATCATCTGATAGACAAACAATTGATAGATTTAATTAGGTTAATTCAACATTATGATAGACGTTTTGCACATCTTGCAGTTCGTCTAGGACATCGAGTAACGCTTTAAACGTATCGAGATCTTCACCTTCTAGTTTGATGGTTTCATTTGGTAGCATCGTGATTTCACACACTTCAAAGTCGTCGATCCCCATCTCTTTGAGGGCGACTTTCGCGGCATTAAGGGATGACGGGTTAACTTGAATTTCAATCACCCCATCGTGCCCAGAAATATCGGTGATATCGACATCGGAAAGAATTAAAGCATCGCCATATTGATCAGGGTTTTCGCCTTTAAACACTAAAATACCCGCTTGGGTAAAGTTATAGGCCACTGTAGCCAAATGGCCGCCTTTTCGCGTAATCGCCGTGCGGACATCGACGAAGGCGCGATTGACGTTGTCGGTCAGTGTATCGACGATAAGGAGGCTACCGCTGGGGCCGAACGCTTCATATCTTCCCTCAACATAAGCCTCGGCTTCGCCACCCATGGCTTTTTTAATCGCCCGTTCAATAACATCTTTAGGAACGCTTTGGCCTTTAAATTTATCGATCGCGCTTCGTAACGCGAGGTTACTATCAGGATCAGGCAACCCGCCTTTAGCCGCCATATATATTTCTTTACTAGCCCGCATGTAAAGCGCGGACTTCTTGGCTCCGGTGGCCGCCATCGCGGCTTCGCGCACTTGAAAATGTCTTCCCATAGTTAAATCTCCTATTGATTATTATAACACTATCGCTAGATATCGAGCCTGTCGATATGGCGTAGCTGCAGCTTCTTTAATATGCTTTCTAGTAACTCGATCCGCGTGTCTAAAAAGTCGTTTGGATCATGAGCGTCAATGCCTACAATTACTTTAACGTTATATTCTTTAGCGACTTCCCAAAACGGAACATAAGGGTATAAATACCGGAATTCATTACCAATGAGTCTTTCTCCTCCAAAGCGGATGGCCCCCATATTTAATTCTAAGGGCATGTCCAGCCGCTTAGCGGCCGCACAAATCAAATGGCTGACCTCTTTAGCGGTGTCATCAAATCCGGCCGTATAGTGCGCCATAAATAAATCAGGATGGGCCACATATTTGAATAGTTTTGTTTCCATCCCTTTAATCAGGTTAATCGCGTATTCCAAAATTTCTTCAGGCGTATCTGAAAACCCATAATAATGAGTTAAATGTCCTTGTTCATACCGGTAATGTTGCGCCAGTATTAGATAATCCATTAAGCCAGTCCGTAGTAGTTCGCGATAGTAGTAATCAAAGTCATAGTAATACTCGGCTTCAAAGCCTAGATGAATCGTCATCTTGTCGGCGAATTGGTCTTTAAGGTCGCTAATGGAATTGACATAATCTTCCATCATTTCATAATCGCCGCGCGATCCGCGTTGCTTTAAGCCTGGATAGAAGATATGGTCGGAAAAGCCTAATACCTTGATACCAGCTTCAATCGCTTTAGTGACATAATCAATATCGCGACCAATCGCGTGGCCGCAGCGATACGTATGTGTGTGATAGCAATAATCGATAAATGGTTGTTTCATTTGTAATTGACCTTCATCAAGAATAAACCTTGCGGCTCCGCTTTATAAGAAATAACGTTACGCGTCATTTGGTCGAGGTGCTTAGGTATGAAACTAGCATCTTCTCGTCCTTGACCAATCGCCACAAGGGTCCCCACGATAAAGCGGACCATGTAAGTCATAAACCCATTCCCCGCAATATCAAAGCGAAGCATATTGCTTTTAACAATTATTTTAATCGAACTGATATGACGAATAAAGTTTCCGTCATCCTCTATCTTCGTGGTGAAGTCTTTAAAATCATGGGTGCCAATCAACGATAATGAAGCCTTTTTCATCAAATCAACATTGAGTTTGTCGCGAATATGCATGGCAAAACGCCTGTTAAATGGCGAATAAGTCCCATTATTGATGACATATGCGTAAACTTTGCTTTTTGCCGCATACCGGGCGTGAAAATCATCTTTTACAAGCTTAAGTTTCTCTAGATGAATGTCTGTATTAACAAGGGAATTGAAGCCTCCGATTAACTTATCAATCACGAATGGTTTGTCGCAGTCGAAGTGAAATGTCTGCCCTCTAGCGTGCACGCCTCGATCGGTGCGGCCACTGGCATATACTTCGATGGGCGTATTTAAAATTAACGAGAAGACGCGCTCGACTTCTGCTTGGATGCTTGGGGCGTCCGGTTGCTTTTGCCATCCGTTATAGGAAGTCCCATCATATGACAAAGTGCCAAGATAGCGCATTAAAACCACCCGGCGACTATCGTCACGAAATCAAGTTTAAGGACGGATACCATCACCAAACCACTAAGTAAAATCGCCGATAACACGAGACCAAACGTATCGGGTAAGCGCCATTTCATAACGCGGTACCTAGTCCGCTTACCACTGGGGTTATAGCCACGAGCCTCCATCGCGTTAGCGAGTTCTTCCGAGCGTTGAAACGCCGAGATAAATAAGGGGACGATAAGTGAAATAATCGCCCGAACTTTTTCTGAAAGTTTGCCACCGGCAAAATCGACGCCGCGACTTGCTTGCGCTTTCATGATGCGATAGGTTTCATCGAGCAAAGTGGGGATAAACCGTAAGGCAATCGAAATCGTCATCGCAATTTCATGGGTGGGAAATTTTACGACTTTTAACGGCATCAAATACCATTCAATCGCATAAGTTAAATCAAGTGGGCGCGTCGTGGAAGTTAACACCATCGTTAAAGCAATCATCAGCACTAATCTGATGATGATATAGAGCGTTTGGAATATCGCATTCCAATAAATATTCCAACTACCAATTGAAAAAGCAATTGCCCCAGAATTAGGAACAATCGTATTGATGACAAGTAAAAACGCAATCATAATCCATAACGCTTTTAATTGTTTAAACAAACTGGAAAAGCGAATATGGCTAACCATCATCATCATGGATATTAACAGAAAGATGACTCCGTATATGATGAAGTTCATCCCCACATTAGTAAACTTCATAAAAACGCCCACCATAAACACGATTAAGGCAAATAACTTTAACCGCGGATCAAGGCGATGGATTGGAGAATTATAAGGGACATATCGTCCTAGTGCGAGGTTAGCCATTGACGTAGCCTTCCTTTATCACACTAACGATATCTTCAATCGTCTTAATATTACGCATATCAAACTTATAACCACCGGTTTGTAGTAACTTCGCAAAGTGGTATAAGTTGGGAATTTCTAAATTGTAATCTTCGTAGTCGCCCTCAAAAAGCGACATTGGATCAGTTACTTTAACGATGGTCCCATCTTTCATGACGATGACTTCGGTCGCATATCGTAGCACGATGTTCATATCATGAGTGACAAGCACAATCGTGGTGCCTGATTTATGGATATCTTCAAATAACGTCATCATTTCACTCGCGCCCCGGGGATCAAGTCCTGCCGTCGGCTCATCGAGCACGAGTATTGCCGGTTCCATCGCAATAATGCCGGCGATGGCGACGCGGCGGCGTTGCCCGCCCGATAATTCAAACGGGGAGCGTTTAAATAACGCTTCATCAATCCCGACGCGCTTTAAGGCAACATGGGCTTTTCTAACCGCTTCTTTTTCATCATCACCGAAATTACGGGGTCCAAAGGCGACATCTTTTTCCACCGATTCTTCAAATAGCTGATATTCAGGGAATTGAAATACAAGTCCCGCGTGTTTTCTAAACTTCTTGATATGCTTGACTTTCTCTTTAGCGACAATTTTCATGCCATCGACTTCAATCGAGCCGGCGCTTGGTAAAAGAAGTCCATTAATGTGCTGAATTAACGTCGACTTGCCACTGCCCGTATGACCGACAATCGCCGTGAAAGAACCATCCTTAATCTCGACATTAATATGGTGAAGCGCCTCATATTGAAATGGGGTTTTGGGCGAATAGGTAAAACTTACATCATTAAACTTTATCGGCATAATTGATGGGCCACCTGTTTAATGGTTTTGGCGTTATCGACGTGAATATCGACTTTCGCTAACGCTTCTTTAAGCTTCATGACGAAGGGGATGTCTAAATCAATCGCTAATAAATCTTCGCGTTTCGCAAACACTTGTTCTGGCGTTCCTTGCATGGCGATTTCCCCTTCGTTTAACACGATGATTTCATCGCTTCGATACGCTTCTTCAATATCATGCGTAATCGAGATAATCGTTAAATTAGGATCGTCTTTTTTCATACTAATGGTAATGTCGCGAATTTCGCGTTTGCCTTTCGGGTCCAGCATCGCCGTGGCTTCATCCATGATGATGAGGTCGGGATGCATTGCTAATACCCCAGCGATAGCCACCCGTTGTTTTTGGCCGCCTGATAAGTTACTTGGTTCCTTATCAAGGAAGTCGGTCATTTTCACTTTGCCGGCAAATTCATCGATAATGCCTTGCATCTCATCATGAGGCACTAAACGATTTTCTAAACCAAAGGCAATATCATCAGCAACCGTTGCCCCAATAAATTGGTTATCGGGATTTTGAAATACGATTCCAAGACGAGGGCGAAGATCAGTAATCGTCTGCGTAGACAAAACCTTGTCAAATAACCGTATCACACCACGTTTGGTGTCGAGTAACCCCACGATTAGCTTCGCCAATGTCGATTTGCCGGATCCATTATGACCAATAATCGAAACATAACTTCCGGCTTTTATTTTCAAATTGATGTTTTTTAAAACATCGATGTGACCATCGTAAGTAAATGATAAATTTTCAATTTCTAGTAAGGCCACTAGGGTTTCCTCTTGTAATTAGCAAGTTCAACAATGACGATAAAAGCAATATAAATAAACACAGATAATCCTATAATAAGCCAAAAGAGCCAAGGTGGCTCAATTCCATCGGGAAACGTCTGGGCAATGACGCCCCACACCACAATCATAAACATGCCGTACACGAGTGAAATGACGGCAAGACGCCTTAAAAAGGCATTATCAAGTTGATATTTCTTTTTGTTCAAATTCATTTACTTGGATACTCAATATGGGGTAGACGTCCAGTATATTGCCTGTATGTGACTCCCGCCATATCAAATAAGCGTTTGCTCGCTTTGAATGATACTTGGTCAGCGTATTTATCGCTTAGAAAAACAACTTCTTTAATGCCTGATTGAATGATCGCTTTCGCACATTCGTTACAAGGAAATAGTGATACATATAAATGGCAACCTCGTAAAGCCGAGCCATCACGAGTATTTAAAATGGCATTAAGTTCCGCATGGCACACATAAAGATACTTGCTTTCAAGTCCTTCACCAACACCCCAGGGGCAAATATCATCATCGCAGCCCATTGGCATGCCATTATATCCGATTGAGACGACTTTATGTTCGCTATCGGAGATACAGGCCCCCACTTGCGTGGAAGGATCTTTGCTTCTTAAAGCGCTCATTAAGGCGATGCCCATGAAATATTCATCCCAAGAAATGTAGTCTTCGCGTTTACTGACCATGGTATCCTCCCTAATTTCGCTATTATATCATAATAGCATCCATCCCAAGTTTCCATAATAAACGACAACAGAAGCAATCAAAATTAATTAAATTTATAATTGCCTTATAATTAAAAATGATAATATTTATCGGTAAATAAGCATCAATCAAAACAAACCATGAAAAAACAAGGAAAACTAATCACGATCCTACTAACCACTCTCACCTTAAGTGGGGTATCGTTTTTTGTTGATTCTCAACGTGATTTAGTTCCTGTTGAAGCCTTAGGAACGCTCACAACTTATTTTCCTTCCACGATTAATGCCACTCCCGCTAGTGATACCACAATTAGAACTTATTATGATGACCTTGATGCCTTAGCAACTTCAGAACGCCAAGGCACAAATCTATTAAAAAATCTTAAGCCAATTCTAGCAGCCAATTCTAAATACTATTCCTACGCTAATACTTGGAAAGTATTCATGGTCACTGACCGTGACTGGGATTTAACTCCCATCTCCCCATTAACAGGATATACATATTCTGATAACCCTAATGTCAGACTTCTCTATCGTAATGATAATGGTACAGCAACAGCGGCTCATTTTGATGATACCCATGGCGTCTATATCGACCGCGAGCATGTTTGGCCCCAATCACGTGGATTTGGAGCTGATCCGGCTACTGGTCCCGCCGGAACCGATGTCCACCATCTAATTTTGGCCGACAGTGTTAATAATCAACAAGGCCATAGTAACTATGCTTGGGGCGATGAAGACCATGGCATCACACCCACCCCAATTGGTACAGTCGACCGGTATAACAACACTGGTATCCGTTGGACCGCGATTGATGAAAATGGTGGTAGCGACAACATTTATGAACCTCAAGACATCGATAAAGGTGACATTGCCCGGGCGATCTTTTACATGGCCGCCCGCTACAACAACTGGGCTGGTATTTCTGGCGCCATTTCTAGTTATGAACCCTTCTTAGCAGTAACCGATTCCATCTATGATAGTGGCTTAGGAACCATCTACTCAACAGATACCACTCCTGTGACGATGGGTATTTTATCAACACTTTTAAAATGGCATGAGCAAGATCCAGTCGATGAGTATGAAATTTATCGAAACAATCTTATCTACAATAACTTCCAACTTAATCGTAACCCGTTCATCGATTATCCCGAATGGGTAGAAGCCGCTTATGGGACCGAAGGCAAATATGCCACTCCTAGCAGTGACACGATTAACGGTTATAACGAAACTAATGTTTTGGTAACTGGTATTACCTTATCCCCAACTTCCCTAACTTTGGCTGAAGGTGGTAGCACTGGAACTCTTATTCCAACGATTGCCCCTACAAACGCATCTATCAAAACACTAACTTGGTCAACTGGAAACGCCAGTATCGCTACCGTCAGTGGAGGAGTTGTAACTCCTATTGGGATTGGTTCAACCACCATTACGGCCACAGCCACAGATGGAAGTGGTGTTTATGCTTCAATTCCAGTCACAGTTCATGAACTTTCTGAACGAGTATTAGAATCGATTTCAGTATCAGGATATGCCACCAGCGCGCCATTTAAATCAACTTATAGCTATTCTGGCATCGTGGTTACTGCTCACTATGATGATTTAACAACGGAAAATGTAACTTCAACTTCTACCATTGGCACAGTTAACACTTCTTCACTTGGAGAACAAATTATAACTGTTACATATGGTGAAGAAACTACTCATTTCCTTGTGACAATTACTAATGAAGGCGCTATTTTTACTTCTGGAGATCCTGTCGTGGGAGATACCTATCAATCGGCCACCGCATCTGGAGGAACTATAAATTCATGGACGGGGGTCAATGTTGGTTCAGCTTATGCAGATGGCTCAGTAAAACTCGATAATAGTGGCGATTATATTTACAAAACAGATGTTTGGTCTGGATCTCCTTCAATAGACATCGTTTCTCTTCAAGTCAGTGCTATTCTAAAACTGAATTACAGCTCTGGTGATATGGCTCCCAATCAAGTTACTGTTTATGCTTTAAATGGCAACCTTTCGACAATTGTGGGGTCTACTTCATTGACCGGAGTTTTCACAAAGACTCAAGCGACTTACAATTTCAATTTTTCATCATTTGTCGATTCACCTGTGACAATTTCAGGTATAAAACTCGAATATACTAATAAATCCGCCGGTAATATCGGCGTTTACAGTATTAGCGCCACGCCAACATACGCGGGCACACCATCATTTACTTCGGCCGAACAAGCCATAGAGTATGCTGAATTCTTCTTGTCAGAGACTGCTCCATATTGCAGCGTTCTTGATGGTGGAAATGTCGATTGGACATATCTCTCTGATGAATTTGGATATATGATTGGTGACGCTAAAGATTATTTTGTTGATGATTTAACAATTGATGAATCAATCGTCTCCGCCCGTGAACGATACATGTATTTGATTAATAAATATGCCAACCTTGAAACTGATTCATTCATGGAGGACAGTCTTGGTAATCCCTACTCTAACCGCAATAGCGATATTAATATTTCAAAATCATCGAATGAATCGAGCAATTTAATCGCAATCATTTTAATGTTCGGCATTGCCGGAGTTGGACTTTATATATTTGGAAAAACGCGTATCAAACAATATTAATTTTTGTATTCGTTTAAAAAATAATAATTAGACACTTACAATTATCAAAAAGTAAATGTTAGATGACTAAGTGAATGCAACAAAAAAG
>DIVY01000005.1:51005-90968 GCA_002422535.1 Caryophanales bacterium UBA6120 | reverse complement strand
TACGCGGCCGTTAAAGGAGTGACTGTTCCGACATAATCTGGAACCAATGTAGTTATATCGAGTCCATGAACTCCAACACCAGTTTCGCCAGCATAGAATAATTCATTACTATATTGTTCAGCAACAGCTGCGCCAGTTCCAACTTTCCAGTGTGTCGGAACGACAAGTGTTTCCTCAAATTCACCATAAGCGATTTCATAGACGGGTAGTGGATCACCAGAAACATATTCTTGTAATGTGTAATCATTGACACCATCACCATTAAGATCCATGACACCGCCAACTTCAATCGTTCCAGCCGCAGGAGCGGTTGGATGAATAATATCAGTATACCCATCGCCAGTAATGCCAACGCGAAGCGCATTAGTTGCCGAGTCACTAGCGTTAAATGCCGTGCCTTCGTCAAAGAGTATTTTTAGATCAGCAACAGCATTATCTTCTTCATCAAGGGCGCGGAAGATAATCGAGAAGCCAATATAATCATCAGCAGAAGCATCAGCGACTAACGGAAGAATTGCATTCGTTCTATTAGCACTGAATTCAGGACGGCTGTAAAATGTGCCAAACACATCATTTGCTTCGTATGAACCGGTAGTAATCGGGCTCAATTTGTTAGAAGAATTATGTCCATCAGCGGCGATGACAGCGGCCATGACCGTGGGAGTGACACTGTTAGGTGCCCAGTAGACGAAATCATCATACTCTGTTGGATAGACTGGATTTAATGGATCGGCAGCAGTGGGATCGACCGTGCTCATTGATCCATCAAAGGTAAGACCTAGTGTTTCGAAATTAAGAACTTCGCCTGTCGTGCGAAAACCGACTTCGAGCCGATCATCGACACCAACGATTGTGCCTTGAAGGGCAACGTTAGCAGTATTGACGACGGTGAACCACGCGAACGTGCTTCCACCCATTGCTAAAGCGGCAATACCGAAGGTTGCGGCCGCCAGAGCTAGTTTTTTATTGTTTTTCATAAATTCATTGTTCCTTTCAAACTTAGTTTGATAATTCTGATGAACTAGTTTCAGATTGTGCGAATGAGGAGATGTCCATCGCGAACTCCAAAGACGCATTTGTGGGGATTTGACCCTTACAATCAGGATCATCACCCTCGAGCCACATTACGACTGTATACCGCATAACCGCTTCAGGCGGGAAATCGGTAACTTCATAACGCGTAATCTCTTGCACATTGAGGAATTCATCAGCGCGTGTAGCATTAATTTCTTTTTCGGCTTCACACGTTAGATAATCGTTTGAAGTGCGTGCCACACATTCCCGATATTCCGGTTGATTGTACTCATCGTAGATTAATTGGTTGGTTCGTTTCGCTAGCGTACGGCTATTATGAGTCAATGTTCCTTCTGGATTATCAAGATTCTCATAAATACGAACGCGCACATATTCTTCAAGCGGCGCTTCCTCAGAGTTGCCGGAGATCGAAGTTTCCAGTCGAACCAATACTTCATAATCGACCGGGATGTCGCCTAGATTCTTCATATAGAAGGTATAAGCGAAGTAGAGTGAGTAGACAAATTCATTGTTTTCATCCCGATATTCCCCATTATGCGAACCTGGGAGATTGTCAATCTCATCATCATCCGGCAAAGAGTCGGCCATGATTGGATAAACTTTCTCTAAACTTTCGGCCCGTAATAAGGTTGTTGGTCGGGTGAAGTCGCGCGAGTAATCCATAGTGAGCTGTGTGTTGTTGCTCTTGAGTTGGATTGTGTAGCGTCCGACTTCGTTGCCTAAGAAGGCGATGGTGACGAAGATGACTAGCGTGATGGTCGATACCAGAAGCGTGAATGAGGCAAAGATTCTTCGTTTTCGCCGTTTCGCATACTTCTCGCTGATCGTCATGCGTGTCCCCTCCTTCACCGCAGTATTTTAATTAAAAAACACCGCATAGATGACATTCCACCGGTGTTTAGCGTGTTCTATCCCATTATAGACGCTAGCTAAACCGCCTGTGGCACGATCCAAACACTACGTGCTTGGAAAGCCCCTGGGAATAAAAAACGATGGTTACCAATCATTGCCCGTGATCGAATAAGTCGTTACTTATTCCGCGTTAGGCAACTGGCTACCATCCTCTTTAGAGATCAGGCCCTTTAGCTTTGCGTCACTAGGTTTCCCTAGTTTTGCTCTTTTCCAATTACAATTATATTGTGTGATTTCAAGTTGTCAACATTTTCGCATCACTTTTTTGCATAAATTTAAAAGCCCCTTTAGGGGCTGTTTGTCATTCTTTTGAAGCTTCTTCAGGTTTTGACTGCATTTCCTTTAGTAGTTCTTCGCGTAATTGCCGTTTAGCTTCTTCAATCATTGCCGTCTTATCGGCTTCGGTTACCCCAGGTTTAACGACACGATCGGAGTAGATTACTTTGAATAAGAGGTATCCATTAAATAGGAAGAATCCAATTAATGGGAGAACAATCAAGATGAAAAACCAAATTGTTTTTGTCTGAAGGAATAGGATGAACTTCATAAACCAATTTGTCGGATTGACGTTCGTCTCAAGGGTAAACATTGCCACTAAAGAAATCGTCAATAGGATAACAATGCCCACAATCTCCAAAATTGTAAAAAAGAGATTTAAAGTATTTTTATTTGGCTTTTTCATTACACTGTTCATTAACATGCCTCACGTTATGTTTTAAATATTACCACAAAAGAATGAAAATACTTAAAGAATTTGACCAATTTTCATAATACAAGAAAAAAACCGGAGTGTAAATCGTTTGCGCGATTATCTCCAGTTTTTCTTTAGTTAATTAGTTTTTACTTTGATAAAGATTATTAGATGCTCATCGCGTATAGATCTAAGGTGACCGTGAACGCGCCAGTTTTAGCATCATCCGAACTATGGGCGTCCTGACCTTCAATCCAAATGCGGACAGTGACGATTTCAGATTCAATTGCGGCGGACAAATCAGCAATTAGCGGCGAGTTGCCATCTATGTAAGCTGTTTCTCCAACATTAAGTGTCTCGTGGTTTACAAAATCACCAACGATGAAATCGCCAACAGCGGGTGGGGTTGAAGGAGTTGGATAAGCGACTGATTGATAGCCCGATAATCCATAGAATGGAGCTGAGCCACCAGCAGCAACATAGGTATAAGTTCCATCATCACTATCTGGAGTCCATAAGACTTTGCGTGCTGTTTTAGCTTGATCAAGAATGGCAACGCGTGCCATTTCAACGGCGGCTAAATCATTAACATCGGCGGGGGTAACAGGGGTGATAGAACTATTTTCACCAAGATAAACAAGGTAACCATTGTCCGTTTGGACATTGGTACGGCTGATTTCCAACTGGAATTCAACATAATAGCCTGGGAACGAAGTCAAGGAAGTAACGTTATCCATATCAGTGGCACTTGAATAATCAAAGTTCCAACTCGGCTTGTAGAATGAAACGCCATCACCAGATATATCGGTGCCGGTGGCGGCTAAGCCAGCAATTGCTAAAGTTCCAGCGCCGGGAGTGGCGGTATAAGTTGTGCCAACGAGATTGACTTCTAAATCGCCTTCGGTGGAGATGACATTAACTTGGGAGAAACTAACACTAACTTGACGCGAGGCGGTAAACCAAGCGACGGTTCCGGTAACCATGGCACCGGTGCTAAAGACTAACATAGCGGTTGCTGATAGCAATACTTTATTTTTTGTTTTCATAACGACTAAAATCCTCCTCTGGATTCTCTCTCTACTTTTATTTAGAGAGGTGGCGGCTTGCTTTATGGGGTAGCAGGCCTAGTAATTGCGGGCAATTTCGCTTATTACTTCAATCAATGAGGGGGCATTGATGCGTATTTGCACTTATATTATATAGCCTTGAAATCACAATGCAATAGAAATGATTAAAATTTTTAAAACTTTTTTCCCGTGGCGTTTTTTCCTCACGCACGGGCGAACGCGCACTCTTTGTAAAAAAAATAACGCCGATGGGGACGCGTTAATTCACAACGATAAAAAAAGAAGAACATTAATTTACAAGATGAATAAACAACTCATTAATCGCAAATGTCTTACCTTGATAGACGTTAGAATTACCTAAGATGCTTCGTTCGTAGTAGCTGATTCCTGAGGAAGAAGAGTCCCATCGATAATAGGTGGCGGAGTTATCTGAAAACTTAATTGTAAAGATAAAAATGATGCTATTTTCAATCATGTCCACGGCTGGTTGAATGGAACTGCCGGCAAGCGGAAGATCAACAATGCCACCCTCAGTATCGAGGTCAAATGCATCTGTTGGGGTCGAGTCCTGGATGAAGGCGTTAGCGGCCGCCGTAATTTGCGCGGGTGTCTTTCCGTAAGTATCAATTGTATCCACATAAATATCGATGGCACTCGATAATGAAATCGGATTAAGGGTCGTAGCATCAAGAACATCTTCTTCTCCCAAAGCCGTGAATTCCTTGAGAATAAATGAGATGTCGCGTTCAGCAACAAGGCGACTTGTTACTTCAATGGAGAAGGTGTACTGGATGCCTGGATAGATATCGACAATGGCCAAGGGGTTACTCGTCGATTCGGGAGCCATCATTGCCTCGGTTACAAGATCAAATTCCGTTGCATAATCGGTAATCATCATCCATTCGACGGGATCGGCCAAAGCCGTCGGGCTTTGATACCCCGCATTTGTTCCAGTGGCATAATCTCGATTATTATAATTTCCGTCGAAAAATTTGAATTTGTATTCAAGCCCTTCTTCAATATTTACTTGCATCAATTGAACTTCTTGAACCCGCTGATTAGTGAACCAGGCATACGATAAATATGAAAATGATGTTAGCGAAATGGATAGCGATGCCATCGCCGTGAACAGCTGAATTTTTTTGCGAAATTCTTGTGTCTTTTTATTCATCATGCGGCTCCCGCGGTTAAGGTAGCGTTAGCGTAATTAATTGTATTAAAGGGCGCATAATTGGTCCCCGTCGTATAAATGCCATAGACGGTTGAATTAACACCACTGAAACCGGCCACGCGCCAGAATCGATAAGTGGTCCCAGATAAATTAAGCGCCGGATCAATTACGTTGAACTGAATCTTGACATTGCTATTCTTATTCCAAGCTGAAAAAGTCGTGGTCCCATCGGGATTATTTGTGTATGTAGGCAACGAGTAAAGGAAATCAACGTTGTTCAATAGATTGGAAACGTTTCCTTGCCGGGCGGTGAATAAAAAGTCAACGCTCAAAATATCGAGCGAGAAGGAATCGGCGTTGAAATTTCCATAGTAATATCGATACGTCGACCCACTGGTGTTTGAAGTTTGGGTCAGAGTTTTACCAACGCCAATGCCAAACATAGGGTAATATGGTTCGCTTAAAAAAGTATAACTATAAATGTCTTGCCAAAATCCCTGATCCTCGCGGTTAATGATAAAGTCGACTTGCATTTCCTGAATGACGCCACTGGAAGTCCGCGTCGGAGTAAGTTGTTTCACGACTGGATGTTGTGATGGCGTGTAAATGGGAACCGTTGCTCCATCAATTACTGTCGTTTGCCCCGCAAGATCGGACCAAGTATTATTTTTTACAAGGTTTTCTTCCCAAGTAAACCATAGAAACTGGCCGAAAATGTCGGGATTATATTGGTTAAACAATATCTGGAAGTTATTAGCGAGCGAAGTCGAGGTAGCCACATAGGTGATTTTAAACGAGATTTCGAATTGGTTAAGGCCAAATACAGCTTCTGCTTGTGAACTGATTGTGTCAGTCGACCATAACCAAAATCCATTTAAGACGGCGAAATCACGATTATACCATCCCGAACCATACCACTTATTTTGATACGTTGCCCGCACTCCAACGCCAAGGGGCTGATTGAGGCGCATCGTTCGCGCTGAATACGGTTGTCCCGTCGTAATGGTTCCATCGTCAAGTTGCGTATCAAAATTAGTCAATACATGCTGAATGCGCGGATAGAAACGGATATAATTTGTTTCAGTCGAAGTTAGTCCGTAAGCTGTTGAAGCGGTAATTGCTCGTGATTCCTGCGTGGCAAAATCTGTCAAAGGCGTTTGCGGAATTGCATAAGTGGTGTTCCAAATTGAAGAGTTGTTTGTGATGGCGGCGCTTATATCAACAAGGCGACTATAGTAGTTAGCAGCCGTAGTGTCTAGTGGATTATCAGTCCTTGAGCGCCCGATTAAAACGTTAAAACTCCTGGCAGCACGGCCGTTGACAACGATTTTGCCATTAGCAGTCGTGCTATCGGTGTTTCCGCCCCACAAACCTAAATAAGAGGCACCGCCATCAAGATATCCAATAAAAATACCGACGTATGTCTCGTGTTCATCATCGATTCGATGCAACGTCCGGAAGACATTTGTTTCTAATTCGAGAACTTGACCATCGCCACGAACGTTAATTTGCCATCTTTCAAGCGTATAGGAAATGACTTTATTGTCATATAGTGCAAAGACCCGGGCCGACAATTGCACAGGATAAAGGTCGGTCGCCACGGCACCAGCAGTTTGAGCAGTCGTCCAATAGCCTGGGGAACTTTCGTATAGACGCGCTGCATCCGTCGTTTCATACACGATGTCGAAATCCTGAATTTCCCCACCAATCGAAACGGAAACGCTAAGCGCAGGCACTTGGAAAGTGGCGGAATTAGATGTCGTCGACGTAAGTGCGATGTCATCAAGTGCTTGTGCGTATGCAAAAAGATAATCATCAAGTGGATTGATGGTTCGTTTTGTTTTATCAGCGACATCTGTGGTATTTTGATTTATATGAATTGTGGGAGCGCTTAAAACGAGATTACGAATAAGTCCTCCCATCGCCACATAGCCAAACATGCCAACATCGCTAGTGTTCGCTCCATCAACAATTAAATTAGTAATCGTACGACCACGACCATCAAATTCTCCGTAGAAAGGATTGTCAAGAGTTCCAATCGGATGCAAGGGACCATCCGTATTGTCCCAGGTAAAACTATCTAGCAAAGCAAAATGACTATCATTTTTAAAAACACCTAGCAGCGTCAATCGCTGTAAATTTCGTAATTGGTCACTATTAGCAATCAAATAAGGAGCCGTCTCCGCTCCGGTTCCACCCGAAAAATAGGTAGAAAGAGCAACCGTGTTCACATCGAGCGGATTGACGTATTTATCCCGATTTAGATAAGCCGCATACGAAAAAGCTACAATTGACATCGTCGCCAGTGTCAAGGTGATTGTTATGATATATTTGAGCCAGAGTTTTTTCATATCAATTCTCCAAAACTGGTTCGTTTGAATATTCGATATCGATTTTAAAGGTGATGCCGGCTTCGATCGGTTTTGAATCTACGTCATCTGCTTCCCGAATGTATGCAAGAAAACGCAAAATATCGAGTTGAAATTCAAATAAAATCGATTTGGCAAACAGCACTTCATCGCCTTCTGACCGATAAGGAAATCCAAGAACATACAATTGTGGGGCAAGGCCGGGAGTGAGCGGATCAACAGGCGCCCCGTCAAGATCAGCCATGGTAAAGACCGGTATTCCGTTTGTTCGATCATTGCTATCGCTAAAAAATGGTAATGGTTCGATTAATGCGAGTTCATCAAGAAACCCAGGCAATGCCGATTCATAAAGATTAGTGGAGTTATTGCTTGCTGTCAGGATTCGGTAGTTAAAGGGATATAACGGCGAAAAATTAATTTTTGCTGGGTCATCAGCAGGAATGCTATCAAAGGCAACTGTCATCTTCGCATAAGCGTCGAAATTTTCTTTAATAATCCGTAATTCGACAAAAAAGCGTGGAAATGCCAACTCGTTAAGATAATGTTCGTCCCCATAAGTTGCCAGCAAATCAAGGGATAGCGCTTCATTAAACGTGATTTGAAACGCTCCCACATCTTCGGCGTCTGGCTCACGAACGACATTCAAGTAATCGCCTTCGTTTTTATAATAGCCTAATAAATCCTGAATTTCGGCGCCGCTTGCGTTTTGGTGGTATAGAAAACCTTGAATTTCTGCCACTGATTCGCCAGACGTTAATGTGAGTGTATTATCGATGATGAGATTTTGATGAAACCAAGCAATCGAAAAACTCGTCATCGCAGTGATGCTTGCGACAAGCGATAAAGCCGAAATAATTATTAGTTTTCGCTTTGGTGTCATATTACCTACCCATCAAATAAAAAAGCCAATTGACGTAGTAAATTACGGCAACTGGCTACCTTACTTACGTTAGTGAAGGCCCTATAGCTTTGCGTCGCTAGATTACTCTAACTTTGCTTTTTACATTTTGAATTATAATAGTAACCATAATCGTTGTCAAATAATTGACCCCAGACTTATTTAATAATTTCGCAACGAGAATGTTGCTAGTTAAAAAAACTATTCGTGTTTTTTAATAAAATAGACAAGCCCCACACAACCAGGACCTGCGTGGGAACCAACGGTAATGCCCACATAGTTAGCGTTTTCGGTCGGAAAGTCGGGTTTAGCGACATTAACGAGCCGTTTGAATTTATTAAAAATGTCAGGAGCGTCTGAGTGAGCGATAAAATGAGGAAGATCTTTATCGACATCGTGATTAGCTAATTTTTTGATGATATGTCCCATGGCGCGCCCCATGCCAATGGTAGCGGAAGCCATATGGATTTTTCCGTCCTTCATGGTAATGATTGGTCGAAAATTTATCCAAGAACCAACTTTTGCGACGGCTTTGGGCATCCGGCCACCCATAGCAAGATATTTCAAATCGTTGAAGGCGGCTTGAAGAACAATGCGTTTTCCGATTTCTTCAAGTTTGGCGACGATGGTCGGGATGTCATCGCCGGCATCACGAAATTGGACCGCGGCTTTAACGAGAGCGCATAAGCCTAGCGTCACCTGTCTCGAATCATAAATCGTAATGTCACGATCTTTAAATTCTTCTTTTGCAATAAGCGCCGATTGATAGGTGCCGCTGATACTGCTTGAAAGCAAAATCATTAGCACCCGATCGCTCGGATTGAATGTGGACAGCGTTTCAATAAAAGCAGCGGGGTTAATCGCCGATGTCTTGGGCAAAACTTTTGTTGTCCGGAGATAGTTAAAAAACTCTTTGTTGGTAATGGTCACCCCATCAATATAATCTTTTCCTTCAATTTCAACATGAAGAGGGATAACCGTAATGCCCAGCAGTTTAGCTTCTTCTTGAGAAATTTCCGATGTGCTATCGGCAACAATTTGGATGCTCATGAAACACCTCCCTATTAATGTTATTTTTGTTTCTTTTTGGGAAACCACGGGAAAAATATCGAGGTTCTGCTAGCGTATTCGACAAATTCTGGTCGCTTCATCATCGCTTTTTCTAGAATCGGTACCCCGGAAACAAACACTAGTAACCAGGTGATGACAAGCGGACTAATAAGACCGAAATATCCGATTTGCACTGATAGTGTTGCAATGCCAATTCCTACCCACATCATCGATTCACCAAAGTAATTGGGGTGGCGCGTATATCTCCATAAACCCTTATCCATGACTTTGCCTTTGTTACTAGGATCTTTTAAAAACTTCGCCAGTTGGGCGTCACCAACCGCTTCAAATACAAATCCAGTAATCCAAATGATGACGCCAAGAGCAAGAAACAAATAATACCAGATGTCACTATTTAATTTTGAAGAGCCCACACCAAGCATGACCACTAAACCAATCACCATCATGAAGAAAGCTTGAGTCAAAAAGATGCGAGCATAAGCGGCAAGTTTAGGATACTTCATTTTGGCGTAACGTTCCCGCATCGCCACATAGCGGAAATCCTCGGGTCGCCCATGGTTACGCTTATAAATATGGCTTGATAAACGAATGCCCCAGATGGCGGTCAACACGAGAACCACGATACCGGTAATTGAATAATTATGGAACAAAAGATAACGGGTGATAAAAGCGACGATTGCCACGATTACAAATCCAGCACCCCAGCCAATATCAACGATAGAATAGTTCTTTTTCACCTCACCGATAAAATATAGCACAGTGAAATATATTAATATTACGGCAACGGGAATTACTAATTGTAAGTAGTGAATTGGTCCTAACATATTAGACTCCTAACCAAATCGCGATAAAGAAAACAAGCGTTGAGGTAACCGCCGATAATGATGTGCCCCAAATCAAATCGATAATCGTTACTTTAAGTGGCCATTTTTTGAGTGTTGCCATATTCGTTAGATCATAAGTTGCATAGGTTGCCAAACCAAAGGCCGCTCCTTTAACGGGAGCTTCCCACCAAATGCCCGAAATATATGTTGGATATCCCACGAAGAAGACGATTCCAATGATAAAGATAATGTAGAATACTAGTGCGGGAATCATGCTAGGTTTCTCGGCCATTAAATGGCCAATTTGGCTTTGGTAAAACTTGGGTGCCACTTTAACGAGCCAAATCATATCGACACCGAGAAAGACAACCAGCGTAATTGCAAATAAAATTAAAAATTCAATCATAATTTCACCTCTATTTTTTATTATATCAATCTCTCCAAAAAATATCTTAAAAGATAAACTTTGCCTTTTTGTAGACTATTTTTCTACAAGAAACATTTACTTTATTAATCGTTTATAATTGTCATATGAATGTTCTTTCGCGTCGCTTATTAAACAATTTTTTATCAGTGGCTCCTATCATTTTGATTGTATTGATTAGCCATTTTTTTATTGCCCCAATTGCTGTCAATTACCTATTAGGTTTTGGAATCGGTACCATTTTGTTAATTCTGGGATTGTCGTTTTTCCTCATCGGGGTTGATTTAGCAATCACGCCACTTGGTCAGCTTACTGGTCTTGCAATCATCAAAACCAATAAGCTGTGGTTTGTCATCGTTAGTGGCACGCTATTAGGCTTTTTTATTTCGGTAGCCGAGCCTGGTTTGCTTGTATTAGCCTCCCAAATCAGTCAGGCATCCGCGGGAATATTATCAAACGTCGTGCTAATAATGCTCGTTTCAATTGGCATGGCAATCATGGTGGCAATTGGTTTTCTAAGAATCATCTATCGTTGGCCGTTATTTATCATGCTTTTGTTACTTTATGGCGCGATTCTAGTGTTAGCACTATTTGCCACTCCTTCGTTTATCGCCATTGCCTTCGATACATCAGGGGCCACAACTGGTGTTTTAGCGGTGCCATTCATCCTCTCGCTGGCATTTGGAATATCGACCGTCCGCCAAGATAGTAAATCGGGTGAAAAAGATAGTTTTGGATTAGTGGCTATCGCTTCCACCGGCCCAATCTTCATTATTCTTCTTCTTAATTTATTTCACCGTGATTTACTCTTCGTTGGATTAAATAATTCTTTTGGTGGTGGCGTATTAGGGTTTATAACGCCATTCTTTGAGGCCTTTATACCTCTTCTATTAGAATCTTTTATTGTTTTGGCACCACTACTAGTTATCTTTTTATTGCTTAATCGCTACTCATTTAAACTGAAGAAAGGCCCATTCATAAGAATAATAAAGGGGTTCATTTATACATTTGTTGGTTTATTCATTTTCTTGCTCGGCGTCAATGGTGGCTTTATGGCTGTGGGTTTCGTCATGGGAGCCAATTTAATGAATAACGATAACCTGTTTGTCTTGCTTCTTATCTCATTTATTCTTGGTGCTTTTACAATCATCGCCGAACCCGCCATCAAAGTCTTGACGCAGCAAATTGAAGAAGTTACTGCCGGTTATATTAAACCAAAGGCCGTCTATATCGCCTTGGCTTTTGGAGTCGGACTAGCGATTTTATTAAGCGTGGTGCGCATCAACACAAACAAGCTTGAAGTCTGGCACTTTTTATTGCCGGCTTTCTTCATCGCCCTTTTTTTGATGTTTTTCACTCCCAAAGTGTTCGTGGCGATTGCCTTTGACGCCGGTGGCGTCGCAACTGGGCCAATTATTATTAGTTTCATTGTGGCCTTTATCCAAGGTATTGCCAGTGCATCGGGCTCGCAAACGGCCATGGGTGATGGCTTTGGTATGATTGCCCTTGTCGCCGTTATGCCAATCATCACATTAGAAATTCTAGGTATTGTTTATAAAACTAAATCAATTAAAGGAGGTGTCTAATATGAACGATGAACAAAATTGTTATCAGTGGCAATTAGTCGTGGCTATCGTTAATCCGGGCCACGCAAGTCGCGTCATCCGCATTGGAAAAAGCACGGGCATTAAAGGTGGCACCATAATCTTAGGACATGGCACCAATCGGCAACCGCTTCTTCAGTTTCTGGAACTGGCTGATTATCGCCGCGAACTAGTGCTGATGGTGGCCGAAAATCCTCACGTTGTCAGCAAAGCGCTCAATAAATTAAATGAGGAGCTTAAGTTGGAGCGGCCAAACCATGGGATTGCCTTTAGTCTCGAGGTATCGCATTTTCTCGGGACAGGCCACTACGAGTATTGCGACAAAAACGAAAGCGAGGAACACTCTATGACTAATCAAGCAATCTTCATTATCGTCGATAAAGGAAAGGCGGCCGAAGCCATGAAAATAGCCACGGATGCCGGGGCCCAGGGAGGCACCATCATTAATGCCAGAGGATCGGGAATCCACGAAACAATGACATTATTTCAAATGTCAATTGAACCGGAAAAAGAGATTTTGCTAATAATCTCGGACATCGATAAGACCGAAAGCATCGTCGAATCGGTAAAAGCGGCATTAGAAATAGAAAAGCCCGGCAATGGTATCATCTTTGTCCAAGATGTTAAGAAAGCCGTCGGTCTAAGAAAAACAAAATAACAACCATCCTTTTTTCAATTATTGGGCAGGCGTTAGTCTGCCTTTCTTTTTGAATGGTGAATTTAAGCATATTGTTTGAAACCGAAATAATTTAATGGGACAATGTAGTTGTAAATAATAAACAAAGGAGCAAATATTATGAAACATACTTTACCCTCATTACCTTATGCCTATGACGCCTTAGAACCTTATATTGATGCGCGCACGATGGAAATCCATCATTCCAAGCATCATCAAGCCTACGTCAACAATTTGAACACCGCGCTTGATAAGCACCCCGAATTATTCGAAAAAGACCTTGGATCCTTACTTTCACACCTCGAAGATGTCCCCGAAGACATCCGCATGGCCGTAAGAAATAATGGTGGTGGCGTCTATAACCACAACTTTTTCTGGCTTGTGATGGGTCCCAATAGTCCTAAAAAACCATTACCTCATGTCGCTAAAGCCATCGAAGAAAGTTTTGGTTCGTTTGAAGCGTTTGTCGAATTATTCAACAATGCCGCCAAGACTAGATTTGGAAGTGGTTGGGCATGGCTTGTGGTCACCAAAGATGGAAAATTAAAAGTCACATCCACCCCGAATCAAGACATCCCTTTCAATGAAGGGCGCCCGATTCTTCTGCTCGATGTTTGGGAACACGCCTACTATCTCAACTATCAAAATCGCCGTCCCGATTATGTTTCAGCGTTTTGGAATGTCATTAACTGGGAATACGTCGAAAAATTATTTATCAATAAATAAGTTAAATAAAATAAGCATAAACGACCGGCGACGGTCGTTTTCTTTTTGCGAATGATTTGCATTCAAACACACTAGTGTTTATAGTAATATATGCGAATGATTCGCAATAAGAGAACAAATGAAACAATCACTTTTAAAATATGCACTACTTCCTCTGCTTCTCCTTTCGGGCTGTCAACAAGGCATGAAAGCCGACATCGTCGTGACGATGTTTCCCCAAGAAGATATATCTAAAGCCATCGTGGGCGATAAGTTAAGCGTCCATTCGATTTTGCCACTTGGCGTCGATGTCCATGATTTTGAAGCTTCGAGCCGCGATATCGTTTCGCTGAATGATGCTCGGCTCGTGATCCATACAAGCCCCATCATCGACACGTGGTTTGTGGAAGATCAAATTCAAGATGAAAATACCACAGTCATCGATTTATCGACTTATTACACTCCTGATGAAACGCTTCCATCCAATGAGCAGGACCATGAAGATGATTTCGTCCATTATTGGGTCGATCCACTTGTCATCGTCGATTTAACCTTGGTAATTCTTGAAGAAATCGTGGCATTAGATCCCATCAATGAAACTTTTTATACCGCTAACGCGCAAGATTACGTGGAAGACTTAATTGATACTCATGGCACTTTTATGGATTATTTAACGGCGAAGTCTTTTTTAGATTCCACGATTTATTTTGCCGGACATAACGCCATGGGTTTATTTGGTTTACGGCATCAACTAGACATTCATCCTTTGTTTAGCGATTTCAAACCTGATGAAGATCTTTCGAGTGGTCAGTTAATCGAATTCGTCACCGCCATAAAGGAAACTGGCACCCACTTTTTGTTTGTCGAAGCGATGGTTAACCCCAAAGCGGCGTTAACAATAAAGGATGAGCTGTCCAAGGAAGACTACGCCTTGACTTTGCTGGAGCTCCATAGTTTTCATAATCGGTCCACCGAAGATGCGGCTAACAATGTGACATATCTCGATATCTACAAACGGAATATCGCTAATATCAAGGTGGCCCTTGAAGGATGAATGCATGATTAAATTCAATGATGTATCGGTCAAATTCGGTTCCTTCTACGCATTGAAAGATATTTCCTTTGAAATAAACAAGGGCGATTTCATGCATATTGTCGGTCCCAACGGGTCCGGCAAAACAACTTTACTCAAATTACTAGTGGACCTATTGCCTCCTACTGGTGGGACGATTACTAGAACTCCTTGCACGATGGGTTACTTACCACAAAAAACAACCATCAATCAAAAACTTCCTTTAACTGTTGCCGAAGTCATTTATAGTGGATTTCCTCACCCCAAATTAAAGCCCACTAAAGATGAGGTCACTTTAATGAAAAAGTGGCTTGAAAAATTAGAAATTGGCCACCTTTATAATCATAGCGTCCGCTACTTATCCGGTGGTCAACAACAACGCGTATATATCATTCGAGCGCTCATTTCCGATCCTTGTTTAATCGTGCTTGATGAACCGACATCGGCACTTGACCCATCGTTTAGAGAAAAGTTTTATGAGATTTTAAAAGACATCCACCAACAACGACAAGCAACGATCATCAATGTCACCCACGATTTAACCGATGCCGCTTCAAGTGGCGATAGGACGATCTATATCGATTCAGAAATCCGCTTCTGCGGCACATTTGATGAGTTTGCCAAATTCGAGCACGAGAGCCATCACCATGTTTGATATTTTCCAATACGCCTTCATCCAACAGGCGTTTATCATCGGGCTTGCTCTCGCGCTGACTTCGGCGCTTTTAAGTCCCTTCCTAGTGTTAAATCAACAGGCGATGATTGGCGACGGCCTGGCACATATTAGTTTTACAGGGATTGTATTAGGCATCATCCTCGGATTGGAACCCTTATATATTGCCATTCCGTTTGTGGTTATCGCTAGCGTGCTCATCAAGCACCTCGCCAGTCAGAAAAACCTCAATGGCGACGCGGCGATCGGCCTCGTATCGGCGACCTCTTTCGCGATTGGTCTCATCATTGTTAAAAAAGGGCAAGGCTTTAACATTTCAATCGAAAGCATGCTCGTGGGTAATATTTTTACGGCAACTACCGCCGAGTTAATTTCCTCGCTAGTAATTTTGGTAATTACCACTGGATTCATAATCTATAACTATCGATCCTTACTGCTAATCACTTACGATAAAGATTATGCGACATTCTCAAAGGTAAAAGTACGTTTATTAAATTACGCCCTAGCGGCCCTTACATCATTATTCATCGTCATTGGCGTGCGTACAATTGGCGTACTTCTAATATCGGCTTTGACCATCTTCCCCGCTGTATTTTCCAGCGTATGGAGCCGGAGTTTCAAACAGACCGTCGTTTATGGGATTATCGCTTCCGCGATTATCGTGGTATTAGGAATCTACATCGCCCACCCGTTGGGGTTACCCGTGGGGGCAACCATTGTCGTCTTGTATGCCGTCTCCGTACTGATAAGCGCCTTAATCAAATTCATCTTAAGGAGATAATTATGCGACTCACCAAACAAAGAAGAAGATTATTGACGTTGATTGAAAAAGAACAAAAGCCATTCAGCGCGGAGTCGTTATTGTCGCTTTTGCCCGAGAAAGAAATGAACTTGTCCACGGTTTATCGCAACCTTGATTATTTTCACCAAGTCGGCGTTTTAACAAAAAGCGTGATTGAAGGGACGAGTTATTATTATCCCACTCATGGTGACCATCTCCATTACATGATTTGCCGCGGTTGCTTAAAAATGTTTCCCGTCGATTGCACCCTTGACAAGATGGCGAAAGACGCCGCCAAAAAGCATGATTTCACAATTACGCATCACGATATGACAATCTATGGCTATTGCCATGAATGTCGTGCCCTAAATTCCAAGAGCGAGCGAGAGTAAGAAGCTTACTAAAAACGCAAAACCGGCGACACCGATACTGATAAGCGCCATTTCCAAAAACCGCTTTTTAAAGACATATTCTTTCACAACCGACAAATAATAATTGAAGCAGGCAATTATTAATATTACCGTGCTGAGCATGATGCCTAAGGCAATCCATTTATCGACACTAGGATTGGTGCTATTCAAAAATATAAAGTAAGGCAGCACCAATAACAAAACAGTAATTAAATAAGTGACGCCGGTATATATAGCGCCCTGAAGGGCTTTCGGATCATTATCGGCGCGCGCCGATAAGTAATCTGATGCCGCCATTGAAAACGAAGCGGACAAACCCGTAACTAATCCCGATAGGATCATAATTTTCATATCATTGAACGCTAATGTCAAACCGGCAAGCGCGCCCGTTAATTCCACTAAAGCATCGTTCATGCCTAGCACAATCGAGCCCACAAAATTAAGGCGCTCTTCATTGAGCATGCCAATCAGTTTTTGTTCGTGTTCTTCTTCATCCTGTTGAGTTTTTTCAAGGGCAGGGACTTCTTTAATTAGCTTTCCATAATCAATTTGGGCTTTACCTTCCGATTTTTCCATGATTTTTATGGCAAAAGTAAAACCAAAAACTTTGGCTAAAAACCGATAAAATAAAACTAAACCACGGCGCGGTTTGACTTTTTGACCCGTCAATTTTTCGATCGTGTGCGCATGACCTAATTCATCTTGAGAAATACGAGCGACGATCGCGCTATTCTCGGGGTCTTTAATTCGTTTGGCAATATCGCCATAAACTAAGTGGGCGGTTTCTTCATCCGCCTGCATCTTCAATAAGGCTTTCTTATTTTTTGGTGAAATGGTAACCGCATTCATAATGTACCTCGCGAGTAATCTATAAAAAATATTATACCCTCACACATGGATTTTGATTGATGAAAATCGTTTTCTTGTGTTTTCAAGGTCGCTTACATTACTAATTTTTTACTTATTTAACATAAAACTTCGGCTTTACCGCATTTAGCCACTACTAAAAAAGAACTATGGAAAAACGTTCCAAAGATTATCTCTTTTTTTGTAAACATTTACATTGCTTTTATCCTTGAATTCACATTTTTTATTGTGGATAATGTGGAAAAGCATTCCGCTAACATCCAGCCGCGGTCGGATAAACTGCAACTCGCTTTGGATTATTCGATGTTTTTTTGCCCCCTTGCCATCTGGATGGCCACCGACACAAACGATAGGAGATTACGATTATGTCAATGTTTAAAACAACTGACGAACTCATCGACAAATTTATTGGAAACGATGATGATAAGCGCGCCGATTATTTAAAGCGTGAAAATTCCAATTTTGTTTATTCATTACCCCTACTTCGCAAAAACTTATCAAATAAAGCCGAAGAAGAATATTTGATGACGCACATCTTCCCGCAAAAACTCGTCGATCTTTATGAAGATGGCGTTGTCTATATTCACGACAAGCAGCTTAGTTCGTATTGTCAATCCGTGTCTTGTAAGGATGTGGCGACGCGGGGACTTCCTAGCATTGCCAAAAATATGCTTGAATCCGATGCCGCCAGTTCCATTCCAACGCTTATTCGTCACTTCAGCAACATGGTCACATTAATGTCGCAACAAGTGTCAGGCGCTGTCATGCTGTCACAAATGACGACCATTCTCGCTTCATATCTATATGAAGAAGAGCGAAATGGTCAATTCTACACTGACAAGACATTAACCAAATTAATGTACCAATTAATTTATGAACTAAATCTGCCCCTTCGTTCTGGAAGTGAATCAGCCTTTTCAAACTGCACGCTGGAATTTGGCAAACCCAGCGAAGAAATTAAGCACGAATATGTCATCGTCGGTGGCGAAGGGATGCCATATAAATATAGCGACATCCCCGCTTCATACTTCGATCGCATTAATATTGCCTTCATCGATGCCATGGCTAAAGGAACTAAAAATGGGATTCCGCTCACCTTCCCGTTAATCACCGTTCAAATCGATGATGAATTCAACTATCATAATGAAGTTTTCTTATATCTATTGAAGAAAATGTATCAATGGGGTGGCGTCTATTTTGAAAACTTCCGCACGGCTCCCTTTAAAGATTCACATTACACGAAACTCAATCCATACATCAAAAGTAAGGATCCATCGGTATCTCGCAGCTTATGCTGCCGTTTGAATATTGACTTGTCGGTGTTATCGCGCGCTGGAGGTGGCATCTTTGGTTCTTCGGTCGGTAATGTTGGCGCGATTCAAGTTCTTAATTTAAATATGAACCGCATGCTAATCGAATTCGGCCATGACGAAGAATTATTAAGAAACAAAATCCGTGAATATCTGGAAGTGATGCAAGAAGGCCACATGGCTAAACGCGCTTGGGTTGAGAAACATCGCGAATTGTATCCCACATTCTTTGCTTTAAACGATAACTTAAAAAATTACTTTAATGTCTTTGCCGTCACCGGCATGCATGAAGGTTTAATAAATGTCGGGTATCGCGGTGGCATCAACGATCCGGTTGGAAAACTTTACGCCCACGAACTAATGCAATTTATGACCGAAGTCATTAATGAATTCATCGTGCGTGACAAAGTCGCCTGTGGTATCGAATACGCCCCAGCCGAAAACGCTGGTATTAAACTAGCGCGTAGCGATGTCAAATGGGCCCGCCGACATGGAAAAGAAATATTCGTTCAAGGCGCCGAAGACAATGTCTTCTTAACCTCGGGCTGCATGCTTCCTTTTAGCGAAGAAGATTTCACCAAGCAAATTGAAAACGCCGCCGAATTTCAAGGTTACGCAACGTCTGGTTCCATTTTGCACCACTTTATCGAAGCGGAAATCGCCCCGGAAATCTTATCGCAATATTTGCAAAACTTATTCACGAAACCGATCAACTACATTACACTGACACCCACAATCACCAGCTGCTTATCATGTGGGACCAAAATCGTAGCCAAAGACGCCAAGACGATTGATCGATGCCCCGTGTGCCAAAGCGATGATATTGCCACCTATAGTCGTGTCATCGGTTATGTCCGCATGATTGCTAGAAAAAACATTCGCATCGACGATAAGGGTTATTACAAAGGCGACTATAACTTCTGGAGCAAAGCCCGCCGTCATGACTGGGCCGCTCGCCGTCGCTTTAAAACTAATGATGCCCTACAACCAGTCGCGAAAGACACTCCCCTAGTAAACGATGATCAAATACTACAATAAAATCATTCTATCGCTTTCAGAAATCACCGATCACCCGGTATTGCTCATCCACGGCCTTACCGGGTGTGCTTTTCATTGCTTCCATTGCTTCAATTACGACGAGCTGATTGCCAATACTCCCGAATCGCACCAAACAATCGGGGATGTATTGACGACGATACGGCAACAAGAGCAATTATTTGATTACATCGTCTTCAGCGGTGGCGAATTCTTACGGGCTTCACTCGATGATCTACGTCATGATTTGGTAGCGGTTCGTACTATTAGTAATAAACCCATCATCATTTATACAACTGGCATCGAACTTTCAAAAATGAAAGCCCTCCATCAAGAGGGATTGGTCGATGGCTTCCATGTCGATATGAAATTACCATATCATCTATTAAATGAAGATGACGCGGATCTAATTGAACTAACAATGGGAATCACCATTACCAATTTATCATTATTCGACAAACTGCTTGATGCCCTGGAATTTACGATAGCTTACGATAAAGGTTTTTCCAGGATCCGCAGCGTTCGTTACCCCTTTTTAAGCGAATCGGCTTTTAGCGAGAATCGAACATATATTCATCAATTAAATCACCGTTACGGGAAAAATGTCCCTTACGATGTAAATCCCTTCATTTATACAGAAACCGAAAAACTTTAACACGCTACGGCGTGTTTTCTTATAGTTTCCCGATATAATAAGCACTTTTTTTAATGATGAATAGCCCCAGTGGCCCACACAAAATAGCATTGATGCCCACGAGCACTACAATTGCTAGCGGCGACCCAATCAGTGGCGTAAGCATAAAGTAAGGAACGCCATTTAACGCCAATAAAAAGAACCCGCCGAATATGGCAAATAAAGCGGCGATGCTTTGCTTGACGACTTCAGTTTCGTTTGTAAACGTGATTTTTGGAAAAAGCAAATTCAGACAAGCATCAAACAAAGAGATGCTAACGCTGAAAGATATCGTCCAGCCAAGCAGAGCTGCAATATCCCATAAATTGAGGCCAAGGCCGATGGACATTAAAATGATCGCCAAGATCGATGTGGGTACGATCATTAAAAGATTATATAAGATCTTGCCCCACATGATGGTGACCGCTTTAACCGGCATGCTTTTGATAATCCACATGTTTTTGCCCTCTAAAGATAAGGAAATGGCCGGAGTATAAGTCATGGCTACGCAAAATCCCACTAAAATGATAATCGGAAAGGCCACACTGATGCCTTCTTGGGCAAGCAGCGGCATAAAATCACCAAAAGCGTGGCGTGAAAACAAACTCATTACGGCAAATACAAGCATAATTACAATACCTACGCCGCAATTAAGGGCGTAAAGGGGTGAAGCAAAGAACTTGCGGAATTCTTTATTGACAAGGGTTTTTAGAAGTGATGAAGAAGCGACTTTATAACCCTTTTTGTTTGATTTAGTAATGACCACTTGTCCCCATTGATTCGTCTTTATGGCCAGTTTAGAAACGACAAAAAGGAATAGTGTGAATATTCCGGCGTGACTGCCAAACAAAAACAATAAATCAAGCCAACTTTGCTGATGAACGCTATTAACAAACCATCGAAGTGGCGAATATATCGCCGATAATCCTTCAAGGGCACTCGCTTGCGCTAATAACGGATTGACATCCTCTGAACTGACCGAGGTAAATGAAAACAACATATAAGCAATCATTATGCCAACCATAATAATGATATTGAAAAGGTTCTTATGGCGTAACCGTGCCGTCAACCGTGCGATCAATAACGATAAAAACGAGACTAGAACAATTGGTAGCATTGGAATTAACAGAAAACCTAAGATAAGCATTATCAGAGAAATAATACTGATCCCTTGGTAGAAGAAATACACAAAAATAAGCGGCAATGTCATGATGAAATTCGGTATGTAAAGCACGACCATCATCACCAGCATTTTAGTAATCATGATAATGACAGGTTTAATTGGAAGGGGGCCAAGAAAGGCATAATCCTTATACTGAAATATATAGTAATTCGCGCGGAACAGGGTCATTAACGCTGTCATGCCAATCAAATAAACATATACGAAGTTTAATAAAACTTCCGTTTGATTTTGGGCTTCAAGAATCGCCCCCAAATCAAAGAACAAAAAACCAATCCCTAAAAAAGTCGCTCCTAGACCCCATATAATAGCGAAACCAATTAAAAGGGCTTTTAATTTGTTTTGCTTGATGTCAAAACCAAATATTCGTTTAAGCGAGAAATTTTCTTTGAAGGTAATTTTAAACAACGAAGCCAACATAATTATGAATTTTGTAAATCCAGAAAGACATTTTCAAGCGTCTTGTCCCCAAGAATATCGGGTGTCGTGCCAACGGTTATTAATTTTCCTTTTTTGATGATGGCAATTTTGTGACACAATGTTTCAACCACTTCCAGCACATGCGTCGAGAAGAAAATGGCGCATCCACGTTCGCACATCGCCTTAAAGATTTGTTTTAGCGCGTGGCTGGAAATTGGGTCAAGGCCAACGAATGGTTCATCAAGAATCAGCAATTTTGGCTCATGAATTAACGCCCCAATAATAACAATCTTTTGTTTCATTCCATGTGAATAACTTGATATCTGGTCATTAAGAACATTAATTAACTCAAACGTTCTAGCATATTCATCGATTAATCGCTGCCTTTTGCCAATTTCTACTTGATAGACATCACCAATAAAATTTAAATACTGAATACCCGTCAGGGATTCATAAATATCGGGATTATCGGGAATGTAAGCAAGTAAGCGCTTCGCTTCTAGTGGTTCTCGCTTAATGGAATGACCATCGATGAGAATATCGCCCTCTTCAAAATCAAGAATGCCGGCGATTGATTTTAGTAATGTCGTTTTGCCGGCGCCATTATGACCTACAAATCCAAACAAATCGCCAGCGGCAATCGTTAGATTAAGATCATCACAGGCTTTAATCCCTTTTTGGTATGACTTTGAGAAGTTGATAATTTTTAGCATAATTATTTAATCGGGAAGTAGAGATTGTACATCTCATAGCCATCGATAAAATCTTCTTCAACCAGGCCAAAGATATTGCGCATGTCGAAGTTGCGATTATGTTCTTTGAGCCATTCTTTAGCGGCCGCGCCAATCTTTTCATCGGCCCCAGAATTTACATCGTCAAATTCGTGTTTTGACATTGTGAACATTAAATATTCGCCCGATGGAAGATTGACAATGGTGATTTTCCCCTTTCCTTTAGTGCCTTCTGGAACGATTGCGTACAAAGCATACGTAATCTTAATGGTCGCTCTTTGGCGCGCGGTGATCCGGAAAAAATATTTCTTCGTGGCTTCCGGATTGGATCCAATTGTAGTCAGAAATTCATTCATCTGCGTATCACCGAAGACCTTATCTTCCGTGAATAAAAAGGCAAGCGTCATCTCCGGCATCAGTTTGACGATCATAATTATTCTCCTTTGATTGATTAAATAACGTCGGTGCTAGCAATATTTAATCACAAAAGAAGCAATTAATAAAGATGGGGAGCCAGTTCTCTTAAATGAGAGAACTAAGTAATTATCAGACAATCATTGCTTGCGTTCCCCAAAGCCATAGCTAAAAAAATCATTTTCAAGGCTTAAATAATGTTAAATTACTCCATTTTCAAGAGAAAGAAAATCAATGGTCAATTACGTGAGTGCGTTTCCAAAACCGGGCATGTTTCACATCCTTTATTAATTTGCCTAACTACAACACAACCATGGCGCATCACATGAATCCAACCAAATGGGCGATTAAGAAAATGGGTAGGGCGCCTCCAATGAAAATGTTGTAAAGGAAATTTAATAACATGGCGGTAGCCACTAATGTAAGGGACACGCTAGAGGCACGAACGAGTGGTTTAACTTCAATTTTGACAACCCGTAATTGGCGGGCAAAGCCCACGATAAACATTGTTCCTTGGTGCACCATCGTTTGAATATTAATGTCAATCAGACTAATAAAAATGGTGTTTGGGTAAAAAAATAACCGATATGCCTCCAAATATTCCAAATGTGGCTAAAAACTCAAACAAGGTTGTTTGGAATTTACCGAGTTTCAAAAGTCAGGCAAGCATTATGATATAAATTGGCGTCGAACAAAATCGGAATGGAAAAATATACCATAAATAGGCGCCGGAATCGACATCGTTTATGATGACTTGTTTATATATTTCAAATAGCGTTATTAATAGACCACCGCCTCAAACGAAATACTGAACTCGCTTAAAGCTCGGGTTCTTCAAAAACCGAACAGCGATATCGGTGACCAAACAGATGATGATCAAAGATAGATAGGGAAACCAACTTTGAGAAAAGGATTGGTAGGGAACAGGTGTTCGTATCTGGCCCATCAACCAATCAAGAATTCCACTTAAAGCAACAAGAAGCCTAGAGAATCTTCCTTACTTTTGCTATCTTGCGCGGTTATAATTAGATAAAATAGTTTAATATTGCAAGGAGTAATCAATATGAAGCTGCTTATTGTCGTTGACATGCAAAATGATTTTATCGCCGGTGCTCTAGGAACTCCCGAGGCTTTAAAAATTGTTCCATATGTCAAACAAAGAATCCAATCATTTGATGGCAAAGTTGTCTTCACCTTAGATACTCATGACGATTCATACTTAAAACACGATGAGGGCAAACACCTTCCCGTTCTTCATTGCATCAAAGGAACATGGGGTCACCAATTGCATCAAGACCTATTGCCTTATGCGATAAAAACAAGGGCCAAATTAATCGAAAAACATACTTTTGGAAGCAAAGAATTAATCGATTATCTTAATGAATTGAATTTCCAAGAACAAATTTCATCAATTGAATTGCTCGGTTTATGCACGGACATATGTGTGATATCAAATGCCTTATTAATAAAAACTTATTTCCCCGATATTCCCATCAGCGTTGATGCTTCTGGATCGGCTGGAGTCACGCCAACTAGCCATCAAAACGCCCTTGAAGCCATGAAGATGTGCCATATCGAAATTAAAAACAATTAATTAAAAAGCCCGCAAAAGCTTATTATTTTACGACCAAAGAAGCCAAAGTAAGCCGTAACCTACCAAAACCGCGGCCAGCGTCATCGGCACGCCAATCTTCAAGAAGTCGGTTACTTTAACCTCATAGCCGGCTTTTCGTAAAATACCGATGCCGGCGATATTGGCGCTGGCGCCAATTGGGGTGAGATTGCCACCTAACGTCGCCCCACACAATAAGCCAAAGTAAAGTAATAATGGGTTAATACCCATCGCCGTGGAAATAGTTAACATGACCGGTAACATCGTTGCTACATAAGGAATATTATCGATAAAGGCGGAAAGGGCTACCGACACAAATACCACAAGGGTAAATATAACAAACTTATTATTGCCAGCCACCTGTAAGAAAAAGGCGGCAATGTCATCGATGATGCCCACTTCGGTAATACCATGAATCAAGACGAATAGACCCGCCAGAAGCGCCAGCGTGTGAAAATCAATTTCTTTGACAACATTGCAAGTTTTCTGCCAGGATCTGGTTTTGATAAGCCGATAAATCAGTGCCACAAGTCCCATCCCAATCGTAATTAAACCATTCGTAATATTGGGCTTATTTGGAATAAACGAAGCGACGACTAATAACAAAATAATGCCAATTAACATCAAGCTGGGGACATAGTCGGTAACGACCGCCCGTTCTTCAATTTGCACTGGCTGTTTTAATTTTCTAAATAAGAATAGAAGGATGAAAACCGAGACTAAAGCACCAGCTTGAACCACAAAGAAAGGTCCTGGCTTGCCTTCAATCCAGAAGAAATCGACAAAATTCATGTCGGCGATGCCCCCAAGCATGATGGAAGTGGTATCGCCTACTAAAGTAGCAAATCCTTGAAGATTGGCGCTTACCGATATGGCGATGATTGGGGCAATGGGAGAAATTTTGATCCGCTTGGAGATCGTTAACGCGATTGGCGCCATGATTAAGACGGTAGCGACATTATCAACAAATGCGGAGATGATACCAGAAAAAAACGCCAATAAGACGATCGCCCATTTAACATTGGGGGCTTTTTCAATAATGAGATCGGCCAGTAAAGCCGGCATTTTGGATTCAATAAATAAGGCGACGACAATCATCGTACCGGCAATCATCAAGATAACGTTCCAGTTGATGGCAATTGTCCACACATCGAAGAAATTGACAATGCCCAAAATAACAAAGATCGCAGCCATAGCCACGGCGATATAGGAACGCCATTTGGGCAATACTAGCAGGGCGACATAAGTGACGAGAAACAATATCAGGGCAATTTCTTTCATAGCGAGGTCTCTTTCTATTAACTTACATATTTTAACATAGTCATAACTTCGTTAAAATGATAATTCACGCTTGAATAAGGAAACGCTTTCTTATGGCTTTATCTCGCGATTACGTCATAATATAATGCAATTATGAACTTCATTTTGATATCACCACAATTTCCAGCAACCTATTATAAATTTGCCGCTGCATTGAAACAAAATGGTTTTACCGTTCTAGGCATCGGGGATACCCCTTATAATGAATTAGCGCTTGAAGTAAAGCAAAATCTTTTCGAATATTACTTCTGCCCCAACATGAACGATTATGCCTCGATGTTTAAAGCCGTGGCTTTCTTCGCATTTAAATATGGGAAAATCGACTATCTTGAATCCCATAATGAATGGTGGCTTATTAACGATTCAAAGTTACGAACCGATTTCAACGTTAATTCAGGCATTCAATTTTCTGAAGTCATGAAGTATAAAGCCAAGTCGATAATGAAACAATATTTTGCCATTGCCAATCTTCCTTTTGCTCGATTTCATCTAATCACTAGTCGCGAGTCGTGCCTTGCATTTATTCAAGAAGTTGGCTATCCCGTATTTGTCAAACCTAACATTGGCGTTGGTTCCAACTACTCATATAAAATTAACGATGAAATGGAACTCGACCACTTTTTATCTTTAAAGCGCGACGAACAATATATTATGGAAGAATTCATTGAGGGAATAACGGTATCGTATGATGGTATCGCCAACTCTAGTAGTGAAGTCGTTTATGAATCGAGCAATATTTTCCCAATGCCAAATTATCTTGTCGTCAATAATCACGGCGATGATTTTTATTTTACGACCCCATTCATTCCCGAAGATTTGTCCGCTGCCGGTAAGTGCATTATCAAAGCATTTGACGTTAAAAACCGCATTTTCCATTTAGAATTTTTTCGTCTTAGCAAAGATTACCCCCATCTTGGAAAAACCGGTAGCCTTGTCGCTCTGGAAGTGAATATGCGCCCAGCAGGAGGTTACACTCCCGAAATGCTTTCGGCAAGTACCGGCATATCTTTATACAAAGCGTGGGCTGATGTCATCGCTTATAATGAGGTAAGAGAAACAGCCATCGCGCCAAAATCATACGTGGCCGCCCCCGCAAGAAGAAAAGATTCCATTTACAAGCACACGCATGAAGCAATACTTGAAACTTTTAAAAACCATATATTCAAACATGGTGTCTATCCCCCCATCATCAGCGATGGCATGGGTGATTATTTCTATATGGCCAAATTTCTAACAAAACAAGAAGTCGACGATTTCTTTGAATTTGTCCTAGGAAAAATTTAATCTATTCGGTAAAATAGCCGATTGTTTTTAAAATTTCGGGGATGCGCTTATCTTCACTAGTGACCGATTTCGATGATAAATCCACCACGGCGTCAATGCCGTTTTTCTTTAACACTTCTTCAATGCGCATCACGCAGTGACGGCACGACATGTTTTTGACTTTGTAAACCATAAATAATCTCCTTTTATTTTAATTTGATGCGATGAAGCCTTAAGGCGTTGAGCACGACGGTGACATCGCTTACCACCATTGCCAAAGCGGCCACAACCGGCGATAGTAACCCCATAAACGCAATCGGAATTGCGAACAGGTTGTAACTAAACGCCCAGAAGAAGCCTAATTTGATATTTTTGATAACTGCCCGCGATATTAGCAGCGTATCGACAATCGCCCCGAGATCGGAATGTAATAACGTGACATCGCTACTTTCAATCGCGATGCTGCTACCACTACCAATCGCCATCGATAAATCGGCGTTTTGGAGGGCAATCGCATCATTGATGCCATCACCCACAAAGGCGACTTTCTTGCCTTGCGCTTGCAATTCTTTGATGAATTCCGCCTTTTCAAACGGAGTCATCCCCGCTTTTACTTGTGCTGCTTCAATCCCGACTTCTTGCGCGAGTGATTGGGCGACCAGTTCGTGATCACCTGTTAATAAATAAGTGGCGATGCCCATTTCATGCAATTTATTAATCGCCCCGCGGGCGCTTTCTTTGACGGTGTCTTTAATAGCCACGATCGTGGTCACTACATCATCCTTGGCAAACAAGATAGTCGTCTTGCCCTGACGTTGCATTGCCTCAATTGTTTGAAGTTGCTCATCTTGAATTTCAAGAGACGATTGAATGAATGCTAAGGAACCGGCTATATACCGATGATGATTATATGAGGCTTTCAAACCAAAACCTGGAATTTCTTCCACCGGCACATCATTAATCAATTCAAGTTGTTGTTGTTCAGCTTTTTCTAAAATCGCTAGTGACAATGGGTGGCTAGAAGCCATTTCCATACTCGCCAGGATTTTTAAATCTTCTCCAATAATATCGGTGACCACTGGCTTACCCACCGTCAAAGTGCCGGTCTTATCGAAAGCAATGGTATTAATGACGGGTGTCTTTTCAAAAATGGTCCCATTTTTAAATAAAATGCCACGTCGCGCCGAACGGGATGAGCCCACCATGATACTCATGGGAGTTGCTAGCCCCAGGGCACACGGGCATGAAATCACTAATACGGCAATCGAGGCCGAAAATGAGGGATGAAATTGTCCTGGATTTAGCCAAAATATGTGAACGATAAATGCAGTGATGGCAATCAAAATAACAATCGGTACAAAGATCGAAGCAATCAGGTCAGCGATGCGTTGAATCTTTGGCTTTTGGCTTTGCGCTTCCTCAACCGCTTCAATTATTTTTTGTAATAACGATGAGCCAAGCGCGTGGGTGACCGTCATTGAAAACGTCGCGCCCACGTTCATCGTCGCCCCAATGACTGATTGGCCTTCAATTCGCGTAACGGGAACGCTTTCACCAGTAATCATCGCTTCATCAATGATGGTTTTTCCAGATAGAATCGTGCCATCAAGCGGAATTTTTTCACCCTTCTTAACGCGTAAAACCATGCCAGGGCTAATCGCGTCAATCGGTTTTAATACTTCATGGCCATCTTCTATCACAAGCGCTTCTTTAGACGCTAATTCCATTAATTCTTGTAACGCTTTGCTCGTCTGGAGTTTGACCTTGTGTTCCATGTAATGACCCACGAGAATAACGGTAATGATGATTGCCGAGGCTTCAAAGTATAGCAATCCTTCATAATGTCCAGTAGCGATAATTTGATCAAAATTCCGAATTATCTCATACACAGAAAAGAAATATGCAATCGTGGTGGCAAGTGAGACCAGCACATCCATGCCAATCGTTTTGCTTTTAATGTTATGAAATGCCCGGCGGTAAAAAGCGGCGCCGATGACAAATTGAACAGGTGTCGCTAATGCCCATTGGAACAGGGGATTCATGAAAATTGTCGGCACAAGCATATGCACGACATTTTCCGATAAACCGGCGTGTCCAAGCATCGACCAAAGGAGCGGAAGCGATAAAATGATGCTCGCGATTATGCGAACCATAAACCAATTGATCGGTTTCTTCTCCACAAACGAAACTGGGGTATATCCGCTCATGCGGATGCGCTCTGATAATTTCGCTTCATTCCAAAGCGTCTCATCATATTTGATGCGCGCGTAACCCTCTGATAGGTTTACGTTCGAAGATGCAATGCCTTCAAGATCGAAAAATGCCTGCTCAATTGATTTTGCGCACATGGCACAATCCATGTCCGTGACTTTGATTTTAATTATTTTCATATACTATTTCAATAAACGGGTAAGAAGCATATTGAGTTCGGCGATCTTTTCAAATTGCCCATTGGCGATATCTTCTTTAACGCAGTGGTTAATGTGATTTTCTAGTAACAGTGTCGAAAGAGAAAGAAGTGATGCCCGAATGGCGCTGATTTGCGTCAATATTTCGGGACAACTCTTTTCATTTTCGATCATGCGTTCAATGCCTTGTACTTGTCCGACGATTCGATGAATCCGTGGCGAAGCCAAATGCTTTACGTGCTTAACGGCGGATGTATGTTCCATATTTTATACCCCCCAGGGTATTTACATTTTAGAACACCACTCTTGATATTGCAAATAAAAAGCATCGGAACCCGATGCCTATTTACCATATATCGAATAGACGATTACTTGGACGAGTTTCTTTGGTAGAAACTTATTTAAGAAGACGAGCAGTTTATAAGAAAATCCAATTGTTACGGCGACCGGCGGATGTTTTCTAAATAAAAGCTTATTAATAACACGGGCAACCGAAATCGGATCCTTGCCATTTTGTTCGTCGTGTTCCATAACTTTAATCGAACGATCAAGTCGCTTTCCATAGATGGCGTCTTCTGCCATCTTTTCGCGTCTTGTGGTGAATGAAGTTTTGGTGTCGCCTGGAAGAATCGAAACGGCACGCACACCAAGTGGCTTTAATTCTAAACGTAAACCCTCTGTAAATGATTGAAGCGCAGCTTTTGACATTGAATAAAATGTTTGAAACGGGATTGTAATCGGTCCGGCAACAGAGCCAATATTGAAGATGATTCCTTTCGTATCTCGTAAATACGGGAGGGCATATTTGCTCATTAAAAACGCGCCCAGAACATTGACATCAAGCGTTTTTTTGGCTTGCTCAAGTGTCATATTTTCAAGCGGGCCGCTAATCCCGATTCCCGCGCAATTAATCAAAACATCAATTTTGGAATGTTCCTTAACAATACTTTCTATCGCCGCTTTAACTGACAATTCACTCGACACATCGCATTTAACGTGCTGAAAATCATAAGGCTTGTGTGGTTCGCTACGCGATAAACCAATAACTTGATGCCCTTGCTTTAACAATAAATCGGCAGTCGATCGACCAATACCGCTTGAAGCGCCGGTAATTAGAATGACCAACTTATTTTTCTTCATAAAGCATTCCTAATAGTTGATCATCAGATTCAGGGAGGGAATTTAATACTTCTCCGATAATGGTGACCGCTTCATCCATCAAGGCTTTAGTATGTGTCGCCGTATAGCTTGTCCGAATCAAACATTGTCCTTCGGGTGCGGCTGGTGGCAACACCGGATTTACATAAACGCCACGATCAAATAGCATCTTGCTGGCTACAAGCGTCCGAAGTTGCGAATAGGTATAAATGGGAATAATGGGAGCGATGGAGTGTTCGATAATCTTCAATCCCTTGCTCACTAGTTGTTTTCGCATATAGGCCGCGATATCTAGTAATGCCTTCGGTCGTTCTGGTTCGGCAATTAAAATACGGAGTGCTTCTAAGGCGCAGGCGGCATTCGCGGGAGTGATCGCCGCGCAGAAAATGAAGGGCCGCGATTTGTGACGAACATAGTCGACTACCTTGGCGTCGGCGACCATATAACCGCCCAAGCTCGCAAGCGACTTTGAGAAGGTGCCCATGATGATATCCACTTCGTTTTCGAGTCCAAAGTATTCGGCGGTCCCCCGGCCATTTGGTCCGAGCACGCCAAATCCATGCGCATCATCGATCATGACCCGGGCATCATATTTTCGGGCTAGGCGGACAATCTCGGGAAGATTACAAATATCGCCACTCATGGAAAATACGCCATCGGTGACAATCAATTTGCCCTTCTTAGGATCGGCTTTGGCTAATAGTTCTTCTAATTCGCCCATATCGTTATGGTCATAGCGAACAAATTGGGCATAACTTAGTTTGGCCCCATCATAAATGGAAGCGTGATTTTCACGATCGCCAAATATGATGTCGCCGATGGTCGCAATCGCCGAGATAATTCCTAAATTCGTTTGGAATCCCGTCGAGAAAGTAACACAGGCTTCTTTATGAAGAAACGCGGCCAATTCTTGTTCAAGGGTGATGTGTAATGTTGTTGTCCCATTAAGAAATCGCGATCCGGACACCCCAGAACCAAAATCATTTAAGGCTTTCAATCCCGCGGAGATGACTCGTTCATCGCTAGTAAGACCAAGATAGTTATTGGAACCAATCATAATTTTACGATGGCCTTCCATTTTTACTTCGATATCTTGGCGAGTTTCGAGGGCATGAAAATAGGGGTAAATACCCAACTCTTTTATTTGGTCAACATCGATATAATCATAACATTTTTTAAATAAATCCATAGGGACCTCCAAATACTGCCATCGATGACTACTATATTCTAGGAGAAATAATGAAAATATTATACATAAATTTACTTTGGTGGTCTAAAGCGTAAAGTTAGATAAAATGTTTCCATCCATTTATAATATTTAAGTATATGTTAACCATGGTCCTCCAAAAGCAAAAAGAGAAGAAATTCATCCTTATGAATATCGCCTTTTTACTATTCTTCGTGACGCTCTACACAACGATTGATTTTTTCAATATGAGCTATGTCGAGATGGCAAACAAATTCTCTATTTGGCTTGTCATCGCCAATGTCTTTATCAACATTTTAATGGCCGTTTTAAGCACAATCATGCTCGCGTTCTCAAGCGCTCAATTCGATTTAACCGGCAAGGAAAGCAAGGCCAGCAACTTATCGTTTATCAGCGTGCTGTTTGGTATATTAACCTATGGTTGCACGCCCTGCGTCATTTCGTTTTTCGCGGCAGTTGGCATCACATTTGGGGTCATCGCGCTTCCGTGGGCGGGTTTCCCATATAAACTAATTTCACTTGCCATATTGCTGTTGGGAACGATCTGGATTATTTACCGATTAACCAAAACAACCTGTAAATTTCCATTTCAAAATAAATAATTAGAAGAAAGAAAACCAACAATAATTCCATATTAATTAAAAGATTTTCCCTTTCAAAAAAGTGATTATATATAGGCTACCCATTGTTAGTAAGTGGTTTGTTAATTCATTAACTATTATTTTTTTCGCTTCTTTCTTTTCGGTCGCTTTCGTGTTTGTCGCATCAACAATCTTATAAGTCAATCATTTGACTGGTTGTGGCAATAAGGCCATATAGACCACGAATAAAATGTGAATAAGAATAAATCAGACACCCATGTTTAAGGACAGGAGAAGTTTGGCATATTAAGATCATTAAGATCCGCTAAATTAATCAGATAAACGATCAGTGAGAAAAACCAAAATAATAACTCAAGGCCCACAACTGCTAAAAGAACATCATGAACATATTTCTTATCGGACGTCACAAGCGCGAGCACAAATACGACCAACGACAAACCACCAAGTAGGCACGAAAAATTAATCAAACAATAAATCCAAAGAATCCCGAATAATCATTTAGCGACGACTCCAATGGTTAAATATTTTGTAAAGTTTTCCGTAATTAATTCAGTGTTATCATATTTAATAGAAGGAAAATCGAAAAATGAGCAAAAAAGCATATGACGATGGTAAACTTACGAGTATTCAAAAGCATGTCACTCTCAACAATGGTACAGAACCGCCTTTTAATAATGAATATTGGAACAATCACCAAGATGGTATTTATGTCGATATACTATCCGGCAAACCCTTGTTTAGTTCGCTTGATAAATTCGACTCAGACTGTGGCTGGCCAAGCTTTGCAAAACCGATTGATGTACTTGAAGTGATTGAAAAAAACGATTATTCCGTTGGCATGATTCGCACTGAAGTAAGGTCGCTAGAAAGCGATGCGCACCTTGGTCATCTATTTAATGATGGTCCATCTGAATTAGGTGGTCTGCGTTACTGCATTAATTCAGCCGCATTACGCTTCATACCGGTTGGTCAACTTGAAAAAGAAGGTTACGGAGCCTATTTGAAGTTATTTAAGAAGTGATGAAACCGCTACCAAAATCCTGATGAAGTTATCAAATCATTGTTGTATAATGGTAGCGATAAACGAACAAAAGGAGAATGCAATGAGCGATTTCAAAGTGTTTGAATACATGGCCAAACATAATTATGAGCAGGTCGTGTATTTTTTTGACAAGTCGACTGGTCTTAAAGGAATTACGGCAATCCACAATACAACGCTTGGACCCGCACTGGGAGGAACCCGCATCTGGAATTATGAATCCGAAGAAGCGGCGACTTTGGATGTGCTTCGCTTAGCGCGTGGCATGACTTACAAAGCAGCGGCCGCTGGGCTTAACCTTGGCGGTGGAAAAACCGTATTAATCGGTGATGCATCAAAGGTCAAATCCGAAGCTTACTTCCGGGCGTTAGGTCGTTATGTCCAGAGTTTAAATGGGCGTTATATTACCGCTGAAGATGTCAATACTTCAACTCAAGACATGAGCTATGTCCATATGGAAACTGATTATGTGGTTGGTTTAGAAGGAAAGTCTGGCAACCCCTCGCCAATGACAGCGCTTGGCGCTTTCCATGGCGTGAAGGCCGCCCTTAAATATAAGTTTGGCGACGAAGACATATCCAAATATTCATTTGCCGTTCAAGGCGCTGGTCAAACTGGTTATTACTTAATCAATTATCTAGTGGAAGCGGGGGCGAAGAAAATCTACTTTGCCGAAATTAATCCCAAACATATTGAACGCATGGCCAAAGAACATCCAAATGTTATCGCCGTGAAACCCGAAGAAATTTATGGACTTGATGTCGATGTATTTAGTCCCTGCGCGATGGGCGGCATCCTCAATAGCGAAACCATTCCCCAAATTAAAGCCAAAATTATTGCCGGCACGGCGAATAATGTATTATTAGATGAGGATATTCATGGTCCAATGCTCACTGAGCGCGGTATTTTATACGCCCCCGATTTTGTCATTAACGCCGGTGGCGTCATCAATGTCTACCATGAATTGATTGGATATAAGCGTGAAAACGTCATGGCCGAAGTAACATTAATATTCGATCGCTTACTCGAAATCTTCAAGATTGCCGACGAACAAAACGTTCATACGCAACTCGCGGCCAAGGTGTTTGCCAAAAAACGGATTGAAGCGATTCAATCGCTGCATTCAAATTACATCAAACGATGAAAGGAGCAATAATTTGAAACAACATCGTCTCACATTCAATAACGTCGCCTGTAAGGGCTGCGAACTATGCAACCATGTGTGTCCCGTTCATATTTTAGTGATGGATCCCACGCGCATGAACCAATCTGGTTATCATCTCGTATCCGTCACTGACATTAGCAAATGCATCGGCTGTTCATTCTGCGCGATGATTTGCCCCGATTCCGTCATAAAGGTGGAACAACTCGATGAGTAAACAATTATTAAAAGGCAATCAAGCAATTGCCCTTGCGGCCATCAAGGCCAATGTCGAAGCTTATTTTGGATATCCAATCACGCCCCAAAACGAAGTGCCAGAATACCTAAGCAAGTACATGCCCGAACTTGGTAAAGCCTTCGTGCAAGCCGAATCAGAAGTCGCTGCGATCAATATGGTTTATGGCGCGGCCGGATGCGGTAAACGCACGATGACTTCTTCTTCCTCCGTTGGTATTGCCTTAATGCAAGAAGGCATCAGCTATATCTGCGGTTCCGAACTTCCTTGTTTAATCGTTTCGGTCATGCGCGCCGGTCCTGGACTTGGGGGCATTCAGCCTTCACAAGCGGATTATTATCAAGCAACGCGCGGTGGCGGTAATGGTGACTATCACGTCATCGTTTTTGCGCCCGAATCAATTCAAGAAACGATCAATTTGATTAAAGAAGGATTCGAGGTCGCTGATATTTATCGTAATCCCGTCATGATTCTTGCTGATGGTTTAATTGGTCAGATGATGGAAGCGGTCGATATCGACGCTCCCTATAATAAACGAACTCCCGTCAAACATGAGTTTGGTACCACCGGTACCAAAGACCATCCTGGGCATCGTAACATCATTAGTTCAATTCACCTTGACCCAGCGGACCTTGAAGCCCATAACCTCAAGCTTGAAAAGAAATACCTCGAAGTCATTAAAAACGAGATTAAATACGAAATGATTCACACCGATGATGCTGAAATCGTCATCGTCGCTTATGGATCAACCGCTCGAATTGCTAGAAGCACGATTGAGACACTGCGCGCTCAAGGCGTCAAGATTGGCATGATTCGGCCCATCTCGCTATGGCCATTCCCCTACAAGGCGTTTAATGAATTACCAAAAACCGTTAAAAAGATTCTTGTGACCGAAATGAGTTTAGGACAAATGATTGATGATGTGCGCATTGGCGTCAAAGGTCGCTGGCCGATTGCCTTCTTTGGTCGCACCGGAGGCATCGTCATGGATCCTGATGAAATTACCGATGCCGCACTTCATTTTGAAAGGGGGATTCGCGAATGATCAAATATCAAAAGACGAAGGGCTTGACTGATAAGTTAACCCACTACTGCCCGGGATGTACCCATGGTATCATCCATAAAATCGTGGCCGAAGTGCTTGAAGAATTAAATCTATTAGATACCGCGGTCGGTGTGGCTTCCGTTGGATGCTCGGTGTTCAGTTATGAATACTTCAACTGTGATATGCAACAAGTCGCCCATGGCCGCGCCTGCGCTGTGGCGACCGGCATCAAGCGCGTCTTACCAAATCAACCGGTCTTCACTTATCAAGGCGATGGCGATTTAGCATCCATTGGAATTGCCGAAACAATCCATGCCGCTAATCGTGGCGAAAACATTACCGTTATTTTCATTAATAACGCTATTTATGGAATGACTGGTGGTCAGATGGCGCCCACGACACTACCAGGACAAAAGACAACGACTTCGCAAAAAGGTCGCGATTGTGCGCTGCAAGGTAATCCAATCAAAATATCGGAAATATTTGGGCAAATTACCGGCGTGGCCTATATGGAACGCGTCGCCATGACTAGTGCTTTAAATTATCGGAAAGTCAAAGCCGCCATTAAGAAAGCCTTCACTTACCAAATGGAGAAAAAAGGCTTTACGATGGTTGAAATTCTTTCCACATGTCCCGTTAACTGGGGCATGACGCCCATCGATGCCATGAAATGGGCGGAAACCGAAATGACCAAATACTTCCCACTGGGAGTATATAAGGATGTCAAAAATGACTAAAACAATTCGCATCGCCGGATTCGGCGGACAAGGCGTAATGCTGATGGGACAACTTCTCGCAGCCACCGCCAGTAATGAAAACCTCAATAGCATTTGGGTACCATCTTACGGACCCGAAACCCGTGGCGGTACCGCCAATTGCCTCGTCACCATTTCTGATCAAGCCATTTATTCCCCGGTTTTTGCCAAAGCCGATCATTGCATCGTGCTAAATGAACCATCATATATCAAATATGGCGCGATGATTAAAGATGGCGGCCTTCTCCTTTATAACGCTTCGCTGATTAAAGAAGTGAAAACTTTAAATGGCGTCAAAGCCGTCGGCGTGAACGCTAATGAAATCGCAGCTGACCTTGATGAACCAAAAGTCATGAATATGGCGATTCTTGGAGCGTATCTTGAAGCGACAAAACTATTTTCTGATGCCTCCATCATGAAAACACTAGCTCAATTCTTTGGTGAGAAAAAAGAGCACTTGCTCGCCATCAATGAAAAGGCGCTAACCCTCGGTCACCAAAACGCTAAATAGTTTAAATAAAGAAAACAAATCGCTAATTACGGTTTGTTTTTTTATTGCTGTCTAAATCCTCGTATCCGCATGATATCGACACCTAGGGCAAGCCCCCCAGAATCTAAAGATGTGGCATAGTTAGTCATAATAAGCTGAAATGATGTAATATCATCTTCTTGAAAATAAATGCTGACTGGCGTATCGATGGATACTGAAGAAACTGGTCTTGTTTCTATCAGTGTCTCGCTTGAATCGAAACCATTGATGGTAAAAATGGCGTCAATGGTAATCATGCTTTCATCACCCACTAACTCAAAACCAGAAATGGATATTTCTATTTTTTTGATGGGAGTGGAATCAAATGTTGCACTATTAAATGAATCGTCAAGTTCATCAAACCTTAATGCCTTATATGCTCCTTCATCTTGGATTAAAGCCGTCCCCGAACTGCTGATGGGATAAATCCCTAAACGAAAATCATAGTCGAACAATTCCACTAAATGCGTGCCACTGAGTACAAAATCACCAACTGATAATGTGGCAATTAGTACAGTAAAAAATAGCAATAACGCCACCAAAAGTCGCTTATAATTGTTTGTTTCTACCTTATCGATATTTTCTTTTCGTTGTTCCATATACGATAATTCCCGTGCTTAATATTGCCATAAACACAATCGATGAATAATTAGTTATCTCATTTATGCTGTCTGGATTCACAGATATTGTTTGACCATGAGCCTCAAGGATAAGATCTAAGCGTTGTCGGTAAGGCGTATCATCTTCCATTAAACCACCATTGAAGATTGCCCGAGCATTTTCACTTAATGAATTGTATTGGTCAGCAAGACTCGTGGCGATGGCATCGCTACTTAGCAAGAGACCTAACGTATCCGTTTCACAAGGAGTATAAGTGGCAACGAGTTCCATTAGCGAAGAGGCGCTTTCGTTATCCGTCATTGGTTCAAATAAAAAACTAATTGTTGGATTTTCAAGATACCGATAAGCGAGCTGCTTGTAACCAGTGAGGATGCCGATTCTAAGATGATTGCCACTTATGACATTTGAAAATACAAGAGGTGAACCGCTCGTAGTGGCGCCACTAGTTGCTATATGCCAATTACTTCCATCATCAAGTGAATATATTAAATGGACATCTTGGGGACCATTATAAGTAGCATTCCAAGAAAAGGAGACATTCGTCACTTTGTGACCAACTAGCGAAGTTGTCATGGCGATGACTGCCTCAGAAGGATTGCTCGTTAAATTGCGAAATGGCCAAAGGCTCGCTTGATCAAAATCATGATATTGATAAGCGGTACTATTTTGTGATCCAAGCCGCGGTCCACCTGTCGCATCATCATAACCGGCGGAAAACAAAAACGAATGTGTTTCTTCTTCAACAATGAATGGCGCCTTTGTGTAATCGGCGCGTGTTGAATAACTTCCATTAACATCTTTCCAAGGGAAATCGTTGAACGAGGTCGTGTAAGTATTCGTTTCCGCTTCAACAAAAAGTGTGTCTGCTTGATGATTTCCAAATGAAAACGTCAGTGAAGATAAAATGACTAGTGCTAAGTGCTGCTTATAGTGTGAAAACATAGGACTAATTTGAGAAATATAGCCCTAGTCTACCAAAACCGATTGCGACATGTAAACCCTAAAATTCAGATAATTGTGATTTTTTTTGATGATAATGCAGTCTTTTTTCAAGTTTTTCGAGTTCGTTTGCTAAATCAACGGGAAGTTTATCCCCGATTGTTTGATAGAATGCTTTAATCGATTCGACTTCGTTAAGCCAAGCATCAATATCGACACGTGTCAGCTTTTCCATTGATTCAGGACGCAAGCGCGTGCCGGTAATATCAATATCCTCAGGATTAGGAACATATCCAATCGGTGTCAAATTAGCCCCGATAGCATGGTCGCATCGTTGGAAAATCCATTTTAATACGCGTGAATTGTGACCAAAACCTGGCCACAAGAAATCGCCATGTTCGTCTTTTAAGAACCAATTCACATAATAGATGTTGGGTAAGAAAGCATAATTTGAGCGGGCGCCAACATCGAGCCAATGTTGCAAATAATCGCCGACATGATAACCAATAAAGGGCAACATCGCGAAGGGATCGCGTCTTACCTCGCCTTGACGATCGCTGATGGTCGCCGAAGTTATTTCTGACCCCAAAATCGAGCCCATAAAAACGCCATGCCGCCAGCCAAGGCTTTCATGAACGAGCGGAACCGTGTTGGGGCGGCGACCTCCTAGCAATATTGCGGAAATCGGGACGCCCTCGGGGTCATTCCACTCTTTTGCTAGCACGGGGCTTTGACTTGTCCTGACGGTGAATCTGGCATTTGGATGTGATGGGGGCGTCGTCATTTCGGGGGTCCAATCGCGACCTTTCCAATCAATTAAATGTTGCGGCACAGGACCATCAAGTCCTTCCCAATAGGCATCTAAATCATCAGTAATGGCGACATTGGTAAACAGCGCATTTTCTCGCATCGTCATCATGGCATTGAGATTAGATTTATACGAGGTGTTTTTAACAATACCAAAAAAGCCAAATTCAGGATTAATCGCATAAAGGCGACCATCCTCTTTCAACCAAAGCCAAGCGATGTCATCGCCGATAGTTTCCACTTTCCAA
>DIVY01000005.1:0-50948 GCA_002422535.1 Caryophanales bacterium UBA6120 | reverse complement strand
TCGGCCAGCCAGCCTTCATCGCGGGCAATCGCCGAAGCAATTCGAAGCGCCAGACACTTTTTGCCCAATAATGCGTTACCGCCATAGCCTGAACCATACGACCAAATCATCCTCTCTTCTGGAAAGTGAGCGATATATTTTTCTTCAATTGGGGCACATGGCCACGGCAAATCCTTTTTACCATCGGTAAGTGGATAACCCATTGAATGTAAGCATGGTACAAATGAACCGCCATCGGCGAGTACTTGTAGAACATGTGTACCCATGCGCGTCATTAAATACATATGGACGACAACATATAAGCTATCGGTAATCTGAATGCCGATTTTCGATAATGGCGAATTAAATGGTCCCATCATAAACGGCATGATGTACATTACGCGTCCCTTCATGGAACCAGAAAATTTATCGGTCAGAATTGCTTTTAATTTTTGGGGATCTTCCCAATTGTTCGTGGGTCCGGCATCATCTTTATTAATCGAAGCGATAAACGTTCGATTCTCCGTACGCGCGACATCGCTAGGATCACTAAAGAAAGCATATGATCCTGGCCGTTTCTTAGGATTCAGCTTAAGCCCTTTGCCTTCGACCACCAGTTGATCTAAAAAGGCCTCGTATTCCTTTTGACTCCCATCACACCAATGAATGGCATCCGGTTGGCATAATTCTCTCATGGATTCAATCCACATGTTTAAATCGCGATATGGTATCAATTGATGGTCCCCCAAATATTAATTTTGTTCATGCTCGTGTCTATTTTAGCCCAAATGCCATAAAAAGACACCCTATCGATGCTATAATTAATAATATGTGTGGCCGTTTTACCCTAACATTGTCAATCGCTGATCTAAAAGATTATATTGCAAAACAATATGATATTTTTGACATTGACGAATCGCTTTATGCTCCTCGGTATAATATCGCTCCAACGCAACCAGTGCTCGCCATTATTCACGATGGTATATCCTATCGGATTGGCAATCTAAAATGGGGCATTATCCCTGAAAATCGCTCCGATGAGAAAAGCGGTTATGCTTTAATTAATGCGAAAGCGGAAACAATCCAAAATAAACCATCTTTCCGTTCATCGTTTGAGAAGCGACGTTGTCTGATACTCGCTGATGGTTATTATGAATGGCAAAAAACCGATGAAGGAAAAATACCTTATCGATTTACTTTGAAGGATAAATCGCCATTTGCCCTCGCGGGAATCTGGGCAAGCCACACCACTAAAGATGGTAAAAAAATCTACACATGTGCGATTATCACCACGAAAGGCAACAAGATAATGGAAGGTGTTCATGATCGAATGCCCGTCATTATCCCCAAAAAAGACCAGCAAATATGGCTTAAAAAAGAAATTCATGATTTTAAGTCGCTAAAAGAGTTATTGATTCCTTTCAATAGTGAAAATATGACGCGCTACCCTGTTTCTAAGTCCGTCAACAATCCTTTTATCGATCAACCACATCTTGTGGATCCATTGTAAATCTAACTAATTAATTGAAAATATCAAATTAATTCAAATATTAAAGGTCGCCTAATTAGGCGGAGACCATCGTTAGAATCTTTCTACTTTTCAATTATATATTCGGCAAGAAGTTAAACATATCGTATTCAAAGGGAACGATAATGTCCCCATCGTTGGTTAAGACACCCATGAATCCATCTTGCTCGGCAAAGATGTAATCATCGGCCATTGGAAGCAAATTATCATAAATAAAGGGTATCGCTATTTCGGGGTTGGCTTCTAGGGTATACGCTCCGACCTTTTCACCATCCTCAACCACCACTAAAGTGTCTGAAATCATATGAACACCATCACCATTAACCATGAAATCAAGGTCATAGGAGTATAGTTGCAGTTGGTTGGAGTCATCGATTAGGTATGTTTTCTTATCGCCGCTGACGATATAGTTACTATTGGCATAAGGCACGCTTTGGTTAATGGTCCCGTCGGGATTAAAAAGAATCGTTTCATCAAAGCTATCCAGACCTTCATCCCATTCGACATTTGCCAAATATTCATTATAGACATTGATATAGGTATACATTTGCGGTTGGAACTTAGTCCCATCGGCGCGATATAAATATAGATCACCAGTTTGATCTTCTACTTCATATAATGGGCCTTCTCCATAAATATCCGCTGCCTCTTCGATTAAAGCGACGCCTTGTTTGTTGATGAGACTAAATGTTTCATCAAGATTTTGGACGATGGCCCGATCAAACGCATCAAAACTCCATGCGTCAAGATAAGTGGCGTCAATAACAAAATCGCCGTCTTGATCAACAAAGCCATAACGTCCCCCGACTTTGACAAGGCCAAGTCCGGATGTGAATGGATATGCCTCTTGATAAGTGGTGGAAATCACGACATCGCCGGAAGGATTGACATAGCCATATGTATCGCCGGCACCAACCGAAACAGCGAGGAGGCCATCGACAAATTGCCCGACAACATCAAAGTAGATATCCTCGGTAATCTCATCACCACTTTCTGAAAGGAGCCCATAACCAGCCGAAGTTTTATAAAGCATAATCGCCTCATCAACATCCCGCATGATGCGATCATAACCGCCTGTAATTAGCGTTTCACCCTTACTATTAATGATGTTTTCTTTGGTGCCGATTTTGACAATCGCTACTCCATGAGCAAAGGCCGCGGCATCATCGAATTCAAAATCGATGACTGCTTCACCTTCTTGATCGACATAACCCCATTTATTATCCTTCTCCATGGCGATTTTGTTTTCAAAAAAGGCGTAGCATGTACCCCAGTCTTCATCGCAATAAGCATCATCCCCGCTTGGAAAAACATCGCTACCGCAACTAGCGAGTAACAATGCTCCAAATATTGGAAAAATAAGTCGGCGAACTATAAGTTTAATATTCATCCACGCTCTCCATACTAATAGTGTAAAAAATAGGAAAGGCAATCACAATCGAATTAAGCAAAATTAGCAACGAATCAAACAATTGTAATTGTCGTCGTATTAAGTTGCAATAAAGCTGAGCTAAAAGCGGGCATTGATAAAAGACCATCTTCATAAATAAGCAGTTCGTTGTCGAGGGAGACACCATCCAAAAATTGGGTCACGCCACTTATGGTTACATCCTCATGCGCGTCATCGGTGTTATGGATTACAAGAAATATCTTGTCGCGATAAGTAATCGTATAAGCTTGAAGTTTGGCATCTCCAGTGTCTACGCTTAAAAGCGTGCCTGCGAATAGTTCACGGTAGGCATTTTTAATGGCAAGAACATGTTTATAGTGGGCTAATAGCGAAGTTTCGCTGTCGCGTTGATCGTCGACATCTTGGTAAGAAATGGTACTGGAACTATAAGATGCTCCAATCCCATAACGGGATGGATCGGTAACATATTCATCGCCCCAGCGCATTGGTGTCCGATGGATTCCATCGCCCGACCCACCATTGCCTTTTAGACCAATTTCATCACCATAATATATGAAAGCGTTGCCCGGAGCCCAAAGTTGTAATGACGCGGCAAGTTTAAGCCGTCGTTCATTGGTGATGGTTGCCGTTAAGCGTCCATCATCGTGATTGGAAAAGAAATACGCTTCAATCGCATCTTCTTGATAACTTCGAATATCGGTTTGGAAGTCTTCAAGAAAATCGCTATAACCATCGACGCCGTTCATGGCATTATTAATCTGTCGTTTTGTTTCAAAGTTAAAGGCACTATCAAGGTTTGATGCGTAATATCGTTTAATTTTTTCGAGGTTAGTCCACATCTCGCCCACTAGATAAACATCGGGGTATTCTGCCGCTAGCCCAGATTGGAATTCTTGCCACCATTCGATATTTTTATCATAGATATCGCCGTTCCATTTATCGGCGACTGCATAATCGGTAAAAATGTGCATGGCCGCATCCAGGCGGAAGCCAGCCACGCCTTTTGCTAACCAGTACTTGCCAATCTTAATCATTTCAGCGCGCACTTCGGGATTATCAAAATTGAAATCAGGCATCCCATCCCAAAAGATCGATTCGTAATAGCCGCCCGTATTGCCTGATGGATGTTCAGTGTCTTGTGTGGTGGAGAAGTTATACCAAGTTTTATATTTCGATGCGACATTATTCTTAAAGGCGCCAAGTCCTGTCACAAACCACGTATGATCGCGGCCCGAGTGATTAATCACAAGATCCATGATGATGGCGATATTTACGGCTTTGGCATCTTGAATTAAATCTTCAAACGTATACCCGCCAACTTCATATACTGACTTAATACCATAATAATTTGTTACATCATAACTATGGTATGATGTCGATTCATTGACAGGTGATAACCATAAGCCATTAACTCCCAATTCTTGAAGATAAGGAAGCTTATCGGCGATGCCTTTAAAATCGCCAATGCCGTCATCATTGCTATCGGCGAATGAATAAACGAGTATTTGATAATAGGTGCGATATTTGCTTGGAATTTCAAGCGGTTCGTTATATGAAATGGGAATCGATGATGTACACGATGTTAACATGCTTAAAATAGATAGGGCTGCCGCCAGCGTCTTGGCAAATGATTTTTTCATAGTTGTCCCCTAATTAATTATAAATAATTAGCGCACATTTGCGTGGTTTTTGCCGTGGTATTTCCATAAACCTTGCAAATAAATGCCTGATTGTCGATATAAGGGTTGCGGTTATGTTGGTTGGTATAAACGCGGTTATTACGTATCATGGCCCAGTCATCAACCGGATAATTGAGGGCCCATAAGACGGCTAATTCCGCTGTTTGGAAGTTCCCTTCAAGCGGATAACCATACATCGTGTTCATATACATAGTCGCCCGCGCGACTTCGCCTTTGGCGGCATCATTTGGTTCAAAAAAGGTATTGTTACTATAATTTGCAGTGTGGCGACCGCCAGAATCGATGACCCTGTTAGCGTCTAAATGTTGTACAAGGCCAAATGGTTTGTTACCGCGGATGCTATTGGTTTTCCAGTCATCAGCGAATATGTGATGATTATCGCTTTCAGCGGCCCCCGTTATTTTGGAGTCGGGATAAGTATGCTCGCGATTCCATTGATTAGGAGCTGCAGCCGAACCGACTGTTGCGGTCTTTGAATATTCATAACGTGCATAAATCGTTAATACTTTGCTTGTATCGTTGAGCGATTGATCTGCCGATTGGAACCTGGACCAAGCGTAACTTGTGGACACACCGCTGCTAATGAGTGAATTCAAAGCGTTTTTTAAGCTTGTTCCCGTTAATGAGTCGGAAATCGAAGTGTAATAATTAGGCGCATTAGACACAATGGTAATCGTGGGAAATAATATCGCCGCTTCATTTAGTGAACTTGAAGAAACGACTTCACTTACACTCGTGCTTAATTCACTTGATAATATCGCAATTGATGTTGTTGAAATGATGGAAGTTGACTCGACTGATGTTGTCGCACTCGATAGTGCGATGATTTCAGAATTTAAATCTTCGCTAGTGGGGGATATACTTGTCGCGCTTGAAGCGCATCCCGATAGCGTAATCGTGGCAACGATCAATAATAATGATGTAATCCTTTTCAATGGCTTTTCCTCGAATTTTATATGCCTTGTAATTCTAACAAATTATCTCTTATGATAAAAGCAAATACATTTTTTCATATGCAAACTAATTGCTATCTTGTTAAAATATAAAAGAGGAATCAAACATGAAAAAATATCGTTGCACCGTTTGCGGTTATATTTATGATGAGGCTGAAGGCGACCCTGATGGCGGTTTGCCACCTGGAACAAAGTATGAAGATATTCCTGATGGTTGGCAGTGTCCCATCTGCGGTGCCGCCAAAGACCAATTTGTCGTAATCGACTATTAAGCGCTATTGCTTGCCAATCCGCTTTAGCAATGCTTGAAGCGTTTCTTCCTCTTCGTTTGAGAGAAGATTTAAGATTTCTTTGAGCTTCTTTTTATGCGCGGGATACACTTTGTTAATTAAGCTACTGCCCGCTTCCGTTAGGTGAAGCACGTAAACGCGTTTATCAAAGGCGTCTTTTTGTTTAATGATTAATCCTTTGGTCATTAATAAACCAATTACATAGCTCATGCTGGAATTTGGAATCAGCACCTTATCAAGGACGGCATTTACGGGTAGGGATCCTTTATGAAACAACACTTCGAGCACCATGAACTCACTTAGGTTCAATCCAAATGCTTGCACTTCTTGCTTGACCACCTCTTCAATGTGGTGGCTAGCCCTAAATAAGATGGTAATTGTTTTTAAATCCTGATTCATAACTCAATACTCCTTTTCAAAGGTGTGGTGGCTTCTTGTAGTTTCGATGTGACGAACTGATTTTTCAATTTGTTGCCGAACCGAACGGAAGCGTGGTGGAAGGGCCAGCGTCTCTCCTAATATTTCATAACCTTCTTCATCATCAATAAAACCGGGTCCTTCGGTAGCCAATTCAAATAAGATGGGGCGATACGGACGCATATATAATGATTGGAAATAAAACCGATCGACAAATCCAGAATTGGGCGCCCGTAATGAATTAAAATAAGTGGTCCACGCATCGAGTTCGCGACGATTTTCGATTCGAAAAGCGAGATGATGAACGCTTCCATATCCTTGAATGGCCGAGTTAATAGCACTTCCATCTTCGATAATCACAGAAGCGCCGTTGCCACCTTCGCCCATTTCTAGAAGCGTATATAATTCACTTTCAGCAACAATGCGCATCTTTAGATGCGTGGTTAAGATGTCTTTCATTAACAATACATTGGATACATTAATGAAAATGGGTCCTAGTCCAATGATGGCAAATTCATTCGGTATCGGGCCTTTAAACCATGGCATGCCTTGGGCCACTCCTTGAATCCCTTCATCAGAAAAGAGGCCGTAGCGTTGCCCATCGAAATCGACAAAGAATATTGCTTTTCTTCCAAATATTGTCATAACATCATCGTGCCGGACACCCTTAATTTCCAAGCGCTTTTTCCAGTACTCGATGCTTCTATCATCGGCAACTCGTAAGCCAATCCGCGAAATTTCATCGCTTCCTTTTATGCCTTTGTCACTGCCAGGAAAATCGAAAAACGTGACATCGGTACCCGGATTGCCTCGGTCATCGGCAAAAAACAAATGATAGGCGTTGATATCATCTTGATTGATTGTCTTCTTAACAAGACGAAGTCCTAACACAAAGGTGAAAAACTCATATATTTTTTCGGCGCTGCTAGTAATCGCCGTGACGTGATGAAGTCCTTTTAAATCGGTCATACTATTTTCCTCACCATAAATATATTTCGAATTAGAAATGTTTTCAAACGATATGCTCAACAAAAAAACTCTGGAGGTAACCAGAGTTTCTTAGAATATTTATTAAGCTATTATTAGTATTCAGGCATTGGCGGCGTCGCTGGTTTGGCTTCTTCAAGTTTGACCACGGCTGCTTGGCTTGTGATGAACAAGGCGGCAATCATGCTAGCATTAAGAACGGCGCTGCGCGTAACTTTAGTAGGATCGATGATGCCCGCTGTTAAGAGGTTGACCCATTGTCCCGCTAGCGCATCGAAGCCATGTTCTTTGGGTTGTTTCTTTTGTTCCTCAACGATGTCGTTACCATTGAATCCAGCGTTTTCGGCAATTTGATAAACCGGTGAAGTCAATGAATCGAGAACGGCTTGTATGCCTCTTTGAATATCGGTATTAGCGTCTTTAAGCGTTTGTTTGAGTTCTTGTTGGATTTCCACAAGAATGGAACCACCTCCAGGAACAATACCTTCGAGGACCGCAGCTTTCGTGGCGTTTAAAGCGTCTTCGATCCGAAGTTTTTTATCCTTGAGTTCGGTTTCGCTCATGGCGCCCACCTTAATGACGGCGACGCCACCGCCTAATTTAGCAAGGCGTTCTTGAAATTTCTTTTTATCGTAATCGCTTTTGGCGTTTTTAAGCTGCGCTTCGATTTCTTTAATGCGCGAAGCGACTTCTTCACTCGCGGTGTGACCACCTATTAATGTCGTCGTGTCTTTTTTAACAATAACGCGCGTAATCGTGCCCAGATCGTCCATCGTCGTTTCGTTTAACTTCAAGCCCAAATCTTTAGCAATGAATTTCGCCCCCGTTAAAATGGCGATATCTTCAAGTTGCTCTTTTTGGTTATCGCCAAAGCCCGGCGCTTTGGTGGCCACGACATTGAAAGTGCCCCGAAGTTTATTGACAATTAAAGTATTGGTGACTTCAGTCTCCACATCGTCAGCGATAATTAGTAACGCTTTATTGGATTTTACAATTTGTTCAAGAATTGGCAATATGTCTTGAATCGTCGATACTTTGTAATCAGTCACAAGAACGTAGGGATTTTCTAGTTCGATTGCCATTTTCTCGCGATCGCTAACAAAGTAATGGCTGATATAGCCTTTATCGTATTGCATCCCTTCAACAACATCGAGCGTCGTGTCAAAACCCTTTGATTCATCGACGTTGATGACGCCGTTTTTGGATACTTTTTCCATCGCTTCACCGATAATGTGACCGATTTCTTTCGAATTTGCCGATATGGCGGCTACATGTTCGATATCTTCTTTAGTGGCCACAGGGCGTGATTTTTCTAATAGCTTATCAGCCACGGCTTTTCCAGCGCGTTCAATACCTTCCCGCACAAACACGGGATTAGCTCCACCATCGACAGCTTTGAAGCCACGATGGATGATTTCTTGGGCAAGCACGGTTGCTGTCGTGGTGCCGTCGCCCGCCACTTCGTTAGTATTGCTAGCTACTTCGGCCACTAACTGGGCACCCATATTTTCGTAGCGGTCCTTCAATTCAATTTCTTTTGCAATCGTCACTCCGTCATTAATGATAATCGGCGCGCCATAGTCCTTATCAATAATGACATTGCGCCCTTTTGGTCCAAGTGTAATCTTAACGGTGTTTGCCAGTTGGTCGACTCCGCTCAATAACGCTTGCTTGACGTCTTTATCAAATTTAATTTCTTTTGCCATAGATTTATCCTCCTTATTCGATAATGCCTAACACATGTTCTTCTTTAACTAATAGGCGTTCGACTTCGCCAAGTTTGACTTTGGTGCCCGAATACGTTTCATAAACGACGCGTTCGCCCACCTTAATACCGGTGACTTTGGGCCCAATCGCCACCACCTTACCGATGGCACTTTTTTCTTTGGACTCCGATGTGAGAATGATGCCACTGCTCGTGGTGCGCTCTTCTTTTTCAAGTTCAAGCACGACATATGTTTCTAATGGTTTTATCATAACTGACCTCCTGTTACTGTCTTAGCACTCTACCATTTTGAGTGCTACCAAATAATATTTTATTCATCCGCCCGTTATTGTCAAGCGGTTTAACTCAAAATCAAATAAAATAAAAAGCGGCCTCAGAAACGTGGGGTCGCCAACGAAAAAACTAATTTGTCAGCTATTTTTCTTCCTCTTTTGAAGTCAATACGACAGCGTTATTATCGACATCGACGCCATCGAGACTGTCGATGAATTTGCCAAAGCGGCTAAATCCATAATCTTCAATTGAAAAACTTTTAAATTTCTTTTCAAGCAGGATTTTCATCTCCGGCAAAGTAATTCGTTTGTTTTTGGAAGCTTTTATTTTGGCAATAATAAACTCGGAGATTTCCTGATCCCGTTTTGATTCGACAATCTTGACCATCAGCCGGTCGTTTTCGAGCACAAGATCAAACGATTTAATCGTCGAGATTAATTTTGATAAACTCCGGGCCCCATATCTTCGGGGATCAAAGTCCGATTGAAGGTTCGTTAATAAGTTACCCAGCGAGCTAAGCATGATTTTCCCGTCGGTGCCACTTTCAATGATGAGGCCCCTAATCGTCGTTTCAAGATCGCTCGTGGAAATATCTTCGGCTTTTTCGCCATCGAGTAGATAATCAAAATATTTAAATTCATTGCAAGAAGACACAAACGCTTTGCTCGCCTTTTGATCGCCAATGCCAACGACGATAGCGCCTTTTTCCCTAAGCTTAATCACTAATGGCGTGAAGTCGCTGTCGGATGTCACGAGGATAAACATATTGACAAGGCCTTGGTTCATAATCTCAAGGGCATCAAGGCTCATGGCCATGTCAGCGGCGTTTTTCTTAACAGCGACATTGTATTGATGGATTGGTCGAATGGCAAATTCGGAAGAAATGCGACGCCAATCATCGCTGATGGCCTTGATGTCAGCATAAAAGCGACTCGTAATTGCCGTTCCATACTTGGCCATTTCTTTGATGACGGATTCCATTCTGTTGACGGGCACGTTTTCAGCATCGATTAATAAAGCGATGCGATTTTGATTGTTTTCCATTGAAAAGACTCCTATGTATTTTTGTATTGATAAATAATTGGTTCATCTAATCATAAACTAAATCGCGCTTTCTTGCACGATTGGATAATTAATCGAGGCTTGATATTTATATAATCGATAAATATCTCTAATATATATATGAGGATTATCGATGAATTCCAAAGAATCAATCCGTTCGCTTATTTTGGCCCAAAGAAACGCTTTAAGCGAATCTGAAGTTACTTCTAGAAGCGGCGTCATTGCCAATATGATAAAAGAACATCCATTTTTTATTAATGCAAAAATGGTCGCCCTTTATTATCCCCTTGGAAAAGAAGTGGATTTGTGGAAACTCGTAGAAACGAATAAGCATCTAGCGTTGCCAAAAGTTATTGGCGATGAACTTCATTTCATTGAAGTCACTTCTAAGACTTTGCTCATCAAGAGTTCTTTTGGAATCATGGAACCAGTCGCTGGTTCATATGTCGATCATGACATTGATTTATTACTCGTTCCCACGGTGGCACTTGATAATGAATATTACCGCATTGGTTTTGGCAAAGGCTATTACGATCGCTTTTTAGCAAAAATAAGACCGCCGCATGTCATGGCTGTCATTTATGATTTCCAGCTGATTGACGATTCTTTGCACCAACACTATGATGTGCCGCTTGATGGTTACTTCATCGGTTAGCAGTCAGGATGTGCTTCGACAAACGAAAGCGCCTCATCAATCGGTATCGGTTTCGAATGATAATAACCTTGCACCAAATCGATATTGAACTCGATCAATTTCTGTTTTTGATAAGCGGTTTCCACGCCCTCGGCGACGATTTGTAAGCCGAGCGAGTGCCCGAGTTCAATCATGAAAGTTAAAAATGGATAGGAGGTCGTCTGCTCATCCATGGACATGATAAAGCTACGATCGATCTTTAAGATGTCTAATGGCAAGCGTTGCAGGTAAGTTAGTGAGGAGTAACCTGTTCCAAAATCATCTAGAGCGATCTTAAAGCCCAGCATCTGCAGGGCAACCATCCTTTCGATGGCCAGTTCGATATTTTCAATCAAAAGCGATTCGGTAATTTCAAAAATGAAAAAGGTCGGTTTGATTTTGTAGTTCGCAATTAGTTTTCTGAGCATGACGATGAATTCTGGAGTCAAAATCAATTTAGAGGACAAGTTGATTGAGATCGAAACATCGCGTTTGCATTTATCATGGATCGCTTGATGAAACATAAATGCCTTTTCAATCACAAATCGCGTCAAATCGAAAATTTGGCCCGACTTTTCGGCGGTATCAATGAAATTAAGCGGGGGAATAAACCCCAATTTTTCTTGCTTCCAGCGAATCAGGGCTTCAAATGCATAAATGTTTGGCTTTTTCACATCGCAAATCGGTTGGAAATAGACCATCATTTCGTTATTTAGCAACGCTTGATGAAGCATGTTGGTCAATTCGATGGTGTCCGCCATTTGTTTGGCGAAAGACGATTCATAAATAACGACCACTCCTCGTCCTTGACGTTTGGAGACTTGCAAGGCGATTTCGGCTCGTTGCAACAAATCTTCGTAGGTTTTTCCATCATGTGGGTAAGTCGCAATCCCCACCGATACCGAAAAGAAATATTCATCTTCATTAATGGCAAGCGAGCGGCGCACTTCTTTAGTATACCTTTGTACGACTTGTCCCATGTGTTGGCGCGTGTCTAAATCACGAAGGAGAATAACAAATTGATCCCCAGAATAGCGGAACACTTGATGGGGAGCGACCGCAATGTTTAAAAGGTCGCGAGTCATCGTCGTAATCAACAGGTCGCCGGCGTCAAATCCTTTGACTTCGTTAATCGTCTTAAAATCATTGATGTCAATATAAACAATCCCCAATAGCGCATTGTTTCCTTGAGCGATATGTTCATTGATGACCGCCCTTAACTTATTGCGATTTGGTAATCCTGTTAAGGCATCGGTGTAGGCCAAATCATATAACTGGCGCTCATATTGCCGTAATCGCTCGTTGCTTATACTGATTTCGCGATTTGATTCTTGTAATTTGGCGATTGCTTCTACATATAAAACCATGCGTTTTTTGATGATGAAATAAAACAAAACCGCGGTCATAACCACATAAAAAATGCCCTTAGCTAATTGCAAATCTTCAATGATGCGTGGGTCTTGGAAAAATAACATCAACGCTTTGTCGGATAAAAAAATCCAAGCGACGCCCAACACCACATAAATGCCCATAATTTGAATCGTGCCTCTGATGGGCAATAAGCACCAATTGCCGCAATCGACTTTGTTTTTTTTGAAATTCGGGCGCTTGGTCATAGCGGTGTCCCTTGAAATGCTGTGCCCATCATCTTAGCGCGAAGGTGTTTTACCTTAACTTCATCGCGCTCGTTTTTAAATCCGCCACGGCTAGGTTCAGTTAGTAAGTATTCATAAAGACGTAATAAATTGGGGATGTCGAGAACATGTAAAATCGTGTTCTCGTAAGTCAACGCAATCGGCTTGACATTACAAAAACGGGCGACATTTTCCCAGTATGATAATCGTGAAATCTCGACGTCAATGTCGTTTTTTCGAACAGTGAAGTAGCTTCGAGCAATAATTTCATACCCCTGATTAACAAAAAGAGCTGCTAATTTTGTTTCATCAAAGTGAGAATCAGGAATAATCAGGTCAATATCATGAACATCATAATCATGCTCCAGCGCTAGTTCCACCCCAAGTGAGCCATAAATGATGGGGTGAAGATGATATGTTTTTTCAAGGAGAGCCCATGTATTAACTAGCACCCCGTAGAGGCGATTGCGGTTATTCATATATTTATTTGGTTTCGAACAATGCCCTTTTCCAAGTGCCATTGTCCGTTTTCTTGGCGTCGTAGAAACCTAAAGCGACTGGGCGATAAGAGGTGTCAAAATAAATGGTATTGGCGGGAATGCCCTCATCGCGCAGCAATATGAGGGACCGAACCGCTGATAGACGAGGGTTAATAATTACGAAAGCCATCCTGTTTTCAATGTTTTGTTTTTTGAATATATCGGCAAAAACAAAACTACCCGTTAGGAGGTTGCCTACCGTGATGAAGAGAATAATCGTAATGGTATCAATTGTCATAAGTGCCCTGATTCATTTTTATTTTAACAACTTTATGCCCATAATTACTATTGACATACTTATTTCTTAATATATTCGCCTGTTATACTAGATAATATTAAGGCAGGTCGCGAATTTGAACGAAACAAACTTACAGGAAAAAGTAAAATTATTGGGGCCATTTCCCTCATCGGTATTTGGTGATTATCACTGTTTTTTCATGGATGTGCGGAAACATAACGTCATCATCGAAATTCCTCCATTAATGTATTTTGATGCTTGGCTTGAAAAACTAAAAAATGATACGAATATCGAAGCCATTGAGTTTTTCATCGTTCAAATGGTGTCACTGAATCATGGCGGAGTCATTAATCGTTTAATGGAGCTGGGTTTCCATGGCACCATAATCACGACATATTTCTTTGCGCGCCCGCTTCTTGACGCTTTTCCATCGCTGAAAGTGATCACCATCGATGAACTTGGTCGGCAACTTTACATTGAAGGGTCATTAGCATTTAAATTCATCCCAATGGCATTTTTGCCCCATCCGCAAATGTTTATGACCTACCACGTCACAAGTGGCATTCTTTTTTCTAGCGTTTTATTCAGTTCATTGAATGTGAACGATCCATCTAATAAGGAAGAAAGACACCAAGCGCTATTCGATTTCCATAAGATGACGATGCCAAGTAGCGAGTACCTAAAGGAACCACTGCGGCGCATTACTCACCTCCCGCTTCAAGCAATTCTTCCCACATTTGGAAACCACTATTTAGCACAAGAAGTTCCGCCTCTCATTGAGCAAGAATTTCGGCTTGATTTTTATAACACGCGCAACGTGTTTACATATGACGCTAAGGGACAAAAAGATTTTAACTACCTTGAGATATCAAATCACCTCATCGTTACCTTGCTTAAAACTTATGATAAAGACCATGTGTTTAACTTATTTAAGGATAGTCCCTTTACAATCAACGACACGACGCTAGAAATTAGCACTTCCGCATATTCTGGCTATCAGCTATATAACGAAATATTTAAACACTTATACGCCGTCGAAGGTGGGGTGATTCTCGCCCTTCTTGAACCACTGGTAAGCCTCTATCAAAATCAATATGGTTTGACACGCCCCGCCATTTATAACTCCAAGATGGTGGAAATCCAACAAGAGATGCAAGCGCTTGAACAAGAAAAACGGCTTTTGAAACAGCAAATCGGACAACTTGAAGCCAGGATGCGTCAAGCCTCGACGTCGTTACTGAGGGACGCCAATACTGGTTTATTTAATGAACAACATTTATTCGATGTTCTAAAAGCTGATTTTCAGACCGACCCCCATCCTCCCTATGTCCGCGGTTTACTCATGGTGCGCATCGACCAATTAGTGGCTATCAATCAAAAGTATGGCAAAGCTACCGGTGACGAATCTTTACGCCATTTAAGTTATTTAATCAACCAATTAAAGGAATCTGATGATGTCCTTTTCAAACTCAATGGCCCCGACTTGCTTTTGTACCAAAAAGAAACGACTACCGAGCGGCTTCTTGCCACAACGATTAAAATCCGTAACGCCGTGGCCGAATCCAAATTATTTATTGAAAAAGTCAGTCTTGCAAGCGCCCTGTTCACAAGCGATGAGATCGATGTGTCCGTCATTGATGATAAAATTCGCCAGGCAATGCAAACATTAGAGGGTCGCCTTAAGGTGGCAACATCAAAAGGTAAGGGGCAAATTAGCGATCGTCATACAAGCGGAACTCCGGATTTCACAGGAAATATTCTTCTAATCGATGAAGACGATATTAACCGCAACATGTTGACGCGCATTTTTGCCAGCATCAAGTACGATGTGATCACGGCCCAAGATGTGCTTCAAGCAATGGAAATACTTGAAAAGCACTCCATCGATATCATCATTTCTGAAATCAATTTGACAAAAATTGACGGTTTCGCCTTTAAACAGACGCTCAACGAAACTAAAACTTATGCCAACATTCCTTTCATCATCGTCAGTCACAGCAAGACGGTTGCCAACATTCGCCGAGCAAATCTATTAGATATCGACCTGATGCTCGAAAAGCCCGTCATCCCTGAAGAACTCATCGGCCATGTTGCCCGACTCAAAACACGAAGACAAGCATCGTTATGACAATTGATCAAGCTTTGTTAATCCTGTTTGTCTTTCTTGGTGTTATTGCGATATTGGTCCTTTCCATTATCGGACTTTCGATTTATCACCATGGCGAAAGCAACCGCCAAAAGCGGGCGCGCGATTTGTTCTATGCCCGTTATTATGATGGCGTTCCCACAAAGCTTCCGTTATTCATCCGTCATTTTTTCGATGCTTTTTTAGACATTGAAACCCAGATTAAACTCGATCCCTCGATTCGCTCACGGGTGATAGCCGATTTAATCCATCGTCCGTTCACAAGAAAGCAACTTCGCTATTTGAATCATCCCTCAAGGTCAATCCGTAAAGTAGCAATAAGTTATGTGGCGGCTCTGAAGACTGAAAAATCCATCAATAAACTGCGCGCGACATTGTATATCGAGCCCGACCCCGCGGTGCGCTTCCTGCTTGTCTATGCATTAATTGATGAACTTAACTCGCGCGATATTGCATTTATTCTAGCGACTCTTGAAAGTAGTGGACCGCAATTTATCAATTGGATTGCCACCTTATTTAAAAACAGATATTACAAAATAAAGCCATTATTGCTGCCATATTTTGATGATTCGCGTCCCGAAGTCATCGACTTGTTGCTAAATATTGCCACATATGTATATGATCCGCGGCTAGGCGAGTACTGTTTTAACCTTCTTGAAAAAGAAGAATATCGCCATCTTGACCAAACCGCGCTTGAAGCATTGGTGTTACAACATCCCGTCATGTTACGAGACGTTAAATACTTGCATCATCAAAATCCACTTGTGCGAAAATTCGCCCTAAGAGCCACCTCGAGCAAGGTCGATGAAGAAATGGTCACCTTTTTGATTGATGAACTGGGGAGCGACGAGTTCGATAACGAACGCATTAACTCCCTGTCGCACATCATCTTTGATGATAAGTCGTTGCTTCTTAAAATATTAACACTTTATCCCTCAGTCAAACGAAGTGCCCAACAAAAAGGCATCGCTAAAGTATTAAGCCATCATATCGATTATTTAATCGTGCGCATGCGCCAAGATGAATTTCAATATATTGGCACCATCATCGATCAAATGTTAGAAATGCATATCGTCGAAGACCTAATTGACTTCATGAATCAAAATAGCGACGAACGCATTATCGCCCGCTTAATGCCTCATCTAAAAAAACACGCATCAAACGACCCTTATGTGCTCGATCAATTAAGTATCTATTTACACGAAGACATCCTGCGACAACTTGGTCTTCTTAAAAAGCCGAGCCCGCAAAGCACGCGTGAAAAAGCTCCCGTCGATCGGGGTAAGCGAAGATGGATTATCCGGTGGATTATCGTTTCCATATTGTTCCTCCCGTTATTAACGCTTGCGGTTGGCATTAACGAGATGTTAGCGAGTAGCCTCCCCGTCACAACATATATCATTACCATGAACCAAGCGGTCGTCGTTTACTTCATGACCGCGAATGGCATCTATTTAGTACTTTTGTTGATATCGCTTTGGGGCGCACGCACAAGCGACCGATTGTGGCACATAAAAAAAGCCCCCTTATTATTCGAGCATGACTTACTTCCACGTATTTCAATCATCGCACCAGCGTATAACGAGCAGTTAAGCATCGTCGAAAGCGTCACTTCACTGCTCAATCTTAAGTATCCCCAATATGAAGTCATCGTTGTTAACGATGGGTCAAAGGACCATACGATTGATGTATTAATCAAGCACTTCCAACTCGAACGGAAACATCCATTCTTTATGATGCCCCTTGCCACAAAGCCGTTAAGGGGCGTTTATGTCAATCCAAAAATACCTAACCTCATCGTCATCGATAAGGAAAATGGCGGTAAAGCCGATGCTTTGAATATGGGCATTAATGCCGCGAAGGGTGGTTATGTGTGCGGAATCGATGCTGATTCGTTACTCGAAGAAAAGGCCCTCTTGAAACTCATGAGCGTCACCCTCGACAATAGCGAGCCCCACATTGCCCTTGGTGGAAATATCGTTCCTGTCAATGGTTCAATTGTCGATCGCGGCAAGATTGAAAAAAGCGGGCTCGGAAAACAACCGCTTGTCCGTTTCCAAACGCTCGAATACTTACGCGCCTTCACCAGTGGTCGCATTGGTTGGTCGTCATTAAAATCATTATTGATAATTTCAGGCGCCTTTGGCATCTTCAAACGTGATGATTTAATCTCCACGGGTGGCTATTTGACGATGATGGGGCGTTTCAAGAAGGATACGGTTGGCGAAGACATGGAGCTCGTTGTACGTTTAACTTACCAAGCTTTGCAGGACAAAAAACCATATCGTGTTAAGTATGTTCATTACGCCAGCTGTTATACCGAACTACCAGCCGACTTAAAGAGTTTACTAAAGCAGCGTAACCGGTGGCAACGAGGACTCCTCGATATCCTGAGCTATCACCGTCGCATTCTATTAAACCCACGTTATAAACAACCGGCCATGATTGGTTTTCCTTACTTCTTCGTGTTTGAAATGATGGGACCTTTCATCGAAACGATAGGCTATCTGGCGCTGCTAGTGGGCCTTATACTCGGAATCCTAAATGTTCCGCTTGTGATTCTTCTATTCACCGTCACGGTTGCCTTTGGGCTTGTGATCTCGCTATTTTCACTATTTATCGCCGAAAGGAAAAATACATTCTATTCAATCAAAGAAATGTTTATTTTAATCTTGTTCTGTTGCTTGGAAAACTTCGGTTTCCGGCAACTAATGAGCGTTCACCGCATCAAGGGAACATTTGCGTCATTAAAAGAAACGGGATCTTGGGGTGCCCAAAATCGCCAGGGCTTCCAAAAAACGACGACCAAATAATATTAAGCCGGATGATAGGTGTTTTGATCTGCCACCGACACGATAAAGTCTTTATATTTCCAAAGTAATTGCTTGGGAATTTCGACATCGATTGTAATCACTTGTTCGCCGTAATCAGAGTGAATAATCGTCCCATCGAGTTCGAGGGAACCGATTAAATAATTTGATTCGTAGGGAACGCTTAAAACGACTTTTTGATAATGATCGTCCATCAGGTAACTAATCCCTAATAATAACGGCCCAATCCCCGCGCCTGAAAGGGCCGAAACATCAATCGTCGGAAATTCTTGGTCTTGTAAGTGGCTCCCCATTAAATCAATCTTGTTACGGACATAAATACCAGGAATATCCCCAGCGCCGATTTCATCAAGTACTTCTTCAACCACATCAAGATGCTTTTTCCATTCGTGGTCACTTCCATCAAACACGACTAATAACACATCGGCTTCCGCTATTTCTTCTAATGTCGATTTAAAGGCGGCGATGAGGTGTGTCGGCATATTGCGAACGAAGCCGACGGTGTCGATGGCAACAAATTTTCGGTTATTGAGTAATACGATTAAACGTGCTGACGTTTCTAAGGTTGCAAATAGTTTATCTTCTTGATAAACGTGTTTTGTTTCATCTGGTTTAAGCCGAGAGACATCCACCATTTTATTTAATAATGTCGACTTGCCGGCATTAGTATATCCAACGATGGCCACGGTGAAAATTCCGGTGGCGCTTCGCAACTTCCGTTGTTGCCTTCTTTGCGTTACTAGCTTTGCTAACGAGCGGCGGTTTTTCAATATTTGATCACGTAAACGACGACGATCGAGTTCCAATGCTTGTTCGCCGGGACCCCCAATCGTGCCGGTGGCACCTCGTTGCCGTGACAAGGCTTGATACTTACCAATTAAACGGGGCAGCATATATTGGTCGTGCGCCAGGGCGACTTGAAGCTTGGACACTTGGCTTTTTGCTCTTCGTTCAAATATTTCAAGGATCAACATCGTCCGATCGAGAATCTTGATGTCGAGAGCTTCTTCTAAGTTCCGTAAGTGAACCGGCGAAAGTTCTTGGTCGAAGATTAAGACATCAGGGGCAATTGAAGCAATGCGCCCTTTAATTTCATCAACTTTACCACGACCAATGTAAAAACTAGGCGTAGGTTTATCAGCCTTCTGGGTGATGACTTCCACGGGCTTATAGTCACAACTTAGCGCGAGATTTTTTAACTCTAAAAGCGATTCTTCAAATGTATCGTCGCTCGGTAACTCTAAACCGATTAAGATGGCGTTTCTATTTTCCATAACGGGCTCCTTTGTCTTTCTTTGCGGCGACTTCAGCGCATTGAATTAGTTTCTGTAACGAAAAGGCAATTCCAAGAACTAATCCCATCATAATGATAACCCAATCAACAACACCAATACTCCCATTTTTGACTTCCACCCAACCATCGGTTTCATAATTTAAGAAAAAATACGGTACTGTTTGGTTATCGGGCGGGAAGGTGATGCCTGCAATCACACAAACCATTACAAATTGAACGTCGTAAAGCGGGGGAACTAGCGTCCAATAAATATCGTTTTTTTAAGGTGAGACGGCCATCGGGGATTAGGAAATCCGCTAAAGCAAGGAGGGGGGCAATGAAGTGGAGGCTGCTACTTGTGATGGAGATTGTATAAGAAGGTGGTACAAATGGCAGTAATAGAAACCCAAACACCAAAAGAGTTAGCATGACTGAAGTGCGCAATACGTATTTGACTTGATACCTCGTTTGATTGATAAACGACGTACCCGTTTTATGCTTCAAAATCTCAGCAATTGCGAAAATGATTAATATTACCGCCATCCATAAATTGCTTTGAAGCGTAAAAAACAACAGAGAACGCCACCCATCATCAAAGATGTTTTGGACAAACAAAGAAAACACAATACCTAATAGCGAGAAGAAGGCGCTTAGCAATTGTAGCGACAATGATAATTTGAATTGCTTCATGATCGTTACATAAAAGCGAACCATGGGGTCATGATGGCTACTAAATCTAAATAAGAAAACATTATATTCAACGCGCCCAACAGAAGCGCGTATATTCCAAAGCCGAGCCAATTATTTGAATCTTTGGCTTTAATCAATCTGACTGAATTAATCAATATGAGGATTAACGCGACAGGGAGAGTCACCCATATGATACCATTGCCCCAAACATACTGAATGGTACCGAGGGGATTATTAACGCCGCCTTCGCTAATGGGGACATAGCCAAACGCTAGTAAGGTGACGATGGCGATCGCCGCTATGCTTAAAATGGCGATGATCAACGCATGAATAAACGCATCAACAACGTGGAGCCACCACGAAGTCGATGGTTTGTTTTCTAAAAGAAAGATGTAACTGCTTACTGCTTTAATATTCATGGTTAGACTATTAATAATTTAACCACATTTAAGCAAAATATCGTAAATAAAACAATAAAGCCGCCTGTGAAGCGACGTTACTGTCTAAGCGTTTGGTTATAGACGAATTAACACATAATCACCATCGTGGCTTTTTACTTCAACAAGAGTGAAGTGGCCGTTTTGACGGATAAATTGCCGTAATCCAATAATTATTTTGGGCATCGTATTGCCAAATGTCGTAAAATCAAACGATCCTTGGCTTTTCTTATCAAGAATGCGGTAGACAAATCGCAACTTGAGGGCTCCCATGGGAAGCCATATCCGAATGTGAGGCCCAGATTTTGGATAAACCTTGATGGTCATTAACTCACCACTATTTCGACATGATTTCCATCGGCGGAATCCACTTCCACCAGTTTACCAATAACGCCTTGTTCAATCAAATCCATGATTTGTTTGAAATCGATATTCTTTAATGATTCATTACCATTAATTTGGGGCATGCCGATGCCCGAATCAATCACAATTTTGAGTAGTGGAACCGGAATGTTTACACGAACTTTGTCGCCATCTGTGGAATCGACAGTGATTCTGATAACCATGTGTTTTAAGTCGCGTCGTTCTTCTTCCGGAACGAGGGTGGTCGTATTCTCCTTATTCTTGCCAACTAGCTCATCAACCGATACTCCTAATATTTCTGATAAGGTTACTAATCCATCAATGTCGGGATACGACGAGTCCGTTTCCCATTTTGACACAGCTTGTGGCGAGACGTGGAGCTTGTCAGCCACATCTTCTTGCGTTAAGCCCTTCGCTTTTCTTAAACGCGATAGCCGGCTTCCAAAACTTTCTTTCATATTTTTGTCCTCCAATGACTTGTATATTTGTTATTGCACGTGGATGATTGACTGATCAATCCTCGCTTTGTCCGTTTGATTTCAAACGTTCGATGTCGGCATCGACAAGATGGTCCAGCCAATTGAGCTGCAGCAAGGAGAGGGTTGTTCCAACTTGCGTACCTTCGTGGTGGTGTCCATAAATTTCTTTCATGTGTGTGTCCTCCTTCCTTGACACCATCATTTTAAGATACTTATACCCCGATTATAAGCGACGAACAGTTGCGTTTGGCCTTTTTTCTAAATTGTTAGTTGTTTTTTCTATCAACTAGAGGTTGCGAGCGTCCAAAGGCAGCAAAAAAGGAGGGATTCGCCTCCTTCTAAGCAGTTTTACTTTTTATTAACGAATTTCGCGAATATCGGCGACTTCACTCCGGCGACCCGTCTTTAAATCGAGATAAAATTCGTAGTGGGCCATATCCATTTTAGGCTTGACCCATAAGAATAGGATGCCAAATGTCAGTATTGACAGGATGATCCAGCCAATATAGCTGAAGTACAAACAAAATAATGCCCACTTATGGCCCTTCATCATATCTGCGCTCTTTTTGAGCACCAGCATCGGATCCATCGTTGGATCTTCTTCAAGAATATACATACTCATCGAATAGGCGAAGGCTTTAATTACTCCGGGGACAAATAGTAATAGTGACCAAAGGAACACAAATACTGATTTAAGTAACCAAAGTACCATCGCTTGCACAAAGTTTTCAAACCCTTTGAATAGAATGTCAAGGTCAGCTTTTTCTTTGTTATAAGTCGCCTTGATAAATTTGATGAGTCCTAACGATAAGGGACCTGAAAGAATTAAAGCGCCGATAAATGTTCCGCTAACAGCGCTCATAATCACGAAGAATATTAAATAGATGATGACGGCATTGGTGATGAATGGATTAATCTTTTCTTCTGCTCTCCGGCGGTAATCTTTTGATGTCATATTTTCTCCTTATATTTCGATGAAGACTTGACCATCTTCTATCGTTGTGACATATGTTTTGATTGAACGTGACGCTTCACTGGGCACCAAGAATTTTGATTTGAGGTTATTAACCACTTTCCCCGTGCGCACATCAATTTGGAGGCCATGCTCTTTGCATTGGATGATGCCTGATTCATATTTGCCTGGTGATAACATCGCCCCTTTATGCGGACACTTATCATTCATCGCATAGGCCTTTCCCTCAAAAGCAACCACAAGAAGCGGACGTTCGTTTATTAAAATGCGCATCTTGCCAATTGTTTCTAGGTCGGCCAATGAACATGCTTTATATTTCATAAATTCCCTCTAGTAAGCAATTATATCATTGTTTAAAAAAACGAGGATTTATTCATGGAAATATTTATCAAAATAACCTTGGATATAAATAACTGGTGTTCCTTTATCGCCTGAGCCACTTGATAAGTCGCAGAGGCTACCAATCAAATCAGTTAACTGACGCGGTGTTGTCCCAAGTGCTTCATGGGAATTAATATCACGGGGCTGGTTATCCTTTATGTATTTACGTATTTCTTTACTCGCTTCCTCGCTTGATAGGTGCCCATACTTGGTATCTGACACAAGTTTAAACTTGATTTCATGAGGCACGCCCTTCAAGCCCGAGGTATAAAATGGGGCGACGACTGGATCGGCTAATTCCCAAATCTTACCGACGGGATCTTTAAACGCCCCATCGCCATAGATAAGCACTTCAACATGCTTTTGGTATTTTTCAAAGAAGTTTTTCTGAATCGTTTCCACGATGACTTGCCCATCACGAGGAAATAGCTTTAACCATCCATCGCCAGCGAAGTTACTGCCAAGCACGCCATAATCAGCGTTATAGCCACTTCCGGAGACACTGGAGGTTAACAAATCATCTAGACCAAGCACTATCTTGGCTCCAGCCTTTTTTAAGAGGGATTTACTATGATTACGTGTATGAATATCGGCCACAATAGCCGTATCCGTATATTTAAGGATATCGGTCACCTTATTTGAAAAGATGATTTCAATATTGGGTGATGCTTCTTTATATAGTTTTGGGTAATCAACTCCTGTAAATGGGTGTAATAGCTTATCGCCAAAGCGTTTTCTAAATTCCGCTTCACTAAAGGTATCTTCATAAGGATTGACGCCTTGTGCTTCAAGCGTATCGATATCAAGTAAGGCATTACCAACTTCATCAGTGGGATATCCGAGCATTACCACTAGTTTTGAACATGAACCAGCGATAGCCTTCAAGATACCCAAGAACCGATTACGGCTGAAGATGGGATGAACAAGTCCAAGGGTGCCGCCACCCGTCTTATTTCTAACATCAAGGCTTAGCTGCTCACTAGTGGCGTAATTACCTTGGCTTCTGGCCACCACCGATTCGGTAATGCCAATGATGTCTCCATCGCGAACGATGACATTTTCTTCAAAAAAAGCTTGAAATAGTTCCTTAGTAACAACATCGACAATATCCATTCCTTGTTGAATAACGGGCATTCTTACGCCCCTAACAACAGTGCCAAAATGACGCATATGGTGATTCCTTTCTTTAGAAAGACACTATTAAGTATATATACTCGCCATAAAGAAAAAACGATAAATTTGAAAAAATACTACTTAAATAAAGAGACAGCATAACTAAAATAAAAACAAACGAATTCTCTTTCAAATCAACGCGCCATAATAGTCATTAAATGATAGAATAACGATATATGGGGGTTACCTTATGAACATCATTCGACCATCGGCCGATTTAAGAAACAAATATGGCGAAGTATCAAAGCAAGCTAAGGAAGAGCAAAAACCAATTTATATTACCGTCAACGGACGCGGTGATACTGTATTAATCAATCAAACAGTTTATGAACGTCAGTTAGCCGAACTCGAGCTATTACGGTTACTCGCGGAAGCCGATAATGATGTGCTACGCGGCGACATTGTTGATGCTAAATCCGTATTTGAAGAAATCAACAAAACGTTTAACAAGGAATAAACTATGTTTCTCGTAAAAATGACCGGCAGCGCTAAAAGTGATCTATTTGAAAGCGCCTCTTTCATAATTTCAGATACTGGCAACCGAGAAGCAACAAATAAGTATCTTAAAAAGATAGAAAAAGGCATTATGTCATTAAATGAATTTCCCGAACTTGGAGTTATTCCAAAGTATCGTTTGTTGAAACTTCAAGGGTATCGCTTCTTAATAATTGATAGTCATCTAATCTTCTATAAGATTAATCCCCTTTCGAACGAAGTAATCATTTATCGAATTATCCATAATAAGCAATCCTATACAAGTTTGTTGTAACAATATCAAATAACATTTTTAAATAATCAACTTGCCTTCGAGGAAAGTTTTTGTGATTTTCTTTCCTCTAACGCTTGACGAGGAAAAACAATGCCGCTAAAATGATCATGAGGAAAGAAAAGTTAAAATATTTTCCTCGAGTTGAAAACATGGAAAGATTGCCATTCGGGATTGACCTAAACACAATCGAAATTTTAAAACTTTTGAGTGCCGCCAATCACAGTATCGGAAAATTAAACGGCGTGACAAAACTTTTACCGAACCCTAATGTGATTTTTAGTCTGCTTCGCGTCACCGAATCAAAAAACTCTTCGGCCATTGAAAACATCATCACGACTTACGAGGACATATTCAAAGAATTGATTATTAAACAGGGTTCGTCAAAACCATCAAAAGAAGTTGTTAACTATAAGTTGGCCATCGAGTTTGGTTTTTCTCAGTTGCAAAAAGAGGGCTTTATTAGCACTAATTCCCTAATCCGCATCCATGAAATATTAGAGCCAACCAAGGGCGGGATTCGCCGCTTGCCAGGAACCGTAATCAAAAACTTGAACACCGGAGAAATCGTTCACACGCCACCGCAATCCGAAAACGAGATTAGAGAAATGCTTGGCAATCTAGAGACATACATTAACGGAGATAATGAATTTGATCCGCTTATCAATTTGGCTTTGATTCATTTTCAGTTCGAAAGCATTCACCCGTTTTATGACGGAAACGGCCGAACGGGGCGAATTTTAAATATTTTATACCTCGTATTAAAAAAGAAAATCGAATATCCCGTGCTGTTCCTTTCAAAATATATAAGCGACAACAAAAACGAGTATTATGATCTTCTAAAAACATGTACCAAAAACATCATTGAGATTCATGAGTTTGTCAAATACATATTGAATGGTATCAACGAGACCGCTAATCAATCCATTGACTTAATAATGAAGATACACGACATAATTTCTCTCACTAAACTCGAAATGCAGAAACGCCTACCATCGATATATTCAGAAAAAATCGTAAATCATTTGTTTAGTTATCTCTACACCAAAAATGCATTTTTTAAAGAACAATTAGATATATCGCGACCCACGGCCACAAAATATCTTAAACTTCTAGAGTCACATGGATTTATTGAATCTGAACGGGTTGGAAAAGAAGTCATATACAAAAACATCCAGTTACTAAATATTTTTAGTAATGAAAAAGAATAGAAATTGCCTAATGACAAAACTGTAAATTTGATTTGGACCAGACTCCCTTAATGCATATAATAATGATGGTGACTAAAGATCCATAATTGAAGGAGCACCCCCATGAGAATCGAAGCTGATGTGAAACTCGATTTCAATGATGTTTTAATCCGCCCTAAAAGATCGGAACTTAAGAGTCGTAAAGATGTGATCCTGACACGGAAGTTTAAATTCAAACACGCGGATATCGAATGGTTGGGCATTCCGATCATGGCCTCGAACATGGATGGAGTGGGAACCCTAGAAATGGCTCTCGAACTACAAAAAGAGCAACTATTCACCGCCTTAATCAAAACTTATGAAGTCGCCGACTTCTTACCATATATCGATTTGCTTGATCCCCACTACTTTGCTGTAAGTACCGGCACTAGCGATAGTGACTTTAAACGGCTATGCGCCATTATTAAAGCCTATCCCAAAATTCAATTTATATGTATCGATGTTGCCAATGGCTATAGTGAACATTTTGGAAGTTATGTCGCTAAGATTCGTAAAGAGTTCCCAAAACGAGTTTTGATTGCTGGCAATGTCGTCACTGGCGATATGGCCCAGGAATTAGTCTTACGGGGCGCCGATATTATTAAGATTGGCATTGGCCCGGGAAGCGTATGTACCACGAGACTTCAAACAGGCGTTGGCTATCCTCAATTATCCGCGGTGATTGAATGCGCGGATGCCGTCCACGGCATGGGCGCCCATATCATTAGTGATGGTGGTTGTACCACCCCAGGCGATGTCGCTAAAGCGATGGGCGCTGGCGCCGACTTTGTGATGCTGGGCGGGATGCTCGCCGGTCATGAAGAAGGACATGGGGAAATTGTTGAAGAGCATATATTAACTAAGAAGATTGATAGCGCCACTAATAAACAAATCGTGGAAGTGAAAAAGCTCGTGCAGTTTTATGGTATGAGTAGCACCACGGCCATGAAGAAAAAATTCAATGAAGTATTTGAATACCGCACCGCTGAAGGCGGAACGGTTTATGTACCATACCGTGGTAAAGTTGAAGAAACAATTAAGGATATACTGGGTGGTCTCCGCTCGACGTGCACATATGTTGGCGCGCCCACATTGAAACAACTATCGCGCTGCACGACATTCGTCATCGTTCATCGCACGCATAATGACGTCTTTCTTAAGCGCTAAACGCGAGTGACATCTTTAAATCAAATGAAGCGGAATCGCCCACCAGTCGGAGGCGGTATTTTCCCTGTTCTAATGTAAAGAAACTAACCGATTCACCGGTTTCCCATACTTTGGTAAATGTATCTTTACTAACGGCGTAAATCTTAAGATTGCCTTCGGTATATGTGACTTCAAATTCAATCCTAGCCACGTCGACAACATTAAGTTTGGCAAGTGTGGTAACACCACTAAACTTCTTGGCTTCCAAGAATAAATCTTTGCCCGTTCGATGAGCATAATACACTAACGCCGCTCGGTAATTGACGATACCTTTGATGCGTTTTTCTAGTATTGCTTCAGTTGGTTTTTTCATATGATGTCTCCCAAAAAAATGATTTATTATTAATATATTAATCTTTCAAAGCGCCAATTGGCACAATGAAAACACCATCTGGACGCCTATATGCGTATTGAGTGCCCGTAATTATCATTAAGAAAGAAGGTTTCTTTGATTTACTTCCATCAACTCTAGCGGCCATTTGAAGTAAATTTGCCGCCGCTTTTTCAATTTCTTCTTGACCAAGTTTGATTTCAACCGCGCCCCAATCACCATTGCGTAGATGAATAATGGCGTCGATTTCGCGATTGCTAGAATCACGATACTGAAATACACTACCATCTATCGCATCGGCATATATGCGCAAATCACGAATGCATAACGACTCGAATAGGAAGCCAAAAGTATTTAGATCATTTAACAAATCTTCAGGTGAAGCCCCAAGCGCGGCTGTCGCAATACTTGGATCAACAAAGTGACGTTTAGGCGATTGGCGCAACACACTTTTTGACCTAAGCTTTGGGGACCAAGCCAGCAAATCCTCGGTCACAAAAAGCTTATCCAAAGCATTCAAATAATCCCGTATGGTGTCTTCGTCGATTGGACGACCTTCGTGAGCGTTTATATCATCTTTTATCGTAGTGATTTTCGCGGGACTTGCCGTATTTCTAGCTAGCGATCGCATGAGCATACGAAGTCTTTGTTTATCCCGACGATTCTCATCTAATCTTTGAATGTCGTTATCTACTATCGCCTCGTAAAAATCTCGAGCTTGCGCTAGGGAGACACGTTCGGGTTTGCCAACTGCCAAAGGCCACCCACCACGCACAATCAAAAAGGCCAATTGGTAAATATCAACGGCACTATTTCCCGCAATCGATGTGGGATTTTCAAATAAGGTTTTTAAGGAAACGATTCCGGCCGACTCTCCCGATTCATACAGAGACATCGTTCTCATGGTTACTTTTTTGATGCGACCAATGCCCGAATGACCATCGTTGCCGCGTTTGGTCGGCACCGAGGATCCTGTTAAAATAAATTGGCCGAATTGACCACGAACATCAACTTCATATCTTATTGCATCCCATAACGAAGGAACAATTTGCCATTCATCTATCAAACGCGGAGTATCACCCTTCAAGAAAAACGATGGGGTATTAATGGCCGCTTTAATATTTTGTTCGCTTTGATTTGGATTTTGCATTTCAACAACGCTACCCGCAACTTGTTTTGCTGTCGTTGTTTTTCCACACCATTTAGGACCTTGTAGTAAAACCGCCCCCTTTTCTTCAAGGGCTTCTTTAAGAATCTTATCCATAATTCTTTTCTTATAATTAATTTCCATAGCGTATCTTCGACTATATTTTACAAAAACATGAGGAGAAATAAAAGTCAATTCGGTGTTTTATGACGATTTTGTTCGGTGTTTTGTGATTTGTGATCTCGATTTACTCTAATATCTGCTTCATCCGAAATCGGGAGTGATGGGATCAACCTTAGTTATTTGATGTGTGACTGATCAATTTTCCAATTATGGAACTCGGGATATTTTTTGCCCAATATCGTTCAAATCGCCATTTGTAAGCGATTGCATTGCTTATAATACAAAAAATCATCATTTAATGCCATATCAACAAACAATCATTAATTTTTTTATATATACATGCTAGAATAAATCAAATATAAAAAGAGAGAGATCATATGATAACATGTCCCGCATTATTGTAATCGCAGGCGATTTAGCGTCCGGTAAATCCACGCTAGCCAAAAATCTTTCCACTCATTTTAAAGTCCCCTATTTTACCAAGGAAGGCATTAAGGAGCTACTCGGCGAAGAGATTGAGTATAGCGACCGCGCCGATAATAAGAAATTGTCAAACGCCGCTCTTAAAATGCTTCTCCACATCCTTGACCGCGTCACCAAAGTACAAGGAACAGTAATACTCGAAGCCAATTTCCATAAAGAAGAATTAGAAAAAATTAAACGGGAGTGCGAACTCCATCAATGCGAAGTAATCCTCCTCTACTTAACCGGGGATATCGATGTGCTCTATGAGCGCTTCATGTACCGAGAATATTACCAAAACCGCCACCCGGTCCATCTCACCCATCCACTACAAGATGTTGACGAATTCGAAAACTACGTGATGAAATGGCGTAATGAGGAACAAGTCCTCCCGCGTCACTACATTGACGTTACCAATTGCGATCGCGAAGTCATCTTTGCGAAAGCGCTAGAGAAACTTGCCGAACTAGAAAAATAATTAATAGGAGAATATACATATGCCTTACGAATCGGAAAAAATCCGCAACATTATTTTCTTGGGCCATCAAGGGTCCGGTAAGACGAGTTTAGTCGAATCATTAGCGGCACTTGCCTACAAGACTCCCAAAGGTTCGATTGAACGCAAAAACACGATTTCTGATTACACCATCGAAGAGAAAAACCGCTTATCTTCTTGCAACATGGCGATTGTCCCGATCGAATATAACGGTTATAAGCTTAACTTAATCGATGTACCTGGTAACGATAGTTTCGTCTATGAAATCATCGGTGTCCTCGACATGATTAAAGGCGCGGTGCTTGTCATCGATGCGCAAAAAGGGTTGGAAGTTGGAACCATCAAACATTATAACTTTCTAAGAAAGCATGGTGTCCCCACCTTCATCTTCATCAACAAGCTCGATAAAGAATCGATCAAGCATGAAGAACTTTTAGAAAACATCAAAACAAAGTTAGGCAAATCGGCGATTAGCTTCGTCTATCCTCTTGGCAAGCTCGATACGTTTGATGGCTTCATTGACATCATCTCTTTAAAGGCCAAACGCCATAACGGGACCGAATGCGTTGAAGAACCCATCCATGATGATAAAAAAGAGAAGATTATGGAACTCCATAATGTCATCGCCGAACAAGTGGCGGTGACTGATGAAGCGTTATTAGAGAAGTTCTTCTCAGGTGAAACATTAACCAAGGAAGAAATCAATACGGGTTTACACGCCGCCGTCCTCGCTGGTGATTTAACGCCTATCCTTGTGGGAAGCGCGCTTAAAGACATTGGTCTTGATACGATGCTTGATATGATGATTACCTATCTTCCTAACCCAAACGAACTTAAACCATATGTAGTTAAAGACAATCATGGTAATGAAATTGTTAGAAATACCATTAGTAGCGATCCTTTCTCCGCCTATGTATTTAAGACAATGTTAGACCAATACAAAGGCTCTACCAATATCGTGAAAGTAATGTCGGGCACCTTAAGTTTAGGCGATGAAATTTATTGCCCGAATACGCAAAACACCTTTAAAGTGTCGCAGATGTTCTTTCTTTTCGGAGCCAAACAAACCCCAATCGACAAGGTATATGCCGGGGATATTGTCGCTTTAGCGAAGCTAGAAGGCATTACTACCGGCTACACTCTTTGCGATAAGAACAATCCAATTACCTATCCAAGAGCCAAGTATCCCACCGCGGTATATTACCGAGCAGTTGTAGTCAAGAATCCTAAAGATGAAGAGAAGTTAGGTTCTTCACTTAACAAACTTCAAATCGAAGATCCCATTCTTGAAGTATCGCGTAACACGGAAACTAAGCAACTCTTAATCGGTGGTCTTAGTAACTCCCACCTCGCGTATGTGCTTGAACGCATTCAAAACATGTATCAAATCAGCGTAGATGTGGTTCCTCCGAAGATCAACTACCGCGAAACAATCCGTAAAGAGGCAACCGCGCCGGGCCGTTATGTTAAACAATCGGGTGGCTCTGGCTTCTATGGCGTTGTTGAAATGAAATTTTTACCTTCAGGTAGTGACAAGAATGAATTCAGTGAAGAGATATTTGGTGGTTCCGTTCCTAAAAACTATATCCCCGCGGTTGAAAAGGGCTTCTTTGAATCTGTCAACCAGGGCTTACTCGCTGGCTTCCCAGTGCTAGGAATGAAAGGCGTCTTACTAGATGGTAAGTATCACCCCGTTGATTCTAACGAATTAGCGTTCAAGATGGCCTCAATGCTTGCTTTTAAAGAAGCCTATATGAAATGTTCACCTACAATCTTAGAGCCCATCATGAAGATCACCATTAGTGTATCTAATGACTTCACAGGGAGCATCATGAATGACCTGAATCAACGTCGGGCTCGGATCATGAGCATGGATGAAAAGGCCAATGACATTCAAGAAATCGTCGCCCTTGTCCCCGAAGTTGAAATTCTAGATTACGTAACTAACTTACATGTACTCTCCCAAGGAAGTGGCTTCTTCAACCGTCAATTCGATTCCTATCAAGAAGTTCCCACTCAGCTAATTGAGGCCGTGGTAAGAGATAATTCATTACTTAAACAAACCGAAAGCAAATAAGTAACAGCCGATTGGGCCCACCTAAAAATTTGATCATCTTCAATTGATTCGATAAAATTAACTATTCTTTTATTTCGCGCTCATTACGACGTCATAAGCACTTTCAGGACAATTGAAAAGCCACTTTAAGGCGGCTTTTTATTCATTAATCATCCGTGAATTCAAAGTGACTATTAATCCTAGTTACATCAAGCTCAAAATAATATTCTCAGTATGAATAAATCGCTTCGGCTTCAACACCCAAACAATAAATTGTTTCACTTTCATATGCAAAATAATCGATCTCTTTAATTTCATTAACAAGCGTCGTATACATCATTACGACGACGATGCCCGATTCTGGAAATGGCGAGTCTTTGTGAAAAACACGCTTCAAATAAATGGTGTCGGCGTTTTCAATCAATGTTTAAAGTTTAGCGACACCGTCATAGGCAAAACAATACCTTTCATCCTCATAGCAGGATGTTAACGATATGGTTGCTAGAAGCGCTAATAAGATGCTACTTTTGTTCATACACTTAATGTTTCTTAATTAATGTTAGAGGTAATATTCTTCGTTGTAAATATGTATTCGCCAATTATAAGTTGGTAATAGAATTTTATTTAAAAATTCGCTTTTGCCACTAATATGGGTTTTTTCGTTACTTGCGGTATATCAATTAATACATTAATGAAGGATGTTCCCCTCGTCGTTTCCAGTTATCGAAGCCTAACCGATTAAGCATCTATAAGGTTGCCAGTGCACGATGAGCGGGTTTATTTCCATATCCAGCTTCGATTGGAATCACCAAGTTTTTTTCTTACCCGCTAGACCGTGACGCTATTGGACGGGAAGATTGAGAAAATCAATCAGATTCATGTGCTTGACGCCTTGCTCCGAAAAATTGATTTGATCAAGCGATAAAACATATTTTGGATATTGGTCGTCGATCAATAACAAGGAGCGGAACTCCCTTTTTCTCGTTTCTTCCGAAGCGAGTAAATAGGCAACCTGATAATAGCTTCTGCTTTTATCGGGATGGACACAGACAAAATCGACTTCATATTCTTTGTTTCTCCCGACATAGACTTTATAGCCTCTCTTAATGAGTTGATTAAAAACAATATTTTCCAGAATGAGTTCAATGCTTTGTTGATTGCCACCGACCACCGCTTCCCTAATCCCATGGTCTTCAATATAGTACTTTTCATCCGTTTTCAAAATGGCTTTGCCGTTTAAATCTTGGCGTTTCACTTTCGTGATTAAATAAGCTTCCTCAATGTATTGTAGATAACTTAAAATGGTATCCACGCTGGCTTTGATTTGCTCCGCTTTGAAAAAATTGGAAATGCTCAAGGCCGAAAAAGTTTTTCCGGTGTTGGACAATAGATAGTTAATCAATCGGTCGAGGACAATCGTGTTTCGGATTTGGTTTATTAAGACCACATCTCTGAAAAAAGCCGATTTAAAGGAGTCTCTCAAGGCATTCATCGATAATTCATAGTCTAAATTAAAGACGCCAATGGAGGGAATTCCCCCGAAGATGAGGTATTGGTTAAAATACGTTTTTTCATCCAAGTGTTTCTCGGCGTGGAGCGCTTTGAATTCTCGATAACTAAAGGGATGCACCTTGATTTCCACATACCGTCCTGCTAAATAGGTCGAAAGTTGACTTGATAGCAGATTGGCATTGGAACCCGTAATATAGATATCAAAGGCGTTTAAAGCATGAAAGCCATTTACGGCTTTTTCCCAATCTTTAACGCGCTGGATTTCATCTAAAAACAAATAGATCCTTTGTTGGTTTTTCCCTCTAAAATCAAGAACTTTTTGCGTTAGCGTTTTATAATCAGTAATATCAAAACTCGTCGGCAACTCAAAATTGATTTTACAAATTTGGGTTTCAGAAACTCCTTTTGCTTTAAGCGATTCTACAAATTGATCCATCAAGACAGATTTTCCGACTCGACGCATGCCGGTAATTACCTTGATAAATGGTTTGTCTTGATATTCATATAACAGGTTTAAGTAGTTTTCCCTAATAATCATTTTCATCACCTCTGTTTAGATTGTATTCTAAGTTTGTAACAATTTCAATCTTTATTTCGTTTATGTTCTAAGTTGGGCAAATGATGCCATTTTCCTATACTTGTCGATGTATTCAAGTTTGAATTCGCATGTGTATTTCATGAAAAATACCCCTCCTGGTTTGTCCAGGATTTGGGGTACATTTCAGTTTATTTATTTATATGTTGTGATTGTTTTCCCTATAAAGGAGTAACACTGATGTTCTTAAACGTTGTTGAAGCGCCAGTTGAATATAGTCCAATCCGACCACCGAAATAGGCATTTGGATCAATAATCGAAAATTCTTCAATTCCATCGACATAGAATGTTAGAAGATTGCCACTAGCGACCACTCGTAATGTATGAGTGACATCAGAAGGAACATCGGCAAAGTTAATCGCTAATTGTTTTGACATTGCTTGGTAATCGGCGCGTATCAAAAACGCTTGGGTGTTCTTGACGCCAAAGTAATACCCTTGCAGTGAATTAACATCATCCCACTGGCCATAGGCGTCGTTTTTAGCGCGTAACACAATGCCTGAAGAATAGAATGATGAAGCGCCATTAAATGTCATCTCCACGGATACATCAACATCATCATATCCTAGGCGATCAATATAGGCGATGCCTCGAGCAGTCCCAGAAGTAAGGCCTGCCTCACTAGCGGTAAATCCAGCGCCACGGATATGCAATTGTTCATCAATCGTTGTTAATGGGTTTGAATATGTCGCGTTTCTATTTGTGGTGGGATTAAATTTAAGGTAAATAAACCCGATATCCTGACGACGAATGAGTGTTAAGTAATGTGCTCCTTGACTAACATTAATGTCCCCAAGTTCAATCGTGACATACGGGGCCGACATTTCAAAATAAGGCAATGTATATTCAATTGGGGCTCCATTATCAAGTTTAAAGGCGATTTTTTTGCCAAGTGATTCCCGCGTTACGCGCATCGTAAGGTGATATAACCCTGTTTCATTAGCGTAGATTCTCGCGGAAGCATGATCTTCTCCACGAAGATTTAAAACATTGCTGCCAACCTTGCCGTTAAAATCATCAATTGCACTAGTGGGAGCCTCTATTTTTTCAAAACTTGATGAATTAAGCACAGATACACCATCCTCAAACGAAGTCGCATAAATGGTGTCTTGTTTTAGATATTCCTTATCTGATAATCCATTTGCTACTGAAGAGAAGGCGGTGAATTGAGGTGTGATGCCACTACCGAAATATCCCATTTTTCCTGAAGACACTTCAAGTTCATAGTTATTAAGTTTTTGCATGTTATCGAAATGCAGATCAAGCATGCCATCGTGATAAGACAGCCTTAATGAATGCAGGGCGGTAACATCATATGTTCGATTTAAATCGATATCAAGAATTCGTGTATCGCTGCCTTGGCGAATTTGCTGTAAATAAACATGACTTCCTGTAAAGAATAAGTAATCGTAATTGGCATCGTCATTATAACCATATACAAGACGCCCATCGCTTCCAGTGAAATTCCATTCCGCAGTAAAGGAAGATTCAGTTTCTGCTTCGGTTAACTGGAATAATCCCGACGAAACTAGGTCGGTTTCTGGATTGTGGGTATAAAATTCAGGCATGTCCGGAACAATCGTGTCCGTTAATGAAGGCCGATCGACAGCCATTTCTGTACCGTTGAACAATAATCTGGATAGATTGAACTGGCGACCATGGACGCCATTCGTGCGTGAATGGTAAGCCATATAATATGAATCCATATCAGGTCCGAGCGTGGTCGAGCTATGGCCCAGTGTATGCCACTGGTCATCGGTATTCATCAAGATGTTATCGCCGCGCGTAAAGCCATCACGAACGAACACATTGTCCTGTTTATCCATATAACTATAGCCAACTTTATAACCTGCGCTACCAACGTGAACGCCTGTGAAGGTCAAATAATATATACCATCACGGCTCAGCATATATGGACCTTCAGTCCAGCCGCCCATTGAGGTGTTTTCGATGTCAAACGCTTCGTTAGAAAGGGTGAAATCATCATTGAATTTAGTCATTCGAATTGTTTCGGCCTTTGCTCTTAAAAAATAGGGCGTTCCATCATTATCGATAAAGAAACTTCCATCGATTGATTCACCAACATTACCAGTGTAAGGAACAAATGGTCCTTCAGGGGAGCGCGACCGGAAAAAATAGTGACCATTGCCCGCTTGCGATTCGCACATGTAAAACCAGCCATCGTAATAAGTGACTTCAGGAGCGTAAGCGACAATTGTTTCATCATAAATGGGATCGACCACATAACCTTCAGGAAGACCCTCACCTGTCACTGGTTCCCAGTTCATGAGATCAATGCTTTTATAAGCGCGGACGCCACTGCTTGATGTGGAAGGATATAAGTAATAGGTGCCATTAAAGCGGTACACAAAGGGATCACCGATCCCGTAATTGGGCCACTGATTCGGCAACTGAGAGGAATCAAAGGAATTGTTAAATAATTGGATGTTTGTGTCTAGTCCGGAGGTATCGATAACGGGGTTACCATTATATTCGCTACTTATTGAGCCGCTACTAGTACACGAAGAAAGAGCGATGGATGCCATCGTAAAGAAAATCGCTAATGTTTTTCTTGTTAGTTTGTTCATATTTATTTTGGCAAGCCCACCCCACCTAGGTGGTGGGATGGGGCCCGAAAGGAGACTTACCCTAAAGTAATAGATAAATTCTTATAAGAGGCTGCGGCTCCATCAGTATATAAGCCAATATGGCCATACGCAAATGGACTTGGATCAACAACATCGAGATACTCGACATCATTAACAAACACCATGATGCGATTGCCGGTATTCACCACACGAAGCGTATGATCAACACCTGAGGCAAATGTGCCGCCGGCCGAATCAAGAATTGTCGTCCAGTTATAGTCTTTGCGACGCAGAGATACTTGCGCATTATTAATGGCGATATAGTAACCCTGAATCGAGTCGTTATTTTCGTGGGTTGAGAACGCTTCGCTCCCGGCCCGTAATAGAATTCCTGCCGTACTAGCGGCTGTAGCGCCATCAAAATTGATATCAACTTCAATGGTAGCATCGCTAATGGTCGGTTCACCAACATAAAGTAATTGGCGGTTGCCGCTTGTCGCGTAATGACCACCATTTTTAATCTTCCACACATTAGCGTAAAGCATGGCATCGCCGCCTAACGAGGTTAAGTCGTGTGAGAAGGAGGCCAGCGAATCAGTGGCAGGAGCAAACGCAAAGCTATTGAAGGCGAAATCGAGGTCACTTGCGATCGACACATAATGACTGCCTTCATGAATCGCAAAGCGTCCTAGTTCGGTTGTGAAATATTCGGCACCCTCCCCTAATTCATAGGTGGGTACATCAAGTCGTTTTGTCGCTCCATCGACCGAAATGGTGACTGATTGGCCCATCATCGCTACCGGTAGTGACATTGATAGGCAATAATAACCTTCTTCTTCGAAGTAGGTCAAATAGCGCGCCAGGTCACCAGATTTAATAGTAAGGTCGTAAGACCCCGTTTTAGCGGATGGTGAGACGAATCCACTTTCGATTTTGCTCAGGGCGGAACCATTAGTGAAGTTACTATGTTCTAAATCATAACTATTGGCGAAGACTTTGCCTTGTTTAAATTCAGCATTGTCCGAAGACCCGCGAGCATAATTTGAAAACCCAGTAAAGCCAATCGCACCACTAGCAACGCCTTCATAACCAACGCGACCGCCACTAAGGGCGATATCGTAGCCAATTAGTTTCGTCATGTTATCGAATTGTAAATCAAGCTTACCATCTCGATAGATGGCCCTAAACGTATGGAGCACATCCGTAGGATGGCTCTTCACAAGCTCGATAGTTTGTAATAAAGCATCTTCAGCGCCGACTTTATGGAGTTCGATATTGCTTCCATCAAAGGAGATGTAGGCATAGTCGCTTGAAGAATTATAAGCAAAGACGGCTTTGCCATCACTTCCGGTGTAGTTCCACTCGGCCGTGAATTCGTCGCCTGTGGCCTCCTCTGATAGTAATAACGCCCCGTCAGCCACTAGATCTTCTGCGGCATTATGGCTTGTAAACGCCGCCGTATTGGGAACGATGTTCCCCGTCCGTTTGACGTTAGAGGCCATCATATCGGTACCATTGAAGAAAAGGCGACTCATCGAATAGGCGCGGATGGGACCGCCCGAATTCAGTAAGTTATGGTAGACAATATAGTAACTATCCATGTCTGGGCCTAAAACAGTAGCGCTATGACCGAGTCCATTGAAGTCGGGACTTGTCGAAAGAATGATGTTTTTAGGATCATAAGTATAAGCATCGCTTGCCACGGCGCTATCTTCGCTAAAGCTATAGCCAACGCGATATCCAACTGAAGTAACGTGGGTGCCTGTATAAGTAATATAGTTGACGCCATTGCGACGCAAGATATAGGACCCTTCGGTCCAATTACCAATTTGGGTATTATCAAGCGTTTTAAGCGTTAGCGTATTGGCGGTCCAATCGCTACGCATTTGAGCGATTCGGATATTGCCCGAATTGGCCCGTGTCAAATATAACTTTTCGTCATCATCGAGGAAAAAACTGCCATCGATGGATTGCCCAAAGTTACCAGTAATCGCCATAAAGGGACCTTCGGGATGCTCAGCGCGTAACACATAATGGCCGTTACCTGCTGGTGACGTAATCATGTAGAAATAGCCATCAAGATAGATGACTTCGGGAGCATAAGCCGCCTGAGTAATCGCTTCTTCGCTCACATACCCCGTTTGAAGCCCTTCACCGGTCACCTGTTCCCAATTGACGAGGTCAAGACTTTTCCAACCACGAACTCCAAATTCAGAATCCTTAGTGGAGGCATATAAGTAATACACGCCATTAAAGCGGTAGACGAAGGGATCGCCGATGCCATAGGTATCCCATTGGCCCGGGATGCGATCTTCGCCAAAACTATTTTCGTAAAGTTCGCGCACTTCAGGAGCCGTTGGCTCCGTGATTGGCTCGATGGAGGAGGGGAGCGAACTCCCCTCCAATGAAGATGAACCAGAACTAGCGCATGACGCTATTAGAAGGGTGAGCGTCAACCCGATTATGGATCTTGAGATTCTCATTGAGACCTCCTTTGCTTAGGCGTGGTAATAAGAGAAGTCACTTAGTGTGAAGCTGAGCGAGTCATCTGATAATAACCGGATATACCGATTGGCGTTTTCCGGAGCGATGAATGTTCCCGCATAAGCCGTGTTATAAGCTGCTGAAATGGCACCATCGCCATAACCCCAGCCGTCCCAATCTTTAATTCCATCGTCCCAAATACCGACGGAGAAACCGATTTGGTCGGTAGCGCTAATCCCTAGCGTTTCATAAAGGACATTGACGCTAATAACGGCACCATTGACGGTTTTTTCAACACCAGTGATTGGATCGGAGTTAGCCCAAATATCGATGCGGCGAGTCGAGGCGTTTTGGCCCAAATTAGCCCAACCGGTGTCGATAAAGAGCTCGAGTTTTTGAACGGTTAAGAAGTCACTTGGAGCGGTGAAGACAAATTCAATTCCTGTTGCTCCATGACGCGCTTTGAATTCAATACCGGCACCAAAGAATTTCAAGCCGAACTTATTTTCAAGCACGCGGTAGTCGGACACTAACATGTCACGCGAGACAAATGATCCGTCGTTGAGGGTCCAAGTTAATGAGCCATCCGATAGGACGCGAATGTATTTATGGGGAATTTCTGGAGCGACGAAACCGCCACCCTTTTCCGTTTCATAAGCTGTCACAAATGGAACGCCGGATAAGCCCCAGCCATCCCAACCAGACGCTAAAGCACCAAATGTTACGCCGACTTGATCGGTGTTAGAAATGCCAAGCGCTTCATAACTGACAGCAAAGTATAAATTGCTGCCATCAACGGTGGTCTTGGTTTCAGTGTTAGCAAACGCGGTGCCGCCGTATGAAGTAATCGTAGCGACATTGCCGGTTCCAAACACATTAAAACGCCAGGTCGTGCCATCGGTCCGTGAGGCAGTAGCGCTGCCAGTATCGAGGAAGAATTCAATGGTATAAGGGGTCCAGGAAGCTTGTGTCGTCACAAACTTCATTGATAAGGCTAAGTCACTAGTGCGGCTAACATGAGGAGTAACGCCACCTGGAACTTGTAAGCCACCAAAGGCGGAATTGAATGAATGATAGGTTAATGTTGTTAAGTCGATTTCTTCTAAACTGGATTCGATTGGCGGCACATAAACCCATAAATCGCCATCGGGTTCGGCAAATGTAATCGTGCCATCGCCAAGCAGCCAGACATAACGATTAGATAATTCTGGAGCGATAAAGTTTGTGCCATAAGCGGCATTATAAGCGATTTGGGCATCGGTTGCCGGTGAACTCCACCAACCCCAGCCGTCCCAGTCGCCAGCTCCAGCGTTATACGTCGCATTCCAGACGCCAATCGAGAAACCAAAGTTGTCTCCCATGACGGGAACTGGATTTTCGCCAACGGAAAGTAACGCGTATGGAATCGTCACTTGGAACACATCGGCGTCGAAGTATTTGACAAAGCCAGGAATTGCTGCAAGGCTTGGCCGTTCGGCCGCGTAATAATTGATACGATCATCTTCATAACTTAATTTAGCCCAAGGTTGCACGACAAATGTCGTATCGTTACGGCCAGCGGTCGCTGTACCAGTGTCGATATAAATTTCTAACTTTAAGTTATCGGCCCATTCGCCACTACCTGCCGCCGTATTACGGACAGCAATGGCATTAGCGCCATAAGCTACTTCATAAGAAGCATTGAGCGAGAATTTGCCACCAAACGAAGTATCGGGACCAAGGTCAATATAAGTGGCCTCTTCAAGTGTGAATGAGGTCTCGATGTCTGCGCCAACGGCATCTTCGGCGGATACGATTACCTCTTCACCAAAGAACAATGGGTGCGAGACTTTGACTGGAAGCGCTTCGGTTAATTCCTCTGCTTCGAATTCGTAGGCACCTGTAGAATCAGTCATCGTTGCCTGCGAGGCATCGTCGCCCAATGTCACGACAGCATCAACGATGGGATTTGACGCTTCATCGCGCACGGTGCCGGCAATCACGAATTCGGTGATGACTTCCGAAGATGTCTCCGAGGAGGTAACGCTCGTCGAAGTCGTTACGCTGGTGGTTGTTGAAGTCGCCACACTCGTCGTCGTCGAAGTCGTCAAACTAGTTGTCGTCGAGGTCGGTTCGCTCGATGAAGGAGTCAACGAACTTTGGCACGCGCCGAGTAATAACGCGAGACCGGCTAAACCAAATAGAAATACTGATTTGCTTTTCATATAATTCCTTTCTTAACGCTATAGCGCGTTATATTCGCTTCTAGTAATAATCGAATTGGTCGTGAAGACCATGTAGGCACTTGCTTGCTGGGGATCAATAAATATTTCGCCAACAAACCAACCGAACCAGTCATAGTTGGTGCCGATGATGTTACCACCCGCTAAATAGCGGTCAGGAGCACCAAAACTGAAACCAATCGCCGAATCGCGGGACATGTTGATGGCGCCGTAGGGAATCATGATTTCAATTCCAAAACTAGTATCGGTATCAGCTTCGTTATTGATGGTTCCTTGGAGGGCAACTTCAAAGCTGACAAGTCCATTCCAAGTACCCCACACGTTATCGCTTCCCGTCAAAATTCGGGTGCGGCCATGGACCCCAATATTAATCTGGATGTCATCACCTTGATTATTGATGCCATCGTTATCGGCGTCGAGGTAGAGTTCAATCGAATCACTACGATTGACGGGATCGCCATTGGCATCGCCATCAGTCAACAAATTGTCGTCTTTGAGGTCAAAATAGACAAACAAGGCGGTCTCACCACGATAAAACTTCATCGTCGCCTCATTAGTGCCATGACGGGGAATCGTCACTTCCGGACTGGCATAGGAGGTGTCGATCCACGCTTCCTCATTATCGATACCATCGATTGTTAACTCCGGAGTTTCAAAATTGCCTTCGATATCGAACGGATTGCTATCGGTGACGATATCATCGGTTGAGGTCTCGCTCGAGATGGAAGGAGTGCTTGAAAGTGAAGTTCCTTCAGAAATTCCGCTCGATGCGCACGACGCTAGCATCAGCGCCGCTAAAACTACAAATACGTATCTTCCTTTATTCATTCATCCTCCTTATTTTCCCCGTTACATTCGAAGGGGGTTTTGTAGTGTATTGATAATGGTGGCCAAGGAGTTAGCGTTAGCATCGAGTTGACCAATAACGACATAGATAATGGCGAAAACGATAACCAAAAGAGAAAATGAAATCCAGGCGATAAATACGATCCACATTTGCCGATTCATACTCTTATCCTTGTGCCTCCTTTCAACCTTGTTTAAGTGGATGCCGTAGTCTAACCGCGGATCCATAGCTGGCGTATAGCCCCCCACCACCTAGATGACCTGGTGCGCTAATTGTGGTAACGATAAGTAATGTTCCATCGAGATATACTTCGATTTTGCCATTTGATAATGTGGCGCGAATTCGGTGAATCTCGCCATCCTTAATTCCGGTGGGTCGATCATAGATACGAAGGCGACCATAATGCAAGCGATCGACTACGAGCAGACTCCCTTCGAATCCAACTAGATATCCAAGTAACGGAAATCTTGCTTGAGGATATTCATTTGAATATTCTCGCGTTTCTAGTAATAACCCAAACACATCATTAGGCCGAATCGCGTCAATCACAAACTCGAGCTCAACATCATGTGATGAATGTAGCTCTTCTTCAAGCAAGTAACTATCATGGTTGCCCTTAGGTATTAGCCACCCATTATCATGAATGAATAAATCTTTCAACTTATAAGGGCGAACTTCATCAATCGTGAAGTATTTGAAATCAAAGTTTCCTTTGAGTGTTTCGATACTTAATGTTCCGCTAGTTGCTAAATCAAAATATCCGAGGAAATAGGGAAGGTAATTATATTCAGATATCGTTGGTTTAATGGTAATAGCTTGCCCATTGACGGTCAAAGCCACATCTTTATTAATATGCGCATACGCGAATAGAGCAAATTTGCCACCATGGGCGGTTACATAGTCATATGTGGTTGTCGTTAATTCGCGGTGATAAATCTCATCGACGGAATCAATGATTGCCTCACTAGCATTGCGACCATGACGCGCATCAATAATGCCTGGTAGTACACATGGATACTCCGCATCGCTTGATCCATTCGCGTGATTCGTAAATGCGGTATAGCCATAACTTCCAATTCCTTTAAAGCCAATGCGACCAGCGTTAAACTTATCGAGTGTGGCGATTAATGCATTATCAATCAGTAGTTCCGACTTCTCGTCCGCGATGAGGCGTATCGTATGGAAGTTGGTAAAATCAAATGGGCAGGGAACGATCGAAGTAAATGAACCATGACCATCGTGTTTGGTAATCTTTAAAACATGTTCCGCTAGTTCGATTTCATGGTAATGCGATGAATCAATGTAGCCCATAATTAGGGAAGCACCAATTCCCTTAATTGAAGTTTCAAGTGTAAAGCGGCTTTCAGTCGCTTCTTCTGTTAAGAGAAATTTATCAACCGACTTTAGTGAAAGCATAGGAACATGTGTTTCAAAGTAAGGACGATGGGGCGCTTCAATCTCAAATGAAGAAACACTCGCATGCATTAGTCTTCCCGAGAATTGCAGTCGCTCAACCATGAACTTACGCGGTAAGAAACCCAACGTATCTTGTTCCATCGTATGGTAAATCACATAAAATCCATCTAGGTCGGGTCCAAGGGTAACGGAGTTATGGCCCAGACGCGTATAACCCTCACCCGTATTGATAAGAAGGGGATTATTATCTCCTTCAACAAATTCGCCATCAAACCTAGTCGATGTCGCATAGGCAATTCGATAGCCTTTGCTTAATAAGTGATTACCGCAGTAAGTCAAATAGTAATAACCATTTCGGTAAAATAGGGATGGCCCTTCGGTCCAGGCGTTAAGGTGCGTGTCGAGATTTCTGCGGTTGGTTAAGTGGCCCGATTCATCGACATCAAGTAGGGCAATTCCGGCATGATCAGCCCGTAATAGATGTAGCTTGGCGTCACTTCCCACGAAGAAACTACCATCTATCATTGAATTGATGTTATCGGTCAACCGAATATAGGGACCTTCAGGCAAATCGCCCACATAGATGTAATGTCCATTTCCTTTTGGGGAAGTGATTAAATAAAAGCGATTGTAGGCATAGATGATTTCGGGGGCATAAGCCGCTTCTAGAAGTGGTTCTTTAACAGCATCGCCAAGATAATTCCAATTAACAAGATCATCGCTACGATAGACGCGGATATTAGTGGCTCCATCAGGAGTGGAAACATATAAGTAATAGCTTCCTTGGTAGCGGAAAACAAACGGATCGCCATAGTGGGCCGTTGGATGATCAATTGAAACGAGGGGATTACGATACTTCATTCCTACTCCTTGATGCCACTTAATGAAACTGATTGCACAAACATGTTTCTAAATACGAGGAAGACGATAATCATTGGAATACTGGCCAAAAACGATCCAGCCATAATCCAGGGGATATTAGTGCCGGTTCCGTAACTCGAATTAAGTGAAGTTAAAGCAACTTGCAAAGTCCAAACGGTCTTGTTGGTTAAATAGATGGAAGGCGCAAAGAAGTCGTTCCAGATACCGACAAACCAAAAGATGACCTGTGCGGCAATCGCCGGCTTTGTTAATGGCAGTGCGATTTGCCAATAGATTCTAAAGTATCCGGCCCCATCGATCTTAGCCGATTCCACGAGTGAATCAGGGACGCTATTTTTCATGGCCGTGATTAGGAAGAAGGTCATCCCAATATTTCCAAATAAGCCTGGAAGGATTAAAGGGATGAGTGGCCATGGCCAGGGATTGCCCATATCGATTTGTAAGATATTAGTTAACGATAAGTACGCTCGGTACTGCGGTAACATTACCGCAGCATAGGGAACCATCATCGAAGTCATTAATATTAATAAAATCGTCTTTCGGTAGCGCATCTTCATCTTGGCAAAGGCAAACGCTGCCAGGGTGGAAGAGAAGGTACCAATCAAAATAACGGTAATTTCCACAAACATCGTATTACCAATGGAGCGGACAAAGCTGATCGAGGTATCCGTTAATACCTCAAGAAAGACACCCCAGTTAGGGTTAGAAGGCCATAGTATTAATGAAATGCTATTAGCTTCGCCAATTGTTTTAAGCGAGGTGGAAAACATCCAAAAATATGGGAACATCATCGTTAAGGCGCCCAGTATTACAAATACAGTGGCGGTCCAAAACATCCATTGTTCGGCCCTCGTCCGTTTAATGCCTGACTTTACTTTTCGTTTTGTTTTAAGTGTTGCTTCCATGGTTATACATTAAGCATCTTGCTTCTTCGTAACTGGATAATCGTCACGATGATAATGACGGTTGCCAGCAAAAACGAAGCGGCCGCTGCTAATCCATACTTTCCTTGGTAGATGCCTTTATTCCAGATGTACCACACAATCGTCCGTGCGCTTTTTTGGCCATTGGCGAATATCTCGGCTTCGGCAAAGCTTTGTAACCCGCCGATAATCGACGTGACCACAAGGTAAAACGTTGTGGGATTAAGCAAGGGAATCGTAATATGCAATAATTGTTGAATCTTACTGGCCCCATCAAGCGAAGAGGCTTCGTAGTATTCATGAGGAATGTTATTAAGTCCGGCTAGGTAAAGAATCATGGTGACGCCAACCGCCGACCAGACTCCTTTGACCCATAGGGCAATCTTGATAAACCAATAGTCAATTCCAATCCAATCGATATTAAGACCAAAGAATTGGTTAATGAACCCATATTCGGCATTGAATATATACCGCCAAATGATGTTGACGGCCACCGCTGAAGTAATCGCCGGAAGATAATAAAATAACGATAAGATAAGGCTTCCCTTAGCGAGGTTTTTAAGATAGACCGCTAGTAAAAGGCCAAGGCTAATGCCAATCGGCATGGCTGCCATAAGGATGATGGTATTTCCAACAGCATCCCTAAAATTAGCGTCACTTAGTAAATCAGCATAGTTTTCAAACCAAACCCAGGTAGTTGTTTCACGGACCGGATTAAAGTCGGTAAATGATTGATAAAAGCCATATGAGAAACTGGCTAGGGTGAAAATTAGAAAGCCAATAATTGGGATAATGATGAAAAGGAGGGCGACCCGTTCTTCGTGTCGTGTTAGTTTGCTATGTTTTGGCTTTGCGATCACTGCCATCAAGCGAACTCCTTCAAATTAATTTAAATATGAACGGTTTTCGTCAAGATCATCTTGGAAACTAGAAGCATAAGCGGTTAAGAATTGTTGCGCCGTTTGCGTACCGGCAAATAAAGGTTCAAGCGCATCTTCTAAATCATCGATTGCTGTATTGTCGTATAAGTAATAGCGAGTACGATTCTTACCACCAATAAGTGTGGTTTGTTTAACCGTATCGATAAATAATTGTTTGTTGGCAGGCATAAGTGTTCGGCCAGATAAACCATCTTGATTAAGCCATGCCCCTTCAGCGATAGAAATAACATTAGGCATCGCTTGCCCTAATTGGAAATTCAGAGTGGCCGAGCCTTCATTAAAAGCTAAATATTTTGCTAACGCCATCGCCGCTTCCTTTTTAGCGGAGTTATTAGCCACAGCGTATCCCACTGACCCCACCCAGCTAGTGGACTTAGCGCCCGCGGCTGGTCCCACTGGCGTGGGAATCACATCAAAATCAAAGGCGACCGTGTTCCAGAAAGCTTTCATATCCCAGGCGCCCATCCAAGCGAATAAGCTTCCCGAGTTTAAGAAACGTTGATAGGCATTCATCGAGTTTTGTTGGCTAGGCGAAGGCATCACGCCATCGACTAGGTGTAAATCAGCGATGAATTGGAAAGCTTGAATGAAGTTAGGATCGGTAATTGTTTGAGTTGTAATTGTTTCATCCCAGTAATCAGCATTATTCGAATAAACAGCATGCATCATTTCATAACTGCCAATACCAAATACTTCTGGAGTTTTAAGCGCTGTTAAATAACTTCGGAACTGCGCCCAGGTCATGGGGATGGTGGGGCTTGGTAGTTCCAGCGATAAACTTTTAGTAGCAATAATTTGTTGTAGCAAGGTCTTGTTATAAACGAGTAGATACGGACCTAAATCCTTTGGTAAAGCGTAAAGAGGTCCGGTTCCTAATGTGCTTGTGCCACGATCGTAGCGGTACATATCCGTCGATAAGCTCCAAACCGAATCGAGTTCATCTTGGGTGACATCATTACTCATGTCATACAATTTGCCAGAATCGGCCCATTGCATAAATTCATAATCAGGCATGTAAAACACATCGGGTAATGACGAGCCACGGTTTTTAAGTGTGGTCATATAGGAATCCGATGAAGTCGCATTATAGATAACTTGAATGTTAGGATTTTCATCCATGAATGAATTGACGAGCGTTTGGAAGTTTTCTTGTTCTTCGGCGCTCCCCCATCCAAAGAATTCGATAGAAGTTACCCCTTCAGAATTAGAATCAGTATTTGATAGATCCGCGCTAGAAGCACAACCCGCTAATGTTAAAAGGGCGGTCGCCATTACTGCGAAGATTATTTTTTTAGCCATGCAATATCTCCTTTTTGACGCCCTTCATACATAGCAAAAGGGCAATGAATTTCTTTGTCGCTTAAATTATAACTTGTATGCGCTTACATCAAAACAACGACTTTTGCTTTTTTTGAAATCTTACATATTAATTCAACTTTTTTCGAATTTCACTTGTAATCGCATTCCGCCAAGATTAAATTAAAGATAACAATTATGAGAAGAGACCGCCTCACACTTGATGATGATGAGCGCCTTGAGAAACTCGGGGATTCTTTATCAAGCCTAACAAGGCGAAAGATTTTAAGGTTAATCGTTGAAAAATCATATTCATTACTCGAACTAGCGCGTGAACTAGATATTCCAATGTCCACGGTGGCCTTCCATGTCAAGATTCTTAGAGAAGCCAATCTTATCAAAGCGATACCTAATCCATCTAAGCGGGGTAACGAAAAAAATATATCATTTGAATGTGAATCGGTATCAATCTTTTTCACCGATAGCACTAATGTCGATCGGTTCACTAACATCGTGAAAATTCCTCTTGGTAGCTTTACAAGTTTTAATATCACGCCACCCTGCGCCATCTGTACCAAGGAAGGCATTATCCATCCACTTGACGATATAAGTGCTTTTTACCACCCGATTCGCTTAAAGGCACAACTTATTTCGTTTTATAAGGGACGAATCGTATTCCCGATTCCTCTAGAAAACCAATCTCCCGCCAAACTAGAATCAATCACGATATCGATGGAAATCTGCTCCGAGTGCCCCAATTACAATAATTCGTGGCGGAGCAATATCACGTTTTATCTTGACGACACTGAACTAGCGACTTATTTATCGCTTGGTGATTATGGTGATCGACGAGGATTATACACTCCATCTTTCTGGGGTAATAACTCATCACAATACGGAATGCTAGTTAATATCCGTATCGATAACGCTGGAACCTTCATTAATGGTGAAAAAGCGGGAGCCACCACAATTGGCGACCTCCACCTTGACGGAAAGTTTGTAACACATCTTAAGATTGCTGTAAAAGATGATGCTAAGTATGTTGGAGGCATCAATATATTCGGTAAAGACTTTGGCGATTATAACCAAGACATTAACGTTCAGTTAGCCTACGAACGTACCATCTAAAAAAATATTTTCTTGAATGTGGTACTTATGTACCAGTGCTTTCACCATCAATTTTACCTATGGAATTTGTCATTTTAAGTATGTTAAAGTATCGGCAAATCGGTGCTATGGCTCCGATATTTGAAAAAACATACAAGAAGTAATGCACACATGAACGATACGTTAAGCTATCACAAGGGTCACCCAAACCCAATGTCATATCGCCCACATTGGTCCTCGCTAAATGGATCTTGGTCGTTTCTTTTTGATGATGAAGATATCGGTATCAAGAAACGCTATTTTGACAAGTTTCCAAAGGACCACGAAACCATCAATGTTCCTTATGCTTATGAGTCCGCTAAAAGTGGTATTACTGATAAGCGAAAACATAATGTGATGTGGTACAAAAAAACATTCAATTATCATAAAATTACCGATGTAACAATTCTACATATTGAACGAAGTGACTATATCACAATAGCATGGCTCAATGGGCATTATCTAGGAGAACACAAGGGTGGATATGATGCATTTTCTTTTGAAATTCAAGACTATCTACTTGAAGGAAATAATGACCTTGTCATACGCGTATTTGATAGTAAAGATGCCCGTCAATTACGGGGTAAACAAACTTGGAAAGAACAACCATTTGAATGCTTTTATCATGGTACTTCAGGCATATATGGCGATGTATGGTTAGAAGGCGTTCATCCTCAATATATACAACATTTTGAAGTCGTGGCATCATACCAAAAAGCGCTATTATCAATCGATGCTGAGGTTACCTCAGATTGCATTGGGGCATCACTTATAATCAATGCTTCACATAAGGGAAATCAGATATTAAGACACACCATAAAAGTTGAAAGTGAAGCGATGAAACTGTCGTTACCAATTCCCACTCCCTTATATCCTTGGAGTGTCGACTCTCCTTCGCTATACGATCTTGAATTCACTATTGAACGGAATGGTATTGTGCTAGATCATGTCTTATCGTATTTCGGCATAAATGAGGTTGGGTCGAAACATAGAGAAATACTCCTTAATGGAAAGCCAACATTTCTTAAATTCGCCCTTGATCAAGGCTACTTTCTAGGTGGAGATTTAACAGGGACATTAGAAGACTTTGAGCTTGATTTACGTTACCTCAAAGATGCTGGATTCAATGGAGTCCGTAAGCATGAGAAAGTAGAAAGCAATCTCTTCTATTATCTGGCAGATCGTGATGGCTTACTTAATTGGCTGGAACTACCTTCTCCTCATCAATTTGATGAATCAGAGATGCCGATTATATCTGAACAATGGAAAAACATTATCAAACAACATATATCTCATCCTTCACTTATGGCCTATGTTTGCTATAACGAATCATGGGGCGTCCATCAAATTAAAGTAGATAAGAAGCAACAACAAGCTTCAATTACTTTATATGAACTCGCTAAAAGCATTGACCCAGTTCGCTTCGTCATAAGTAACGATGGCTGGGAACACACTAAAAGCGACTTACTAACAATCCATAACTACCAAGAGAGTAAACAAGAATTACTCGAGATGTATCATGACCTTACTGATAACCTAAAAGAGTCAGGCAATGGTAAAGCCAATAATACAAGAATGTGTTACGCAGATGGGTTTAAATATAATAACGAACCACTCGTTTTCAGCGAGTTTGCGGGCATTGCTATTGATCACTCCACTAGTGATGGCTGGGGATATGGAAGTCCTGCCAGTGGAGTAGATGGTTTCTTAAATAAGCTAAAAGGACAGATTTACGCTATTAAAGAATTAGGCATATTTTCTGGCTACTGCATCACTCAATTAACAGATGTCTATCAAGAGACTAATGGATTAATGACACAAGACAGAAATATTAAAATAAGGCCAGATTTGCTAATAAAATAGTTAAATACACAGAATCGATTTGCCATCATTTTCTTTTTATAACACGCCATTCATATTTGTCTAATCTTGTCCAAGGCCATGGTGAAACAATAATACATTTTACATAAGTATTTTGGGGTAATTAGCAAAGCGAATTTCTGTTAAGTCCAGATCAATATTTTTTTACCATAATTAAACTTTTCAAAAAGAAAGAAATTGTTAGGTGACTAAGTGAATGCAACAAAAAAGTTGTTTTCCGTATAGAACGCAATATTTCATAAA
>DIVY01000022.1:230-17612 GCA_002422535.1 Caryophanales bacterium UBA6120 | reverse complement strand
CGATACGGATTCTTAGCCGGAGTTTTTAAAGAGTAAATTTAGCAAACAGGTATAGTTTGAGAAAAAGCAATCGTTAACGAGTGAATACCCCCGCTTTTTCCATTATGTTAGTGTGAATACCCCCCTTATACCGTTAACGAGTAAATGATAACTTTCTCCAGATACCAAACAAAAATAGCATTTTTTATCATAGAAATAACCCGAAAATCACGATTATTAGCTGTGTTTTGTATTTTTGACGAGAAAAAAAGGCTTGATATGGTATCAAACCTTACGTTTCAATATGGGGCGAATGATGGGACTCGAACCCACGCGTGCCTGGTTCACAGCCAGGTGTGTTAAACCCCTTCACCACATTCGCCACGCGCCTAAATATATTACCGATTAATCGTCTTAAAGTAAAGAAATTTAGTACCCATTAACCATTGAGCGCGCCAGTTTGAGGATTGGTAACTCGCGAGACTTTACTAACCCGCTGATTAAATGGTCATCCATCGCTTCATATAGGGCAATCGCTTCATCAAGCGGAACCCAAATAATCCGCTCAATCCATACCAGTTCTTTGGGCTCCAACCTTTGTCCGATAAAATCTTTGCGCCTCGCCAGAAAATAGAAATTACGGTTATGGCGATGAATGAGATTATAGTAATCTGACACTTCGCCAATTGGAGTAAGCAACTCCGTTTGATACCCCAATTCTTCTTCCATCTCCCGATAAAAGCAAGTTTCGATTGTTTCTCCAAGTTGCTGACCACCACCAGGCAGTTCAAAATAATCCCGTTTACCAAAAATATCAGTGAATAACAACTTGCTTAAGGCGACACGATTGTGCTCATCGAGAACCACTCCTCGAGCACATATGCGCGTATGGTCGATGTATTCAAAGGGATATTGGTCGTCTTGTAATTCGTATAGTAACTCCATCAATCATCTCCAAGCGCCGCGGCAATTACTAAATCGGCCGTAGCGATATTGTTAGCCATTGGGACGTTATAAACGGCGGCGATGCGCAACAATGCTTTAACATCGGGGTCATGAGGTTGCGCCGTTAAAGGATCGGAAAGAAAAATGACGATATCGATTTGACCTGTAGCAATCGATGCGCCAATTTGGAGGTCACCACCAAGAGGCCCACTTAAAAAGGGAGTGACCTGTAAACCAGTTTTCTCGGTCACAAGGCCAGAAGTAGTTCCCGTTCCCACAAGATGATGCTTAACTAAAATATCATGGTGGCGCATACACCAAGCAACCATGTCAGCCTTTTTATGATCATGAGCGATTAGAGCGATTGTTTTCATATGTTCTCCTTTTTAATTATACTATCGGCGATTACCATCCCACTTGCAAACGCAAAATGGAGATTGTAGCCACCACATAATCCATCAACGTCCAATACTTCGCCACCGATGAATAAATTGGGATATTTTTTACTCATTAGCGAAGATGGTTCAACTTCCGAAATGTCAATACCGCCACTAATAACTTGATAATTATTAGGGATATAAGCAGTATCCACCAAAAAGGTTACTTTTTTTATAAAATTAGACAAAGTATCGATATTTCGCTTTGAGTAAATTTCAAGGTAACGTTTATAAATCCAAGCGCTCAATTTGGGCGCCAATAGTCCTTCAAGAGATTGCGGTTTTAAGTCATTGATGTCGACATAATTGCTTAAATATTCACGCAACTGCATGTGGTTAAGCTGTGGCATCAAATCCACACTAACTTGTGGTTGTCCAACACTACCGTTTACTTTAGCGCGCGCATAATAACTCGACAGAACAAACATGGCAATCCCCGATAACGCTTTATCGATAATCTGAAGTTCTCCTGCCGATTGATATGTTTTATCACCTATCGATAGTGCCATATCGGCTTTGACTCGTAACCCCAAAAGCATTTTAATATCGTCTTTAACGCCAATGGCGGCTAAAGATGGAAATCGTTCCGTCACAAGGAATTCATCTTGTCCATTAATCGTTGGATAAGTCTTTACTGGTACTTTGGGGCCCAGTCCAGCATTTGTCCCCGTAGCGATTACTACATAGTCAAATGCATCTTGACCAACAATAAATTTATGCCCATTGATTTTGATGTCGCTGACTTCTTGATGATTAATTGTGCGCACACCACGAAGGTCATTATCGCACCTAAACATATCGACAACAGCTTGAGCGCTTTCAGAGATCGGATAAACGCGTCCCTGCTCATCGCTAGATACGCGAATTCCTCTAATTTCAAATAGATCAACGATGCTTTTTGCCGAAATATTATTAATAATTGAAGCGACAAAGTCGGGGTGATTGTAGCCTGCACTACTGACATTGAGATTTGTTAAATTCCCACGGCTATTGCCGCTCATGGCGATCTTTTTTCCCACGATTGGTTGCCGGTCAAAAATAACGACATCGATTGATGGTTTGTTTCGTTTTAAGGCGTTCGCGCACCAAAGTCCACACGCTCCTCCTCCAATAATGGCAACTCGTGTCATTTTGTTACCTCACAAAAAAGAAAATAAAAGTATTTCTGGAAAAAATATCATTAAAACACCAATTAAAATCATGATAATGCCACCAATCAAATGCGCGTATTTTCCAATCTTTGTGGATAAAGGACTTACTTTAAATGTAATTACCGCAACGGCAAAAATAATTAAATCATCGATCAGGAAAAAAAGAATATAAAGTAAAATATAAATAACTGATGCTCCGGTGGAAATACCATTGAGTGCAAGAATTTGTGTGAATATTAATGGCAACCCCGTCGAACATGCCAGTTCAATTGAATTGACAATAACGGCTAATCCCATGACTCCTAGAAGGGCTAGAGGTAGCGAGGTTGCAGCAGCTATTTTTTTAACGCGAGTGGCGATTTTTTGCTTGGTGGTCACCGAAGTTACTTCGCACCCATCATCCTTCTTAATTCTTGATTTGATAAATGAATAGACGTTATAACCGCCGGCAGCCAGGGCAAATATACCCACGATAATTTGAAACACTTGTTTGGCAATCAGCAGTTCAATCGTTTTTAACCAAGTCATCATCATCACAAAGTAGAATAAGCCCGACATCGATAAAAAGGCGCCCCCAATCAACCAAATCCGCTTTTTATCATCAGTATTTAACACTAACGAAATTAAGAATAATAGCACCCACATGGCACAAGGATTAATCCCATCCAGAAATCCGAGCACGATGGCGATAAGTGCAATCGAAGCTTCACGAACATCGATTGTGCCAATTAAAGGTAAGTCATACTCAAAATCAGAGGAAGTATCAAAGTCGGTGGGCAAAATCACTTGATTAGCAAGGATTTTAGCCATGATATCGACATGATTAGTTGATGAATATTTAGCAATATTTTTCAATAATCCGGCTTCGACAGTTCCATTAAAGCCAACATAATGCTTGCCACCAATGACTGTGAATGGAGTGACCACCGTTGGTTCTTCAAAAACACCCGCTACTTCTTCTAGTAATTCAAGATTCGCAGTTTGGCCAATATCATATTGGATTAGTGTCAAATTATCATGAAGCGTTAATTGCTCGTCGAGAAATGTCTTTTCAGCCACGCAATGGCCGCAGCCAACCGAGCTGAAAAAGTAAATATTTACATCATTAACAACTGTTTCAGCAGAAGCAATTACGGGTTCGCTTGGAAGTGAAAAAAGCAGGCCGACGCCTGCTACAACACTTAATAGCGCATTTCGTAATCGTCGATTATTCATAATGCTCGCAATTGTTCTTCAATTTTCTTCAAAGACATCTCTCCGCTTAATCTTTTCAATTCCTTAGAGCCATCATACACAATAGCCACGGGTAATGTTTTACCAATGTTTAATTGTTTTATTAATGAGGCATCGTCATCAAAATCAAGTTCTTGTAAGACAAATGAATTTTTGTTTGAACAAAATGTTTGATAGCGAGGACGCATGATAAGACAAGCGGGACACCAAATCGCGCTGATGAATACTATTTTTTTCATGAACAATACTCTCTTAGCACTTCCATAAACCGATCGACCTCTTCGATGGTCGTTAAGTGGGAGAAACTGATGCGAATGCTCGTTTCCGCTAATTGACGGTCACCGGTAAGTGCCAAAACGCCTTGTGATAAATCATCACTGCTTTCACAAGCCGTATGATTCGAGATTTCAATGCCTTTGTTAGAGAAATATTGAACCGTCGCCTTCGACTTTTTGCCGGGAATACTAAAATTCAGAATGTGCGGTAAATCATCCGGACGCGAATGGATAACGATATTTTTGAATGAAGTTAGTCGCTCACGAACATAGGCGTTGATATTCTTGACCGTTTCATAATTATCGTCTTGATATTTGAGAGCCATTTTTAAAGCATATCCCATCGACAAAATTAATTCAGTGGCCGGCGTGCCGCGACGATCAATTGTGGTGGCGTGACCACCATGAATCAATGGCGTTAATTTGACGCGTTTATCTTTTATTAGCAATCCAATGCCTTTTAATCCAAAAAATTTATGCGCCGTCAAACTGACAAGGTCAATCCCATCATAATCGAGCGTATCTTTGCCAATTGATTGGGTAGCGTCGACATGAAACAAAACTTGGCGATGTCGTTTTAGCATCGTTTTAATTTCTTCAATCGGCTGGCGGATACCAATTTCAGGGTTAATTGAGCAGATTGATATTAAAATGGTGTCTTTACGAATCATCGCTTCAAGTTTAGCGATATCAAGGCGCCCAAATTCATCATTTGGAGCCACGGCGATATCAAACCCTTGGCGCGCTAAAAAATTAGCGCTGGCGGTCGTCGAAGAGTGTTCAAATGCCGAAATGATAATATGCTTTCCTTTCGCCTCGGGGCTATAAGCGACGCCTTTAAGGGCAAGATTGTTTGATTCACTTGAGCCACTGGTAGGAGTGAGCATATAGCGCTTTGGTAGCTTCAATAAGCGGCGCATGGAATTAAGTGCCTTATCAATGGCTAATGCGGCAGCAATTCCGCTATTATGGCCCGAATTAGGGTTGGCGATGAATTGCTTTGATACTTTAACAAAATAACGAAGCACCTTTTCATGAGTCGGCGTCGTCGCAGCATAGTCTAAATAAATTGTTTTCATTCTTTAATTATAACGATTAGAAAAATGGCTCTCAATATTTGTTGGAGCCATTTGTTTACTTTAATGCTGCTTTTATAACCAACTAACGATGATATCCCAAAGTGATGGGGTTTGCTCAAGCACAGGAGCGATAATCAGTGAGATAATCGACATTAGTTTGATTAAGATATCCATTGCCGGACCAGCCGTATCCTTTAAGGGATCGCCAACCGTGTCACCGGTGATTGAAGCTTTATGAGTTTCCGAACCCTTTCCGCCCAGAGCTCCTTCTTCAATATATTTCTTAGCGTTATCCCAAGCGCCGCCGGCGTTAGCCATGAAGACGGCAAGCATGATGGCACTAACTAGGCCACCGATTAAAAGACCTCCCAAACCTTCCGAACCAAGAATGAGACCGGCGGCAATCGGGGATACGACAGCTAATACGGCAGGAAGCACCATTTCTTTTAATGAGGCTTTGGTCGAAATATCAATACACCGCTCATAATCAGGCATCGTTTTTCCTGCAAGAATCGTCGGATCAGCGGAAAATTGACGCCGAATTTCCACCACCATTTGATTGGCGGCTCTGCCGACTGAGCCAATTACCATCGCCGAGAATAAAAACGGCAACATGCCACCAAGCAAAACGCCAACGATAACACGCGGTTCCATTAATGAAAACTTATCTGGGGTCAACCCAGTCGCCTGACCGAATGAAATGACAAGCGCTAACGAGGTTAAAGTCGCGCTTCCAATGCAGAATCCTTTGCCAATCGCCGCAGTAGTATTGCCAACGCTATCGAGCTTATCGGTAATTTTGCGAACGCCAGGATCTAATGCGGCCATCGAAGCGATGCCACCAGCGTTATCGCTAATCGGACCATAGCCATCAACGCTAACTGTAATACCGGCCGTCGATAACATACCAACTGCAGCAAGAGCAATGCCGTAATTTCCCAAATCTTCGGCCCCACCCATTACTAAGTACGCGATGATGATGCCGGCGACTAAAATGATTACTGTCAAAGCCGTGGATTTCATGCCAATGCCTAATCCCGCAATGACATTTGTAGCATGTCCCGTCTGTGATTCTTTGGCAATTTCTTTAACGGAATGATAATCGGATGAAGTGTAATATTCCGCAATCCAACCAACGCCGACACCGCAAGCAAGGCCAGCGCCAATCGCAATAATCGCACGCCAATCTTTTAGATAATAAATACTTAGGAAAATCGTCGTTATGAAAACGACTAATGCCGCGATATAGGTAGAAATTGTCAAAGTTTTCTGTGGGTTTTTCCATTCGCGAGCCCGCACAATCAGCACAGCCACAACCGCGCCAAGGACACCTGCTCCCGCGATAATCAATGGAAAGATGACCATGGCTACATTGGCAAGGATTGTTCCCATCTGCGCAACATAAATACTTCCTAACGTCAACGCAGAAATGATTGATCCAACGTATGATTCTGTTAAATCACTGCCCATACCGGCGATATCGCCTACATTATCGCCAACGTTATCGGCAATTGTGGCCGGATTTCGCGGATCATCTTCAGGAATATTGGCCTCCACTTTGCCAACGATATCGGCGCCCACATCAGCGGCTTTCGTATAAATGCCACCACCCACACGGCCGAATAAGGCAATCAGCGAGCATCCCAAACCATAACCGGTGACAACATGCGTCGCCGATTTAATAGCTTCAAGTGAGGAATCTCCAAGCCAAATGAAAACATTATAAAAAAGGAACAAAAGGCCTGATAATCCTAATAATCCAAGACCGGCGACCGATAAGCCAAGCGTCGCGCCTCCAGAAAAAGCCATTTTCAAAGCGCCACTCATGCCCTTATTAATCGCGGCATCGGTGGTGCGTCCATTGGCTTTTGTAGCCGCCATCATCCCAATTAAACCAGCAAGGCCGGAGAATAGAGCGCCAACTAAGAAACAGATAGCCGATTCCCAACCAACACCTTCCGCTCCATGAAATAGGGGAATAAATCCTAAACCGAGCAGAATAAGCGCAACAATGGCGATAAATGGAATCATGACCGCGAATTCGCGCTTTAAGAATGTTATCGCTCCGCGACGAATGTGCATCGAGATTTGATCGACGTCCGCATTGACTACTTTCAGCCTTTGAATCTTCCTAAAAATGATAAACACATAGCTCAAAGTAATCAGGCAAGTAAAGACGACTGCTAGAAGAAAAATGATATCCGTAGTTCCCATATGTGACCCTTTCTAGATATTTCTTATCTATTATACCTATCTAAAAAGTTCATCTACAAGGCAATTTTGATAAATTTAATAATTATGATTGTCATTTTGTGAATCTTAAAAAACTGGGGTCATCGTTGCAATGGTAAAAATATAGTGACGCGATTGAGCCATATGGATTGTATTTTTTCCGCAGTTGCTCAAATCTCGTTTGGCTGATGGTTTTATATCCTTTGGCTTTCATGATTCCGTTTTTCAAGGCCACGTCAAGATAGGAAAAAATATTTTGGCGTCCCAGCGAGAATAGCGCAATCATTTCGGAGGTCCAGGGTCCCACGCCTTTAATGTTCATTAAATAGCGAAGGACTTCTTCATCCGCTAATTCATCAAGGTGAGAAAACGAGATTTTATCTTGAGACACATCTAAGGCAAGTTGAATTAAGTTATCAGTTTTCGCGTAAGATAACCCACACGCGCGCAATTCTTCTCTTGATGCTTGCTTAAGTTTCATGGCATCAAAAGTACTGGAGCCTAGTTTTTCTTTCACGCGATTAGCAATCGTGTCGGCAGCTTTTTTAGATAGCATCTGCCCGATTATAGTTTCAACGATGTCTTGATAAATGTTATTAGAATTGGGAAAAGAGGGGTTCGGGTAAATCGAAATCAAAAACGCCAAATCATTGTCGCGACTTGCTAAATATTCGAGGATTGATCGATCAATTTTCATATCTTTAATCGGTTTGAGCGAACACATTAATAAAAGAATACCACTAGCCTAATCGATTACACTCAAAAAATAATGTTAATAAAAAATTAAAAGAATGATTTCCAAAAAGTCTTTTTAAAATAAATACTAGTCAAAGAAACTATTCGGTGAGTTTTCTTTTTAAACACAACTGTTACAATTATTCTGCCCACAATGGCAGACTCCAATGAAAAAGATCGTCACCCCCATCCTCGTTAATGCGTTAGAATAGGCTCATGAAAATAAACCTTTCTCACCACGATATTAACCGCTTACAAACACTCATTGATGTCAAAGATACCAATATTCAAGTTGCTGAGATGTATCTTTATTATTTAATGGAAGAACCTCTCTATATCACCGACAAGTTAAAACGAACAAGCGACGAATCAAGCGACGATACTGAAGCATTTTACGTTTTGCTCATGCAATGTCTAGCGGTTGATTTAATCGACGAGCAAAATCAATTACTCGCCAAACGTTACTTTCACGATGGTATCAAAAAACTCGATCCATCAATATTTAGAAGTAATCCCTTTTATCAATTGATTCATCCAAAAGAAGAAAAACTGGCTTCGTGGTCGATTGAATACCTCAATTACCAACCTTATCAAGGGTTTGCCTGTGATGATATTATCGTTGACCAAGAAGATTTCCATGAAATATCACCAGTTGGCTTTTTTGATGAAGCCTATTCTTATTTGGCCATATTTGAAAAAGGGAAGCTTTGGATGAGCCTTATTCCTCACGAAATGATAACCATGCAAGGTCCTTTAAAGCAAATGCATGGTGATATCATCGTCTTTGGACTCGGTCTTGGTTATTTTACATTCATGGCCGCGCTAAAAGATGAAGTGAAGCATATCACCGTAATTGAGAAAGATAAAAATGTCATTGCTTTATTCAAATCCACAATCTATCCACTATTTCCAAATCAAGAAAAAGTAACGATTATCGCAGCTGATGGATTTGACTATCTAAAGACGATGCCACAACATTTTAACACCGCTTTCGTCGACATTTGGTTAGGAGTCAATGATGGTATATGGCCATACCTGATGTTTAAGGTTAATGAAGAAAATGTTCCTTTCACTCACTTCACGTATTGGATTGAAAAGTCGCTGCTTGCATATTTACGGCGTTTAGTGCTCATCTACCTCCAAGAAGTACTCGAAGAGTACAGCGAAGACAAATACCTTATAGCAAAGACAGATGAAGACAAAATTATTAATGCGCTTCATCGATATTTACATGATGTGTCATGGAAGACTTATGAACAAATTCACGACTTCCTAAGTGATCAATCTTTGTTAAAAGTTGCAAAATCATTAGATTTATAATTTGATTTAGATAGCGTTTCCTTCGTTGCTTGATAAAAGTGAATTCCGGAAGTCATTTTTAAATGCGATAATGCAGGTCATATTAACGATAAAACACGTGCCGTGATGACAATGGTTTAAAGTGCTTGTTTAATCGATAGACCAATCCGTTTTTTGACCAAATCTAGGGAAATAACCTTAACCTTGACAATGTCATTTACACAATAAAGGGAAGAAATATCTTTTACATAACTATTCGAAATCTCGGAAATATGTACTAATCCATCTTGATGGACATTAATATCCACAAACATACCAAAATCCATAATATTCCGCACTGTCCCGTGTAAGATCATCCCTTCTTTTAAGTCTTTGATATCTTTCACATCATTATTTAGTTCGACGATTTCAATCTCATCACGGATATCTCTCCCCGGACGTTTTATTTCTGCAATTATATCAGTGAAGGTCGCATCGCCAATTTTAAATTTGGTGAGCACTTCTTGCTTGTTAATAATTAATAAGGCGGTTTCCTTTTTAGGTGTCGGATCATCTAGCAAATTTATATTTGCTTGGCTCAGGATATATTTCGCCACATCATAAGATTCGGGGTGGATTGAGGTGGCATCGAGGGGTTCTTCCCCACCATGAATTCGTAAGAATCCCGCACATTGCTCAAACGCTTTTTCTCCCAGTTTTTTTACCTTTTTAAGTTCAATTCTCGTCTTAAATTCACCATTCTCTTTAAGGTATTCATAAATGTTACTAGCCACTGTTTTGCTTATGCCCGACACATAGTTTAATAATGAGATAGAACAGTTGTTCAAATTAACGCCAACGGTATTCACGCAATCTTCCACTACGCCATTAAGGGTGTTGCTGAGTTTGGCTTGATGCATATCGTGTTGATATTGTCCCACCCCCATTGCTCGGGGATCGATTTTTACAAGTTCACTTAATGGGTCTTGAATACGACGAGCCAACGATATCGCGCTGCGTTTTTCCACAGTTAAAGTGGGGAACTCTTCTTCACCAAGTTTTGAAGCACTATAAACAGAAGCACCACTTTCGTTGACGATAAATAGTTTCGTCGACAAATGATTGTCTTTAATGATTTTTGATAGTTCGGCTTCGCTTTCGCGCGATGCCGTACCATTTCCCAAAGCAATGTAATCAATTTGATGAGTTTTTAAGATATCTGTTATTAAATTTCGCGCTTTTTCGATTTCAGAAGTCGATGCAGCCGTTAGGTAACAAACGCCAACTTCGCAAGGAATCCCATTCTTATTCACAATCGCATACTTGCAACCAGTGCGAAATCCAGGATCAAACCCTAACACCATTTTATTTTTTAATGGTGGATACAGCAAAAGCGCTTTAAGGTTCTTTTTAAAAACTAGTAAGGAGGCTTCTTCCGCTTTTTCAAATAAGTCATTTCTTATTTCGTTTTCAATCGAAGGCAAAATAAGGCGCTTCAACGCATCGTTGATTGCTAATGTTAGTTCACTTGCAAAATCATTATTATTTAGATAGTCGCTTTGAATTCTTTCTTCAATCTCATCAATCGCATATTGTAATGTCACTTTTAAGCATTTAACACTTTCACCACGATTGATTGCTAGAATTCGGTGTGGCGGAATCGAAGCGATTTTCTCACTATAATTTGCGTATTTACCATAGGTGTCTTTCGCATCCTTGGAGACCTCTTTTGAATAGATTATTCCCTCTCGATAGATGTATCCTTTGATATATTTTCGATATTTTGGTTCATCGCTTATTTCTTCAGCGATGATGTCTTTCGCCCCTGCAAGAGCATCTTCAATCGAATCAACTCCTTTTTCAACATTGATAAAGCTTGCAAGATACAAGTCATTTTGGGGATCTTGATGACCTCTTTTTAGATAAGCCGCTAATGGTTGAAGCCCTTTTTCTTTGGCGATACTGGCGCGCGATTTTCTTTTTGGTTTAAATGGTCGATAAATATCTTCTAGTTCGGTTAACGTCGTGACATTATCAATCGCTTGTTGAAGCTCAGGGGTTAATTTGTTTTGTTCGGAAATTGAAGCAAGTACCGTCAATGTGCGTTCTTCTAAATTGCGAAGATATAATAAACTGTCATTAAGGTCACGTAGTTCGCTATCGGTTAAATTATCAGTCACTTCTTTGCGATAACGAGCAATAAAGGGGATTGTCGCTCCTTCATCAATCAAACTAATCGCCGCGTTAACTTGTTCGAGTTTTAAATTTAATTTTTCTGAAATACGTTTTGATATATCCATACGGCGACTCCTGATCTTTTTGTTATATTAAAAAACTTAAAAAAAATCATTAACACTATTTTTTTATTAGGTCTATCTAATATTCTACCCTTTATTTGAACAAGAACTTGGCTGAATTTAATGTCACCTTATTTGATAGTAAGCTTACAATCACACAATCCTCTTAGATCGTTTCAAAAAGGTTGTTTTTAATATCGTGTTTTTCCTATTTTCCCGCTCTCAGAATCATCAACCCGCACAGAAAAATGTTCAAAAATCCATCGATAGGTTAACTCTTCTTTTGTTTCGATATCGATATCGATTAAGAATTAAGTTTTATTTTTTTTCTTTTTCTTTTTCTTTTTTATAGAAATTTCATCTAAAGCTTTCTCGATAATATCTTTTGTCAATAACGGGAATTTGATTATTAAATATAGCTTTTTTGCTTGATGGTTTCTTTCTACAAACTTGATAAAATAATTCAAAAATTCTTCTTTTTCCGGAGGCTGTTTCAAGGTTTTGTTAGAAGCGAGTAAAGCCAAAATAATGTTAAAGTTCGAAGCTAATAAAATAATTCTTCCTGATAGTCGATCGCGCAGTACTCCATAATTTTGATGATGCCCGTCAATGTTATAGACAATCGCGTCAAACCATTAGAGTTGAACATATTGTTTGGCTATCTCTTCACTAATTTGTATAAGTAATCGATATAAAAAATCATAACTTTCATTGTCGTCTACAAGAGCAACCATTGGCTCAAAATTATATTGATGAGCGAAAATCAAAGAACGAATATTATCGCCGTCCAGTTCATAATCGGCAACTGGAATGCCGAGATTATTTGCTAACTTGCAAACAAAATATTCGGAAAATATTTCATCTTCTTTTCCCGCTTTATAGAGTCACCATGCCCTACCGATTTTTCTTTAACATTTTTCAAAACTACCAATATTTGTGAATTCAAGCGATGATAACACTAATCCTTTTAATGGCATGATTCTTCCCTTTAAGGCGATGTCTGCATATAAAACATTATCAAACTTTGCACATATTTCATCTTTATTCATGAGATATCCTGTTAATGATTGATTTTTTTTACTCAAAGAAAACACGTGGTTTTTCTGATACGTTTTTAATAAGCGCTCTAGTTCTTTTCTCAATTTGCTCTTTTATCTCATAAAGATCAGTGCGTCTAAAATGTTTCGAGACGATTTTATCGTTTTCAAGATATTGTAAATAATAGTACTCATTCCCCTTGATTACCTTTTTGAAATATATCCTTTGGGAAGCAAACTAAGTTGCTCAATAATACTTTTGATATCCTTAATTATAAAATATTTCGAATTTACCTATATTTCAAGATGTATTCATTGGTTAACTCTTTTTGTGATCAAGTGGACATTTACGCCTATTATAGATTCAAAATATCGTAACATTTTCCGTTTCTTTGTTTGCCAATAACAGCTAAAATCAGTCCTTTGTTAGTAGACTCAAATAATTGGTTAAAACATAAATCGTGTTAAATATCTTCGATGCGAACCTCAATGAACGATTTTTCCGTTTAGGTATTTTTTTGTTCAAAGCTATTTTTAAAAATAATACTCATCAACTTTCCCAGTATTTGAGAAAATATTAGGGGGGATTTTCACCGCAGATGTGTGTAAAAATTCAGAATATGCCAGTGCATTTTCTTGCGTTATGGATTAACGATGTGTTTTATATAGTTATGCTTTAGGGATACGATTTAATTCTTGAATAATATCTAGTAGCTCTTTTCTAAGTGACTCTTTGGCCATAATTGGAATATCTTGCTTATCTAATTCATTCAGCATCTCAAACGGATCGGTAATTCCTTCAAGCATACTTTTACGCATATTAGGTCCAATGGTTAGTTGAACCTTATTTATATCAATTGGTCCCATCATTATTCTCATTTCGTTTGGAGTGAATCCATTGTTATATGGTGTTCTAAGGTTATTTACATACTTTTGAGAAATACCTACAAATTTCTTAAGTGCTTTTTCATTTTTAAAGTTAATATTAAATAGTTCAAAAATGGAAAAAACTTCTGTAAATGATTCGTTTTTAAACATTTCGATAAGCATATGGGTAATGGAGTTAACTTCAGTTTCATCTACTTCAACATTTGCTTTTATAAACCGGCGTAAGTTTGAGAAAGCCTCAGCATCTTCATCGTCATAATACAATTGATTTGCATAATTCAAAAATTTTTCAAATGATTCTGGATAGTAATATGGCTTCCCTTGTTTAGCCTCCGCTAGTTTGTGAAATATTTTTTCATCAACAAATGAATTAGCAACAATATATTGTTTTGTTTTACCTTTTGCCACATAGTAACCATTTGTTAATTTTCCAACTCTCGTTTCAAGATCTTTATAAACTTCATCTTTTGTAAATTTAATATTATAGTGCTTAAGCAATTTAAAAAGATCTGGGCTTAAAATAAACCCATATAGGCGAGTTGACGCTAAATAAATTTTTCTAAATTCACTTGGTTTCATAATGTGTCTATTAAAATTATATGCTAGAAATTTAATTTAATAAAAATATTAATACNNCCCCTTTGTCGAATAGTCGTTTTGTGACCTTTTCAATAGTTTCAGACGCTAAAACTGAATAATCATTAAAATAGTGTTCAATCTTACGTATGCGATTTACTTCATTGCACGTTTCAAACTAAGATTTTTCAATTTGTTTTAAAACATGGAAAATATTTGAATATATGGCAAAGACTAATAATATTGATACAAACGACCACCCCAGAGTAATAAGCAACCACCCATAAATATTCGACCACCTTTTCCAAAAACCATTATTTCCAAACTGGCTGTAGTACTGTGTTTTAATACGATTCCCACTATTTTGTTCAAATCAATCAATGATACCAACTTTTTAATAAATGAACCATAATCTGTTTATTTTAATAATATTCAAAGGTAAGTGTTTCATACAATACTCATTAAGCTCTTAATATTTATGTTTCCTTTTTAATAAATAATATTTTCAAAGCGTTTTACTCATCCTATATAAAAGAGTCTCAATGCTAATTTGCCAAGGTAACTAACTTAATTAAAGTAACAAAAATTGCCTTTACCTTGCTCTTGAAAAGCCGCTAGAATCTGGTCTTTAAACTCTACTGAAAAACTAGCGACACTTTTGTCTTTGGTATAGACGACGACAGAATAAGAGAAAAGCTTTACGAGCGCAATATGATCCCAACCATAGTGGTTCACTTGATGATTCGCCTTTGCTAATTCGAGACCTTTTTCATCAACCGTCAAAATCATATCGCCCCTTTTTTTAAGAAGACTGGATGCTATGTGTTTCAGGGTAAAAAACATAAAACCAAAAAATAGCCAAAGCAATAAACAAACAACAAGCAGAATAATGCAGTAAACCTCAAAGTTTAGGATAAAAGAAAGCCCGAGAGTTATCAGGCTTAGGATTGAAGAAATGATAAATAAAGCCAAGTAGTGCCCATAGGTGTTCCTAATTTTTGTATTTGGGTTCTTTACCATACTGTTGTAGTGCGTAAGCGCATTGACAGTTTCTTTTGCCCATAGTTTATCTTTTCTTTTGTCTACATTATCTTTTATCTCAATTACCATATCAATTCCCCTTTTTAATATACAAAAGCCAGCAGATTAAATCTACTTCAATTTTCCATCTTCCAGAAAAAGAAAAGGTTTGAATTTAGATCAAACCTATGCATTCAATATGACTATCACTAAATTATTCACAATATCGTTAAATAAAAGCAACTCGTTAAAAATATGTCTCTTCGAACTAATAAACTATGATTTTGCACTCAAGAATAAAAGGTATGTGCGGTGTAACGCTTTTTGAAGGAAGGATAAAGCACCCTATTTTTCCTAATAAAAAAGGACTACCACAATTGTATCAATTTTGAACAGCTAAGATGTGTAAGTCTACTTATTTTGATACAATGACGCACCCCTTTTAATTATTATGCACCCCCCTTCTCTATCAGTACATATGAAATCTTGACCACTGCTTTTTGCCCTTGCCAATCAACTCTTGAATACTACTGAAGCAAGTCCCATTTGTCGATATTCAATCTAAATAACTTAGCTCTTTTATGTTCTCGAACTATTAAGATTCCTTGTTCAGCCAAAGCATTTAATAATCTCAAATAATATTGCTTACTAAAGTCATCATGAGAGAAATCTTTATAGGCTTTCCAATCAAAATAACCATCTCCCGTCACGGGAAGTGCCAATACATATTTCAAAGCAATTTCTGTTGCGCGACTCAACCCTTGACCATTCCCTTTCAATTTGTTTTGAATGGTATAAAAATTAATATATATTTTTGTATACTTTAGTACGATATTTCCCATGTACTCCAGGAAGTAAGTGATATCATTCCCGGCATTTCTAGAATTTACGATTGCATTATAGTATCCATATTTATGGATTTTATTATTGATCGCTTCGCTGACCAACAATAAACTCAAAGATGGCGCATGTTTAAAATTATACCAAAAAGACATTACTCTAGCCATTCGGCCATTATAATCAAAATATGGATGAAGGAATACCATGTAGAAATGAATGACGTGCGATGCAATAAGATGTTCTTCATATGTTTTTTCTTTGTTAATATAAACGATTAATTCATCCATTAAATTGGGTAGTCGTTTCCAATCAACTCCTTTGTCAACCACTGCGTTTGCGGCATCGACAATATTAACTTCATCGTGACGATAAAAATGACCCGGTAATAATTGTTCGTTTTCCTTTAAACACTTTTTAGATAATATCTTGTAAAGTTGAAATATATTGTCCTTCGTTATGTCGTTGTTTTTTACAAACTCATAACCTAATAACATATTTTTAACGATAATATCATTCAGTTCGTCCAAATCGTCATATTCAATTTTGTTCAATTTTTCAATTTCGGCTCTTGTGCTTCTAACACCTTCGATTGCCAAACTGGATTCAATTTCAGAAAACACGAAACCATTGAGCATTTCTGAATCACGAAAATCCAAGAATTGGCTCATTACTGAATTTCGAATCAAATCTTGACTGCCCGAAAAATTCTTCATGATTTTTTCTTGATTCCAATAGAGCAATTGACTGCCTGATTGATCATTCAGTTTTATCTTCAGATACTCGATATCTGTTTGTTTTGCTTGACGAATTTCATTCATGTCTTTTCGAGTAAACCCGTACTTATAGAGTAATTCTGAATCTACAGGATAATGATCGAGATCATTACATAATTTTTTAAACTTCTCATAAGTGCTCATATTATCACCTCGAAAATAGTTTACGATATCGTTTACAATAAGTCAATATTGTTGTTTACAATACTGTTTAAATTATATTTATTATATAGTTTACAATATTGTTTACGATATATGTGCCACTCTGAAAAGCGGTTAGCAGAAATGGTTTGGTCTTTATCCATCCGGCACTGGGAGTTTGTGTCGACTCCCGAATACTCCGCAATCAATGTCATGAACTTGCCTGTCGATAAATATTGGTGATTCGTTCGTTTCCGCATCAAGAACATTCACAAAAATGACTTGGGAGACTTATTTCCCTATTCACCGAACATCATTATATCCTTCAAAAAACTTTGAAAATCCACCAAATTCGTCAGTGTCGGATTTCACCACCCATACTGAGAAAGGACCATTTACGTACATTTACGCTTCTCACTCCATCGGCATTGTGAATGTTTGATGTGAATTCACATCCGAAAGTCCG
>DIVY01000022.1:0-164 GCA_002422535.1 Caryophanales bacterium UBA6120 | reverse complement strand
AAGCAAATTATGCGAAATATCCGATCTGCTCAATGTTGATGCCACCTCCATCTCCAAAGAAATTAAACGCAATCGTTTGATGACTAGGAAAGCTTATGGTCAGGTTAGCAAGGTGTGCAAACACACCATTAGATATCCGTATGTTTGTAACTTCTGCCCAAAGA
>DIVY01000014.1 GCA_002422535.1 Caryophanales bacterium UBA6120 | reverse complement strand
ACTTTATGGGGTACATCTTTAGATGGGTTTGGTGACCTATTTTAATACAATTACGCCCCTCTGATAGGATTTTACGCATCCTTGTCCAAATTTACAGCACCCTTAGCCTGTTTTTGCGATCTCTATAAAACAATTAATAAAGTCATTTGCTTTATTTGCGTATTTTTGAGAATATCTGATATAAATCATCTCATTATATACACGTATTTAAGTAAGTTATCTTGAATACCATCTAGTATAAATTCAGACTTTTCAAATAGTTTAATTGAATTTACGTTGTCAGATTCTATATACACAATATATGCGTTTATGTCTAGTTCAAATTTATTTTGTTTTAAATCAGTTAGTATTTGATATCCAACACCTCGTCTTTGAAATTCGCCTAAAATCTCTATAGAAAAAGTTCCAACTTTTTCAGTAGTTTCGATATGTAATGCTCCAACTAAAACGCCATTATGGAAAATAAACTTGTATTTAACATTAGGTGTTTTAAGCAAGTAATCAACATATATTTTTATATCATCTACATGTATATATCGATTAATCGATTGATCACTCTTGAGTATATCAAAATAGGTTTTATTATCTCTATTTAAATCAATGTATTGAATCTTCATTTTTAATAAACCTCTCAATCATTAATTTAAAATCAAAACAAACATTATCTAAATATCTATCAAATCTAAAAAAACTAATGTTTAAGTAGTCCTAAAGGAATAACATAAATACCATCAGTTCTTTGATAGCAAAGTTCGGTATTTGTAAGTATCATTAAAAAGGATGGTTTCTTAGTTTTATGAATTTTTGCTAGTTTTATAAGATTTGATGCTGCTTTCTCAACTTCATTTTCCCCTAATTTAACCTCGATCCCAGCCCATCTGCCATCCCTCAACTCAATAATTAAATCTACTTCTAATCCGGATGAATCATTGTAATGATATACTTCACCATCTAACGATTGAGCATATACTCTGATATCTCTTGTGCATATAGATTCAAAAAAGAATCCAAATGTTTCAAAGTCTTGTTTTAGTTTATCTACTGACAAACCGAGAGCAGCTACAGCAATACTTGGATCGACAAATTGCTTTTTATCTGATGTTCTAATCGTGCTAGCACTTCTAATAGCAGGAGACCAAGCTTTAAGGTTTTCAATAATGTATAATCTTTGAAGTGCATTTGTATAAGTTTCGTATGTTTTATAGTCAATAGAAATACCTTCGTTTTCTTGATCTTTATAAATAGTTTTACTGGTTGCTAATGTAGATATATTTCTTGCATAACTGCGTATGAGTTTCCTAATTTTATCTTTGTCTTTTTTGGTTCCATCAACTTCATCTACATCTTTTGATATAATACTTTCAAGTAAGTCTTTAGGAATAGCAAGTTGTTCTTTTAGTGGTAATTCTAGACTACCTGGCCATCCACCGCGACAAATATAGTGAGCGATGTTATTAATGCTTGTTTTTGATTTTGCTACTTGAATTTTCTTACCTTCAAATAAATCAGCTAATGAGACTGTTCCTTTAGAATCTCCGCTCTCAAATAAACTCATAGGACGCATGTAAATTGAATTTATTCTTCCAGTTCCTGTATGAGATATATTTATGTTTTGTTTCTTTGTAGAGCCTGTAAGTAAATACGCACCTTTATATTTGTTATCATCTATATCAAGCCTTATAAAATCCCAAATCTCAGGAACTTCTTGCCACTCATCAAAAAGAATAGGTTTTTCACCAGAAAGCACTTCATCTTTTGAAATGGTCACCAATGTTTGATATTGCATCTTAATTATTGGATTTTGTAATTTAATAATTGTTTTTGAATATAGTTCTGCAGTAGTTGACTTTCCAGTCCATTTAGGTCCTTCAATTACCACTGCTCCACTGTATTTCATTTTATCTTCGATTTCTTTTTCAATAATTCTCTTCTTATAATTACCAGGTATCATAGGTATTACCTCCAATTGTATTATACAACAATTCCAATAAATGTAAATACTTTATTCCAATTATTATTGACATTTTATTCCAATTAATGTTGATATGTTCTCAACAAAAAAAGTTTACATGGTATAATCGTGTGAATAAGCCTCAAATCGTGTAAAACTCATTCAAATCGTGTGAGCCTATTATCAGTCTAATATTTTTACCCTTATTTTTGGTTACTTTTCACATTGAAATTTACTCTCTATAGTGTGAAAAAGCCCTTATTAAAGCAAAAAAAGTCTGATACAAATTGTATCAAACCTATGCTTCTTATATGGCGGAGAAAGAGGGATTCGAACCCTCGCAGGCCTTACGACCTCTATCAGTTTTCGAAACTGACCCCTTCAACCGCTTGGGTATTTCTCCGTTTCGATATTATATCATGGTATTTATATTTTCCAACTGGACACAAGCGGGTAATCCTCAATTGAGAAACCAATTGCCTAAGTATATAATACTTGAGAGGTTCACCATGTTCATCGCTATCTTCCCAACTCTGCCCGTTTCTCCTTTGTTACAGGATTTTTTCTTAGGAGCGATCATCATTTTAGTGACGATGATTTTTATTCTAATGTTCAGACACCACGATATGCGACGCCATCATTTGACTTTGGCTAAAGTGTATTCTTACCGGATTTATTCAATCAATATCGACACCGGTAATGTAACATATTTTGATAAGAATAATCCTCGCAATATCAAGACGAGCAATCTTGATCAATTCTTAAAGCAATATGATGCCGAAGATTATTATCGCGTCCAAACTTGGCTTTTTAATCTGATTGACATCAAAAAGACGAATTCTTGGCACCTTGAGGTAAGAGCGACGATTAACTCCTCGAAGAAAACGTATTTTTCAGTCCTTGAAGTGACAAATGTTGATTACAAGACCAAAACAATCCATTTAAATAGCTACATTCTTCGGTATTTGTCGCCGAAAAAGGGGATGGCACGGCGTTATTCGTCGAATGTTATCTCCGTGGAAGAAGCTAACCATCGATTACAGAAAACGGCTTCTAACCGCGGCGCCACGTATTTGATTCGTTTTTTCTATCGAAAATACTCAGGTAATACTGGCACTTATATTTCAGCGGTGTTTTTGAAAAAACTTAAGGATACAATTACTAATTATATGGGCATGGGCCTGTATCTTGTCGAGCAGGAAGCCACTGAAATTGTCCTCTTGGAAACAAAAAATCTTTCGGCGAACGAACATCGCCAAATCGCTCATTCGATTGCCCACACAATCGTAAAAAATCTCGAAATCAGCGGTTTGAAAGAAGAAGTTGCTTTTACTATCGGCGTTGTTGAAAACAAATATTTTCCCCATCACTTTGAGGAGTTATTGCACCACGCTCGTTTAATGGCCAATCGCGCTGAAAAAAGTAGTACTCTTGTGGAAATATTCGATCAAAATCAGAGTTATAACGAAATTTCCGTGAAGACGGTTGAATTAGAAGTTGTCGATATTATTAAGAGTCGTAAATATGAAATATTGTTCCGTCCAATATTAGATTTAGGCAATTATGAAATCTCGGGATATTTTTCAAAAATTGTCATTAATTCCACCCTTACTAACAACCGTTTGGAATTAAGCAGTTTCGCCAACGATAGCGAATCTTATCGCGAATTATTATCGAATATTTCGCGTCAATTACTAACGACGTTTACAGGTGGGCGCCAAACAGAAAATCAACGCGTATTTATTCAAGCGAGTATCCATGAAAACAACTTCATTTTAAAAAGTTTGGCAATGATGAAACGCGCCAAGGAATCGCATATTGTTTTATTGTTCGACGAAATTGAAATAAATGATTGGGAAGCAAATTTTGACACTATTTCCAAGTTGATCCATTCATATAAGGATAAAGGACTGGAAACAGCCCTCGCTTTTAAAGATATGCATTTACTTTTGGATAAAGATATTTATGGTTTATTCGACTATTATGTGCTTGATTCACGCATGACGGCCGATATCTTGACCGATGACCGCCTTCGCTTAGAAGCCCATAGTTTGATTGATACGCTTAAAGAGTTCACCCATCCGGTTATCGCTACAGATATGGCAGACCTCGATAGCGTGGAACTAATGGCTAACTTCGAAGTCGCCGGTGTCAGCGCCGAATGCCTTGGTGGTTATTCCTCATCGTTGCCAACGATTGAACCCAAAGTCATTGGTCGCATCAAACAATTTGAAGTAGTAAAGAAAAATTAGGAGTTAATATGGAAAACAAACACATTAAAAACGAGAGTATCACTGGTCGCGATGTCGATTTCGCCAAATGGTATACCGATGTATGTCGTAAAGCAGAATTAATGGATTATTCCTCGGTCAAAGGTTTCATCATTTACCGTCCATATGGTTATGCCATTTGGGAACAAATACAAAACTATCTTAATCGGAAGTTCAAACAAACAGGACATCAAAATGTTTATATGCCGCTAGTGATTCCTGAAAGTCTTTTCAATAAGGAAAAAGAGCATGTCGAAGGTTTTGCTCCTGAGACTCTTATCGCCACGCAAGGAGGCAAAGAAAAGCTTGAAGAACGATTAATTATTCGCCCCACAAGCGAAGTACTCTTTTGCGAACATTATGCCAAAATCGTTTCAAGCTATCGTGATTTGCCCAAAAAATACAATCAATGGTGTTCGGTGATTCGTTGGGAAAAAACGACGCGTCCATTTTTGCGTGGTGCCGAATTTTTGTGGCAAGAAGGACACACTGTCCACGCTAGCGAGTATGAAGCGCGCCAAGAGACTCTCCAAATATTGGAAATTTATCGCCTGCTTGGCGAAGAGTTACTAGCCATCCCTTTTTTGACTGGGCGCAAGACCGACAAAGAAAAATTTGCGGGAGCGATGGAGACTTATGGAATCGAAGCCCTGATGCACGATGGAAAATCGCTTCAAAGCGGGACATCCCATTACTTTGGAACGGGTTTTGCCGAGGCATTTAATATTAAATTCCAAGATCGCGATAATATCTTAAAACCGGTTCATCAAACCAGTTGGGGTGTTAGTACGCGGTTAATTGGTTCGATTATCATGGTTCATGGCGATGATAATGGGCTTGTGCTTCCCCCACACGTTGCCCCCATTCAGATTATTATCGTCCCCATTCAAATGAGCAAGCCAGGCGTACTCGAAAGTGCGCGCCTGTTGAAAGACGAACTAGCAAAGGCCGGATTCCGTGTCGAGTTAGACGATTCGGACCAAACACCGGGATGGAAATTTGCCGAATATGAAATGAAGGGTGTCCCTTTAAGACTCGAACTCGGACCCCGTGATATTGAGAATAATGTCCTTGTGGCTGCATCGCGAAACGATCGTAGCAAAGTGACAATCAATCGTCCGGATGTTGTAAACACGGCTTCACAATTATTGGAAACAATCCAAACTTCCATGCTTGAGAAAGCGCGCCAACACTTGCATCAACACATCATTGAAGTGCATAACATCGATGAACTTTTAAGCGCTGTGGAAACAGGTTATGCCAAAGCTATGTGGTGTGGCGAACGCGCTTGCGAAGATTTAATTAAAGAGCGGAGCTCGGCGACGTCCCGCGTCATGCCATTTGATCAATTATCATTTCAAGAAACGTGTTCCATCTGTGGTAAAAAAGCTAAGAAAGTCATATATTTTGCCAAGGCCTACTAATTGGTTTTTCAAAAATAAATTGATTGAATCAACTAACCTTGGATGGTAGTATTTATTAGCACCATGGAGCAATACCCAAGTTGGTGAAGGGGCGTCCCTGCTAAGGACGTAGGTCGGGTAACTGGCGCGAGAGTTCGAGTCTCTCTTGCTCCGCCATCGCAATTAGACGCATCTTATCGATGCGTTTTTTATTTTGAATTGTGTTTAAATGACAAATATGGCAATATAGATACTAAATTATATGATAAAGAGCAAAGACATGAATAGTAACATCATCATTAAGACTGTTACCTCGAAAAGGGAATTGCGAAATTTTATTAATTTCCCAGTTAAATTATATCGGGGTAATCCATACTTCACCCCCTACATCTATGAAGATGAAGTAAATAATTTAACGGCGTCAAAGAATCCTGCCAGTCGCTATTGCGATTTCAAACTATTTCTTGCCTATCGTGACAAAAAAATCGTCGGTAGGATATGCGCGATTATCAATCATTTCGCGAATACCAAATATCAGCAAAAACGGATTCGCTTCAACCGCATCGATATGATTGACGATATCGAAGTGACGAAGGCGCTCATCAATGCCGTGGCCACATACGGAAAAGAAAACGGACTTGAGCAAATTAATGGTCCTCTTGGCTATTCGGACCAAGACAAAGAAGGATTGCTTACTTATGGTTTCGACCAAAAAAATATGTTTGCGACTTTTTATACCCATGAATATTATGTGCGCCATCTCGAACAGTTAGGATTTGTCGCAGATGCCGTATGGAACGAATACAAGGTGTTTATCCCAAAAGAAATCGACCCCCGTTTCGTCAAAATTGCCGAATATACGGCAATGAAAAATAACGTGCATAACGTCCGTCCTAAAAGCAGCAAGATGAAAGATTTAAAACCATATGTTCATCAAATCCTTCATTTAATGAACCGAGCGTATGATGATTTATATGGCTATGTGCCGATTCCCGAAGATGTGATGGACAACCTAGCCGCTCAATATGTGCCGATGATAAATTTGGATTATCTTCAAATCGTCTGCAATGATGAAAACAAGATTGTCGGCTTTTCATTAATGATTCCTTCCCCTTGCGATGCTTTGAAGCGTAGCAAGGGCCATTTGTATCCATTTGGTTTCATCGGTTTTTTACGAGCCTTGAAGCACGCTAAAAAACTCGACATGCTTTTAGTTGCCGTCGAACCCGAACTTAAAAATTCCGGGATTCTGGCGATGATGTTTACCGAAGCCATTAAAAATGCCATTAAAAACAAGATTGAATTTGCGGAAACCGGTCCCGAACTATCGGATAATATGGATATCAATCTTTTGTGGAAATCATTCGAACATGAAAAACATAAGGAACGTAAATGTTTCTTACGCGCGATTGATGTGACAAAATAACCTCGCAACGTATGAAACCAAAAAAAAGAATCAACAAAGTAAAGCCAAGACACTGGTTTCTGCTGCTTCTTATTCGGTTTTTCGTCAATCCGTGGATTTTTTTGTATTTCTGTTTTCGCCCCCGTTATTATCGATTAAAAAAGCGCGGGCCGTTAATCGTCCTTGTCAACCATGCAACAGAATTCGATATCTTGTTGACCGATACATTGTTCAATTTTCCCCTATATTTTGTCGCTAGCGAACAACTATTGAATAAAGGTTTCCCGAGTTGGCTATTAAACTATGTGTTTGCCCCCATTCCCAAATCGAAATCAATGAGTGATATTGCGGTTGTCCCCCGGATCAAGCGCGTGCTTGACGAGGGTGGCAATGTGTGCATCTTTCCCGAAGGGAACATGACGATGACGGGAAATGTATCCTCGATGCCTTCGGCGATTGGCAAATTAATCAAACTGATGAAAGTTCCCATCGTCATTATGGAATCATACGGCTTATATTTTTCTAGCCCTAGATGGTCTGTCAGACGGAAATTCGGCCCCACAGGAATAAAGCTAAAACGGATTATTGAAGTGGCCGAATTTGACTCGCTCAGCGGTGACAGCATTACTGACCTTATAAAAAATGAATTATCCATCAATGCCTTTGAACAACGACCGATTCGCAAATACCGGGGTTTTAACAAGGCAGCTGGTTTGCATCGCCTCGTGTTTACGTGTCCTTCATGTCATCAACCCTTTACGATGAAATCGGGCGGCTCAAAACTCTGGTGCTCTGCTTGCGGATATGTGGGCCACTATGATGTCCATGGGTACGTCAATGGACCAACGGGACGGTTTGACACCGTCGCCCTTGATCACATGGTTAAAAAAGATTACGTGAAATATGTTGGTCAGCATATCGATGATCTAGAATTGAGCGCGCAATGCGATGTTCGATATTTTGTCAGTGGCGCCAAGCGCCGATCAAAAAAATACAAACAGATGTTAAAATTATCACATGATGGTTTGTCGCTTATCTCAAAAAAAGATACGCGCCATTACTCGTTTGAAAATATCTATTCATACACGATGCAGACTCGACGTAAATTTATCATCTATGTCCGCGGCAATTTGTCAATTGTCGCCAAGCTACCCGTGAAAGATTCGACCTACCAATATTTAATTACGATGCAATTGTTGCACAATCACGATGATTACTTGAAAGGAACCATTGATTATGATCTCATTAACAATCCTGACGACACTTCCACCCTCGGACTTTAACTCGTATTGGTCGATTATTACACAAATTCTGATTTTGTGTGGTTTGCTTCTTTTTGCAAATACGATTAGGCGGAAAGTCAAATTTATTCAAAAATCTTTGATTCCGACATCGATAATCGCGGGATTCTTGGGCTTAGGCATCAAATATTTATTGAACAACGCTTTCAAAATTCAAATCGATGGTTCATTTTTAATTACAAGTGAATTTATGTCGATTATAACTTACCATATGATTGCGATTGGTTTTATTGCCCTCGGCTTAAAAGGGTCGGAAAAACTCGCTCAGGTTAGGAAAATTAAGCAAGTATCACCCGTAAAAAGTGGCCTGCTAATTGTCACATCATATTTAATGCAGGGTATTGTTGGGATTGTTGTCACTATTATCGCTGCTTTGGTTTTTGTCGAGGTTGCCCCTTTTGCCGGAATTTTATTACCGATGGGCTACGGCCAAGGTCCAGGACAAGCCAATAATATCGGTATGCTTTATGAAACTTCCGCTGGGTTTGTAGGTGGTCGCTCATTTGGCCTTACCATTTCCACAATGGGCTTTATTGCCGCGGCTGTCGGTGGCGTTATCTATTTAAATATGCTTGTGCGTCAAGGCAAAATTAAGCCCATTGATCGCACGGATGCCAATAAACCCGTTATCACTTCACTCGTGGAAGGGAGCGACGAAATTCCGGTGGTCGAATCCGTTGATAAAATGAGTATTCAATTGGCCATCGTCGGTCTTGTTTATTTACTAACTTGGTTGTTCATGATCGGTTTCACTGCTCTGTTAAGCGTTATCGATAGCAATCCGCTAGGATTTGTTCAAAAAAGTATTATCCCGCTAATTTGGGGCTTTAACTTTATTGTGGCTACTTTTATGACAATTCTTGTCAAACAAATTGTTAAATTAGTTAAGAAGATGAAATTGATGAAGCGTACTTACACGAATGATTTTATGTTAAATCGGATTGCCGGTGTCGCCTTTGATTTCATGATTATCGCCTCAATTACCGCAATTGATATTGAAATGATTTCTTCACTTGGGATGATTGTCACCCTCTTGGTGATTGGTCTTGTTGGTATGCTATCGAGCTATTTCTATATTCGCCATGTGACAACTCGTGTTTATAAAGATTATCCAGATCAAGCTTTCCTAGCGTTTTATGGAAATCTTACCGGTACGGTGAGCACGGGCATTTCCATTTTACGAGAAATGGATCCAAATTTTGAATCCCCGGCTTCGAATGATTTGGTAATTGGATCGACTACGGCCATCGCTTTTGGTTTTCCCGTATTATTAATTACTGGTTTCATTTACAATGAAGGTTGGTATTGGTTGTATGGGTCGCTTGCGGCGATGATTATTATATTCTTTGGCTTTTATTATTTCTTAATGAAGCAACCACACATCAAAAAGCCAGGCGTTGAAAATACTAAATAATAGGAGTCGGTCTATGAAAATTATTATCATCGGTGGTGTGGCTGGTGGCGCTTCGGCGGCGGCTAGGTTACGGCGGTTAGATGAAAAAATCGAAATTGTTATGTATGAAAAAAGTCCTTATATCTCCTATGCCAATTGTGGGTTGCCCTATTACATTGGGGGCGTCATTAAAGAGCGACAGCAATTGATTGTTCAATCACCGCAACAATTTGAAAAGCGTTTTAATGTTCGAGTCAAAATTGACCATGAAGTCGTCGAAATCCATCGCTATCAAAAACGGATTTCCGTTAGGAATTTAAAGAGTGGGGAAGTTTACAGCGAAGCTTATGATAAGCTCATTCTAGCTCCAGGCGCCAAACCACTTATTCCTAATCTTCCGGGTATCGATAGTCCTAATATATTTACATTAAGAAATGTGCCCGATACTTTTAAAATTACTGATTTTATTGTCGATAATAATCCCAAACGGGCCTTAATTGTAGGAGCTGGTTACATCGGGTTAGAGATGGCTGAAAACTTAATGCGTCGTGATATTAAAGTCACGATTGTAGAAATGATGAATCACGTCATCGCCTCACTTGATGAAGATATGGCGCTTGATGTGCACCAATACATCCGTTCAAAAGGGGCGACTCTTATTTTAAATCAGGGCGTCAGCGCTTTTAAAACCGAGGGCAGCGAAATTATCGCCTCCATTGGCACTCAAACATTTACCTTTGATATGGTCATAATGGCGGTTGGCGTTTTACCAGATACCAAACTCGCTCAAGAAGCGGGACTAATTGTCAATGCCCGTAATGCTCTCGTAGTCGATGATTATTTGCAAACAAACGACCCCGATATTTTCGCGGTAGGCGATGCGATTCTTGTCAAACAGTTTACAACGAGGCAAGAGGCTTACATTCCGCTTGCGGGGCCGGCTAATCGGCAAGGGCGGCTTGTGGCTGACAATGTGCTTGGTGCCAAAAAGAAATACCATGGTTCTCAAGGAACCGCCATTTTGAAATTCTTTGATTTAACCATGGCGACGACCGGCCTTAGCGAAATTGTCGCTCGCAAATCTGGCTATACGATTGATAAAGTTATTGAAATGGGCAATAGTCACGCTTCCTATTATCCGGGGGCCACTCCATTAATGCTTAAGCTGATTTTTGAACGCGGCACGGGAGTCATTCTTGGGGCCCAAGCCGTTGGCTTTGATGGTGTTGATAAACGGATTGATGTGCTGGCCACGGCAATGCGAGCGCGTATGAGGGCGACTGATTTAATTGAAATTGACCTCGCTTATGCACCTCCTGTTGGTAGCAGTAAAGATCCAGTCAATATGGTCGGCTATTTAGCGGAGAATGTGCTTGAAGGCAATGTCAAACAATATTATGTTGAAGAAATTGATGACCTTCCCCACGATGGCTCCTTAATTTTCCTCGATGTCCGCGATGAGGGCGAATTTAAATTGGGCCATTTCCCCGATAGCGTCAATATTCCTCTTTCACAATTAAGAACACGCTACCAAGAACTCGATAACAGCAAGAAGGTTTACATAGTTTGTGAAGGTGGCATGCGTGGATATTTAGCAGCTAGGACCTTGCGACAAAATGGCTTTGACGCGTATAATCTTTCAGGCGGGATGCGTTTGTTGGAAGCCCAAGTTCGTGAAAAAGCCGAAAACGACCGCATGAGTCAACTTTGTCGTGGCTGCTAATGTTTTCTAAAAAACAACCATAAAAACGAAATTCTTTCTTTCTAAAGAAAGTAGGAGTAACAACTTGCGAATTACCATTGTTTGTGACGTCCTTGGCGAGGAAAATAACGGAACCACGATTACCGCTAAGCGTTTAATTAATTCCCTAAAAGAGCGGGGACATTACGTCAAAGTAATATCACCAAACAAAGCAGAAGCAGATGGCTATTATGAAGTTCCCACGATGAATTTTGGAATTTTTAATAAGTATGTTTCTAAAAATGGCGTAAAAATAGCCAAAGTTGATAAAAATGTCCTTACAACAGCGCTTGAGGGCGCCGAAGTCGTTCATATCATGCTCCCATTTTCTTTGGGGCGCACCGCCATCAAAATGTGCGTTAAAAAGGGGATTCCGGTAACCGCAGGCATGCACACGCAAGCGGAAAACGTTACCTCTCATTTTTTCTTAAAAAATATCAAATTTGCGAATGACCTAGTCTATGCCGGAATGCGTCACGTTTTATATCGTTATGTTGATGCCATCCATTGCCCCAGCAATTTCATCGCCCATGTGGCTCAAAATCATAAATATAAAGCACCAACTTATATCATTTCAAATGGGGTTATCCCATTTTTTAAACCAAATCCAGGACCAAAGCCCAAAGGACTTGAAGAGCGCTTCCTGATTTTGTTTGTCGGACGTTTCTCAAGGGAAAAACGTCATGATTTGCTCATAAAAGCTGTGCATAAATCTAAATACCGCGACAAAATCCAATTAATTTTTGCAGGAGCGGGCCCCTCAAAAGAGAACATGGTCCATCTCGCCAAAAGATTATTGCCCCATGAACCAATCATCAATTTTTATCCAAAAGAGGAATTGGTAAAAGTCATTAATTATTGCGACTTATATGTTCACCCCAGCGATGCCGAAATCGAAGGAATTTCTTGTATTGAAGCGATTTCCTGCGGTTTAGTTCCTGTCATCTCGGATTCGCCGCAATCCGCCACAAATGCCTTTGCTTTGACCAAAAATAATTTATTTGACCATAAGCATCCTCTTGACCTCGCCCATAAAATTGATTTTTGGATCGAAAATCCTGAGTTAAAGGCTAAAGCGTCGATAAAGTATATCGAATATTCCAAGCGATTTGCCATCGCCGGAGCCATCGACAAGATGGAAGGCATGTTTAACGACGTAATCGCTAAAAAGAAAAAATGAAAAAAATCGTTTATGGTAAAGTCATCGAATACCAGGATGAACTGAGCGATGATTTTGCCAATACTAAGATCGTAACTGAAAAAATCCCCGCTAATTTTCCATACTTGCCAAAAAATATTTGGGTCAAAGTTGCTAGTTTTTTACTTTTATATGTAGTCGCGATTCCCATCTTGAATTTAATGAATCTGTTTCATTTTCGAATTAAAATCCATGGACGCAAACATATAAAGGGACTTAAAACGGGTTATGTTTTATATGGCAATCATACAGCGTATTATGATGCCTTTATCCCTCAAGCATTTATTACTCGTTGGCGTAAAGTATATATTATCGCCAACCCCGATGCCGTCTCGATTCCTTTTATTAAACATTTAACAAAAGCGCTTGGTGCTTGGCCATTACCAGATACTATCAAAGGAACAATGCGATTACTAGAAGCGATTTCCACAATCTTGAAACAAAAAAAAGTCATTGTCGTTTATCCTGAAGCGCACATCTGGCCATTCTATACCGGAATTCGTTCATTTCCCTCAACGAGTTTTCAATATGCCAGTCGCAATAATGTCCCTGCGGTTCCCATTGTGACAACGTATCGGGCGCCCCAAGGTCTATTCAAAAAATATCGTAAACCGGCGATGGATGTTTTTATTGGATCGCCAATATTTCCTAATCCAAAACTTAACTATAAGGAAAATGCGCGCATTATGCATCAAGCCACACGCGAATTTATGATTTCTCACGCTTCAAAACCAACAAATGTATCTTTATATAAATATGTGCAGAAATAGGTTACAAATCATGGAAAAATGGCGCGTTTTAATATAAAATAATAAATGCTTTTAAAAATAAAAGGAGAAAAATATATATGCCAATTATTACCGACGTTTATGCCCGCGAAGTAATCGATTCCCGAGGAAATCCTACGATTGAAGTTGAAGTGACGACTGATTCTGGCGCCTTTGGACGTGCGATTGTCCCAAGTGGCGCTTCCACAGGCGAACGCGAAGCGTTAGAACTTCGCGATGGCGATAAAAAACGCTTTCTTGGCAAAGGTGTGCTACAAGCTGTTGATCATGTCAATGATGATATTGCGCCCGAATTATTAGGCATGTATGTCGATGACCAAGTGGCCATCGATAATCTCCTAATTGAACTTGATGGGACGCCAACAAAATCAAAATTGGGAGCCAATGCGCTTTTGGGCGTTTCGCTTGCTTGCGCTCGCGCTGCCGCTGATTTTTATGGGATGCCATTATACCGCTACCTCGGCGGTGTCAATGCCAAGGTATTGCCTGTTCCAATGATGAATGTCATCAATGGTGGTTCTCATGCCGACAGCAGCGTTGATTTTCAGGAATTCATGATTATGCCTTTAGGCGCTCCTTCTTTTAAAGAAGCGGTCCGTTGGGGAGCCGAAGTATTTCATTCATTAAAGAAAGTCTTAAAGACAAAAGGACACATCACAGCCGTTGGCGATGAAGGTGGCTTTGCTCCCAATTTGCCTAGTAATGAAGCGGCGATTGAAATTATCGTTGAAGCGATTAAAAAAGCTGGTTATGTCCCCGGTAAAGATATTTTCATCGCTCTAGATGTCGCTGCCAGCGAATTTTATGATGAAGAAAAGAAGATTTATGACTTGAAGAAGAGCAAAGAAGGTCAAAAAACGACCGAAGAAATGATTCTTTGGTATGAACGGCTCGTCGCCAAATTCCCCATTGTTTCGATTGAAGATGGGCTTGGTGAAAAAGATTGGGATGGTTGGGAAAAATTAACCGCTCGTTTAGGCGATAAAATCCAATTAGTGGGTGATGATATCTTTGTCACGAACCCCTCGATTTTAAAACAGGGGATCGACCGCCATATTGCCAATTCAATTCTCATCAAAGTTAACCAAATTGGCACTTTAACTGAAACGCTTGATGCCATTTCTATGGCGATACGTGCCGGTTACACAACCATTATTTCTCATCGTTCAGGAGAAACTGAGGATACGACGATTGCCGATTTGGCCGTAGCCATGAATGCAGGTCAAATCAAGACGGGTTCCATGAGTCGGACCGATCGCATTGCCAAATACAATCAACTAATTCGCATTGAAGATGAACTTGGTTCCACGGCTATTTTCCTTGGCAAATGCGCGCTAAAATAAGAAAAGTTTGCTAATATACAAACAAAGGGTCGATTATTCGATCCTTTTTATTTAACGCATCTTTTTGATAATGTTGTTATTAACGAGGCAAGTGATCAATTTTTCGACAGCTTTGCCTCGGTGCGAGTATTTTTGCTTCTCGGTAATCGATGCTTCCCCAAATGTTTTTCCCAGTTCATCAACCTTGAAGATGGGGTCGTAACCGAAACCATTAGCACCAACTAATTGTGTGGCAATCGTGCCGGAGCAAGTTCCAATGAAAATGCGATAGTCGCCGGTTGGTTGCATTAAAACGAGCGTGCAACTAAACTGGGCGCGACGATTATGATGGGGCTCCAGCATTTTTAGGATGGCCATCATGCGTTCGGCGTAGGGAGTTCCCGCCATAAATCGGGCTGATTTAGTGCCAGGAAAACCGCCTAATGTCTCAATTTGAAGCCCAGAGTCATCAGCAAGCACAGGCTTATTGACATAGCGAGCAACCGCGCGCGCTTTTATAAGAGCATTATCGAGAAAGGTAGCCCCTGTTTCATTGATTGGTATCGATAAATCGATGTCCTTTAAAGAGGAAAGGCTAATCGAGTAACCAGCAAAAAACTGACGAAACTCGCTCATTTTGTCTTCACTAGTTGTGGCTACGATTATTTCAAAGTCCATAATTTATACATATTAATGATAACTATAGTGATGATATAATCGCAACAATTATTTATTTAATAAAA
>DIVY01000030.1:512-19688 GCA_002422535.1 Caryophanales bacterium UBA6120 | reverse complement strand
AATTTAAAAGTAACTACATGCACTTTGTCATCGACATCGGTTTTTGGCATCTTCTAATAATATGTCGCGACCAGGGATTCGATACAACCCTACGCAATTCTTGACGCTCGAGATATCATAGCGATACCGCGTTGACAATTTGCGAAGAGTAATTGCTTCCTTTTTNNGACAATTAGTCCAAAGAAAGGGGTAATTCTTTAGATGGCGGAGAAAGAGGGATTCGAACCCTCGCGCCCGATTAAAGACCTACGAGCTTTCCAAGCCCGCCCCTTCAACCACTTGGGTATTTCTCCAGCGAAAGTAATTATAACAAGTGTTTTGGCATCTGTCATCATAAAAAGCCCACAGTAAATAAACCTGATGCCATTAAATGATGTGTCATAAAATGGTATAATTTATTACAATGAAACAAACCGAAATCCAGGCGATTGGCGCCAATCAGCGCATTGATAAGTTTGTGCGAAAATGGCTTAATGAAGCACCACTAAGTTTTATTTATCGGCTTTTTAGAAAAAAGGATGTTAAGGTAAACGGGCATTGGGTCCCGATTGATTATGTTGTCAAGGTTGGTGACATCGTCATGGTATACATTACCGATGCCCAAATTGAAGAATTTAACCAACCGAAACCAATTATTCCCGGCGCCTTTCCCCATCAAATCATTTATGAAGATGATAATTGTTTAATCGTTAATAAACCAAAGGGACTTTTAGTCCATGGCGACAGTAGCGAAAAGCGTTTAACGCTTGCCAACCAAGTGTTAAGCTATTTGGCCACTAAGGGCGCCACATTCGATAATGGGGGCTATATGCCAAGTCCGGCGCATCGATTGGACCGTAATACATCCGGTATTGTTATTTTTGGCAAAACATTAATTGCCCAGCAAGCTCTCGAAAAACTATTTCACGATCGCGCAGGTATTATCAAAAGCTATTTAGCTCTAGTTGTGGGCAACGTGTTAAAAGATGGCGAAATCGACATGGATTTAACGAAAAATAGTGAAACAAATGTCGTAAAAGTAGTCAAGCGCGGGACTGGGATGCGGGCAATCACCCAATATCGCATCAAGGAGCGGTTCCAAGATTTTACATTGCTAGAAGTCATCATTAAAACGGGGCGAACGCATCAAATCCGCGTCCATTTTAGCGCGATTGGTCATCCCCTTGTCGGTGATCGGAAGTATGGTCAATATGATGTGAATCGCGATGTGTTAAAACGTTTCGATTATGAGCACCAGTTTTTGCATGCATTTCAAGTCGAGTTTGGCGAGTTGGGCGAACCACTCGCTTCATTATCGAATAAACGATTCGTCGCTCCCTTACCATCAAAAGAACATCAAATTATCGCGCAATTACGAGACAGCGAGCAAAGGAGTAACCCCTATGACACAAGCATCGAGGATTAGCAAATGGGCGAATAGCCACCATTTAAACGATGACGAGAGACTCCAATTAGCGCGGTATTCATCAAACGAGCTCGAAGATGCCTTTTATCAAGATATCGAATTTGGGACGGCGGGAATGCGCGGTTTAATGGGGATTGGACCAAATCGCATCAATCGCTTTACGATTAAAAAGGCAACGATTGGTTTTGGTTTATATTTGCTTAAACAGTTTGATGAAGCCTTGAGTCGTGGTGTGGTTATCGCTCATGATAACCGGCATCAATCGCGGGACTTTAATGACGCGATTGCCGCAACATTTGAAGCAATGGGCTTTAAGGTTTTCATTTTCGATGAATTACGCCCAACCCCAGAACTTTCTTTTGCCGTTCGCCATCTTCACGCTGTCGGGGGCATCGTGGTCACCGCCAGCCATAATCCCAAGCAATACAATGGCTTTAAAGTTTATGATGAAAATGGGTGCCAATTGACACCGATAAAAATCAATCCTTTAATTGAAATAATCGCGGGTCTTCCTGAAGCGATTGAGGTCATTGTTCCCCCAAGCGAAGTAACCGGACAAATCATTACTTTGGGGCGCGATATCGATGAATTATATCTCAAAGCAATCTGGGGCATCTCCTTGCATCCAGAACTACCAAAACAAGATTTTAAAGTTGTTTTTTCGCCTCAACATGGCGCAGCTTATCGCCTTGGCGTGCGTGTTTTAGAAGAGATGGGGTATCGGGTTTTTCCTGTGGTCAGTCAATGCTATCCCGATCCAAATTTCACGAATACCAAATCTCCCAATCCTGAACTTCTTGAAGCCTACGAAGAAGCAATTAAACTTGCTAAAGAGGTGAAAGCTGATCTAATCGTGATTACTGATCCTGACGCCGACCGCGTTGGAGTATGTTACCGCGATAAAGGCGGCAAATACGTGCGGCTGACGGGCAATCAATCCGGGGCATTACTCATTGATTATGTGCTCCAAGAAAGAGCGGCATTAGGGAAATTGGCGCATAATGGCATCGTTTATGACACGATTGTTACCTCACCACTTGGTGGTAAGATTGCCCGAGGTTATGGCTGTGCGGTCGAATCGTTTTTGACCGGTTTTAAATTTATCGGCGATCGGATTGACTTTTATGAAAAAACGGGCGGACCCCACTTTGAGTTTGGCTATGAAGAATCATATGGATGTTTAATCGCCCCATTCGCGCGCGATAAGGATGGTCTGCAAGCGTTATTAATGTATACCGAGATGACTTTATTCCATCACCTTAACGGGCGCAATCTTGGCCAACAAATGAATATTATTCAAAAAAGGCATGGTTTTCACGCCGATGGTCAATTTTCAATCGACTTTAAAGGAGTGACGGGAACGGCGAACATCGCCGAAATGCTAACGCGCTTACGGCGCACTCCGTTTAAACCTATCGGTTCATTTAAGGTCGTTCAGTTTGAAGATTATTTGACCCAAGTGAGAAAAACGGAGCATGGCCAGTTTGCCATCGCCTTACCTTCCTCAGATGTCATTAAGTTTACGCTGGAAGAGGGGTCATCAATCACTGTGAGACCCAGCGGGACGGAACCCAAATGCAAGTTCTACTATAGCGCCGTGGGTAAATCCGCCTCTGAGTTAAAAAATAAAGTGGCTGCGCTGCATCAACTGCTTTGTACCACTTATCACATCAATTGCTAAATGTTATAGCGTCTAAAATATCGTTTTAAAGCATCATAAATGCCGTTTTCGTTATTGGAGTATTTGGTAATGATATCGGCGTGATGTTTGATGGAATCCTCGCCATTATGCATGGCAAAGCTCGTTCCCGCCATCAAAAGCATTTCCACATCGTTTTCGGCATCGCCGAACGCAAGAATTCGTTCATTGGGAATGCCATATAGTTTTGCTAAATCAAGCATGGCGTGGCCTTTAGAAATATGCTCATAATAGATTTCAGAAAAATTGCTGCGATTCCAAAAGCGAATTCTTAAGTTTTCATGCCGAGCGACCGCTTGTTTGAGGATTTGAGCGGTTTTATCGTTTCGATCAATGCTTTTAATAATCATCGTCATGGGATTCTCGCTTAGTGTCTCACTTAAGTCCCCATAAATGATTTCCATGTCATCACTCCAAAAGAAGCCAAATAAGTCGGCATCATCTTTAAGGAGCCAGATTTTCTTATTTGTTTCGCACATGACGTTATCAATGTGCTTACGCCCGACAAAGTTATAGATATCCGTGACGACTTCTCGGGGAAATGAAAAGTGACGACTGTCAAAGTGGCTATCGCTGGGATTGGTGATGCATGCCCCGTTATAACAGATGATAGGACCATGGAGCCCAATCTCGTTATAATAGCGCATAATCGCCCGGTAAGGACGTCCGGTGGCAATGACGATGATGTGTCCATATTGTTCTAAACGCCGCAAAAAGCGCCTCGTTTTAGCATCAATCGTTTTATCATCTGTTAAAAGGGTACCATCAAGATCGATGGCAATTAAATGTGGGGGGATCTTGATTAACTTCATAAAAGGCCGACGGCTTGCCTAACTTTCTTTAGTGTACGATTGGCAATGGCGCTGGCTTTAGCTGCCCCATTAGATAAGATGGTATCGAGTTCGTTTGAAGCGATGATGGCCTTGTATTTTTCTTGTAGGGGAGTAATGACTTCAATGACGGCATCCGCCACGGCTTTTTTAAATGCGCCATACGGGAATCCTTGGAATAAAAGGTCGGCTTCGCTGATGGATATGTCCTTTAGCGAGGCATAAATGGTTAATAGGTTACTAATACCAGGTTGAACATCGGGATTATATTTGATGGTGTTTAGTGAATCGGTAACCGAGGACATGATTTTTTTACGAATCACCGCTGGTTCATCCTTCAAATATATATCGCCTTTGGGATCGGATTTACTCATTTTCTTCAGCGGATCAGATAAGGACATGATGCGCGCCCCAACGCTAACTTTGGCCTCTGGCATCCCTAGGATGTTTCCGTAGCGATTGTTAAAGCGTTTGACTAAATCACGAGTAAGTTCCACATGTTGAATTTGATCATCGCCTACGGGGACGATATCGGCGTTGTATAACAAAATATCGGCGGCCATTAACACCGGATAGGCGAACAAGCCAAGCCCAAGCGCGCTTTCATTATTAGCCGCGGCCTTTTCTTTATATTGCGTCATCCGCGACAACTCGCCCATATAGATGAAGTTTTGGAGGATAGCATTAAGTTCGGCGTGGGCCGCCACCTGCGATTGTACGAAGATTGTCGCTTTCTGGGAATCGAGGCCGGAGGCAAGATAAAAAGCGGCGATATCGCGAATGTTGTCGCGAAGCATTGCCGGTTCAATTGGCAAAGTTAAAGCGTGGAGATCAGCGATGAAGATAAAGGTGTCGTTTTCATCTTGATATTGAGGAAAACGACGCAAGGCGCCAATATAATTGCCAAGCGTTAACTGGCCAGTTGGCTTAATGCCACTTAAGACGCGAGCCATATGATTTCCTCCTTTGATTTAATGATTTATTATAAGAAAAAATCGAAAAACTTGCAATGGTAGCTACGATAGCGGTCAAAAAATCCCATTGTCTAGCACAGCGAAATAGTATAAAATATTTATTTAGGAGGAACACTATGATATTAATTTATACGAGTCCTAGTTGCTCCAGTTGCCGTAAAGTTAAGAAATGGTTTGAAGAACAACAAATTCCCTTTGAGGAACGCAATATATTTTCAGCCACTTTAAATGAAAAAGAACTGAAAGAAATGCTATCAAAAAGTGAAAATGGCACTGAAGATATCATTTCCACCCGCAGTAAAATTATTAAAGAAGAAGACATTGACTTAGATTCCATGAGCATTAGCGATTTAATTGAATTTATTCGAGAAAACCCTTCGATTCTTAAACGCCCGATCATCGTTGATGATCGTCGCATCCAAGTCGGTTATAACGAAGAAGAAATCCGCACGTTCATCCCACTAGCGCGCCGCTATGCCAATTTGATGTGCACGCCTGAAAATTGCGAAAAATATGATTGTTGTGATCATATTTTGGCGCAAGATTTGACGAGCAAGTCATCGAATTAATTCTTAGTTGATAAAGCGCGTAAAGCGCGTGCATGTTTGCTGATATTGTTGGGATTAAAAGCGATTTTCGCTTCTTCGCACAACAATTTTAATGTTTCCTGGGCAAGACTAATCGCCGATTGTTCGCTTTCGATTTCATAATCGACGATGCTACTATATTCGTTGCGGTCCAGTGCTAAATGGCGGCCGTTGTACATTGTTTCAAGCCGTTTGGTGGTCAAATGAGTAATAATGCGCAGCGTGGCCACTTCAAATCCTAGTGTCTCAAGAAACTGTTTGGCTGGTCCCTCAGGAAAGATATTATCTTTGGCCAATCGCTCATAATCCTTTTTAGTTAATGATTGGTTTTTTTCTAAGGTTCCTTCGGCCAGAGGCGATTTTAAAGTGAGTGTATAATCATCAAGGCGCTTGCGAATTCTTAATCCAAACCCAAAATTTCTTAATTCACCATCTGGTGTGTCAATGTAATAATTGATTTGCGTAACCGCATCATTTTCATTTAAATGCAGGAATTTAAACACTTGTTGAAAATCAGTTTCACTGACCAGAATTTTAGCTTCGATTTCGACGTTTGTTGACATGAGCATTTCCTCGCAATATTAATATTATGCTACAATAAATTACACTTAACTACAAAGGAACATCAATGCGCATTAATATATTCACGCGTGGCGACACGCGGTCAGTGGCGATTAAAGAACAAATTAGTAAACGAATCCTTTCACATAAAGATTTAGAAATTTCTCCTAAGCCCGATGTGATCATTTTTATCGGTGGCGATGGCACATTTTTACGGGCGGTCCAACATTATCGCGACGCTCTCGATCATCTTACCTTCATTGGTGTTCATACTGGGACGCTCGGCTTTTTTTGCGACTATCACGTTAGCGAAATCGAAAAACTACTTGAAGATTTGCCTATCGCCCCAACACGGTCCCATCGTTATCGGCTAATCAAGCTTATTCGGCGTTTTGATGGCCAATCAGACTCATTTCTTGCCGTGAATGAAGTGCGACTCGAAAATCCGTTTCACACGCTTGTAAGCGATGTTTTCATTGATGGGGTCATGTTAGAGACATTTAGAGGCAACGGACTGATAGTTTCCTCGACGCTTGGCTCCTCAGGCTATAACAAAAGTTTAGGCGGCGCCTTAATTCATACAAGTATTGAAACGATGCAATTAACGGAAGTGGCCACCCTGCAAAACAATGCTTTTAGAAGTTTAGGGAGTAGTTTGGTTTTGACGGGGGCGCAGACCATCACGTTCAAGGGAGACTTTACAAAGGCGGTCATCGGTTATGATCACCTCGTCCTTGAACCCCATGACGATGTGAATTCGCTTGAAATTCAGTTAAGTGACCAATATATCCACATTGTGCATCAAAACAATCGCCAATATCCAGAAATTTTGCGCCGTTCGTTTATTAAAGATCAATGATTAGCTTGGTATCGAATTATTTGTATTGGTATATCGGCGTCTCGCTTGGAGTCGTTATTCTTCTTGTTTTAATAATTATCTTTATTAAACGGCCAATCAAGAAAAAAGCCGCGATTCCCATCGATGCGTATTTGCGGGCGTTAGGAGGTATCAATAATATTGTAGGTGTCCGCGCCTCTGGGTCGCGGTTAAGCTTAAACATTGAAAATGGACAACTGATTGATACTGAGGAGCTAAAAAAACTTGGAGTTGGCTCAACGGTAATCATGTCCCAAAAAGTCATTTTACTTATTGGCCAAGAAGCTAGTTCCATCGCCCACTTGATTGATGGTTTAATTAAAAAATAATAGCTAATTTCTTTAATGTGCGTTTGAGGTCTTCAAGCGGGAGTCCCATCACATTGGAATAACTGCCCTCGATTTTTTTTACGATGGCAAAATCATTATCTTGGATGCCATAACTTCCAGCTTTTCCAAACGGCAACCCTTTTTCAATATATTCATTAATAAATTCATTTGAAAGTTGATTGAAAGTAACGCAAGTGACTACCGTGCGATTTCCCTCAAATGTTGGTCCAATAAGCGTGTAGCCGCTGATTACTTTATGGGTTTGCCCCGATAGTAATTTAAGCATTCGGCGCGCGTCCGCAGCATCAACGGGCTTACCAAGGCGATGGCCTTTAAAATAGACCATGGTATCGCAAGCGAACACAAAATCAAGGGGATATAAATGATGGACATTATAAGCCTTGGTGCGGGCGATTTCTTGAGGCAAGATACTATCGCGGGCCACAATAAAACGCTCATCGATATCTGGGATGACGATTTTAAAATTGGGAATCAATTGCTTAAGGAGTTCTTGGCGCCTAGGCGAAGAACTGGCAAGGATGAACATTAGGTGGCCGTTTTATTCATGATCACGGGAATGACCATCGGATTACGTTGTGTTTGGAGAAATAAATAGCGGGACACTGTCGTCTTTATGTTTGTCTTGATATCGTTGAAATTGACGCGATTTTTCATCAACTCGGTGAGCGATTCCAAGACGCGTTGTTCAGTCGCCGCGATGAGATTGCCAGAAGCTTGATAAACAAATCCCGCGGTGGTGATTTTTGGTGGCATTAATAATTGATTGCGCGTGCTATCGACAGCAATAATAACCGAGACCATGCCATCTTCCGCTAAAATTTTGCGGTCCCTAATAACAGCGGTCGATAACCCATTAATGTCGCGGCCATCGATATAAAGCGTCTCGGCCGGGACTCTGGGACCGCGGCTGACAACACCTTTTCGGAGCACGAGCGTATCGCCATTGGCACATATAAAGGTATGATCGGGACTGATGCCGAGAGTGTGCGCTAATTCGGCATGGAGTTTTAGCATTCTATATTCGCCATGAATCGGCATAAAGTAATGGGGTCGGAAGAGCTTGAGCATGATGCGCAACTCTTGGCGGGCGGGATGGCCCGAAGAGTGGACATTATAAAGAACGGAATTTGTTAATACATTAGCGCCTGCCCTAGTCAATTGATTAACGACCTTATTAATGCTTAAGCCGTTGCCGGGAATCGGGCTCGATGAAAAAACGACGGTGTCTCCCGGAATTATTCGTAATTGTCGGTGTTCGCCATTGGCAATGCGCGACAAGGCGGCCATTGGTTCTCCTTGGGAACCTGTACACATAATGACGGTTTCTTCAGGACGTAATGAACGCACGTCTTCAATCGCCACAAGACTAGAATCGGGAATCTTGATAATTCCCATTTCGCGGGAAAGCATCACGGCATTTTCCATCGATCGTCCAATAACGATGATTTTTCGTTTAAAAGCGACGGCGACTTCTACGATTTGTTGAATCCGGGAAATATTGCTAGAAAAGGTCGATACAATCAGGCGACCTGCCGCATTTTTGAAAATGTCGTTAATGGCGCCGATGATGTTGCGTTCACTTGGAGTGTAGCCTTCGATTTCGGCATTCGTGGAATCCGACAATAATAAATCAATCCCTTCGGTCCCTAATTTGGCGATTTTGCCAAGATTGATGTCTTCGCCGATTGGGGTAAGGTCAATCTTAAAGTCGCCCGTGGTGACGATACGGCCTTCAGGGGTATCGACGCAAATGCCAAAGGCATCAGGAATTGAATGTGTCATATGGAAAAATTGCACGTGGAAATCATCGATGCGTATTTCCGATTCTTCAGTGTATTCAACAATTTTGACATTTTCCTTGATGCGATTATCTTCAAGTTTGTGGCGAATAAAAGCGGCGGCCAAACGCGGCGCATAAATTACGGGCACAAATACGTGCTGTACCAAAAAAGGAATGCCACCGATATGGTCTTCATGACCATGGGTAATGATAAGGGCTTTGAATTTGGCCCGGTTGTTTTTTATATGGGTATAATCGGGAATCACATAATCAACACCCGGCAAATCTTCCTCGGGAAACCGGACGCCGGCATCAATCATGATTAAAGTTTTATCGTTTTCGATACAATAGGTGTTTTTGCCGACTTCCCCTAGCCCTCCCAGGGCATAAACGGACACCGGCGATGATAATAAAGCACTCGCCATTAAAAATTACTCCTTCAAATTTAAATCAACCATAAAATTATGATTATAACTTCTTTAGTTATTCATATTATATAGGTATTCGTTATCAAAAATAAACAAAAATGCAAATTTAATCAGCAACGATGACATTTTCAGGTAATAAGAATGGTTGTTGTTTATTGATGCGGTCATAAAATAGAATTCCATCAAGATGATCGATTTCATGCTGCACGACGATGGCTGCAAAACCACGGAATGTCAATTCGACTTCTTTGTTTGGAATGATGTCGAAAGCGCGCACGACAACTTTGTGGGGTCTTAGAACATAACCACGATATTCCTCATCGACAGAAAGACAACCTTCCCCACTTGGAATGTAAGTCAGTTTGACGGATTTTGAGATGATAATCGGGTTAACAAAACCATGTTCAACGATTTGGTCATCTTTTTCAAAATAAACGACGAGCATCCGTAGATTGATACCAATTTGTGGGGCGGCAAGACCGATGCCTTCGCGGATGTGATGCTTTTCGGCATATGCGGGATCTTGGCTCTTTTTAAGGTAATCAATCATCGCTAAAAGCGTTCGGCGCTGTTTAACTTCCAAGGGAAGCGGCACCGGCTTGCTTTTGTTACGGAGATAGGGAGCGCTGTCGTTATAAATCTTTAATTTCATAAGCACTATTATTTTAAATGATTTTCCATCTAAAAAGTATCCTTTTGCTTTAATTAGTCGCGTTTAATTGCTAAAGTATGTTTATGGAAAAAGAACAATTGCTATCCTTAACATATCATCTAAAAGACATCATTAGTAACGATGAATCATTGTTAATTTTGAAGAAACTTGAAATTGCTATCGAATCGAATGAAGCGGTCAAAGAATTATCAAACAAGATGCATGTCGCCCTGAGCGAGTATGAACTATGCGAAGTGGAACAAGAAAAAACTTTGCTACAACAACGGCTTCATGAGGCTAAGTTGGCGCTTGACATCCATCCCCTTGTGCGGGAGTATTATAGCGCCTATCAGCCAGTTCGTTTAATGTATCAAGAAATTCAAACGTCGTTATTCACACCATTTAATTTGCATTTTTGCGGAGATATTGGTTAATGCGTATCATTGGGGGGAGTCAGCGCCACCGAATGATTAAGTTGCCGACCGTCCGCGAAACGCGGGCGACGCGTGATGCCGTGCGCGAAGCGATTTTTTCGGCGCTTGGTTCCTTAGTCACCGATAAGGTTGTGCTTGATTTATTCGCAGGGTCGGGAGCGTTTGGCCTCGAAGCCCTCTCAAGAGGTGCTCGCCTTTCAATTATGAGTGACCATAATGACCGTTGCATTGCCACAATTAATGAAAATTTACAAACATTAAAATTTGAAAATGGGATAGTGTGGCACCTTGATTATTTGAAAGCGCTAAAACGAATCAAAACGGAAAATCTCATGGTCGATATCGTATTTCTCGACCCACCATATCTCGATAATCTTTGTGAACCGGTGATAGCCATGTTATTTAAAGACAATTTATTAACGGAACATGGCATCATTATTACGGAAACGCAAAAGCCAATCATGATTGATGAACTAATGTTTTCCAAGGTTCGTTATTATAAATATGGCATTACCCGTGTTACTATCATGTGGAGGTAATTATGAAAATTGCGATTTATCCGGGCAGTTTTGATCCCATCACGAACGGACATTTAGATATATTGAAACGGTCACTCGAAATTTTTGATCATGTAATCGTGTTATTAGCGATTAATCCTTATAAGACAACAACATTTTCAGTCGAAGATCGCCTGAAGATGATTGAAGCTTCTGTTAAAGAATTTGGTAACCATGTCACCGTTGATAGTACTGGTGGCTTAACGGTCCGCTATGCCCGTGAACACGGGGCGTGTGCCCTCGTTAGGGGCTTGCGGGCAGTTCCTGATTTTGAATATGAATCGCAAATTGCCGCTGGCAATGAATTTATTGATTCTGGTATTGAGATGGTGTTTTTCATGAGTCGCGCCCAAGCGACATTTATTTCTTCCTCGACGATCAAACAATTGGCCGAACAAAAAATTGATATCGCAAAACTCGTGCACCCGTTCGTTAATCGCTTTTTAATTGATTACTATCATCGCTAATTAGCGATTGCGCATGATAATTGATAAATGACGTCCCGTTTGTTTTTCCCGTGTGGCGGAAAAATACTCATCAGGGTGAGAAAAAGTGTCGATGCCGGACATTGTGATATTTGAAGAAGGAATGCCCGCTTTTCTTAATTGACCATAATTTAACAACGGGACATCAAGATAAAATATGCCATCGCTTTTTTTAATGGCGTAATGAAAATCCGGATTAAGTGATAGAATTGCGGTCTTAGTCGTTTCATCGATGGGATTATAGGCGAATGTGAGCGAGGGGCCACAATAGGCAAATATGTCTTGGGGGCGGCTTCCTTCATGCTTTACTAAATGGTTTATCGCCTTTTCGGTAATCGCTTTCAAGCTTCCTGCCATGCCAGCATGGATGATGGCCACCCATTTTTTCACTTTGTCGAATAGAAAGACCGGCACGCAATCAGCATGAAATATCGCTAAAGCTAAATGTTTGTCATATGTGTACAAGGCATCGGCTGGTATGCCTGATTCAAATGAAAAAGCCCCAGCGCCCCCATCAGCGTGTGCTACTTTTTTGATGATGTCACTGTGGCTTTGGTATGTTGTGATTAGTTGCTTCTCATGTAATCCTAGGTCCCTTAAAAGAGCCTGGCGATTAGCAGTGACATCATTTTGTGAATCTCCAACGTGGAATGCGAAATTCGCCTTGGCGAAAGGACCTTTCGAAAAACCGCCGTTCCGTTTTGTGGTTATGGCCGTGATGTATTTATATGCGTTCCATGAGTTATATTCCATGATACCTTCCTCGATAGCAATTATATCATCAAATATAAAAAAACCGCTCATCGAGCGGTTAATTGCTTATTGGGTGAATTCTTCAGTGTGCTGCCAAGCGTGACTTAGCAATTCGGCTTTCTCATAGGAAGTAGCACCGGATGCTCCAAATAACACTTCGCTAATACCGGCTTCGTAGGGATTGGCATCGGAAATATCGTAAAGGATTAGTGTTGGGGTGACAATATTCGATCCGTCTTCAAACCCGTTGATACTCGTATCGTTAAGGAAACCTTTGACATAGTACCAGGAATTTTCTGCCGTTTCCGCCGTTCGTTCAAGAAAGGCAGTATTGCGATCGATAAAGCGGTCAAAAGCACTGGTCGTCAAATCGCTTTCAACTTCTTGATCGGTGAAGATGGTGAAGAACTTGAATTCGCCAAACGTGTCTTCGTCATAGAAACGGCTGGTCTTCGTCTTTAATAGGTCAACGGCCGGTTGCAAATCTTCGCAGCCACCACACTCTGATTGTACAAAGATTAAGAAGAATTTGTCACCATAGGTATTTTCATTTTCCATAATAGCATCGATTAATTTTTGAGCGTCAGATGTTTCTTCGCCTTCAAGCGACTTGCGGTATTTCTTGTAATAGGTTTCCGCGCTATTGGCATTGTCGGCAATGCCTTGGATCCATCCCGTAATCGAGGGAATCGAGAAGATGACGGCAAAGATGATGCCAACAATCAATAATGGTTGTACCCATGCCGTTTCTTTAATCCAATTCCAAATCCGTGCGAAGAAGGCACCGATTACCATTAATATCTTTTTCATTCAAAGACCTCCTATATATACATATAGCACGTTAATATTATCAAAGAGACTATCGTAATTCAATAAAAAGTTATGTATAGTTCTTTAGTCGTGATACTAGAATAGTATATAATCATAACAACAAGAAAGCACTTAAATTAATAGACCTATGTTTCGTATCCAAAAATGGCAACAACGATATCAGGATTTCATGTTTGAACATGGGCATTTGCACCAAGTATTAAACTATTTTTTTACTTTCATCGTGGCAATTATCGCCGCGTTTTTATTTGCCTATTCATTCCGTGGTTTTATTACCACAACAGATCCGAGCGTTGACCATTTAATTACTGGTGGGATTTCCGGTTTATCGCAAATTGGGACATTGTTGCTTCAAATCGTGGGATTATTTCCTAGCGTGGCCGGAAAGTCATGGCAAGCGATATTATATTTTTCCTTCAATGTCCCCTTGTTTTTCCTCGCATATAAAGGTATTGGCAAAAAATTTGCGACATTTTCAGTTATCAATGTCGTTTTTACCTCAATATTTATTGAAATATTGCCCAACAATTGGTTGACCATCGTTGATATATCCAATGACATGCTTGGTCGGGCTTTGTTCGCGGGCTTTTTAGTGGGTTTAGGCAGTGCCTTATGCTTCCGGTTGGAGTTTAGTGGTGGTGGTCTTGACATCGTCACTTATTACATCGCTAATAATAAATCAACATCGGTTGGTAAATACCAAATTGGTGTTAATGGCGTAATTTTAGCCATTTATACGAGCCTGTTAATTTTAAAAGAGGGCAGTGGCATCGGAGCCCTCAATAGTTTCTTATATACCCTAGTGTATTTTTTCACCAGTGGTCGTGTTGTCGATGCCTTAAATGTTAGAAATAAAAAAGCCCAAATGCAAATCATCACAACGCAAATGGGATTACCAAAAATCTTGCTAGCAAATTTTCCTCATGGATGCACGGTCGTTGATGCGAAGGGTGGCTTTTCGGGCGAAAAGCGCATCATCATTTACATCGCTGTATCGAGTATCGAAGTAAAAAGAGTCGTCAAGCTAGTGCGCTATGCCGACCCCAAGTCATTCATCGATGTCAGTTATGGCCATCAGGTTTATGGCCGCTTCTTCATTAAACCAATCACGTAATTACCATTTTTCATGGTGCCATTTATCGTCTTCAAACCGCTCTCTGTCTTTTCGGGTTTGCTTGGGGTGACCGATAGCAATAAGAGCGATTGGTAAAATGTTTTTTGGTAATTCGAGTGTGTTGATGATAAATTTTTGCCACCCCGTTAAAGTATAGACGCCAATCCATACTGCTCCTAGATCAAGGGCATGAGCCGCCAACAATATGTTTTCGGTTGCCGCCGAACAGTCTTCAATTAAAAAATCATGAATCGGTTGTCGTACTTTATCGCCACATACAGCAATGACTAATGGTGCTTCATCAAGCATTTTAGCAAACATGCTTTTATTTTTTAGAGCTAGACGCGTTGTTTCATCAAGGATTGTGATGAAATGAAACGGGCGCCGATTATGGGCGCTTGGGGCCGACATGCCGGCATGTAACAACGATTTAATGGTTGCCTCGTCAAGCGGTTCGTTTGTAAATGAGCGGATGCTGCGTCTAGTGAGAATTGTTTCCAAGCCATCTTTCATTAAGTCATTCCCCTTGCTTAAAATTACGTTCATAGAAATAGCTAATTACTACTTGACGGCGGATAATACCGATAAAAATTTGTTGATCATCGACAACGGGCACGAAGTTTTGGCTTATCGCCAATTTGACGATATCCTCAAGCGGAGCTAATACAGAAACCGCTTTATAGTCTTTTTTATGGTTAACACGGCGAAGTGGTATTATTTCCGCTTTGTTAAGATCAAATTCTTTTTGGTCTTTAATGAACCATAATAGGTCGCCCTCGGTAATTGTCCCCATGTAGTTGCCATTTCGATTAATAATCGGGACGGCCTGATAATTGTGAATTTCCATTTTTTCAAGCGCCTGCCGTAAAGAAAAATCGTCGTAGAGGTATTCTACATCATGTTTGGGAGTCAGAAATCTTAGCATGTTCATATCATTATTATAAACGATTTTCTATTTAAAAAGCGATTTGCTTCGGGTTACAAAACCACCCGTCATTCGTTTAATATCTTCGCTGATAATCATCGCGGTTGGATCGAGGGCAAGAATTTCTTTGGTAACGATTTCCTCATTACGGCGTCGCGAGAAGACTTTGATGACGACGCGTTTTTCTAAGCGACCTTGACCAGAAATAGTGGTGACGCCAAATCCAATTTCCCGTAATCGCTCGGCAATAGCCATGCCGGTCGTTTCGCTGGCAATCGTTTCGATAAGGACCATGCCAAACGCTAATTTCTTTTCAATGATAGATCCAAGATAAACTCCGGAAGCGAAGCCAAGGCCATAAACAATTCCTTTGATGGGGGCTTCTGAAAGGTTATTAATGACGGCGCTAGCAATAAACACCCACATAAAAATTTCAACAAGCGATAACAAGACGCTTTCGTTTCGATATCCTTTATTGACAAGAATCATCCGGACCGTACCAAGCGATACTTCTACGATTTTTGCCACAAAAATAATTAATAATTCCCACCATGTTACGGCTGTAAAAAAACCGACTACTGCATCCCAATCCATAGGCTACCTCAATATCTCGATAATAATATCATATTAGTATTTATTTAAAATATCTTTTATTCATCAGTTTCTTCGCGTTTCAAATATTCGAGAAATTTGGCCGAAATATTTGGATCAAATTGCGTGCCGGCGCAGCGGCGGATTTCTTCGATGGCTTCGGCTTGTGTTAGCGCGCACCGATATGGTCGCGAACTTGTCATCGCGTCAAAACTATCAGCCAGAGCGATAACGCGAGCGCGAAATGGAATTTCTTCGCCTTTAAGTCCACGAGGATAACCTTTACCATCCCATCGTTCATGGTGCGATAAAATGTCTTCGGCAATTTCGGCGTATTCGGGTGAGGCCAGCAAAATATGATAGCCGGTTTCTGGGTGTTTTTTAATTTCACTCCACTCATGGTCATTTAATGGTCCAGGTTTATTTAGGATGGCCGCATCAATCGCAATTTTTCCGATGTCGTGCAAGTTGGCCATCATCTTGAGAAGATCGATTTCTTCCCGCCGCAAATTCAAAGCTTCGCCAATTTTTTGCGAGATTAACGAAACGCGAAGGGAATGACTTTCTTCTCTTTTACTCTTAACATGAAGCGTATTTAAAATGGCGCGAATCGTTTCGTGGCGCGAACTAGTTACTTCGCCCAGCTTTTTGGTGTACATTTTCTTCTCGGCGCGACGGATTGTTTCGGCGATCTTTTCATTCGGTTGCCGTTCGGCTACGCCAAATGAGACCGAAAAACTAATGCCGTTAATCATTTCGTTACGAATCAAACCATCGATTCGTTCAATAATTTCTTCGGTTGCCAACTCATGGATACCGTAAAAAATAATAACAAACTCATCTCCGCCGATGCGAATCAAAATAGAATTTTCAGGAAGAGTATCGTTGACGACTTGGCTGATGCGTTGTAACAAGACATCGCCAACTTGGTGCCCAAAGGCGTCGTTCATGATTTTTAATCCATTTATATCGAATAATACGAACGTCAAAATAGCATCGCGTTTTTCCTCGAGTCGCGCAATTTCTTCTTGGTAGAAGCGTCGGTTTTTAAGGTTTGTCAAGGGGTCATGATATGACAAATGCACAATTTCTTTTTCATCGTTGATGCGTTTAGTCACGTCTTGAGAAAAAACGCTAACGCCGATTATTTGATGATGAGCGTCGATAATGGGACTATAATGTGTTTCGAAAAAAACATGGTGACTCGTTTCGATTTGGGCCAAAGAAACATAACTTTTTCCTTCGAGCGCAATTTTGATTTCATTGCGGAGGCGCTTAGAAAAATCATTAATTGGCATGTTGTCGAGAAACCCTTGGCCAATGGTCGGCCGGCGACCGACGAATGCTTGAATTGACTGGGCGTGAGATTCATTAAATGTCAAATAACGCATCGATTTATCGAGGGCGAAAACTTGAATATTTTGGGCGCTGTCAATTGATGATTGTAAGAGTAACTTTTGTTGTTTGATGGACTCATCGGCTAAGAGGCGGTTAATATGATTGTTAATTGATAAGGCCAGAATAAGCGTCGCAATTGGATAGAAAACTAAAAATGGGACGGCAATTAACTGAATAGCGGGAATGGCATTCGAAAACGGAACAATCAAGAGTTGACAGGTAATCGCGGCAATGTGCCCAATGAAACCCATTAAATAAAAATTAAAAGCGCTCGACCATGATTTTGGCAATCTCGTCTGGACATATTTCCAGCTAATGCCAATTAAAGAAGTGACGAAAATTGTGGCAACCCCAGCATAAACGCCGCCACCACCTACATAAATGCGATAACCGAGACCGATTGCCGCTCCGATTATGGTAACGATTGGTCCAAAGAAATATCCAGAGATTAAATAAAGCACACTTCGAGCATCAAAAAACAAACCTTCATTAAATTTGAAAGGAAACATCATGGTCAAAACCCCAATGAGACCAACAAACAACCCCACAATAATATTTTTGAACCACCCTTTTTGTCTGGGTTGGAACCGCGACACTTGATAAAGCAAAACCATTCCAAATAGCAATAAAATATTAATCATGAAATCGCGCAAAGTCGCAACATTGATAGAAAAAATCATTTAAATTAGTGTCCTTCCTTTGGAAGATTGACCGCGACATCTTTGCCTTTTTGGAGGTACATCAAACGATCAATGTGCGTTAAAAATGAGCGAATATCCGAAAAATTGTGGCGATTATAAATATCGACGCCATAGGAACATTTGATGTCGAATGGAAAGTTCTGTTGGCTGTTAAAATCATTTAGATTGTCGATAAAACGTTTGATTGTTTGATTCATAGGACGTTTTTTCCCCACTTGAAAGAAAACATAGAACTCATCGCCACCGGTCCGGGCAATGAAATCGTTTAGTTTGAAGGTATCATGCAAAATTTTAGCGATAGAAATAAGCACGTCGTCTCCCAAAAAATGTCCAAAATTGTCGTTAATTTGTTTGAAATTATCGAGGTCGATTGACATCACCGCTAAAGTATTATGGATAGTTTTGGGACGCAATTGTGCGATGTATTTTTCGTATTGGCGTCGATTATTTAACCCCGTCAAATAATCGGTCACTACGCGCTGATTTTGATTAAAAATAAAAATAAGAAGTATCGATAAAACCAACCCCGGGTTAATTAATAAAGTGCCATAAAAAGCCATTTGCAACAACCCGCCAAGTGATGGCGGAAGCGCGAAAAGAAGCATGGGAAACAAGTCGCCTTTAGGTAATTTTTTCCGGTTTTGGATGATGAAAAATATACCGACTAATAAATACGAATAACTAATGATGGCGTGAATGAAAAACAATGGTCCGCGCGTATATACGTTTGCGGAATCGATAATAAAATACAATCCGAAAAAAGCTGACAAAGTAGCTAAAACCATTGTTATCAATAAAGGGGCGATTAAAACATAAATCAGCCACTTATAATTAGAATACTCAAAATTTGATTCTCTTAGAATATAAATTACCCAAGCAAATGCCGTGGCGGGCAAGGCTATGAAGTTCAAAACGTTGAAAAAATTATTAAAAAAGATATGTACGGGTGTCGCTCCTTGAGAAGAAAAATAAATAACAATTTCACTCAATAACAAAAAAGCGGTTAGATAAATGATAGCTTTAAATGAACGACTTTCTCGCACATGAAAGTCTTTATTAAGTTTTAAATTTATGAAAACGATGCCCAAAACTAACAAGGGATACAAGTTAGATTGAAGTATGTAATCTAAATTATCCATGCCTAAGAGCCACCTTTATTTATAAATATACTATCAAAAATATTTTAGTATAGTTATAAACTTATATTAAATCAACCGTTTTGTTAAGTGACAAACTCAATGCAA
>DIVY01000030.1:0-488 GCA_002422535.1 Caryophanales bacterium UBA6120 | reverse complement strand
GTCATTCAAGCATGTTTGCATGATCATATGACACTGGAACAAATATCACATCGGCTTAAGGTATCGAAATCAACCATATGTCGCGAGTTGCATCGTAATAGTTTATTCGAACCTGGAGGAAAGTATCCGTGTCCAACTCTGAAACGTTTGATTGTTTGCAACATATGCGTTAAGAAAAACTATTGCTATAAGCAAAAACGCTACTACAATTTCAAGCTTGCTCAAAAAATGGCTTCCTCTCGAAATCATAACTCGCGCTCGGTAACGAAATTATCAGAACAGGTACTTAAAACAATCGATGATATCGTGACTGATGGAGTATCACTAGGTCAAAGTCTCCATCACATCTATGTCAGCAATCCTGTATTACAATCGCTATGCTGCGAACGCACGATTCGCCGCTTGATCTATCGTAGTAATCTCGCGGTTAAATCGCATCAACTTCGCCGTTATGTCCGCTTTAAACATGAATATGTTAAGGAGCCAGG
>DIVY01000008.1:1335-33845 GCA_002422535.1 Caryophanales bacterium UBA6120 | reverse complement strand
GTCGGCTACGCATCGTCGCCTTGGTAAGCTATTATCTCACCAACTAGCTAATGCGATGCAGGCCCATCTTCTAGCGCGGCTTTAAAGGCCGCTTTCATCACTCAGGGATGCCCCTAAATGACGTATCCGGTATTAGCCGAAGTTTCCCCCGGGTATCCCAAACTAAAAGGCAGGTTACCTACATATTACTCACCCGTTCGCCGCTAGGGTATTGCTACCCCCGCTCGACTTGCATGTATTAGGCNNTCCTGAGCCAGGATCAAACTCTCAATAAGTTTATATTCCTAGTTCTTTATTATCTGGTTTTGTTTATTTTTGTATTAAAAAAATTGACGTTTGTGTTTGTATTGTACTGCTTAGTTTTCAAAGATCAGGTGCATACGTTGCTCTCGCAAAAAAGGCTATGCTTTATGCGTATGCTTGAATATGGTATCATCGCCAAGCGACCGTGTCAAGAAGTTTCCTCATTAATTCGGTCGGAGTCGCCACTAGAATTTTGATGATGGCATCGGCAACAATACGATTATTAGCGGTCAAGTTTTTTAACCGCGCTGCCGATTATTAAACCACATATGACCATCAAGTTCAAGACATTTAATCAAAAATCTTTTTCACTCATTCAGGACACAAAAAAAGGATTGACATAATCATGCAAATCCTCTTTTTTTGTCTTAAATAATGAAGTTTAACGACTTGGCGTTAACGAATCCCAGAATAAGTGTCACGAATACATGCGGTTGTTCGTACATTGAGGCATGTCCGGTGTTCTGGATGACCACATGACCGGCATCCTTAATATGAGAGGCTAAATACTTTTGATCGGCAATTGGTGTCAGGAAATCTTGATCGCTACTGACAATCAGCGTGGGAGCGTTAATTAACGCGAGTTTGTCGCGTACATCATGGCTTTCGGCCGATATTGTCAGGCGAATCATTGCCGAAGTGAAATTTTTATCAGCAAAGATGGGAGTCAATATTTCTTCGCGCTTGCGCATCCATTCGAGTTTTCGTTCATAATAGGCCGGCGAATAAATTACGGGAATCGTCGTGTAGTAATATGCTTGCCCATCGCCCGTAAGCGCCGCTTTGTTCCATGCGCGCCCGACATCTGTTAATTGCGGAGAAGTGAAAGCCGTCGTATTTAATAAAACGACACGGTCTAACAAATTGGGGTATTTTACCGCAAACTGCAAGGCAACTTCTCCACCATAAGAAATACCGGCGAGCGACACTTTATCGAGTTTAAGATGCTCAATCAGCGACTTCAAGACTTCGACTTGTAATGCTTGGGTGTAGGTTTGACCTTCCAGTTTGCTTGATTGTCCTTGGTCAAGCATATCGAACAATATTAGTTGATTACGTTCGCTAAAGGTTTCGATAAATGAAATCCATGACCTCGTCGACATCATGATGCCATTTAATAGGATTAGCGGCTTGCCGCTTCCATACGTTTCAAAATAGATGTGGTGATTATTAAAATTAAAGGTAGCCATCGTTATTTGCTCCTAGGATGATAAATGCCAGCGGCAATCGCTTCTTCGTATAATTGCTGCCTAAATTTGGGGTGTGCAATTGAAATCATCTTTTCAATGCGTTCGAATAGGTCATTGCCACGTAAACGCACCGCCCCATATTCGGTGACGATATAGTCGACATCGTTTCGCGATAAGGTAACTGCCGCGCCTGGTTTTAACGTCGTGACAATCTTGGAGACTTCTTCGCGTTCGCCAGTGACGGTGTTTTTAACCATTGCCGTCGCATAAAGAGCAATAAACGATCTTCCGTTTTTGCTTCGCTGGGCCCCTGTGACAGTGTCTGATTGGCCTCCAGTACCTGAAAAATGGCGCAAACCAATCGATTCCGAGGAACATTGCCCCGTTAAGTCCACTTCGATTGTTGAATTGATGGACACTTGATTGTCGTTTTGGGAAATGACGTAGGGGTCATTCACATAATTTCCATCAAGAAACGCAACCCCAGGATTATCATCAAGGAAATCATAAAGTTCCTTGGTGCCAAAGGCAAAACAACACACCATTTTCCCAGGATATGTTTTCTTCATCTTATTGTTAATGGCGCCCGCTTTATATAGTTTCACGAAACCTGTGGTTAACATCTCCGTATGCACGCCAAGGTTTTTCTTATGTACAAGGGCGTTAGCGACGGCGTTAGGGATACCCCCAATGCCAAGTTGCAAACAATCGCCATCATTAATAAAAGTGGCAATATGCTTTCCGATGATTTGATCTTTTTCGGTAATTTCACCATCGGGCAATTCAGGCACCGGATAATCCGCCTCAATCATATAATCGATATCGGAAACATGGACTTCTAAATCGCCATAAGTTCGAGGAAAATGCGGGTTTATTTCTAAAATGACGAGATCAGCCGCCATTAATGTGCGTTTTTCATAAACATTTGATAAAGAAAGCGAGACAAATCCGTGCCGATCGGGAGGAGTCGCTGCGCCAATGTAGATATTCGGTTTTTTGTGTTCAAGACGCCTCGCACCAGCTAGGCTTAAATGATTGGGAATATAAGTGACGCCACCATAGGAGGTCGCCCTTCTTAATGAAGCGGAATAAAACCAACTGTCGGTTAAAAAACGCTTTGCTTGGTCAGGGTCCGTAAAAAATGGGGCATCGATAATGGGAAGACAATTTGTCACCGTGACATTTTTAATCGCAGCATCAATTTCATGAAGCCTACTTAAAAATAAGCGCCCTTCCGTCGCCATCATGCCAGATACGATAACATCGCCCGACTTCACTAGTTTCAAGGCTTGTTCAATTGAAATAATTTTTTGTTTATAATCCATACGTAATTCCTTTTTGCTAAATAAATAAAAGAAAAGTGGGAGAAGGATTAAGCCTCCTCCCACTAAATAAGAACATTAGGCTAAAATTTCGTCTAAGGATTCGACGGGTTTGGCAACTTCAAATGTGCCAAAGTAAGCTTCGGGCGCTTTATTAAGATATTTAATTAAAGCCAATTCATCAATACCCCAACGTTTGCCTCCCGTAAAGTCGATGGATCCACCCATTGGGATGTCAATCGGTGCAGATTCCATCACGGCAATGTAATTTTCCCAATTTAAGACTTCACCAGCCGCTTCCATGCGGTTAAGCCCTTCGATGAAGATTTTACCAGCAATGTAACCAGCGATGCCAAATGAATTGAGACCAGCTCCGTAAAGAGCCTTCTCAGTTTCGTTCAAGAAACTGGCAGCGTTAATCGTCGCTACATAGTCTTCAACTTCTGTAGCTACTTCTTCAGAAGTAATGTCGACCCAAGCATTGACATATAATGGACGTTCAGGGGTGACAGAAGCATCGGGAATGTAATAACCATTAGCGCTGACATAGGATGTGAGCATCGGGACATTTAAAGCACCGGCGGCCATGGCGTTAATCATGCCACCAATTGCACCTTGGTTTGTTGCCAAGATGACGGCATCGACATTAGCGGTTTTCAATGCTAAGACAGCCGCTGAGTAATCTCCCGACCCGGCTTGATAGACGACATCATTAACACGGCCAAGATCATAGGCTTGTGAGACGATACCGGCGCGAATTGATAGACCAGCATCCTCAGAACTGTATAAGACGCCGACTTTATCGACAGTGCCGAATAAATCGGTTTCTGAGAAAACACGGGCTAAAAGAATTCTGCCTTCAGTCTTGTAAATCGGTTGCACGGCCATGACGGGGTTGCCCGGGGACCGTTCAAAGTATAATTGGTTAATACCAGTAGCGGCATAAACCATGGGAATGCCCACGTCTTGAATGTAATCAACCGTGGGACCAACAGTCCAAGTGCCAAAGTGGCCAACAAGAGCGAATACTTCGTCTTCTTCAACGAGTTTTTCGGTCATTGCGACGCCAGTAGATGCATTGGAGGCATCATCATAGGTGATGAATTCAATGGTACGACCACCGATTCCGCCATCTTCATTGACTTCTTCTAACGCGGCTTTGAGACCAGCATTGAATGGGGCGCCGACAATTTCGTAGCCACCAGTTTGAGAAGCGGTGTTGCCAATCTTAATCGTGGTATCCGTAACACCTTGGGATACTTCCTCAGGAACCTCACTCGTTGACGTGGGAACGCTCGAGCCAGGCACTGAGCTGGATGGAGTCACACTGCTCGCGCAGCCCGCAAAAAGCAAGGCGCCGATAGCAAGGAGTGACGTAGACATTAAACGCTTATTATTCATATAATCCTCCTTATATTTTTTTAATTCCCGCCCAAATAGGCAGAAATTAGCGTTTCATCTTTAAGAAGTGCTTCGCTGTTACCCTCAAACCGCACTTTTCCAAGTTCGAGGACATAAATATAATCAGCAATTTTAAGAGTTTGATAGGCGTTTTGCTCTACTAATAAAATAGTAACACCCTCGCGGCTAATTTGTTTAATAATCTCAAAAATCGATTTAACAATAAGCGGCGCTAAACCCAGCGAAGGTTCATCGAGTAATAGTAATTTTGGACTCGCCATTAACGCCCGACCGATGGCCAACATCTGCTGCTCCCCGCCTGATAGTGTGGCTGCTTGTTGCTTTTTTCGTTCTTGCAATACTGGGAATAATTTGTACACCCGTGCAAAATTAGCACTGATTTGTTGGTGCACGCTGACGCGTCGAATAATCACCTTGCCGTGTTCGTCTTTGGTTGCTTCTTTAATCGTCTTTAACCCATAAGCTCCAACTCTAAGGTTTTCTTCAACTGTGAGCCCCTTTAAAATCATGCGTCCTTCAGGAGATGCGATGATACCTTGAGAAGCCAGTTTATGAACGGCAATCTTGTTGATGGTTTTACCCATATAAATGATTTTTCCGTCAAATGGTTCGATAAGCCCAGATATCGCCTTAATGATTGTCGATTTACCAGCGCCATTAGCGCCTAGCAATGATACAATCTGTCCTTTGCCAATGACCATGTCAACGCCTTTGACGGCCTCAATCGGCCCATAGCGGATAACTAATTTTTTTAACTCCAATATCGTATCCATGTTACTCGGCCCCCAAATATGCTTCGCGTACGACCGGATTCGCTTGAATTTCGCTTGGCGTGCCAATGCCGAGCATCTTTCCAAATGATATTGCACATACAGTATCACAAATACTCATCACAAGACCCATGTCATGCTCAACAAGAAAAATCGTGGTGTGGAGTCGGTCGCGAATCAATTTGATCGTTTCCGCAAGTTCTTCGGTTTCCTTATCGTTAAGCCCAGCGGCGGGCTCATCAAGAATAATCAGTTGTGGCTCGTTCATCAAAGCACGCGCCATTTCTATTTTCTTCAAAATGCCATAAGGCAAGCCAAAAGCTGGCAAATCCTTATAGGGGGCAAGCCCGAGAACTTCAAGAATCTGCGTAGCTTTTTCGCGCATTGCTTTTTCTTTGCGCTGATAATTGGGCAAACGTAAAAATTGAGAAACCATATCAACTTTTAAAAACTGAGTCGTGGCCACCATCAGGTTATCAAGCACTGATAATTCCCAAACCAATTCGACATTTTGAAACGTGCGCGTGATTCCATGTTTAATGATGTTATGAACCGCTATTTTATTTAACATGATGGTTTTGCCATCACTCCCGCGATAGTGGACCGTGCCACGCGTCGATTGGTAGAATTGCGTGATGCAATTGAAAACAGTCGTTTTACCCGCTCCGTTGGGACCAATGAGACCAAATATTGCACCGCGCTTGACCGAGAATGACAAATCATTGACGGCCAGGAGACCGCCAAAACGCATCGATAAATGTTCAAGTTGCAAAATTGTGTCTTCCTCCAACATGATGTTGGCATTTGTGGCGATATCGGGGTTTTTAGGGAGGAACAACTTCTTCATGAAGTTGGGAATATTAATCTTGCTTTTCATGATTTAGCCCTCCTTCTTGCTGAATATGGCGATAAAACGGCGATATAAAGCCACAAACCAGAGTCCGCTTTTTTTGAAAAAATTGATAAAATCAAGTCCCACTGATTTCCAAAAGGGAATAAAGCCTTTTGGTTTGTTACGAATCTTATAGCCAAGTTCGATATAAAGCTGCGAAATGCCGCCGGGATAATATAGCACCACCAAAATCATAATCAATCCATTGATCATGGGAACTACGGTTGGATTGTTAATAAAGAAGGGGATCTTCGCAAAAACGATTTCATTCAACCCAAAGATAAAGAAGGCGCCCGTCAAAAAACCCCAGATTGATTTCGTGCCGCCAATGATTACGATTGCCAAAATCTGTAGCGAATACATAATCGACCATTCTAGCGGTCCGGTAAAGCGCCAATAGTTCATGTAAAGGAATCCGCCAATCATCGCAAAAACCGTCGAAACAATAAAGGCCAAAAGGCGATAGCTTAATAGATTTACGCCGTTTGATTGGGCCGCCGATTCGCTATTTTTCATAGCGAGCATTGAACGGCCAATCGGGCTTCGTGATATGTTAAAAGCAAGCGCTAATAACATCACAAATGCGATGGCAATAATGATTAAAATTGTTGAGCGGTATGTTTCCCGATCCATCTGGATGAGGCCGAAAAATAACGAGGGATATTTCGATAGTCGAATGCCACCATCCGGGAAATCGGTAAATTGTGTCAGGTTTTTAAAAAGTTGCACGAAGATTTCTGATAGACCTAACGTAATAATCGCAAGATACATGCCCGAAACCCTAAGTGAGAGAAAGCCTACAATAATACCAATCACAATCCCCACGGCAATACAAATAAGAAGTACCGTGAAAAAAGGGATATTCGTTTCATCGATAAGATAACCCGTTAAGTAAGCTCCCAAACCCACGAATCCGGCTGTCCCAAGGGAGGCTAATCCACCTAACCCCAGCAGGACATATAAACCTAATGCGACAATCGTGGCAATCATAAAGGTGCCGACGCCACGCATGAGCGAGACCCCAAAAATATCGCTCCCAGCATTGCTCATCAATTGGAAGGAGACGAAAACAAGTCCTAATAGGACAAAGAATATATAATTGGGTACTGCTGAGTGTTTCATTGTTTGCAAGAAGTTTTTCTTCATCGTTATACCTTCTTGACTACTTTCTTGCCAAACATACCATAAGGTTTTATTAGGATAAAGACGAGTACAAATGCATACACGAGGACTTCACGCCAAGCTGACCAAAGATATCCGATTAAGTTACCACCGATATTGATGATGAAAGCGCCAACAACGGGGCCGTAGAATGTGCCAAAGCCGCCAAATACATTAGCTAAGAAAGCATTAATCTGCACTTGGGTCATGATGCCACTGCTGAAATTGACAGTGGATCCATACAATACGGCAGCAAGCGCCCCAAGTCCTCCGGCAAGCGACCAAGTAGCCGCAGTAATAAACCGGGTATTGACCCCCATCATGGCGGCCACCGTTTCATTACTGGCCGTGGCGCGAACGCCAAGGCCCCATTTTGTGTATTTCAAAGCAATGAAAATGACAGTCAATATCACGGTTGTGATTATAGTGCTCAAAAGCGCGTGATTTGTAATGACGTATTCGTACCCAAACATCGTAAAGGTCGTGTTACCTGGTAGCAAAGTTGAAATGGAATAAGTACCCGTGCCAAATATGACAGGAATTAGATTTAACAGCATCATTAAGATGCCCATCGTAATCATTTGCTTACCAATCGGGAAGATTCGTTTGGCCCTTCTAAAAATAACGACATCGATTAATAGTCCAATGATAAAAGATGTCGCCATTCCGGCTAATAAGGCCACTAAGATATGGGCACCACGTAAATCCAATAAATATGCGGTAACAAACGCTCCAAACACCGATAATAAACCTTGGGCGAAATTTGTCGTTGTCGACGTTCTAAAGATGAACACGATGGCAAACGAAGACAACGCCAAAACAGACGCTAATAACAAACTACTAAGAATTGTTTGAAAGAAAATCTCGAACGTCACGCGTTGGGCCCCCATTTTATGATGTTAGCCGCCCAGACATACCCGATGCCAGCAGCAATCATCGCGATAACAGTGCCATCTTTAACTTGACCAGTTTTTAAGGCTAAATGTAGTGATAGAATTTGATCGATTTGCCCAATATGACCATAGTCTTCGAGGTAAATCGATTGTTCTTCTTTTAAGTTTAAATCATTTAGCATCGAAATGTGACCACTTCTTTTCATATGAAGCACGCCTAGATAAGATATATCCTTGCGTTCAAGATTTGACTTCCGCAACGCTTCATCAATACATTTAAACCAATTTGGCATCGAAACGGCATTTAGGCGATCTTTCATTTTTTGGGCATCGAATAACCGCAGCGATTTTAAAGCGACGGGAAGGTTTTCACAGGTAATTGGATTAGCAATGCCACCTATTTCAACACCGGCGGTTCGAGACAATGAGCCATCGCTAATTATATGTGAACCTAATAATAGATTACGATTATAATTTTTCTTTAAAATAAGCGCGCCACCGCCCGCTCCAAGGTTATACATCATCGACATGTTCTTATCGCTATAATCGACAAAATCGCCATTGCGATAGCCACCCACAATCATGATCATGTTAATTTCTTCATCGGCCATAAGCATGTCTTTGGCCATCTTCATCGCGCTGACCGTCGTGCAGCAGCGATTTTGGACATCGATGCCCCAAGCGTTAGTCGCTCCAATTCGATCTTGAATGTAAAGGGCCGAAGTCGTTAACGGATATTCCTTCCATTCTTCGCCCACGCATAAAATGACATCGATATCCAAAGGATCGACACCAGTATTTTTAAGACAATCAAGGGCGGCCAAAGCTCCCATCTCTTGGGTCCCGTCATTTGGACCAGGAATCGGTTTTTGGCGAATTCCCAGTTTTTGAACGACGGCCGTTTCACTCCAAATACCATTAGTGGCCGCGGCGATTTCTCGCGCGGTCATGACATTTTTAGGAATATAGATTCCGGTACCAACGATACCAACAACAGGCTTATTCATAAATCTAATTATAACCGCATTCCGCCATTGACATCGAGAACATGTCCCGTGATATAACTCGCTTCATCAGATGCTAAAAATAAAGCGGCCTTAGCGATTTCTTCTGGTTGTCCAAGACGGCCAAGCATCGTTAATTTGGCAAACTTATCAAGCAATTCTTGCGGAACAGTTTTTAGGATATCCGTCATGATATAACCAGGAGCGATTGAATTAACGCGTACGGCGGCGCCTTTACGAGCGAACTCTTTGGCCCATGTTTTTGTCATGCCAATGACACCAGCTTTAGTCGCTGAATAATTTATTTGACCAATATTTCCATATTCGCCAACGATTGAAGAAATGTTGATAATGGCCCCATTGCCTTGCGCTTCCATTAACGGGCCGACAAACCGTGTTAGATTGAAGACACCTTTAAGATTGACGGCAATGACAGCGTCCCACATATCATCGGTCATCTTGTAGGTCATACCATCTTTGGTGATGCCTGCATTATTAACTAGAATATCGATGTGTCCGTATTTTTCTTTAGCGTATTCCGTTAAAGCTTTGCAGTTTTCAACATCGGTAACATTAAGTTTTTGATATTCGACACCATCTTGAATATAGCTCAATTCGGCCATGTCGGCAGCGATGACTTTAGCGCCTTCTTTCGCGAATAAGACACACATCGCGCCACCTAAGCCCTTAGCGCCTCCAGTAACAATAGCGACTTTTCCTGATAATCTTCCCATTTTTTTATGCTCCTTTTATATAATTAAATCCGTTTTAAAATAAGCGCGGTCCCCATGCCACCACCAATGCAAAGACTGGCGATACCATAAGTGGCGTTGCGTTTTATCATTTCGTAGATTAGAGTGATTGTAATACGGCCACCACTACTACCCACCGCGTGTCCTAAAGCAATCGCGCCACCATTAACATTGGTTCGTTCAAGAATTTGTTCCTTTGATAGATCGCTTGTGGCTGCTAGTTCATTGATTACACCCAAACTTTGCGCGGCAAATGCCTCGTTAAGTTCAATCAATTCCATTTGTGACAAAGTCATATTGGCTTGTTTTAGAGCATTTTGCATTGCTGGAACAGGTCCCATGCCCATATAAAGAGGCTCGACGCCACCTTGACCAAACGCAATTATTTCCACCAATGGCTTTAAATTATATTTTTTTACTGCATCTTCAGACGCTAATAACACCATGCTACCACCATCGTTGATACCACTAGAATTTCCCGCGGTGACCACACCGCCATCCGGTTTAAAAGCCGGGCGCAGTTTTGCTAGTTTTTCTAAAGAAGTGGTGCGATTTGGATATTCATCACGGTAAAACATCACCACATCTTTACCAACCTTTACTTCAAGTGGGAGAACTTCATCATCAAACCGACCTTCATCGACAGCTTTAATCGCTTTTTGTTGCGATTTAAAAGAAAATTCGTCTTGCTCTTCTCTGGTTAAATGGTATTTAGCTGCGATATTTTCCGCAGTCACGCCCATATGAACGTTATTAAAGACATCAGTGAGCGCATCATAAATCATGTGATCTTTAAGTTTCAAGTCACCCATCTTCATACCTCCACGAACGGATTCGGGAAGCAACATTGGGGCCCGTGACATCGATTCGACACCACCGGCAAGAATTAAATCGGCTAGGCCGCTACGAATAGAAATCGCCCCATTCATAATAGCTTTCATGGCGCTTCCGCATGCCATATTGATTGAATAGGCCGGCACTTCCACTGGTACGCCGCCTTTAATCGATACTTGGCGGCTGATATTTTGACCGAGTCCGGCTGGCAAAATATTGCCAACAATTACTTCATTAATAGCCGCGGGGTCAATTTTCGAAGTTTCCAAAATGTTTTTAACAAGAGGCGCGCCTAAATCGGCGGCATGAACGCCCTTAAGCGAGCCTAAAAAGGATCCTACGGCAGTTCGTTTGGCGGCAACGATGTAAACTTTATTCATAATTCTCTCCTTAATATATTTTTATAAGACACCGAATAGTGTGACTTTTTACCATAATTAAAGACGCGAAGTTTCTTTCAATAGTTTTATTTTGCCAATTACTGAAAGCGCTGTCAAGATAAACCTGAATAATTGTTCATGTTTTTGTTGATTCGTTTATTTATTGCTATAATAGATGTGTAAAAGTTATGGACGGCATCACAAAACCATTAACAAATCGCGGACAAACGACATTTGATCATATTTGTCACGCAGCCGAATCCTTGTTTCATACTAAAAGCTATCATTTAACGACGATTGCTGATATTGCCAAAACAGCCAATGTAGGAATCGGGACTTTTTATTTATATTTCGCCGATAAATATTCGCTTTATAAGTACTTATTACTTGAATATAGTCACCAAATCCGTTCTTCAATTGCCATTGCCGTCAAAGGAATTCCCTCCCGCAAAGAGCAAGAACGAGTTGGTATCAGAACATTTATCAAATTTGCACGCGATTACCCGCAATCATACACCATTATTTGGCAATCGCTTCAAGTCGACCGCAAGCTCTTCATTGATTATTATCAATCTTTTGCCGCTCATTACACGAAAGGGTTACAACTTGCCCACGAACATGGCGAAATCGATGAAGGAGACTACGTCACCAGCGCCTATACCCTCATGGGAATTGCTAATTTTGTCGGTCTCGAAGTCATTATGTTTGAAGAAAATCTTCAAGATGATCAAACGATTGACAAAATTGTCGATCATATCATCAAAATATTAGAGCATGGCCTCTTCAAATAAAAAAACGACTTCGTGATGAAGTGACCCCCATAAAGGACACTTCAGTGAGAAGCCGTTTTTAAGTTATAAAACAAACTTTATAAAATCTTTTGCCAGTTGATCAGGCACATCCACAAGTGGAGAATGGCCCGCTTCTTCATAGATGATTAGTTGCGCTTTGTCCCCCAGGGCAGCAATCGTTTCCCTAACCATATATTCAAGTACGGTGATGTCTTTTTTACCCCAGACACTCAAGACGGGACATTTAATTTTGCTAATCGAATTATCGCCGTCCGCTTGAAAATTGGAACCAGTGCCCATGTTAAAATTGACAAGGGCCCAATCAAAATCAACAAGGTTTCGCTGCTTCATCGTTTCCGCCAAATAGAGCTTATTCGCTTCGGGATCAGGCTTTTTGCCCGTGTAAATAACGAGATTCCAAATATATTCCATGAAACCGACATTACCATCTTTCAACGCTTTAACCACTGGCGCTACTTGAACATTATCTGTGGCCATTTCTTCCTTTGTCGGATACACTTTTCCAACAATCGGTTTAAATGTGGCATCTTTGACAAATATGGGAATCCCTTTATATGACATCGAATCGATTAAAAACAATTTTTCGACAAAATGGGGAAAATTAGCCGCTAATTGAAGGGCAACGCCACCACCAGCCGACCAGCCCGCAATGGTGCACGGATGAAAATCTTTAATCGTTAAAAAATGGGCGACATCTTCAGTGAGTTCGGTAAGAGAATTAAAGGACGATACATAGCTGGAGTCGCCAAATCCACGCAAATCAACGGCAATAATGTGAAATTGATCAAGTGGTAGACGTTCGATTAACGGCAAATAATGGAGGCTACTCGACATATTGCCATGGATCAATAACACGCGGTGGGGACCATGTCCTAACTCCACATACGCTAACGTTTCTCCATTAGGCAATTTTACAAACGACTTATCAAGTTTTAACATATTGATTCTCCTTTTATTTATATTAATAAAATAGTCGCCCAAAATCTATGGGCAACCAAAAGTATTAACGGCGACTGGCGGATAAAAATAGAATCACGCGAATAAAAATGTTAAGGAAGTTGACATATAGCCGCAAGGCAAAGTAGATTGCCGTGTTCTTGGTCACCATGCCATAGGCAATTTGCTTCTTCATCATCGATAGATCATAAGCGGTAATAAGCATAATCGCTCCGAACATGACAAAAGTAACAACCCAATATAAGGTTTCGTTATACCAAATCCAAAGAATTGGAATTAGTATAAATGCCCCTAAAAACGCCATTGAGGCAATCGACCCCATCGTTGTTAAATCACGTTTAGTCAAATATCCATACCCGGCCATCACGCCAAATAACAATGCTGAAACGAGGAAAGCAAGAATAATAATGTCAATCGCTGTATATAACATGATTGATGATAAAACAATACCCATCATCGCCGCATAGATGAAAAACGGAATGACGACCGATTTGCCGTTTTGACGCATCACGCGGAAATTGATAATTGCAAATGTCACAAAATAGCCGATGGTCGCTCCAATTAGAAGCGGTAAATACATATCGATTGGTAATAAACCAAATCCTAATAAAAAATATAAGCCGATTGCCACGCCGCTAGTTACGGCCAGCGCCAACGCCATCCAAGCGAAAACCGAAGTCATCGTAATTGGTTTTGTTTGGGTATCAATATCTTGATAATACATAAGTTACCTCCAATGAATAAATATTATAATTGAAAAAACTTTTCTTATAAAGTACTTTGCCGAGCGGTAATATTTATAAAATTAAATAATGTTATTTAGCAATGTTTCAAAACTTTCAAGTTCAAGACTAGCACCGCCAACTAGGGCACCATCGATATTCGGCATTGTCAAATATTCGGCGATATTATTAGGCTTAACAGAACCGCCATAGAGAATATGGATCTCATTGGAAATCTTCGTTCCAAACATATCTTCTAATAGTTCCCTTATAAAAGTGATGACCTCGGTAGCAATTGAGGGAGAGGCGTTTTTTCCAGTGCCAATGCTCCACACTGGTTCATAGGCGATGATTAATCGTGTCGGGTCAAGCGAAGGGATACCCGATAATCCGACCCTGATTTGATTAGCGACCACGGCCTTAGTTTGCCCCAGTTCATATTCGCCTAGCGTTTCACCAACGCAATATAAAGCGGTCATGCCACTACTAAGTAATTTAATGACTTTCTTATTGCAGAAGAGATTGTCTTCCTTAAAGTATTGGCGCCGTTCCGAATGACCCACAAGCGCGCCATCTACACCAATGTCTTGTAACATCGGCGTGGAGATTTCTCCTGTAAATGCGCCTTGATTTTCATAATGAACATTTTGAGAAAACACCAACATCGAAGGATTCGATTGTTTGACAGCCTTTAATCCTAAATAAGTTGGCGCGACACCAATTATGACGCGATGCGCTTGCGCCTTAGTCACAAATTCAACGCTTTTTTTAGCAAAAGAGCGGGCTTCTGACACCGACTTATGCATTTTCCAATTTCCAATTAAAACTTTGCTACGCATTTATTAATCCTCAATTATATCGATACCAGGTAAGTGGCCATCGTTTTCAATCATCTCTAAACTTGCGCCACCACCAGTCGATACATGGCTAAACGCTTCAATATAACCAAATTGTTTAATGGCCGCCGCCGAATCGCCACCACCACAAACGGAGAATGACTTTTTCAAACTATCAACAGCTTCACAAATGGCAATCGTCCCCTTGGTGAATGGTTCCTTTTCAAACACGCCCATCGGTCCATTCCAAAAAATGGTTTTGGCTTTGGAAATTTCGGTTTTAAAGAGACTGCTCGTTTTGGGACCAATGTCCATCCCCATGAATCCCGGGGGAATTTGATTGGTATCCGTGGTAATGATTTGTGTCCAAGTGTCAAAACCATCAGTAATCACACAGTCGAGGGGGAGTAATATTTTGCCCTTGCTTTGGACAAACACTCGCTTAGCGTATTCAAGTTGATCAGCTTCAAATGGCGAATCGCCAATTTCATTGCCAAGGGCTTTTGAAAAGGTATAGGCCATGGCCCCGCCGATTAAGACGCGGTCGCATTTTTGTACGAGCGTGTCGATAACCTTGATTTTATCGCTTACTTTAAAACCGCCAAGAATGGCCACGAACGGCCGATTGCTATCTTCAACATCGACAACGCGTTTTAAGGCAATGACTTCTTTTTCAACAAGGTACCCGATTGCCACTTGCTTGCCTTGTGATTTTAAAATTGCCGGGATACCATATGTTGAGGCGTGAGCTCGGTGGGCACTGCCAAACGCCTCCATGATGAACACATCGGCGACGCTCGCCCATATAGCGGCAAGTTCGGGATCGTTCTTTTCTTCACCTTTTTCATAACGGGTGTTTTGAATTAATAGCACCGCTCCGTTATCAAGTGTTTGCGTGAAATAATCAAACATCTCGCCACGTGTTTCTGGGCAAAATGTCACTGGAGCTTTTAATAGTTCACTAAGGCGAATGGCAACTTTTTCGAGGCTATGCTTCTTTTTATCAGATTCGGTTTTTGTTGGATCTTTGTGATCGATTTTGCCAAGGTGGGACAGCAATATTACTTTGGCACCCATCTTGACTAAATCGGTAATCGTTGGTAAGGCTTGCACGATTCTGTTATCATCGCGAATTTCACCGTCCTTAAAAGGGACATTAAAATCAACTCGAACAATGACGCGCTTTCCTTTTAGAGAGCCCAAGTCTTTAATCGTCTTCATAAAGTTACTCCTTTACAAGTAAAAGGCCCAATAAATTGGGCACTTTCATAAGATTAGTTTGTTTTATTAGATGCCCAAAACCTTGGCATAAGCCGCAGCCAGACGAATGTATTGGCAGGTATAACTATATTCATTGTCATACCAAGCAACGACTTTCACGAATTGCTTGCCTTCAGGATTAGTGAAGACTTTCGTTTGGGTAGCATCAAAGATAGATCCTGCAGTCGCTCCGATGACATCAGAACTGACGATTTGATCTTCAGTATAGCCGAGCACATCTTTTAATTGACCAAGTGCGGCTTTTTTCATCATGGCGTTGATTTCTTTATCGCTTGTTGGTTTTGCTAAGCTGAGGCTCAAATCAACGAGGCTACCATCGATGACAGGAACGCGAAGGGCTCCACCTTGAAGACGGCCTTTTAAATCGGGGATGACTAAATGGATGGCTTTCGCAGCCCCAGTGGATGAGGGGACAATATTCGCGGCAGCGGCGCGTCCGCGACGTAAATCGCCTTTTTTGACGAGGTCGAGCGTGGTCTGGTCGTTCGTGTAAGCATGCACTGTGGTCATATAACCGCCCTCAATGCCAATTTCATCATGCAATACTTTTACAACCGGCGCCAAGCAGTTTGTCGTACAACTAGCTCCAGAAATAACTTTCATGTCTTTGGTTAATTTGTCATCGTTGACACCATAGACAAATGTTGGGGTTTCCGCATCGGCGGGAGCGGAAATAATGACGCCTTTAGCCCCACCGACATTAACATGAACGGCGGCGTCAACTTTACCCTTAAAACGGCCGGTGCATTCCAGCACGATGTCGACGCCATAGTCTGACCATTTAATGAGATTGGGATCAGGTTGTCCAAGCACAGGAATGAATTTTCCTTTGTAAACAAGACCTTTTCCGTCTTCAGAAACCGCTAAATCGTCGCCGCCAAAGCGACGGTGAGTCGTATCATATTTAAGTAAGTAAACTAATGTTGCCGCATCGGTTAAATCATTGATAGCGACAACTTCGAATTCGCCGGTTTCCACGGCACGGCGGAACGATAAACGCCCAATGCGTCCGAATCCGTTAATTGCTAATTTAATGGCCATAATTACTCTCCTTTTTTATATTACGTAGTAATTATACTACGAGACCAGGCCAAACTCACCATGAAATACGTCTTGTAAGCGTTTACTTATTTCCAATTTTTGGGGTAGGACTTTTGATATCCACGCCTTTTAATAAAGTTGCCAAATCAATTTCAAAGGCAATGGCGAGCTTGCTGAGCGTCGCTAAGGTCGGATTGCGGCGCCCAGATTCGAGGTCGCTAAGATAGTTTTTGCTAATATTGCTTTCAAACGCCAGCGCTTCTTGGGTCCATCCGTGAAGCTGACGCAAATAAGCGATACGGCGCCCGAATGAATAGTTGCCGCTCATGAGCGATACCGGTCCGCAAGCCCATGAATCGCACGAAACACATGAGCAACGCTGCTTTTAGACACCGGTTTGCCTAATATTTCGGCTAATCTTTTAGATAATTCCAGCATCGAGGCGCTTTCATCATCGAGGCGCAATTTTGCGAGAGCAATCATTTTTTCATTGGGTAGCTGGTCAATTCCAAACAATTGATCAAGAAACTTGATATCTTCAAGTTGGTGGGCTGCGGCCCTTATGGTTTTTTCCATGTTGGCGGTCTCGCAAATTTGCCAACGATTATCGGAATTGGCATAATCGCGAGCAACGCGCACATTTTCAAATTCAAGGGTGGCGTCAGTCGCTCCAATTAAAATCAAAAAATCGGCAATTTGATCGCTCTTTTTAAGATATAAAACATAGTTAGAGCGTCTTTTTATAATTTTTGGTTCCAAACGAACGGCTTTTTGTCGCACCATCAATCGTCCCACTTCTCTGATAAATATTTCATCGGGACTCGACATTTCAAGATGGTAGTTGGAACTTTCTGGATCATTAACGCTACCAGAAGAAAGGAACACGCCGGCGAGATAACCGGCGATTTCATCTTCCGTTTTCAAAAATTCTTTTAAAGAAAACACATTAATAAACGAAATGTTAAGCGACGTCAAAATTTCATCAACGTTAGATTCGACAAGTACATGATAGCTCGTTTTACGACCAAAGCGTGTCACCTGCGTGTAGGCAAAACGGGGATCAATGTGAAATAAATCCTTAATTGTCACATAGATATATTTGGCAATCTTCGCGTGTTCGCTTTGAAATTCAAGGCGATTCTCTTTATTAGAAATCAAATAGCGCCCATTAGCCTTAAAAAAGGCCGCTAACATCGCCTTAATGCGGGTTTCCACAAATGGTTTGGTTATGATTTCTTCTTTAACGATACTTGTAAAAGATGTGATTTTACGATTCATTAGCTTCAAATTTATCAGTTATAATATCACGATGGATAACCATCGTTTTTAAATCTTGCTTGAATCGTCTTGCTAAGTATTCGGCAACAGCGACTGACCGATGCTGGCCACCAGTGCATCCGATGCCAATGGTATAGAATGGGCGTGATTCCTTGATAAAATACGATAAATAATAGCGAATATATTTTTCAATTTCTTGTAAAAATTCACGGCCGGCTTCATGTTCAAACACATATTTGGCGACACGGGGATCATGACCTGTCAAATCGCGAAGTTCGGGTACCCAAAAGGGATTGGGTAAAATTCTGGTATCGATTATTAAATCGACATCCGCCGGTACCCCGTTTTTAAAGCCAAATGAGACAAATGATAATGTTAATGAGTCGCTGGCCTTCTCAAGAAATGTCGTAAATATTTTGGATCGTAACTGGGCGACCGACAAATTTGTCGTGTCAATCACTACATCAATAAGCCCGTGCCCCTTATTAAATAAATCCGCTTCTTCTTTAATCGCTCGCACCAATGTTGTCCCTTTTGTTTGCAAAGGATGGGCATGCCGCGTCAATTTATAACGCGATAGTAAGGAATCGAGCGTGGCCGTTAACCCAACGACGGATACTTGTAAACCCGCGTGACGCTTAGCCGAGACAATGGCTTCAAGCGCTTCATTTAAATTCACGGCGACGACTGCTTTTGAGAAACGAACATCGCCAGAATTAATCAATGCAAATAGTTGATCGAACAAAGGCGAAGGAACATTTTCAATGCAATAATATTGCATTTCTTCAAATGCAAAAAGCGCGGTGGACTTACCGGCGCCCGACATTCCCGTTAAAATAACGACTTCTGCCATAAATATCCTCAAGGATATTTTATCGTAAATTTGGTCTAATAGAAACGTGTATCCCTAAATTTCCTGGATTAACTGAGTTTTCTAATGAATTTATTGGCGTTAAATGCCGCTAAAGCGCCATCGCTAGTGGATGTCACAATTTGTCTTAATGTCTTGCTAATGACATCACCCGCTCCAAACAAGCCAGGAATCGAGGTCTCCATATTTTGATTGACTAGCAAATATCCGCCCGCATCCATCGTTTCTTTAAAGGAGATAAAACTCGTGTTGGGAACCGAACCAATGAAGGGAAAGACGGCGCTAACGGGCATCAAGTATTCTTCCTGGCCACGAAGTTTAATTCCAGTAACGGCGGCATCGCCTATTATTTGAAACGGAATCGTGTTTGGAACATGAATTATATTCGGGTATTCAAGGAGTTTGGCCATTAAAGTGGGGTTCGCCAAGAGTTTTTCACCACGGCTGATGATAAAAACGCGATTAACATGCGTTGCCAGAAAAAACGATTCTTCCACGGCCTTGCTACTATGACCAATCACGGCGACATCTTTTCCTTTAAAAAACGCCCCATCGCAAGTAGCGCAATAACTGACTCCACGTCCAATAAACGCATCTTCGCCGGGAATGCCCATCTTTTTTTCAGAGGTGCCACTACTGACAATAATCGTCTTAGATAAAATCTTTTCTTCATCGCTTTCAATCGTGAAGATGTTTTCATCCTTGGTAATCGAAATGACATCGCCATAACTAACCTCGACGCCTAAACCCATGACCTGTTCATACATTTTATAGGCCAAATCCTGGGCGGTCAAATCAGTAACGCCCGGATAGTTTTCAAGCTTTTCATAGAGGTTTAATTTTCCTCCTGGTGCGCCTTTTTCGATAAGTTTAATAGTATTATTTGAGCGTTTTGCATAAATTGCGGCCGCCAATCCAGCGGGCCCAGCTCCAATGATTGTGATGTCAAATATTTGCTGTTCCATGTTGTACCACCTTAACCAAATCCCGAAAGTCTTCTAACCAAATATTAGGTATGACTTCTTGAGGAAATTTTCTTAGCGACCAAGCGGTGAGGGCGCTATGAACGCCACTAGATTTTGCCACCTGGTAATCATATATCGTATCACCTACGAATAATATTTTAGTCGGATTTGCTTTAAAATGGGCGATAATCCGATTCATACCTTCTGGATGTGGTTTCGGATATTTAACATCATCATAGCCAACGATGAAATCAACAAGATGGTCGACACCCACCATTTTAAGGGTCGCAATCGTCCGATCACGGTGTTTATTTGTGAGAATGGCAATCGGAATTCCTAAATCATGAAGTTGTTCAATCGCTTCTTTAGCGTATGGATATAACATCATGTCGCGTTCATAATACAGCAAAGACAACTCCTTAAATTCTTCCACAATTGTGCGTGTGTCAAGATTGGGGAAAAATGTCGCGATCGTGTCTTCAATTGGAGGCCCCGAAAAATAGATGAGCTCCGAAAGGCTAATTTTAAAATTAGGACGATACTTTCTAAACAAAACCATCATCGATTCGACAAGCATTAAATCGGTATCGACGAGAGTTCCATCCATGTCGAGAACGACCACATCGTATGTCATGTTTTACGCTGGCTTTATCGGAGTCTTTTTATTATTTTGAAAGTGATGAAATAGGTGCAACGCTACAATGCCAAGCACGCCAAGTCCGGCAAAAATCATGCCCCAATAATAAGACCAGAGATTATTCATAATGTAGGTGGGATCGCGTAGTGGTTCCATGATCACGCGTGTTATTCCGTACCATATCGGATAGGCCATCGCTAAATCGCCAGGGACAATATATTTCTTTAATCCTGTTCCAATCGCAAACCTAATGACAAAGTACCCTGTGATATTGATGATACTTTCAATTAGAAACAGGGGGACGCGGAATTGACCATCAATCGTCATTTGTCGTTGAATAAAAGTTGGTAAAAATGACCAATCGGCCACATCGGCAATCGCCCCGTAAACTTCTTGGTTGAAAAAATTGCCCCAGCGACCAATGCCTTGGGCTAAAAGAATTACCGGAACGCCAATATCGGCAGCATGTCGAATGGTAATGTCCTTGCGGCGAAAATAGATAAACAAGATGCCGGCAATGGCGCCAAACAGCGCCCCTCCCATGATGGCGAGACCGCCTTCCCACATAGCGAAAACTTTCCAAAATGGTCGATTGGCAAATTCAGTATTCCATTGACCGACGACATACCAAAGTCTAGCGCCTAAAATTCCGGCTGGAAATGCTACATAAAAGACATTTTCGGCATAACCTTTACGATAGCCATCTTTTTGAAGCCGCCAATCGGCAATAAAGTAAACGAACACGGCGCCCGATAGAATAAATAAAGCATAAAAAGTAATGATTGGATCATTAAAAGGAATTCCTTTGGGCAACGGGAAGGTCGTAATTAAAACGGTCCCTTCGCTCATCACCCAAAGCGATACTATTAATGGTAAAATCGAAAAAATAACCGACACTAACAGCAATGGTTTGTACTTTTCGTCTAAATCTTTTTTGAAATAGTAAAGGGCAAACGAAGAATAAATCCACTCAAAGAAAAATAAGGCAAGAAAGCCACCAAATGTCGCTTGTAATACAGGTTCGGCCATCAAAGCTGGCTCAAAATCAAGCATCGCCCCAAGAAGGGCGAATCCAACACCGAATGAACTAAGCGCCATCCACCCGAGATGAACCAATAATATCTTTTTATATTGCTCGGGTTTGATGAGTTTTAAATCACGTTTTAAAAAGGCATCGGTTGATCTTAAAAACATCACGAATCCACCTAAAGCGACAAGAACTCCAACATAAATGAATACTTGAAACATAGCTAATTCTCCTTATTTTTTTGTTTTATTTTGGCCAACCGCTTGCAGTCGACTTCAATGACTGGTTTCAAATATTGCCCCGTATAAGAAGTGGGGTAATTGGCGACTTGCTCTGGCGTTCCCGTAACGACTATTTCGCCGCCGCGCTGGCCACCTTCAGGGCCTAAATCAATGATATAATCCGCCACCTTGATGACGTCAAGATTGTGCTCAATCACGATGACGCTATCGCCATTGTTGACGATTGAACGCAGGACTTCCAATAGTCGCGCCACATCATCGGTATGTAAACCAGTCGTGGGCTCATCAAGGATATAAAGCGTTTTGCCAGTCGGCCTTTTTTGTAATTCAAATGCTAGTTTAACGCGTTGTGCTTCCCCGCCGGATATCGTCGTTGCCGGTTGTCCTAACTTAATATAACCTAATCCCACCTTCGCCAACGTTTCTAATCTTCGCTTTAAGCTGGTGCGGTTCTCAAAGAAGTTCAGTGCTTGTTCAACTGTCATTTCCAATACATCGTGAATCGTTTTGCCCTTGTAGGTAACAAGCAATGTTTCATCATTATAACGCTTGCCATTGCATTGTTCACATTTGACATATACGTCTGGCAAAAAGTTCATTGGAATGCGTCTAACGCCATCGCCTTGGCAATTTTCGCAGCGACCACCTGGAACGTTAAACGAGAAGCGGCTTTTGTCATAGCCGCGCGATTTGGCCTCAATCGTTTCCGCAAATAACGAGCGAATATCATCAAATACTTTCGTATAAGTGGCGGGATTGCTTCTTGGAGTTCTTCCAATCGGATCTTGGGAAATATTAATGCATTTATCGATATTTTCTAAGCCTTTTATGGCATCATGAGCGCCCGGGTTAGTGTTTGTTTTCTTGAATTGCTGTTCAATTGCTTTATAAAGAATTTCGGTAATTAACGATGATTTACCTGAACCCGATACACCAGTAACTGCTACGAAGATGCCAAGTGGAATTTTGACATCGATATTTTTTAAATTATTACATCGAGCGCCGATTATCTCAATGAATTTTCCATTCCCCTTCATCCTAACGGGTGGGAGGGGGATGAATTTACGGCCGGCTAGATAGTCCCCAGTAATTGATCGTGGCGAATTTAAAACGTCTTCAAGCGAACCGATAGCTACAATCTCACCACCATGAATGCCAGCACCAGGCCCGATATCGACGATGAAATCCGCAGCGCGGATGGTTTCTTCATCGTGTTCGACGACAATAAGGGTATTTCCTAAATCGCGCATTTGTTTTAATGTTTCGATTAGACGCTGATTGTCGCGTTGATGCAGACCGATACTCGGTTCATCAAGTACATAAAGGACGCCACTTAGTTGCGAGCCAATTTGGGTAGCTAGGCGAATGCGTTGCGCTTCGCCACCGGACAAGGTCATCGCAAGACGCGATAATGTTAAATAATCGAGTCCAACATTAATTAAAAATTCCGTTCGATGGCGAATTTCCTTGAGTACCATATGGGCGATTTCGCGCTCGCTATCGGATAGTTTAGTGGGCAAAGCGCTAATCCAATCGTGCAAATCGGAAATTGCTTTTTCGGTCACTTCAAAAATATTGAGCCCGTCGATTCGCACCGATAGGACCTGTGGATTTAGGCGCGCCCCATGACAAGTTGTACAGATGGTATCGCGCAAAAACTTTTCATAATATTCGCGCATAAAGTCACTAGTGGTTTCATGATACAAACGTTCAATCCGCGCTTTGACGCCTTCAATATAGTTGTAGCGATGGTTGAGATTTCCTGACGATGACTTCAACACATAACGGTGCATCTTAGGCGAGCCCATAAAGATGATTTGTTGCTGCTCTTTAGTCAATGTCTTGAAGGGAACATTGAGGGGAATGTCATATTGACTGCATAAATAACTAAAGTCCTGCCACTCCAAATTAGTCGTTCCCACGATACGTTTATAATATTCAATCGCTCCTTGGTTGATCGATAAGTCTTTGTCCGGGACAAGTAAATCCGGATCAGCCTCGCGTTTAAAACCCAATCCCGAGCAATCGGGGCAATAACCTAGAGGGGCATTAAATGAAAATAATCGTGGTTCAAGCTTGGGAACTGAAAAACCACACTGAGTGCATGAGTGGTGTTGGCTAAACATCCGCTCCTCATTATTAATTAAAGTAATGACATAACCATGACCCCAATCAAGTGCTAGCTCAATTGCGTCAAAAAGGCGCGAGCGAACATCATCTTTTAAAACAATACGGTCGATGATAACTTCAATGGTATGCTTCTTTGTTTTTTCAAGTTCGGCAACTTCATCGATGCGCATTAAGGCGCCATCAACTCGCAACCGCTCAAACCCTTGAGCTTTGATTTTCGATAGCGTGTCTTTGTGCATTCCTTTTTCTTCTTTGATTATAGGAGCCAGGATTTGAATACGGCTGCCTAAAGCAGCTTCCATGATGATGTTGACCATCTGCGTTGGGGAGAAGGCGACAATCGGTTCGTTGTGAATCGGGCAGTATGGCACACCGATGCGCGCATAAATCAGCCGTAAATAATCATAAATCTCGGTAACGGTGCCAACCGTAGAACGCGGATTATGAGAAGTCGTCTTCTGATCAATCGAAATTGAAGGCGATAACCCTTCGATTGATTCAACATCAGGTTTTTCAAAGTTGCCTAAAAACTGACGGGCGTAACTCGATAACGATTCGACATAACGGCGCTGCCCTTCCATATAAATCGTGTCAAAAGCCAACGTCGTTTTACCGCTTCCGGAGAGACCGGTGAAGACGACGAGTTGTTCTTTGGGGATTTCAAGGCTAATGGCCTTGAGGTTATTTTCCCGCGCTTCTTTGATGATAATCTTTTTACGATCCAAAATAAAAAACCTCAAGTTATCATTATATGATAAATGAGGTTTGATTTGTAGGATTTGCGTTTTATTACAGGATATATACCGGTTCTTGCTCAATCATGAGGTCGATAGCCGCCACTTGGGCATAGCCATCATCAATTGCATGGGAGGTAATCGCTAGATTCGACATCGCGAATAAATAGCCTCCCACGGTGACCGCCCGGTCGATATTTACATATTGATAATACCAGTAGTAATCGCGTTCGGGTTCTTCAGGTTGCGGCTCTAAAAATTGCGAATGACTAATAATCGTCGCGATGGTGATTGGCGTAACCGCTTCGGGATCAATGTCAAACACATAGTAATCATTGGAATACCAGTATTCATCGGTCGTCCAATGATATGTGGATACGCCAAATCCAATGAAATTAAACGTTTTAGAAATTAACAAGGCTTTGTGATTATATAAAGCCTCGCTATAAGACCAACCATAATCTTCAAACGACATAATTAAAGGAGCGCCCACTACGACAGGATTATCGGGGTCAGAAATATCAAACATAGTCAGTTTGAGACCGGAGATTTGATTTCCTGCGGCTTCATAACCGATACCAATGATCAGGTCTGTATCCCAAATATGTTGGTATGTAGCGTAACCTGTAACTTCAAGACCAGCGCGAATTGTAGGATTGGTGGGATCGGATAAATCAATGACATACAGGGGATCTGTTTGTTCATAGGTGACAACCGTGGCCATTTCGCCATTGAATCGAACTGACCGGACCGTTTCACCAGGTTTTCCTAGCCCTTCATCAAGCAGGGCAACAGTGGTCAAGGTTCGCTTTTCATCGATTGTTTCCCGTTTAAAAACATATAACCGATTTACGACATTATCGCCCCAACCAAACGTGGTTACTAAACGTAAGTATCCATCGTATTCGTCAATCGCAAATTGATTGAGGACATATCCTTCATAAAATGAAGAGCCACCAAATGTCACCGTTCCATCCGCTTCAAATAGATACGACATCATGAGTCCATAAGAGCCATAAGTTTGCGTAAATTGATTGTAGACATAGTAATAGCTGGCGAGGTAAATGGCGTTAGGGCTGACATAGATAATGCCCCAACTGGATACCCCGAGAAATATATCAAATTCGAGTGTCGGTTCTTCATTAAGAAAAATCGTGCTAATGATGGTAAAACTTTCAGTCGGCATTCCTTGATTGTATTTAATATCCGAAATGGAAGGAACGATTACTTCCTCATCCATTTTAAAGACGGGGCGCGGATCATCATCTTCTTCGACCATCACCGGATAATGATTTGAAATAACATAAAGCCGATTGTCGATGCGACGCGAGGAGATAATCGAGCCATTGATTTCAAGTTCATGATCAAGCGATAAATCGTCTAAATCATAAAGAAGGACTACCGTCTGCGGTATCCCATACCAGTACATATAATCGAGATAAATTTCATTTTCGCCAAAATTAGTTTCGTAAGTGAAATACGTGTAGCGTTGTCCAAGCACGATAAGATAATCGTCGCTTAAATATATATCGGAAAAATACGTATAACTATTTGATTCGTTTTCAGTCGTCATCGTATTATCAAGCACTAATTCCATCGCTCCGTTTTGAAGCACATCAACGACCTGAAGGCGATTGTAATTAATCTTATAAATGCGGTTGCCGTCCGTTTTGATGATATCGCCCTCGTCAACGCCTTCGACTTGGATATTAGTTTCAGAGTGGTCTTCAGTTTGCGACTCTCCATCCGTCATCGCCGTGGTGCTTGAAGAGGCCGTATTTTCATAATCACCTGTTTCTGGAGTATCGCGGTTATAGTTGGTATCGATCAAATCCCGAAGTTCGTCAGCATCACGAACCTGGGCCAACCCATAATCGCCACTTTCAATTAATGGCGCGCGACCTGATAAAATAATCGCGCCAATCGCGACTGATGCCACAAGAGTCGCCATTAAAGATCCGCTGGCAAAAACAAATGGTTTCCATTTTTTGGGCTTAGGGCGATTGATAGTGCCTTTGTTTGATGAAAATTCTAAATTGCCAGAAAAATCAAGATGTGGCGTTTTATCTTTAAAATATTCACGACCGTCGGTTTTAATCTTTTTCTTGAAGTCTTTCATGATTGTCTGCTCCTTCATTGGCATACGACACTTTTAGGGTCGCTAGCGCTTGTTTGTAAAGCCGATGAGTGTTAGTTAGCGGGGATTCAATCAAGTGGGATATTTCCTGGAAAGTTAATCCATAAACGAGATGGTACGCGATGATCAGATTTTCTATTCGTGACAAGTTTTTATGCCACAAGGAGATAAAATCGCTTGGATCGTCATTTTGCCCCATATAATTCCAAGTAGTTTCATCTAATAGTTGCTCGCCTGGTTTTTTTATAGCATTAAGAGCCAGGTTCTTGGCAATTTGGATAATCCAACTATGAAATTTTAAGGGGTTTTTTAATGTCTTAACTTCCGTAAACACTTTGATGAAGGTGTCTTGCAACAAATCTTGACTTGTCTCGACTTGCTTCGTAATGCTGAATATGATTACATAAAGCAGGTCGCGATAATGGTCGTACATGTTGTTAAAAGCTGCTTCATCTCCCGCTTGAAGGCTTACAATCGTGGTGATTGGCAATCGCTTAAACATCGCTATTCCTCGCGGCCTTCACATATATAGACAATCGAAGGGCACCTTTTTTTCCAAAAACAATCATTAGTCACTATTATAATTTTTTAATGATCGTTTTGATACTTCCTAGTATAGGTAATATCTTGCAAAATAGACACTTATCGCTATAATTAAAACGAGTCGGGACGTAGCACAGCTTGGTAGTGCGCTACCTTGGGGTGGTAGAGGTCATGAGTTCAAATCTCATCGTTCCGACCATTTTTTTATTTAAAGAGAAAAAACCGCGAAATGCATTGCAAATCGCGGTTATTTTTATTAAACGAGATTTAATCAACCAAAGCGCTTGATTAATTCCCAACGTTGTTGTGCATGCTGGGCGCTGCTCGACAAGATTTCTTCAGCGTGTTCGGCATTGACGACTGGCAAGTTGGAGAACCGCGTTTCTTGCATTAAAAATTCACGGAATTTAGAGAAATCTGGTTCCTTGCAATCAAGCGTCAGCGGGCTCTTGCCTTGGATTACTAAGCGTGGGTCATACCGGAAGATCGGGAAGTAACCACTTTCGACGGCTTTCTTTTGGACCGATGTTGCCACGGCTAAGCCACCCTTAATATCGTGAGCAACGCATGGTGAGTAAGCAATGACTAGACTTGGTCCATCATGATATTCTTCGGCTTCTTTTAAGGCTTTAATTGTTTGCATGTAGTTAGCGCCCATAGAAATTTGGGCGACATAAACATGACCATACACCATCGCCATCGTCGCTAGGTTCTTCTTGGCTTGCGTTTTACCGCTCGCGGTAAATTTTGCGATGGAACCGGCTTGTGATGATTTTGACGATTGGCCACCAGTATTGGAGTATACTTCGGTGTCTAATACCAGGATGTTGACATCCTCATTGCTCGCCAATACATGGTCAAGACCGCCAAAGCCGATATCGTAAGCCCAGCCATCACCACCGATAATCCAGACTGACTTATCAACGAGATCTTGTTCATATTTGAGCACTTCTTTGATTTCGTCATTTTTGGAGGCTTTGATTTCAGCCACGAGTTCTTTGACAAAGCCACGGACGACATCGCGGTTTTTGATGTTTTGTAAATATTTGTCGATTAATTCCTGAAGTTTAGGTTCGACATCAGTGCGCACTTTCGTAAAGATAGAGGCAATCATGCCAAGTTTTTGATCGGTAGCTAAACGCATACCGAAACCAAATTCAGCGTTATCTTCAAATAAACTATTGGCCCAGGCGACGCCTTCGCCGTTTTTATCGGTGCAGAATGGCGTTAATGGGGTCGATGAAGAATAAATCGAGGAGCAACCAGTCGCATTGGCAATGAGCATATCACGGCCGAATAGTTGGGTGGCTAAGCGATAGTATGGTGTTTCACCACATCCGGCACAAGCGCCGCTTACTTCCATGTAAGGCGTCAAGAAACCAGCGCCTTTGACAGTTGTTAGCGGGAAGATGTCGCCCTTATACTCAATATTCTTGTACAAGTATTGAGCGGCGGGTTCTTGATAGAATTGGGATTTAGCATCTACCATTTCTAAAGCGCGCTTGCCAGGTCCTTTGCCTGGGCATTGGACGACGCAAATCGAACAACCAACGCAGTTTTTAGGACTTACTTGAATCCGATATTTTAATCCTTTGACAGCGGCTGGTCCAAATGCGTCGAGCATCTCCCCATCCCTAACTTCTTCGGGCCCATCAGCTATTTCTTGATCATTTAACAAGAAGGCGCGAATCGTGGCATGGGGGCACACGAAGGCGCATTGGTTACATTGAATACAGTTTTCTTTAATCCAGACTGGGACTTTATCAGCGATTTCGCGTTGCTCCTTAAAGGTAATATTGTTTTCCATCGTGCCGTCGAGCAATTCATAATCGAGAAACTTGGAAACCGGAATATCGTCACCTTCAAGCGCGGCAATGGGAGCCACAAAGGTATCCCAGTATTCATCGCCGGTGTCTTTGCGAGTGTACAAAGGTGGCAGTTTTGACCATTCGGCATCTACTTTAATTTCTCGTAAACCCTCAGCGCCACCATCGATGGCTTTGAAATTCTTTTCCACGACATCGCTGCCTTTGCGCGAATAGGTCTTTTCCACTAGTTTTTTCATCCAGGCTTGAGCATCTTCATAAGGAAGTATGTCTTGGTTTAGATAGAAGAAACTCGCTTGAAGAATGGTATTCGTATGACGTCCCATGCCAATTTCTTCAGCGATTTTGTTAGCGTCAATCACAAAGAATTTGGCCTTTTTGGTCGCCAATTGATATTTGATGCGATTCGGCAATAGTTTGATAAGCGTTGCATCGTCAAGATTGGTATTTAATAAGAAGGTGCCTTTATCTTTGAGATGGCGAAGCATATCGAATTTGTATAAATAACTATCGAGCGAACATGATAAGAAATGCGCCTTATCGATATAGTAGGTACTATGGATTGGCTTTTTGCCAAACCGTAGGTGGCTCATCGTCACGCCGCCAGCTTTTCGGGAGTCATACGCAAAGTAAGCTTGGGCATATTGACCCGTAGCATCGCCGATAATCTTGATCGAAGATTTATTGGCGCCGACGGTGCCATCGCTTCCCATGCCGTAGAATAAGCATGCTTTATACTCTTCTTTTAATTGAAACGACTCATCAGAGGGAATCGAGCGATGCGTTACATCATCGGTAATGGAGATGGTGAAATTGTGCCAAGGTTTATCGGCAAGAAAGTCATAAACGACTTTAAGGTGACTTGGTTGTGTGTCTTTGCTTGATAAGCCATAGCGGCCGCCATATACTTCAATGTCGCGACCTTCTTGCTTTAAAGCTGTTAAAACATCGACGTATAATGGTTCGCCGGTAGCGCCTTGCTCTTTGGTGCGGTCTAGGACCGCGATTCGTTTCACAGTTGCCGGCAATACGCCAATTAAGTGTTTCGTGGAAAATGGGCGATATAGATGCACTTTGACTAAACCGATCTTCCGACCTTCAGCTAACAGGGCATCGACAACTTCGCCAATCGCTTCGGTAACCGAACCCATGGCAATAATGACATACTCGGCATCTTTGGCGCCTTTATAAGTAAAAGGAGCGTATGCGCGGCCAGTTAAGCGGCTGACTTCTTGGAAATACTTTTCTGCGTATCCTAGCACTTTTTCATAATGCACGTTTTGCGCTTCGCGGCCTTGGAAATAAATGTCGCCATTTTCAGCCCCGCCACGAGTAACTGCGTGGCCATGAGGATTTAATGCCCGGTCGCGGAATTTTTTGATTTTGTCATGCGGTAGTAGTTTTTTCCATTCTTCATCATCGATAAATTCAACATTTTGAATTTCATGAGAAGTCCGAAAACCATCGAAGAAATGTAGCACCGGTGTTTCGGCATCCATCGCTAATAAATGCGCTAGGGGTGTTAAATCGGCGACTTCTTGCACCGAATGGGAACAAACCATGGTGATGCCGGTTTGACGCACAGCATATATATCTTGATGATCGCCAAAAATTGAAAGAGCGCGCGTAGCGATGCTTCGGGCGGCCACATGTAAAACAGCGGGAAGCAATTCCCCTACCCATTTATAAATGTTGGGAATCATTAATAATAAGCCTTGGCTGGCAGTATAGGTGGTGGCAAACGAGCCCGCTTGGAGCGAACCATGAACAGCGCCGGCGGCACCGCCTTCTGATTGCATTTCCACAACTTTACCCTTGGAACCAAAGTAATTCAATTTTCCTTGGGAAGCATAGACATCGACAAGTTCGGCCATCGGAGTCGAAGGAGTGATTGGATAGATGCTGGCCACTTCTGTAAAATTGTAACTTGCAAGGGCGGCCGCATTGTTTCCATCGACTGATAGAAATGTTTTCTTAATACTCATAATGTCCTCCATAAAACCAATCATTAGTATACTTGATACTAACTTTATACTCAACAACGCATTTTTAATCGTTAATAGTCAAAGACTATTATTTGCTCTTTTTTTGGATTTTGCGAACTTTCAATTCTTCCGTGGCGACGCGTTTCAAAAGACGTAACTCGGCATCGGACATTTGTCGTGATTTATCAACAATCCCATCAGTGGTCATCCGATCGTAGACGAATTCAATGACACTTCGATAGGGTAATGGCTTTTTCTTTGACGGTGACGTTTTTCTTGCGGTTGCACGAGTTTTAAGATTCACCTCAAGAAATGTTTCTATTTCGGGGATCAATTCTTTCAGGTCAAAACTGAAGTCAATCGTGACGATGGGATTAAAGTTAGCGCAAAGCGCCTGAATCGCTTCGGGCACAATCCCGATTTGCTGCGAAAGATGTTCGGCCGTTACGAATTTGGATTTGTTTGTTTTTAACGAAATCAGAATTTTTTCTAATTGTTTTAATTCAATTTTGTTCATATTTTAATATTAACACCAAATTATTTAATTTTTACGATAAACAAAAAACACCACACGAAAATGGCAAAACTGCTTGTGTTTAATTTGCTAAATGAGTGCTTTTTTTGGAGGTTGACATCACGCAATTGGCAATCCTGTTTATAGCGAGGTATTTATAAAAAAGCGAGTTTATTGAGTCCATTAACAAAAGCAATATCTCAATTATTTATCATTCCATAGCTAATAATGTCCGTTTTTGGCAATCTCTCTTGATATATCAACTTAAATCCGAAATGTTCATACAAATAAACGTTTTTCCTATTCTGAGTTTCAAGAAATGCTATCTCATCGTTCATCGTAAGTTCCGCTATTTTGGGTCTTACCAAATTGCGGGAAATTCCTTGACCTTGAAATGATGGGTCGATTACTAAAACATCTAAACAACAATAATTTTTTTTCAAATAACGTTTATGAAGGCGGGTTATCCATTTTTGATATTTAATCATCTTAATTATGGGTCCCAAACCAATCGATAATATCAATATCGCGCCCCTAACTATATCGATAATCCTATATTTAGAATTGTTATTTTTTGAGCTTTTCCATATTACAAAACCCTTGAAATGATCAGCGGTAGTATACAAGTGCTTAAAGTCCATTTTTAGTTTAAACCGATATAATCTTATCAATTTGACAAATCGAGAAGTTTCGTTTGGAAAAAAATATATGTGTAAAGGATCTTTAAACATCGCTTTAGCAAAAACATTGGATGCTCGCTTTAAATCTTCTATGTTCGCTTTAATCAAGTAACCACCTCTTACCAGTGTTTGTTGTTCAAACATTAGTCTGTATTTTTATCATATCGCTAAATAATGAATTGTGAGACGAACAAAATCAATTTTAGAATCTCGACATTCGGTGATTTTTTAGTCACTTGTCGTTTGTGTAATGCCCATCATTATTTTGTCTTTTCATTTTTCAAAAAAAACACCTGAAAACAGGTGTTACACACTAATGGTGAACCGTATAGGATTCGAACCTATGACCCGCTGATTAAGAGTCAGCTG
>DIVY01000008.1:1128-1304 GCA_002422535.1 Caryophanales bacterium UBA6120 | reverse complement strand
AAGGGGCTGTTCGAAAACCTAAAAGGGTGAATGACAGCTCCTTTTCTTATGAAAAAAGGCGAAATCGTAAGAAATCGCCTTTTTTGTTACAATACTCTTGTTTACGGAGGTATTGTTATGGCTTATTTTAACACGGGAAAAATGTTTTTGCTCCCTTCCTTCGACCTAGAGGTTAA
>DIVY01000008.1:0-1058 GCA_002422535.1 Caryophanales bacterium UBA6120 | reverse complement strand
ATTATCATTTATTCGCAACGATATTGTTTGGTTTTGCTTTTACTCGATGCACGTTAAGAGATCTTGCTGATGCGTGTAAATATGATTTGAGATTCATCTTTTTGATGGACCAAGCAAGACCAATATATTCCAAGTTTTGTGATTTCATTAATAAAGTTATTGTTCCAAACGAAGAAGAGATATTCTCCTTAATATCCATNNCAAATTGCGAAAGAAATGGCCTTTGATATGGATGATGCTTTTGTTGATGGAACTAAATATGAAGCTAACGCTAATAAGTATAAGTTTGTTTGGAAACCCACCATGCATCATAAAAGATTAACCATCAAAGCAAGTGAAATAATTATGAAATATGGTCTATTTGATTACTATCGGGAGGAAGAATTAATTCGAAGCAACACACTTGCTCATGCCATAACTAACCTCCAATTAAAACGAGATAGGTTGGATGAGATTACATATAGAAACATTGAAAAAGCATTAATTGGATTATTAGAAAAGACACTCGAATATGAAGAGAAAGAAGACGTGATTGGTCCCAATAGAAACTCCTATTATAAGACCGATAAAGATGCGACTGCCATGGCTCTTAAAGCTGATTATTATTCGGGATTAGGCAGCAATATGCACGCCGCTTATAACGTTCAAATTCTTGTGATGAGAGGATTCGTATTTTCATATTATGTATCNNAAAGAATATGTGCCGATGCTGGATATGGATCTTTGGAAAATTATCGCTATCTTCATCAATATCACATTGAAAATTATGTTAAGCACCCATCGTGGGAAGGCAACAAATCTGCTAAAAACCCCGATTGTTTTCATTTAAACGAAAACGATACAATCACCTGCTTGAATGGTTATGTTGGTTATGAAGTCAAACTCACTTATAGACATCCAAGAAAGGCAGAAGCTGTATTTTATAAAATTGAAGGATGTAATCACTGTCGTTGGATGCCCTATTGTAAAAGATTCATGATGAGACAGGACGACGATTATAAATTATTCGAAGTCATTAAAGATTTAGAACGCTATAAATATGAATCACAAAATAATCT
>DIVY01000019.1 GCA_002422535.1 Caryophanales bacterium UBA6120 | reverse complement strand
TTGCATTGAGTTTGTCACTTAACAATCCAATTTTAATGAATGTAAGCCCTTTACTAATATGTTGCATAAATTTAGAAACATATTAAAATATAAATATTAATATAGCCTGATTTTTATATATGGAGGAATTCCCATGACACTACTATTCAAAAAGATTACAACTGCTGCATTATCCCTTGCAATGGTTGGTGGAGTAATTTTATCGGTTGGAACAACAGTTGATAATTCAAATTATCAACCGAATGCTCAAGCAACACAAACCAACATGAGAATTTATGCATATCTTAAGAGTGCTTGGGATACAGTTGGTGGCCAGATTAAGATGTATATTACTTACGAAAATACTGTAATTACCCCCATTCCTTATGATAGTGCGGTTGAAATGACCAAAGTTGTGTCCGACTACTGGGAAGGTTTATTTTATTATGATGTTCCAATTGGATTTGATAACGATGATCAATTTAGGCTAAGAAATAGCACCGGATTATGGCCCGGAAAAGATAGTAATCAATCTGGTTATATTTACTTTAAAGATTTAGTTCAATCTGGTGATTATAAAGGCGTGTCTATTGGTGCTTGGGTTGCGGATAATACACCTCGAGTAGCCGTAATTGAAAATACGATTCCTGTGAATTCTGGACAAGCCGCAGCTGTCTTGGCAAAAATTGATTCTTGTGACCCCAGTTTTGCGAATGGCTACAATGCTTGGCCTCAGCTAAATGATTTGTTTATTATTCCAAGTACTTTGGTAGGTTCAACCGAAGTGAATGACACTGTATTTGGTGCCCTAGAAACGACAACAATTTCTAATAAAATCGCAATGCTTTCTGCTGAATACACTCAGAATCTATAATCACCATCACACATCTAGAAAACTCTAATTGTCGATTTTAGATAAATAGAGCCCGAAATTATCACCCGCCAGAAATCCGATTTCGATTAAAAAGTGGCTGTTAAGAGACCAAAAGTAGGGTTCTATGAAATAGAGTAGGGAAAATTGGGAAATCCTGATTTACCACCATAAAACTATGAAATAGAATGAGGAGACCTGGGAAGCAATTCCTAGGTCTTTTCTTTAAGTGATTTAGAATAGGTAATGATAAGCATCCTTCGTTTTCGAAAACGTTCAAAATTACGATAAACATTAACAGCTTTGGTGATTGATTTGATGTGGTTGTTGATCGTTTCAGCAACACCATTATTAAAACGAATGTTATTTTAGGTCTTGCTAAAAGCATTAGCGATTTCAAATCGTCATTTGTGATACGAACGACCCACCTCTTTTAGTAAAGGCGAATCAGAATTAATCAGATTATCCGAGATTCTTTTTATGAAGAGTAGCGCTTCATCAAAGGTATATTTAGCATCGTATCTAAATAGATCCTGAAGCGTATTGTAAGCATACCAGAGGGAACCATTTAAACGGAGGCAGGCGGTTATTAGAAAATCGTAGTGAAATATCTCACCAGTAAGTTTGTGAGTATAAAAAAGATCGGGAATGTTTCGATGGCGACAAAGAAATAATTTTCAATTTTTTCCATGAAGTTATAATCAACCGACCCCTTGTCGGCGTAAAGATTCATGGTACGGACTCGTAATGTGTTAATCGCGGTAGTCAGCAATCTAATGACGTGAAACATATCAACAATATGAATTGCTTTTTGAAAGTAATGCCTGGCGATGGTGGCATAGCCATCATCCATATCAGAAATGACGATTCTAACATAATTTAGCTCATTCGTCTTGAAGTTATTGAAATAATCACGAAGATAAGGCATTTGTCGCGAAACGATAATATCAATGATTTCACGATTGAAAAAGTCATATAGAATGCAAGCATATTTTCAATCAAAATCTGTTTGAAATTTGATTTCATCGATATATAGCACCTCCGGGAGTGGACGGCGTGGCACGTAGCGGTTTTTCTCATCGAATATTTGGATAATTCTATCTGTGCTTAAACCATACCATTTAGCGATATCGGAGAAAGTAATCTTGTTCGAAAACTCGCGATAGATTAATTGCCATGTCTGGAGGCTTGTCTTGGCATATGGTGCAACTCCATTTAGTTCAGGAGTAAAGGTTTTGCCACATTCTTGGCATGTAAACCTTACTTTTCTAACTCTCAATGTGTCGGTGATGTGGCTTGTTTCCGAACAGTTGATTTCAGCCACAAAGTAGCCCTTCACATATACGAGTTTGCTCTACCTCATAAATAAAATCGGTGTCAGTCTTGATAGGTTCTTTAGCTTTATTGATGAAATTGCTTGGGTCAAGCTCAAGTCTCAAAAGAAGTGAATTATAATCCAAAAAAAAGATCCCTTGTTTACTTGATTCAAGTATACAAAGGAGATTCTAACTAACCAAAACTATGAAGAAGAGTGGGAAATGCTTATTATTTGTCCCCATTTTATTTCATTGAACCACAATATATTGGTAATATTTGAATTAAATAAAGTCTACCTTAATTTTAACCTTCTAACAAAGAAATATCCTCCAATCATTAATATGCTAAACGCAATAAACATTATGACTGATTCGAGGGTGAGACCATTTAAAGTGACTTGAGGATTAATGATGGTAGCTTCAGGAACTGCAATATAACGAGTTTGCAAAGCAACGTATTTCTCATATGCATCAACTTGAATACCATCCCCACGAGCGGCGGTGTAATTTGAATACCAAGCGTAATCAGTCACATCTTGCGTATCTAAATATGAATCGAGTTTCCAAGTTAATCCGTCAGCTTTCATGAAGAAGGTTGAATTCATTTGTTCGAATGCACCAGCTCCATTAACAACACTGTCCGAACAAGAAAGATAACCCTCTAACACAATTGCGGCAAATGATGATTTGACTGAAATGCTGTCATCGATGATTCCAGTCGTAAGGGTGGCATTGTCTGCTGGTACGCTTCCACCAACATAGAGAACTTTGCTGTTATCTCCAACTGACCATGTAAGGCTGGCCGATTTATTCCAGATTGTTCCTCGTTTTTCGGAAAGCCTTACAGCGCGGAATAGTGTCCCAGCATTTTGAATTGGAATATCAAAGTAGGCGAAAAAATAGCCACCAGACCGTTCTACCCAGCCTGAAGGAGTAATGATATCGCTAGTATCCGCGATCGTAGAACCATATTGGATTGATACCAGGACACCATTACCTTCCGTTTCGTATGCGCCTCGATCTAGCCATATTCTCATTGTATTGCCGGTGACACCTTCATTGGAGGCAGAAGTATGATATATTGTGGAACTTATCGTAGTGTTGCTGGTGTCATATTTGATGACGAACTTGTAGCTAGTGGCAACTTTAATATTGTCATCAGTAGTAGCTACCACAAGGACACTATCAGCGCGACATCCCGTATTTTCCAAATAGGTAAAACCCTTATAGTTTGAACTATTGCCATCAATATTAATTTTAAATTGTGCATCAATTGCCAATATTCCAGTCCAAGAATATATTGTTCCACTTTCAAGTTCTAGCGGATAGTCCATATTCGTTGAATTCCAAGAGTTAAAAGAGCCCACAAGCACCGGATAAGAAGAAGCTTCAGGAGTATACTCTATTGGATTTTCTGAATGCTTGATACCTATTGCTGCAACTGCCGTTAAACCTAACAAAAGGGCTAAAGAAGCAAATGATTTGCGTAAAGCATTACTCATATAAGATTTCTCCTTGAATTCTAAAACCTAATTTTATGATAGCCGTTCCCTCTATTTCCGTCAATCAAGTATATGTGTCCAATAAAATATGAATTCATATTTGTTAATTCGCTATAATGTTAAAAGTAATTAATGGGGAGCCTTCACTATGTTAAAAATAAAACGAGCACTGTTTATATGGACATTACTAGCGTTAATCCCTCTATCTGCTTGTAAGTCGTCTAGTGATGACACTTCAATTACTTCATCGGGAGATATTACTAGTACCACTACTTCCAGCGGTGATCCAATCACTTCAGAGACTACAAGCGCTACAAGCGAAGATCCAACGGGTGGTGAAGAAGTCGAATATGAAACACTTGTTATTCACTTCCGGGGCGATGGCCTCGTCTTATCCGATTGGTCAGTCTGGCTTTGGGAAGATGGTGGTGATGGCGCCCTATTCTTATTTAATGAGCCAAATGATGAATATGGGGCTGTGGGAAAGTATCCCGCCGATACGTGGAGTACCAGAACAAAGCTAAATTACATTACCCGCAAAGCAACCACTTGGGCCGGGCAGTCTCCTGATAACTACTTCAAATTTGAACTCTTCAAAGATTACATCACCCCTGAAGGGGAGATGCATGTCTATCTTATCCATCTGGAGCGCGATATCTTTGTCACCCAAGCTGAAGCGCTTGGCGACCGGGTCTTAAAAGCCTACTTCACCAATTGGACAACAATTGCCTTTGAAACAACCGCTGCTTTTGATTCGTATGAACTATTAGCCAATGAAGTTTCCATCAAAACAGGTGGCGCTGGTAGTAGTGGTCAAACGATTACCCTCGACGCCGATGCTGATTTAAGCGTCCTTTATAAAGTCAAAGTTAAATTTTTACCCACTGACACAAGATTTAAATATCGGGGCGTATCAGCCGCGCCATTATTTGAAACCACAAAGTTTACAACTGATTACACATATACAGGCAATGATTTAGGCGTTACTTATACACCAACTTCTGCAACATTCAAACTATGGGCGCCCACTAGCAGTGCCGTCACCTTACGCGTCTATATGCTAGGAACTCCTTCAACAATTTCCAATAATACTTTAACCGATGCGATGCTGGGTCAATATCCAATGGTCAAAGGAGATGGAGGCGTATTCTCCACCATTGTTAACCGTGACTTAAATGGTTACTACTACACCTATATGGTCACCAATAGTGAAGGCACTAATGAAATCATTGATCCATATGCGAAATCGGCAGGTGTCAATGGTATTCGCGGGATGATTCTTGATTTTGATACAACGGACCCTGAAGGTTGGGATGATGTGTCTTTTAGTGATATCACCGCTCCAAATGACTTAACAATTTATGAAATGCATGTTAGAGATTTAACGATTGATGAATCATGGACAGGGACTGATGCTAACCGCGGCAAATACCTTGGTATGGTCGAAGAAGGGACTACTTATACCGAAGGCGAAGTAACCATCTCGACTGGGTTTGATCACCTTAAAGAACTTGGTGTTAATGCCTTACAAATCATGCCTTTCTATGATCAAGCCAATAATGAAACGCTTGATGCTTATAACTGGGGCTATAACCCGCAAAACTATAATGTGTTAGAAGGACAATATTCGAGCAATCCACGTCAAGGACAAATTAGGGTCCAAGAATTCAAACAAGCGATCATGAAACTCGCGGAAGCCGATATCCGTGTGATTATGGATGTTGTCTACAACCATGTGTCATCGGCCACTGGTAGTAACTTCAACATGATCGTGCCTGGCTATTATTTCAGAATAAATCCTAATGGCACTTATAGCGATGGGGCTGGGGTTGGTAATGAAGTTAAAACAGAAAGACCGATGATGTCCAAATTCATCGTCGATTCGATGAAGTTTTGGGCCAATGAGTATAAGATTAAAGGATTCCGGTTCGACCTCATGGATTTAATTGATACGACCACGCTTAATAATGGACGGACGGCGATGAACGCCATTGACCCCGATATCGTCATCTATGGCGAGCCTTGGAGCGCGGTGGGCTATAATCCTAGCCGTGTCTATAATTCATTAAATGGCGTTGGTGGTTTTAACGACCAAGGAAGAAACGGCATTCGGGGCGATAACTCCTGGAATAACCGCTGGGGCTGGATGCAAAAAGGGGAAACCGATAATAGCGCGCAAGTTAGCTACATTAACCGCGTCAAAGGCATGATGGCTGGTATGAGTGGCGAATATTATAACTACACTAACTGGGATCCTAAAAAGACTATTAATTACGCATCTTGCCATGATAATTTGACTCTTTATGATCAACTTCTTTACACTGTGGATGAAGGCGATGCTCCTAAAGCTTCTGTGGCCGTCAACGCTCTAGTCACATTTGGAATTGGCGTCCCCTTCATTAATGGCGGTGAAGAAATTATGCGGTCAAAAGTAGCCGCTGAAGACGATTTACCAGAAACCTATTATGTAGCGGATGATGGTACCAAAGTGTCGCACAACTCCTACCGTTCACCTGACAGTGTCAATTCCTACAAATGGAATACCAAGATTGAATATCTTGAATACTTCAATCGTTACAAGAATATGATTCAGTTACGGAAAGACCATAATCTCTTCCGTATTTCCAGTGCGTCACTAGTGGGCCGTCAATACGAAGAATATCCAAGCAAAAACATGGGTTTTTGGGATGGCGATTTAGCCTTTTCGACAATCGCCGCTTGGTATCAAAATAACCTCGAAACTTTATATGTATTTGCTAATGCCAGAGAATCAGTGACTACAGGCACGCTAAAATCACTTATTTCTTGGGGCGATAGCACCATTAATGTTGAAGTTTTATTCGACTCGACCGGTAAATATGAAGTCGGCACGCAACTAAGCGCCTCAGTGACGATGGACCCCTATCAGGTACTATTACTAAAACGGCTCTAATCATTTAATAAACGGCCTCGCCAAGCGCGAGGCTTTTTTATTGAACAAAATACCGCTTTCATTGTGGTAAAATATTCAAGAAAGGAATACGCCTTATGGCGTAGTGGTACATATGAAGAAATATCTACCGCTTTTAATGGCGGCGATGATGGCCCTTGTCGGCTGTGGATCTTCCGTAGAAGAAAGTTCGCTTACCTCAAGTAGCGAAGAAACTTCGTCAGTTGCAAGTTCCGTCAGCAGCGAAATCACCATCGAAGTCGAACATATGGATGAACCCTCTATTGTCATCCACTATCAACGAAACGATAACAATTACGACAATTGGAATTTATGGCTCTGGGGCTTTGGTTATGAAGGAGCGCGCTATGACTTTAATGGAGAAACCTCGTATGGCGTTTATGCCCATTATGCGCTTTCAAATTGGACCGGAGCTCGTCAAATAGGCTTTATCGTCCGGCTAACGTTGCCCGATAATGAATGGGCATCAAAGGATCCCAGTCCCGATCGCTTCGTCAATCTTGACGAATGGGAAGCTAATGAATGGGATGAATACCATGTCTTCTTAAAAACGGCGGAGGTTAACATCTTTACCGACCATATTGGCACCGTCTATAATGGCGTCGGCAACGCTTATTTTATGAATAAAGGTTTGCTTAACGTCACGACGACGACCGTCGCTCACCAAGTTGAAGTACTCGAAGGTGATACTTCCGTTTTAACTTATTCGTCGCCACAAATTAATGGAAGATTGAACTTTGCAATTGACACATCTTCACTCACCATCAATTTTGAAACCGTCTATCGCATCCGCGTTTCGTTTGTGGAAAACGATCCAAAGCCTCGTGTGGCTCCGGTATTGATGCATAAGCTTTTCAGCGACCAGGCCTTCAGTGATACCTATAACTACGATGGTGAGCTTGGTGCGCTTTATACACCAACGGCGACGACATTTAAAGTTTGGGCACCTACCTCAAATTCCATGGTGCTTCGCCTTTATGATTCCGGTACTCCTGTCGCCTTAAATCCCACTTTAGGCGATGATACCTTTACCCCTCATGCTATGACTAAAGGCGAAAAAGGTGTGTGGTCTGTCACTATCAATGGCAACCTTGATGGCAAATACTACACCTATGTCGTCAATAATACCTATGGTATTAATGAAGTTGTCGATCCGTATGCGACCGCCGCTGGCGTCAATGGCGTGCGGGGCATGATTGTCAATTTTGAACGAACGAATCCCGAAGGTTGGGAGACCGTTAACGATACCAATACTTACGCGAGCAACGTCGATGCTTCCATTTGGGAAGTCCATGTCCGCGATTTGACAATGGATGATACATGGACTGGCACCGAGGCTAACCGTGGTCTCTTCGCTGGCATGTGGGAAAGTGGCACCACCTATACTGAAGGGGAAACAACCGTCAGCACCGGTTTTGACCACATTAAAGAACTCGGCGTCAACGCCGTCCATGTCCTACCGATGTTCGATCATGCTAATGATGAGATTGATCCGCATTTCAACTGGGGATATAACCCACTAAACTACAATGTCATTGAAGGCTCTTATTCAAGCAATCCATATGATGGCGCCATCCGCATTCAAGAAGCCAAGCAAATGATTCAGGCTTACGATGATGAAGGCATCAAAATCATCATGGACGTCGTTTATAACCATGTCTCTGATGCCAATGGGTCGAACTTCAACAAGCTCGTGCCCGGCTATTACTTCCGTTATACGCAAGATGGTGCCTACTCCTCCGGCTCCGGATGTGGTAATGACACGGCCAGTGAACGCTATATGTTCAAGAAATTCATGGTCGATTCGACGCGTTTCCTCGCTAGCGAATATAAGCTTGGCGGGTTCCGTTTCGACTTAATGGGTTTACATACGACTGATTCCATGAATGCAGTGAGAACGAGCCTATTAGCAATCGATCCCGATATTCTCATCTATGGCGAACCGTGGCAATTAACAACAACGACATATGGCGTTGTTTCATTGGCGACGCAAGCCAACTTATTCAAAACGAATATGACTGGGATTGGCGCTTTCTCCGATGCCATCCGTAACGCTGTTAGAGGCGGGGTCTTCTCAGCGTCTGAAGCTGGCTGGGTCCAATCTACAGCTCCAAGCGATTCGGTCACCACAAGCCTCAAGAAGAGCTTACGAGGATCACTGGGAACGAACACCGATCCTAACCGCCTCGTGAACTATATTTCTGCGCATGATAATAACACCCTATTTGATAAACTTTTATCGAGTGGGGTCAGTGAAGCCAATGCGCCAAAAGTCAGCACGCAAGGCAGCGCCATCATTACCTTCGCCCAAGGCATTCCTTTCTATCATGCCGGTGATGAATTAATGCGGCAAAAAATCAATGGCGATGGCTCATTCAACCATAACTCCTATAACGCTAGCGATGAAGTTAACTCCTTAAAATGGGATAAGAAAGTCCAATATAACGATGAATTCAATAAGTATAAGGAAATGATTGCTTTACGGGCCCAACATCCAATCTTTAGAAATAACACTGCTGCTAAGATTACGGCCAACTATTCCGACCTCACTTCATTTGGAGGTTATACCTTCACCAATGGCACCGTCGGATATAAGTTAATTCGTGGTGTGGGCGTCAGCGATACCTGGGTCGAAGCCATTATCATTCATAATGGTAATATTGGCAACATCACAATCGATACCACCGGTTACGCGCTTGGCTATGTTAGTAATGGCACCTTAACCGCTTCCTCAAGCATGGTCATTCCTAGCAACGTCTCTGTCGTTCTCTACAAATAAATTGCCAAATTCTGTTACTATAAGACCGCTTTCATGGCGGTCTTTTCTTGTTAATGGTTGCATTGAAATTTAATTGATGTTATGTTCATACACATACTGATAGAGGCGCGGTCTAGATTAGTAATTAAGCGAGGGGGTACCCGATAACCTTAATGAAAGGCACGACCGCCGAAACATCATTGCGACAGCAGTGGTGATTGGGCCATGGTTGAACAAACCTATGGACTCCCATCCGCAAGGATGGAGGCGCTATCGTGTTGATTTATCATTTATTGATGATAGGCGGCATTGATAGAAATATCAGTGCTGCTTTTTTCATCCATAGGAGGTTATAAACATGAAAAAGCTTATTTCGTCACTTCTTATCATTCCCATCATTGCTACGTTAAGTAGCTGTGGCACCGCCACGCTCGAAGATGGTGTGCTCACCATCGGACTCGAAGCCGCCTATGCTCCATTTAACTGGACCACGACTAGTAAAGAAAATGCCGTGCCGCTAGAAAATAGCGGGTTTCTAGGCATTGGTCGCGCTTATGTGGCCGGATACGATGTTCGAATCGCCACCGAAGTCGCCACAATTAGTGGCTATGAACTTCAAGCGCGCAAATTAAGCTGGGATGGGCTCATTCCAGCGCTACAAAGCGGGCACATCGACGCCATTATCGCCGGGATGACCGATACTCCATCGCGACGCGAAAGCGTTAATTTCACCGCTCCTTACTACCAATCAGATTTAGTGATGGTCGTCCGAAGTGATGGAAGTTTTGTGGACGCTTCTTCAATCGATGATTTTTCAGGGGCGCGTTTAGCCGCTCAAATTGGAACAATCCAACAAGACTTAATCGAAGATTACGCTCGTGATGATGGGGAAGATGATTTATTCGTTCCGGGACTTATCGCTTCAACCCCTTATGAAACTTACCCTGACGCCCTTTTAGCGCTACTAGAACCATCTTCTGGCCTTGATGGCGTCTTAGCTGAGCGTCCGATTGCTGAAGCGATGCTTAATGAATATGATTCAACGCTTTCATTAGTAGAATTCTTCATAAATGAAACTGATTATAATCCTGATTTCCAAATATCGGTGTCCATTGCTGTCAGGCATGAAGATACCCAATTATTAAATCAATTAAACGATGCCCTTGAAGACATCGACGAAACCACAAGACAAGCATGGATGCAAGAAGCGATTCTTGCATCAAATGAAAGTTAAACAATGCCGACTAGCTTTTTTCCCGGTGTCTTCTATGTGCTGACACATCACTGGGCAATCCTGCTTTCGGGGGTATTAACAACATTACTCATTTCATTACTCGGAACATTATTTGGCTTTCTGATTGGTCTTCTTCTAGCGGCCATTAGAGTAAGCGCCGCGAATAAACCACAAAATAAGAACCCGCGTTTTCTAGTAAAGATGGGTGATGTCATGGCCCGCATCTATATCCAGGTATTTCGTGGCACGCCGATGATTGTGCAAGCGACCGTAATTTATTATGGGGTGCTAGCATTATTCGGTTATTGGAGCGCGCTTGTGGCCGGAATTGTCGTGGTGTCGCTGAACACCGCCGCTTATATGGCCGAAATCATTCGTGGAGCGATTGGCTCGATTGATAAGGGGCAAACCGAAGCGGGCTTAGCATTGGGAATGAACTTTTGCCAAATCCTTCGCCACATCATTCTTCCCCAGGCGCTTCGCCATGCGATTCCGGCATTTGGTAATGAGCTAATCGTCAATATCAAAGATACGGCTGTGTTAAGTGTCATCGCCGTAAGTGATCTTTTCTACAGTTCTAAATTTATAATTACGAATAACTTTCGGCCATTTGAAGTCTATTTCATTGTGTCATTAGTCTATTTATCACTAACGCTTATATCTTCTTCGATTCTCAAACGGATTGAACACGGGTTGCATTTAAAGCCGGCGGTTTTTCCACCAATGAGCCAAACAGTTAATGAAGTGATGGGAGCCTACCAAGATGAATGAACCACTTCTTCAATTAAATAATATTTCAAAGTCATTTGGACAAATTAAGGTCATTAATGATTTTAGTTTGGAAGTCTTTCCTCATGAAGTATTAACAATCATTGGTCCATCTGGCTCCGGCAAATCAACGATATTACGGCTGATTAATGGACTTGAAACGATGGATTCGGGCGCAATCTTATTTCATGGACAAAACATGAAAGATAGTAACAAACTCAATCAACTTATCGGAATAGTATTCCAATCATTTAACCTCTTCCCAACGATTAGCGTCCTCGATAACTGCACGCTTGCTCCAAGGGTCGTTAAGAAAATATCAAAGCAAAAAGCCAACGAATTGGCAATTAAACATCTTAATAGTGTTGGAATGGGGCAATTTATTAATGCCAAAGCCAGCACCTTGTCTGGAGGCCAAAAACAGCGTGTCGCCATTGCTAGAGCTTTATGCATGGAACCAGAAGTGCTCCTATTTGATGAACCAACAAGTGCCCTAGACCCAGAGCTAGTCGGGGAAGTGCTTGACGTGATGAAAAGTCTTGCAAAACAGGGAATGACAATGATTGTGGTTACTCATGAAATGCAATTTGCTCTTGATGTAGCCAGTCGCGTTATCTTTATGGATGAAGGAAAAATTATTGAAGAAGGCACTCCAAGTGATGTGCTTAAGACTCCAAAAAACGAACGAACAAAACGCTTCTTAAAGCGGCTGCTCGGTTGATGCTAACGCTTTTTTGTCCTTTGATCGCTTCACAAAATAGAAAATCAAATACATAACAATACTGGCGGTCAAATACCCTAAGAAGTTTATGATGGCGTCAGTGACTAGGGGACTACGCCCATTGGCGAATAATTGAAGCGCTTCTAACAATAATGATAAGATGAATCCTATCCCGATTGAGACAAAAAAGTATCGTGTCTGTTTTTGTTTGCCTTTCAAGAAATAAAACATCGTTAGATATCCTAATAAACCATCGAGGAAGAATAATGAGTAATGGCCTAACCCTTTGCGCACAAACATGTAGAGGTCTTCTTCCTGCTGCGCGTTAAGGGTTGACGCTTTTAACACATTAATCGTCACGGAAGCGGATATATTTTCATCCATCACGCTGGTGGCGGTAATGGTAACCATACCTACCTTCAAACCAGTTAATAATCCATATTCGCCCTGGCTAGAAATGGAAGCCACGGAGGGATCGCTACTATTCCAAGTCAATTGGCGGTCATAAGTCTCGGCCGGTTCAAATGAAAAGTTGATATTCATCGATTGCCCGGCGATAATCTCCGTCTTAGCGGGCATTAACGTTACTGAAGTGGGAAAAACTTTGCTGAATGTCATATCGAAATTGTTCCTAAGCGAATCATCGGCATTACTAATCGCCGTGATGGTAACATTGCCTTCAAATTTATAACCATATACTTTCCCCGTATTATCGACTCGGGCGATATTTATGTCACTGCTAAGCCATGTCACACTTGTGTCTGTGGGTATCGTGGCACCAAAATCGGCTTCTAGTTGCGTATATCGATAAATTAATCCTTCGGAGTCGCCATTAATCGTTAATGATGTGGGAGCAACTACGGGGTTTGGGCTCGTAGTCACTGAAATATCGATCGAGTTAACAAGACTACCGGCCATAGCGAAAATGGTGGCGGTGCCATTAGTAAGACCTTTGACAACTCCATATTCATTCACGGAAGCAATTAAAGGATGAAGGGAAGTATAAGTAATGCTATCAAGACGGCCAAGTTCCGGTTCGACATTTATGGGAGTCAGTGTCACCGTGGTTCCTACATATATGTCGGTAGCGGTCTCTTCAAGTTCAAACGCTGATACGCTTGGAAAATCAATTACTTCAATTAATATTTCTTCATAGATGCTACTAACGCTCGTGGTTGCTCTAATACTGGCGCTTCCAATCCCCTTAGCAACGACAATTCCGCCACTAGTAACTTCGAGTACTGAGTCATTATTAGTCGTCCAATACACGCTTTTATCGGTGGTATCGCTGGGAGCAATCGTGGGCGTCAGCCGTTTGCTTTGACCAATTATCACAATATCGGGTCCACTAATTTCAATTGTTTCCGGTTCGACTATCTCGGCCTCAACGGGTCCAATCGCGTGGAAAAATGCCGATAGAAAATTTGAAAAGATGCCACTTACTTCAGCGGAACTTGTTGAAGAAAGAAGCGCCTGACCACTAATGAAAAAATTTAGCGAGATAAACGCAGTAAGAACATAATATTTAATGAATTTTTTAAAATGGGCTTTTAATTTTTTCATTTTATTTATCAGTATGGAATATGTCTCTAGTAAAAAGTTTTTCTTTAGCGGATTTAATAAGATCATCGCTGCGATTGGCCACGATTAGCGATGCTTGCGCAATGAATACTTGTAAATCATTAATCACCTTATGACCTTGATAATGCGTTTCCTTAATTAACGGTTCATAAATAATGAGATTAACATTTTGTTTTTCGAGAAGTTTCATGACTTCGCTGATGACGGCTTGCCGCATATTATCAGAGCCGGCCTTCATCGTTAAGCGATAAATACCGACAACTTGGGGATGCTTTTCCATGATTAACGAAACGATGTAATTAATTCGCTCCTCGTTACTTTTGGTAATCGAAGAAAGCAAGACATGGGGTACTTCCCCAAAATCATGCGTCAATTGTTTGATGTCTTTAGGAAGGCAATAACCTGAAAAGCCAAATGAAGGATTGTTATAACCATTACCTATCCTAGAATCAAGTCCGATAGCTTCGATTAATTTGTTGGAATTTAAGCCGTTAGCGTTAGCGAGATTATCAAGTTCATTAAAGAAGGCAATTCGCATTGCTAGGTAGGAATTTGCGAATAATTTGATGGCTTCCGCTTCTTTTGGGGTTGTTAAGATGATTGGACATGCTTTACCTAACGAATTTAAAAATAATGATTTTAATAGCGGTTGATCTTCTTCACATGCACCAATGACAAGGCGATCAGGCCTCAGGGTGTCGCTAAAAGCCGATCCTTCGCGAAGAAATTCGGGAATAAAGGCGATTCGTTTAAATTTAAATTGCTCGATAAACTTATCAGTTGTGCCTAAAGGCAGAGTCGACCTAATGATAATCTCCGCCGTTTGATTCACTTTTAAAATATCTTTTATCGTTGATTCGACCGAAGAAATATCGAGTCCGCAATTAGAAGTGGAATAATCGGTGGGCGTGGCGATGATAATGATGTTGGCAGTTTGATAACTTGTTTCAGGATTATCAACTACATTAAGCGTTGAAAGTGATTTATTGAAGGCATCGACAAGTGAGGCATCAGTAATAGGACATATTTTTTGTCGGATTAAACTTCGTTTTTTATCATCAACATCATAACCAACTACGTTATGGTGTCCATTAAAAAAGAGGGCATTAGCAAGACCAACATAACCGAGGCCGACAATAACGATATTCACAATAAATTATTCCTTAACATCATAGCCATGGGGGTTTTTCTTTTGCCATGTCCAACTATCGCGGCAAGCATCAATTACTGTAAAGCGCGCTTTCCAATGCAATTCTTGTAAGGCTTTATCGCAATTAGCGTAACAACTGGCGATATCGCCAGGCCGTCTTGATGTAATCACATAAGGTATCTTGATACCCGTGGCTTGTTCAAACGAAGAAATCATTTCTAACACGCTTGTCCCATGCCCAGTTCCAAGGTTATACACGTACACTCCGCCGGTTTTGTCTTTAAGCATATCAAGCGCCGCTAGATGCCCTTCCGCTAAATCGACCACGTGAAGATAATCACGGACGCCTGTCCCATCAGGGGTATCATAATCAGCGCCGAACACGCCAAGATTAATTCGCTTTCCAATCGCCACTTGGGTAATAAACGGCATTAGGTTATTGGGGATGCCTTCAGGGTCTTCACCGATGAGGCCACTTGGATGGGCACCGATGGGATTAAAGTATCGAAGTATCACGACATTGGTATCTTGGTGGACTAATTGATAATCTCCCAATATCCGTTCGATAAAATATTTAGTGGTGCCGTAGGGGTTAGTGGTGGCTCCCACATCATCTGTTTCATAAATTGGCACGGAAGCGGGATTACCATATACCGTCGCGCTACTTGAAAAGACCATGTTTTGAACCTGATATTTATCCATCAATTTAAGGAGCACAAGCGTGCTATCGATATTGTTTTGATAATACTTTAACGGCATCTCCACCGATTCGCCCACCGCTTTAAGTCCGGCAAAATGGATGACTTCACTAATCGATTCTTCGCTAAATATCCGTTCCATTGCCACATAGTCGGAGCAATCGACCTCATAGAATTTTGGGCGTTTGCGCGTAATTTCAAAAATCCGATCGAGAACAAACATTTTGCTATTGCTTAAATTATCGACGATGACCACCTCATGCCCCCGTTCTAACAGGGCAACAACGGTATGCGAGCCAATATATCCGGTACCACCAGTTACAAGTACTGCCATAATATTCTCCTAATCATTATGTAATTATAAATAAATTCTTAATATTTAACTACATGCAATAAGTATATATGGTCAATTTTATAGAATTGGGTATCAATTTTTAGATGTGTTATAATGTTAAAAATAAATTTATCAAATGAGCAAAACGAGAGCGACTATTAATTTTATCGGCCTATTTCTATTTATCGTGGCCATCGTTGTCTTAAATGAATCAATTGTCATCACCGAACCCCATCTTCAATTGACGCTTAATAAATATTCCTTTGTCGGTGGGGCCTTTCTTTTATTTATCGTGGTTATCTTTATGTGGGTATTCACCAAGCATAAAGAGTTTTTAAATTACAAAGTCTTTTTGTTAATCGTTTTGGCGTTCGCCACCCCACTTATTAATGTGTTTTTAGAACCATCCGTGATTAGTTTCCCAGCCACTGATGCGGAAGGCGTCACAGAAACTGTCAGCCTGACAATCGGCCTCTTCGCACGATTTCAAAGCCTGTTCTTCACCCTCACATCGATTCTTATTGTTTACCTATTTTTCGTAGTCGTACCTAAACTCTTAAAGACAAAAGCTATGTTAATGGGATTTTTGTATTTTCTTATCATCATTTTGGTCGGGTTTATCATCTATAGCCTCATCGTGGAATGGGACCAATACTACCTCCTTTTCACGACGGGGGATATCGATTATTACACGCCCACAATCTCATTGTTTAGCAATACCAACGTGTTTGGCTATTACCTCAGTTTAGGCATTTATGTGCTAGGAATTCTCGATTCATTAAAACACCGGTTTTGGCATTACATTTTAATGGCGGTATTTATCTTGTCGCTACTATTGACAATTACCATCACTTCTTACGTCGGTGGTTTTGTATTTTTGACTTTATATGTCGTTTACGATTTGATGATCCAATTGAAGCGACGTCCTGTGGCGGCAAGCATCTGGTTCGTCTCCCTTGTTTCATTGACCTTTGTGGCAATCGTGGGCCTCATGCTTTCAGATTTGCCCTTAGCCACTTCAATCCGCGAAGACTTTATCCCGGAAAGCATCGAAAGCTTGCAATCGCGTTATATAATATGGCGCCACGCTAGGGAACTCTATTTTGGGCTTCATTTGTATATTGGACACGGCATGGGCATTTCAAATTCCTTACTTCGATTGGCCATGGGGGTCGAAGGTGGCTATGGTACCAACCGCTTCCATAATGGCGTTTATGAGATTATCGCAAGTGGTGGTTTGTATTTCTTATTGACATATTTAACACTCGTGGGAGTGACTATATATTTTGTTATCAAACGCTATAAATACAATCGCAAACTAGCGTTGACTTCGCTTTTCATACTTCTTGGAATATTAATTCAATCAGTGTCCGAAGCCAAAGTGCTTTTTAAAGGCGATGCCATGGGCACGCTAGGAACCTTTATCATCCTTATCCCGCTTTTAATCGATAGAGATTTAATCGATACGAGGACGAAGGTTACGCCCATACCGAAAGTGTTTGAGATAGGCCCTGTTGTAGATTAATACGCGGCTTCCAACCAAGCGCTTTAATCTTTGAAATATCCAATAAGGCATGGTGCGCTTTGCTATAACTCATGTTCGTGTCTGGCGTTAAATCAATTGTGACTTTGACATCGCCAATTTTCCCAATGAGTTGAGCAATTTCTAATAGTGATAATGTTTCTTCACCACCGACATTATAAGCTTCTTTGTTTTTACCATGTTGCAACAAGAAAAGGAGGGCGCTAACGATATCAGACACATATGTGTAGGAAAACTTTTGGGTTCCCTGACTCTTTAAGATTATCGGTTCATGGCGACTTGCGGCGAAAAGGAATTGCGAAAGCGCTTTTCGATCACTGTCCTTAAGCGTAGGTCCATATCCACGCGATAACCGTGGTATCACCACATCAAGTCCATGTTCCGCGGCATAGCAAATCGTCAATGTCTCGCCCGCCCGTTTACCTTCGTTATAAGCGCTTCGCACATCAAGCGGATTTAGGTAACCGCTATAAGTTTCATCCATCAAGGCACCTATCGATTGGCCGTATACTTCAGTGGAAGACACAAACATGTAACGGGCTAATTTATTTACCGCCAAATCCAACATTTGTTTATTGCCAATGAAATTTAGAAGCATCGTATCAATCGGGTGATCATGATAATCATGAGGGCTAGTCAGGCTTGCCGCATGGATGATGTAATCAACGTGTTCTTCAATTAGGATGGGTTCTGTTAAATTGGTTTTAACAAAAACAAGGCGGTAATCGTCGATAAATTTAATGAATCTATCTAAAGCGGATTGAACATCGCGTACCAGGGCAATAATTTTTATGTTGAATTTTTCATCGATCAGCAAGGTATCGATTAAATAGGTTCCAATCATTCCGGTGGCCCCGCTGATGGCTAATGTCTTGCCAACTAAAAACGACAAATCAAGCAACTGTCGATTCGCTTGTAACTCATCGATATATGGGGATTTACGATATCGATTCATCGCTTGACCAAATCCCGTTCATCCATCGTTAATAACGCTTTGAAAAGAGTTAAATCTTCTGATGTCGTAATTTTAACGTTGTTATCAAAACCTAACGAGAAATATATCGTCTTGCCAAAATCCACCATTAATGTGTTGGCATAGACGCTATTAGTGATTCCTTTTTCAAGCGCTTGTTTATGGACGCTATAAAGCTCTCCATACCGATATGCTTGTGGTGTTTGCACGCGCCGGACCAGGTCTCGATCAAGCGATTTTGAACCAAACGCTTGATTTTCGGTGAGAATCAGCGTTTCATGCATCGGTAGTGAGGAACAGGCATTGCCATATTCATGAGCGATGCGTAATAACTCCGTGATGATAATTTCGGGCATCAAAGGGCGAATCGCATCATGAATGACGACAAAATCATCATCGGAAAGATGGTCGCGCAGTGTTTCAAGGCCATTGAAACAGCTTAACTGCCCGCTACTCCCCCCTTTAACGATGTATTTTACTTTTGGGATATTAAACTTTCGAACCATGCCCCAAAGCCGCTCAATCCATTCTTCGAGGCAAACGACAAGAATTTCATCGATTCCCGGATGGCGCGCAAAGGCTTCGAGGGTATGTATAATAATTGGCTTATTGGCGACCTCGATGAATTGTTTAGGAATATCACTATTCATCCGTTTGCCACTACCACCGGCAATAATTAAAGCTGTATTCATAAAGTTCCTCTCATCGCTTGTAAAAGCGTGGCAATATCATCAAACACAAAATCAATTTTGTAGGGAAACTTGGCAATGGTTTCTTTTGTGGCTTCTCCGGACAGAAGGCAGACCGAAGTCATATTGCGCTTCGTGGCCATGAGCATATCGGTGTAGAGGCGATCGCCAACCATGACGATGTCGCGCGATTCAGCGTTAGTCTTAGCTTTGACATAATTAACAATTTCGGCATGAGGCTTGCCCATATAGGTTGGTTTTCTGCCGGTGGCGTGTGTCAACATTTCGCAAATGGCGCCACAATCAGGCACATACCCAAACGACACCGGACAGGCGCGATCGATGTTAGTGGCAATAAATGGCGCCCCGTTTGTCAATAGATAGGAAGCTTCATGTAATTTTTTAAAAGTTAGTTCATTATCGTTACCGACAAGAACGGCGACGATTCCATCATTTATTTCGGTTGTTACATTGACTTCAAGATGCCGCAACTCGCGCACCATTGAAGATGTGCCCACCACATAAATTAGTCCTTCGCCAAACTGACGTTTCACATAATGGGCGGCAATATGCGTCGAGATGATAATATGGCTTGCAGTGGCATCAATCCCAAGTAGCTTTAACTTTTTGACATAGTCGTTCGTCGATTTTGAAGAATTGTTTGTTAAAAAAAAGGATTTAATATGTCTTTCTTTTAAGTACGCGAGAAAATCAAGCACCCCAGGAAAAAGGCGGTTTTCATTATAAATCGTTCCATCCATATCAAGAAGGAAGACTTTCTTATGATTCAATATATCAAAGGGGTGTTTTTCCATGATTATTTAAATATTATACTATATGTTGAAGTTTCATTTGCAGGCTCTTGTTATCAATAATATAATTCCTATGGTATTTTATGAACGAAATTCAAAATGTGCAACGACAACTGTTGAAGGAATTCATCGCAATTTGTGAAAAGCATGGACTCCGCTATTATCTTTTCGGAGGTTCGTGCCTTGGGGCAATTCGTCATCAAGGATTTATTCCCTGGGATGATGATCTTGATGTGGCGATGCCACGCCCTGATTTTAACAAACTAATTGAATTGACAAAAGAATTCAAGGACCCTTTCTTCCTCCAATCCGTCTATAGCGATAAACGCTACAGCTATCCTTATGCCAAATTAAGAAATAGCAATACCTGTTTCAAAGAAGTGCTGTTTGCCTATACGAATATAAACCATGGGATTTGGATGGATATCTTTCCGCTTGATGGAATGTCAAGAAAGCCTGGGGCCACGAAAGTTAAATCATTCAAGCCTCATTTTTTCTGGTTTCGGTGGTACTTTTCATATTTTTCGGGCATGCTTCATAAACCGCGCTTCAATCAGCATTTCTTAATCGATATTTTAACAAATCTAGTTGCTATCTTGTTTTTTCCATTTGGTATATTTAATTGGAATTCAAAATCAATTTCCAAAAGTATCCAAAAAATACCATATGAAGAAGCAACACTGGTGGGGCCATATTTAACCATGTATTTAAACCGCGAAGCTTTGCCGCCATCAGTTTTTGGCGATGGCGTAATCGCAAAATTTGAAGGGTTAGAAGTAAAAGTTCCCAGTGACTATCATCGCTATTTAACCCATATCTTTGGAGACTACATGAAACTACCGCCCATCGAAAAACAAATGGGGCATCACTACCATGTGGGCGTCAGCACGACAACTTCTTACCATAACTATAAATAATTATATTTCTTTAAGGAACAGCGGCTCTTTTATCGTAATGATACCGTGATCAACGGTGATTGTTTTGTCGCTGATCAAATCAAGATATTGGCCATCTTCCATCGGCACATAAACTTGCCGCTCATGTTTCGAGGTATTAAAGATACCAAAGCATTCTCCGGAATCGCTTGTCATCTTGGAGACGATCAGGTCGAGTTGCAAATGCTCGATAATGTCGAAGCGACGAACTTTTGAAAAACAAGGGTTTTTCTTGATGGCAATTAATTTTTTGATCAAATCATAAAACGGTTTATCGGTAATTGATAAATCGATTGGTTGCTTATCGAATAGGGATGGCGTCTTCGTATTTTTTGTTTCTTGCCCAGCGTAGATAAATCCGATTCCATTTTGGAAGAAGCTCCACGCGGTAAGGTTTCGTAATATAACATCGTTATTTACCATCGCGGCAATACGCATTTGGTCGTGATTTTCTAAGAAATGAATCTTTAAATAATCCGCCGGGTAAATATATTCTTGGGTCCGTACTTGCCTTAAATAAGCCTTTAAATCGCCATCTTTGACAAGATATGTTTTTAAGAAAGGATAGACATCATAATCGTAAAGCACGTCAAATACTTGGAACATTTCTGAATCTGAATAGCCATGATATCCAAGTTGCCGTAAATACTTAATAAAATCGGGCTCAATCGATTCTGATAACCAAATTAGATTGGGATTTTTATTGTTACAAGCGGTAATGACTTGCTTCCAAAAATCAAGCGGGATTAACGGGGCCACATCGCACCTGAATCCATCGACGCCTTGATCAACCCAGTATTCCATCATCTTGATCAGATAATTTCGCACTTCTGTTAGATCCAGTCGCAAATCGGCAATATCCGACCATTCACCAATGCGGTTTGCTAGTTTTCCATCTTTGTAGTAATAAAACTCCGGATGTTCCTTGACAAGCGTGGCATCGCGCGAAGTATGGTTTAATACAACATCAATCATAACTTTAAACCCCGACGTATGAGCAACTTTTAGAAAGTGAAGAAAATCAGCAAGCGTCCCTAGCTCCGGATTAATCGCAAAGTAATCTTTGATTGAATAGGGGCTCCCTAACGTTCCTTTGCGCGATTCTTCGCCAATTGGGTTAATCGGAAGCAAATATAAAATGGATACGCCTAAGTCTTTTAGGCGTGGCAAGTCACCTTCCAGGGCGCGAAATGTTCCTTCGCGCGTGTGGTTGCGAACATAAATTTGATACATCGTTTCATTTTTTAGTAGTAATTTATTATGCATAAATTAACCCTCCAAAATTAAAGTATCCAGATGATAATAGAAAGAATGACAATTAATCCTAGTAATACCGATATGACGATTACGCCAAGTCGCGGAAATGATATGGGACCGGCGACACTTGGGGGTGTAATTTCTTCGACAATGGGTTCATCTTTTTCAATTGTTTCACTCATAGTAGTCACTCCTTGTTTTATCAATATAGCGATGATAGGCCATCAACACATAATTAAAGACAAACGTCTTGACGGGGAAGCTAAAGATGAGCACGACGGATTGCACGAACAAAACCATGAGCACATCGAGCCCAAAAAATTGCGCCTTCCAAATGCTACCCCACACCATATGAATTAATATTTCCACCACGAGTATCACAAACGCTCCCTCATGGGGGCTGGGGCAAGAAGGATAGTCCGTGATCTTGCGCTGGAAGTAGCGGTTCATATAATAAACAAAGACAGAGAACCCTCCAAACACTAGGAAGCTGATAATGGGGATGAACACTTTCATGAACAAGTCAATCTCGTAAACAACCCCACTGATACGCACGCTCGTTTGTGTTAAAACATACACTAAAGTAAACACCCAAATTAATCCAAGTAATATGTAACTAATGGGGAATGGCTTCTTTTTATAGCGCATCCATGACGTCAATTTAAGCAATAAATACGGCAAAACGCCCATCAAAATAAAAGATATCGTCACATAAGGCGTATAAGGAAATCCCGATGTATCAAACACGAAGAAGCCCAGCACATCAACGCTTGCCCCAATAAATCCCCCATAAATAGGACCCAATATAACGCTTGATAAGATGACGGGAATCGAACCGATGCCAATCCGGATGAAGGGGGGAATATTAATAACAAAGAGACGCTCAAAAATGACCCCAAGACCAATTAACAAAGCGCTAAGCGTAATGTTTTGAATGATTTTGTTTGTCATCGGTGTAAGCCCCCTGATTGGATGAAGGATCTGACAGTTCCGGCAAAAGCCAGCGATCCTGTAATTAATATTACACTACTCTTTAAAGCATTTTGATAAATACGCGATATCGCCAGCCTATAATCATCGATATAGGGATATCGTAAATCTTGATAATCTATTTGATGACGAGCCCGCGGATGGGAAAATGAAGTGACCACGATATGGTGTGATAATATTGACAGTTCTTTGAGCATCGGCTCTACATCTTTGTCCTTGAACGCGGCAAAAATGATAAAAATGGTTTTCTTTGCGAAGGGCCTCAGTGAACTGACAAGAGCATTAACCCCATGGGGATTATGGGCCCCATCAATAATAACCATTGGATTCGAACTAATGAATTCAAGCCGGCCCGGCATAAATGTTTTATGAAGCCCAAGGCGGATATCTTTTTCTTTGAGGGGAAAGCGTTCCTTCAATATTTCGACAGCTTCAACGGCAAGTGCCGCGTTTTGAATTTGGTAAGCGCCATTCATCGTCAGTTCAAGATTTTCATAATGGCCATATGAAAAATATTGGCTAATCCCTGTTTTTAGAGCATAAGGTTCTTTGACAATGATTAAGTTGGAATGGTTTTTGCGACAAACGTCTTCAATTACCAATAAACAAGGGGGATCAAGACGTCCAATCAATGTCGGAATCCCTGGTTTAATAATGCCAGCCTTATGAGTGGCCACATCAATAAGTGTTGGTCCTAGGTAATTAGTATGCTCAAGACCAATGTTGGTAATAATGCTAAGAATTGGGGTAAATATATTGGTCGCGTCAAGTTTACCACCCATGCCAACTTCAATAACCGCCAGCGCCACTTTTTTGGCGGTAAAATATGAAAATGCCAACAATGTTTGCATCTCAAAAGTCGTCAGGTGGAAGGTTTCGAACTGATTGCTATATTTATTCATAAAATCGATTACGAATGAGTCTTCGATTTCATCATCGTCGATATAAATCATTTCCGAAAAACGGTCAAACGCTGGAGAAGTGAATAATCCAACATGGCGCCCGCTTGTTTCAAAGATGTTTTGAATCATCGTCGCCGTCGAGCCCTTGCCATTCGTGCCCGTGATATGGATTGAGGGAACCGTGTATTTAAAATTAATTGATGTCAAAAAAGCATCGAAGTTATCGCGCGTATATGCGCCCGAAATATGGGTGGAAAAATAATTGATAACTTCCTCAATCGTTTTAAAAATCATTTAGTCAACATCCTTTTGCCCCTTGATGGCTTTGGCTATTTTAATTTCATCCTCGCGTCGCTTGATCGTTTCGCGTTTATCAAACAGCTTTTTGCCTTTTGCAAGGGCAATTTCAAGCTTGGCGCGACCTTTAGAAAAATATATCTTGGTGGGGACAATCGTAAAACCTTTTTCTTGCATGGCTCTAATGTATTTATTGATTTCTTGACGATGCATTAATAGTTTTCGCGTTCGTTTTGGGTCGTGATTGAAGATATTGCCTTTATCGTAAATCGGTATATTCATGTTCAAAACATACATTTCGTTATTGCGCATGATAACGCGGCTATCGACTAGACTCGCACCATGATTGCGCAAACTTTTGATTTCTGTACCCGTTAATTCGAGACCGACTTCAAGAAATTGTGACAAAAAATAGTCGAATGACGCGCGGCTATTTTTAGCAATTAATTTTGTTCCCCGTTTTTCATTCATTAAAATTACCTTATACAATTATACTTGTTTAACATACAAAAAAAATTAAAAGAGCGTGCGATAATCGTGTTCTTGCTTGCAATAAATTGGAAACGATGGCGCCATAAGTTATAATAATCAGGATTATGAAGATCAATTTATCTCAAAGTTGGTTATCAAAAATATTAGTTGTTCCGGCGCTAAGTTTTTTAGCGATTGTCGGCCAATGCCATGACGGCCTTGATCATAGTTTTTTCGTCCACGCAAAAAAAGAAGTGGCATCAATCACAAGCGTCGAAATGCATCGTAATCCCTACCGCACTACTTACTCGTTAGGAGATTCATTCGAATTCATTGGTGGCGCTTTGCAAGTTAATTTTGATGAGGGCGAGCCAACGATTGTTGAAGAAGGTTTTACATGTGCCGGAGGCGATTCTTTTACACTTGGAAAACAAGAGATTACGGTCTCATATCAAGAAATGACAACCACTTTTTCGATTGACGTGACTAATCTTGACGCGGTGGTATCTCCGCTTGAGGCGGTCGCTATTTTCATTAGTGAAATATATGCCGATGATGAAGGTGTCTTGGCGATTGAACTATTTAATGGAACGAATGAAATCGTTACTTGGAGTGATTATGAACTTCACCTAGATTACGGAAGTGTCATGACTATCATCACCCTGCCGGAGGAGGCCACCCAAGCGGGTACTCTTTTAATCGCAAATGATGACCAAGCGCCATTTATCAGCGACACAACTTCGATATCTGAAAGTATGACACTTGATCTTATTTCATCCATCACTTTGTTTGATCTAGCAGCGGAAACTGCAATTGATGTCATTGATTTTATGGGTGACCCCAGCGCCATGATTACCCCGACTGGCCTTATCGATGTCAATTATCCCCATATCACGCGTTCCCCAAAAATCATCGCCGGTACGATTGACTCTTCTTGGGACGAGTGGCGGTTAGGAATCGATACATCTTCATTAGGAACGCATGCCCTTCAAACCCCATTGGTGACCCCCGAACTTCAAGCGGAGGCTTATGCCCGGCACATCATGTATGGGGCCGGGATGAACGCTGGAGCCAATCCTCAAGCGGCGTTTGAAGAACTTCGAGAAGAGTATGGATTTATGGATACTTCTGCAAAAATATATTTTATTCAAAACAAAAACCACACGATTACCGGCATCAACGAAACCGGCAAAGCGGTCACCAATTCATTTAACGACGCGATTGGCCGCTATAACTACCTGGCAGGAGTTACCGGCAATCCTGGTCTAACACAATCAAACACAGGTGTTCCCCTTGATTCCTCACTCTTTAGGAATATTGCTATCTTTGGAGGAATCATCATCATCTTTTCGCTGCTATATATTGGATTAAGAATCAAATTTAAAAGATATTAAATTCGCGCGGTGCTATGATTACGAATGAAGGTACAACTATGAACAAATTGAAAGTCATGACGATTATTGGGACGCGCCCCGAAATCATCCGTCTCTCAGAAGTAATCAAGGCTTGTGATATCGCATTCGACCATATTCTTGTCCATACCGGTCAAAACTATGATTATGAACTTAATCAAATCTTCTTTGATGATTTAGGACTGCGCCAGCCCGATTATTTTCTTAATTGCGCCGAGGCGACGCTTGGAGCCACAATCGGAAAAGTGATTGAGAAAAGCTATGACTTAATCCGCGACTTAAAACCCGATGCGGTGTTAATCTTGGGCGATACTAACTCGGCCTTAGCGGCCATAAGCGCTAAACGTTTAAAATGCCCCATCTTCCACATGGAAGCCGGCAATCGCTGTGGCGATTGGAATGTTCCGGAGACGATTAATCGAAAAATCGTTGACCATATCGCTGATTTTAACCTTCCTTATACCGATTACAGCTATCGCTATCTCATCAAAGAAGGACTCGAGGATGCTTACATCGGCATCACCGGATCCCCCATTCGCGAAGTGCTCAATTGCCACATGGACAAGATTAATAATTCGGACATTCTCAAGCGTCTGGATGTGCAACCGCAACAATACATCGTGTTATCATGGCACCGCGAAGAAAATATCGACCATCCGAAACACTTCGCCGCAATTGCTAACGCGATTAATACCGTGGTCGCTAAATATCAACTACCGATTATATTCTCGGTTCATCCGCGCACATTTAAAAAGCTTGAGGCTCAAAATGTAACGCTTAATCCGTTAATCAAACGCATCAAACCGCTTGGTTTTACCGATTATTGCCGCCTCCAAAAAGATGCCTTTATCGTCATATCCGATAGCGGTACTGTCTCGGAAGAATCAGCAATGCTTCGCTTCCGTGCCATTTTGTTGCGCACATCGACCGAACGTCCTGAAGCCATTGACGCCGGCACGATTCTTTTAAGCGGCATCGATACCGATGGTGTCATAAATTCCCTCGAAGCGATGCAAAAAAAAGAACCTAGCGCATACCAGGTTCCATTTCATTACACAATCGATGATGTGTCTGCGCGCGTCGTGCGCTTTATCGAAGACAAGGTCGCCTTTATTAACGCGACAATTTGGAAAAAAGATTAGTTAAGACATTGTTACGTTCGTTTTGGGGACTTAAAAAAGCGCCACCAATGAGATGCATTTCGTGATTAGACACAATACTCGCCGTTTTGATGAATTCTTTTTTCTTGGTCACATGGAATTTTCCCATCACTAACACGCCATCAAGCAAAGATGCGCAAGAAAGAATCGTCATGTCTTTCAGAGTCGGTGGGCAATTAATCAAAACATAATCGAATTCCTTACGGGCTTCATCCACTAATTTTTTCAGGCGTTCCGACTTGATAATCTTTGAACCAATCGCACTACTGGAGCCAGGAATGACCACTAAGTAGGGATTAACTCGTTCATAGAATTCTTCTTTTGGTTTAAAGCTCAAATAATAAGACACAATATTTTTATCTTGTTTCAATTGGAATAGTTCATGCATGAATGGATGCTCAAAATCAAAATCAAGCACGAGGACCCGTTGATGCTCTTTGGCGTATACTTCGGCCATTGATGCAATAAGCGAGGCTTTGCTCTGATATTCTTTGGTGGAAGTGCACCCAATCGTTTTGACTTGTTTATCTGGCGTGAAATTTTCAATGTCATTTTGAAGTTTTAACACATCATGGTAATAAGTGCTGCCGATGTCGCTTGTATCGACGACATCAAGATCTTTGATGGTAAGTAGCATCGGGTCTTTTCTTTTTTCTTTTTTCTTGTTATCGGGATAACAGACACTGAAAGCATTGACGCCTAGCGATTGGATTTCGCTTGGATGATGAATGCGGTCTTCAATGATATCCGTCACAATGCCAAGTCCGGTCCCAACCACGCCACCAAGAATGACAAAGATGGCAATGTATAGCGAGGAAGATGGTCCCGTATATGAAGCGACTTCGGCATATGAGTCAAGAATTAGGTTATTGGCAATCGCCGTATAATTGGTATTACCAGTGGTGATCGTCGCGTCAATAACTGCATTAAGGATGGGAACTGTAATTGCCTGAATTTCGTTTTTGTAGCTGATGGTGACGCGCAATGATGTCGCGGTATAGGACGCCGTGACTCCCGCGATGATGTCGCTTGCGACAATGGGGTCGCCATTAGGATGAGTGATACCATCTTCATCAAGCGTAATTACAGCAGCATCGGCAACGGTCCGCGATTTTGCGATTTCGGTAATCGTATTTAAAACCGTAGCGCTCGTGGTCGCCTTCATCGCGACATAGCCGGTCGCCGTATACTCCGGCGTAACGATTAAATTCGTGTATACGATTCCAAGAATTAAACCGAGGATCGTGAAATAGATAATTGAATAGATATTGCGCCAAATCATGCGCCATAGATCAATGAGGCTAAGGGAGGTCGTATTTTCTTCGATATTGTCGTTCATATATATTGCCACCTTTTAAGAGATTGCTAAGTAAAATACCTATAATATAAAATAACTTATTTTAGAGAGTCTTACCATAAATTATTCGATAACTGGTCGCTTGATGTTAATTGCTTTGAATAAGCCATTAACCAATTCATCCTTACCAATCGTGAGATTTTGTTCAAACCAAGTAAATGTATTGATATCGAATTTAATTTCATCCTTGATATCAATAAAAATCTTGGCATTAGGAGTCTTAATTTGATTGCTACCATCAATCAATAACTCTTCATATAATTTTTCACCGGGACGAAGTCCGATGAACTCGACCTTAATGTCTTTGTAAGGAATAAAACCGGCTTGGCGAATCATCTTTTCAGCGAGATCGATGATTTTAACTGGTTTTCCCATATCCAGAACAAAGATTTCGCCACCTTTAGCGTAGGCTCCTGATTGCAAGATTAGGCCGACAGCTTCCGGAATCGTCATGAAAAAACGCGTAATGCGCGGATCGGTCACCGTGACGGGACCTCCGGCCTCAATTTGCTTTTTGAAGACGGGAATCACGCTTCCGTTACTGCCAAGGACATTACCAAAACGCACTGAAGAAAATGATGTTTTTGCGGAGATTGAATCAAAATGTTGAATGACCATTTCCGCGAAGGCTTTCGTCGCCCCCATGACATTGGTAGGTCTAACGGCCTTATCGGTAGAAACAAGGACCATTTTTTGCACTTCATATTTGTTTGAAGCTAGGGCAACATTGTAGGTGCCAAGGATATTTGTTCGAATCGCCTCTTGCGGGCTATCTTCCATTAACGGGACATGCTTATACGCGGCCGCATGAAACACAAGATCGGGCCGATAAGTGGCAAATAGTTGATCAATGCGATCATGGTTGTAGGTCGAACCAATGATGACTTCCAGCTCAATGCATAAATCGTGTTGGCGGTTACACAAACGGCGAAATTCTTGTTGCAAATCGTACACACCATTTTCATATATATCGAACATGATGATGCGCTTCGGCTTGTAATTGAAGATTTGGCGCGTTAGTTCACTGCCGATGGAACCGCCGGCTCCTGTTATCAAAACTACTTTATCTTTAATAAATTCATGAATTTCTTCATTTTCAAGCGGGATGACATCACGTCCCAAAAGTTCGTGAATATCAACTTCCATGATTTCCACCTTTTGGTCAGCGGAAAGATTGCCCAACAGTGGCAAACGTTTGATTTTGACATTATCTTCATCCATATACGACAAAATTTGGAATAAGCGATCTTTATCAATGTTGGCAATCGCGACAATGACTTCTTGAACGTCAAAATGCTTAATATAGTCACTTATATTGCTGATGGGTCCATATACTTTAACGCCGGAGAACGAACTACCAATTTTCGAGTCGTCATCATCAACAAAAGCGACCACTTCATTATTAAGTTTGGGGTTATTCCTGATTTCGTCAATAATCATCTTGCCACCGAGGCCAGCGCCAATAATAATCGTTCGATTGGCAAGGAATGAACGATCTTTCTTGACGGCATACATATGAACGAGTCGTTTGGCAAAACGAACTGATATGAGAATGAATGACTCCGAGCATGAAAGAGTCACCAATTCCATAATTGTCCATGTTTTTACTTGCGGTAGGAAATACATGACGATGAAGGCCACAAATGTTGTTGCTAAGGATACGATACCAACTTTCATGGCGTCGACCACGCCAAAATGGCTGGTGATGATGTTATAGATACCCGCTAATGCCAATACTAGTAATTTAAAAATACCATAGGAGATAAAAAATATCAGGGTCGGTAGAAACATTTCCGCTTCAATCGTTCGCGACGAATCCCAAAAAACAAGGGCAAGCAAAAATCCCAGTAAAATAAAGTCGATTGCCATATGCACAAATATCGAACGTAATTTTGGTCGTAAAATAAAATTACTCATATTTAAATCTTACCACTAAAGTTCATCAACATTTTTTAAAGTGGCCACAATCGCTTGTGTAATTGCCAAGGCATCTTCTTTTGAGATTTTTTCCGATAGATAATCATGAATTAAGCGCGCGAGGATGCGTGCATTCTTTTCGCTTAATCCGCGCGTTGTCAAAGCGGCTAAACCAATCCGCACTCCTGAAGTAATTGAGGGTTTTTCGGTATCGCCAGGAATCATATTTTTATTTAAGGTAATCCCGATTTCTTCAACCTTATCTTGAACTTCCATGCCCGTAAGCCCATAAGTGGATTTGGTATCCATAATGAATAGATGGGTATCCGTGCCACTGACGACGGCGCCCAGGCGTTTAAATTCATCAGCGCACGCTTTCGTGTTTTTCAACACATTGGCAATGTACTCTTTAAAAGATGGTTCGAGCGCTTCAATAAAACATTGTGCTTTTCCTGCGATAATGTGCATCAATGGGCCCCCTTGCATACCGGGGAAAGTAGCGCTATTGACTTTCTTGGCGATGTCTTCGCGATTGGTAAGAATTAAGCCACCTCGTGGTCCACGGATTGTTTTATGAGTTGTCGAAGTAACGATGTCGGCTTCGGGAAAGGGACTTGGATGAAGGCCGGCCGCCACTAATCCGGCGATATGGGCGATGTCGACCATAAAATAAGCTCCAATTTCACGCGCTACTTCGCCAAAATAATGAAAATCAATGGTGTAAGGATATGAAGAAAATCCCGCGAGGATTAGTTGTGGTTTCTCCGCTCTTGCTAATTCACGCATCGCTTCATAATTGATACGCCCATCTTTTCCAAGCCGGTAATGAACGACTTGATAAGTCTTGCCACTGAAGCTAACTGGAGAGCCATGGGTAAGATGGCCACCTTCATCAAGGGCCAGGGTCATAATCTTAGCGCCCGGCTTTAACACGGCGGCGTAAGCGATCATATTGGCGGAACTGCCGCTATGAGGCTGGACATTGGCGTAGCGAGCTCCAAATAACAAGCACGCTTTTTCGATTGCTAATTGCTCGACTTGGTCGACAATATGGCAACCGCCATAATAGCGTTTGCCAGGAAATCCTTCCGCATATTTGTTCGTCAAAACTGAACCGCATAATGCTCTAATTTTTTTGCTAGTAAAATTTTCGGAGGCAATTAACTCGAGGCCGTTATTTTGACGGAGACGTTCGGCTTCAATAAACATATCTAACAATTTTTCCATAATTTGCTCCTTATAATTTAGCAAAAGGGACTATTCGTCCCTTAAAAATTAATTGGCTGCCGAGAAAGGATTCGAACCTTTGCATGATTGGTTCAGAGCCAATTGACTTACCACTTGTCTACTCGGCAAAGTATCCATATGTGTAGATATTTTACCACTTTTATTAATTACTTGAATAGCTGAAAAGCATTCGTAAAAGGTAGGTCGAAGTGATGGGCGACTGGTTCGCAAGTTAATTTTCCAAAATAGACATTGAGGCCTCGTAACAAATGAGGATTGTTGAAGGCTTCCTTATATCCCTTATCCGCTAAGGACAAGCCAAATGGTAAGGTCGCGTTGCCTAATGCTTCAGCCGAAGTGCGAGGAACAGCCCCTGGCATGTTGCCAACGCAGTAATGGATAATTCCATCAACGACATAAACCGGATCATCGTGATATGTAACATGGCTTGTTTCGGCGCTTCCGCCTTGATCAATGGCGATGTCGACAAATACAGCACCGGGTTTCATCATCTTTAAATGGTCGCGTTTAATAATCTTTGGAGCGGCAGCGCCGGCCACGAGAACTCCTGATACCACTAAATCAGCGCGGCGTAATGACGCTTCGAGGTTTTCGGAAGTACTTGGCAACACTTCCAGCCGTCCGCCATACATGGGAACGAGTGTTTCTAAATAAGTTGTATTAACATCAAGAGCGATGACATGAGCTTGCATCCCTAAAGCGATTGTTAAAGCATTGCGTCCGGTGACACCGCCGGCGCCGATAATAACGACGATTGCCGGAGCGACGGTTTCGGTACCACCGAGCAAAACGCCACGTCCGCCTGATTCTTTTTCTAAAAACTTCGCGCCTTCTTGAATCGAAAGACGTCCGGCGACTTCGGACATTGGCTTTAAACATGGTAATTTGCCAGCATCATCGGTAATTGTTTCATAAGCGACACCAACGACTTTTCGGTTTAACATCGCTTCTGTCAATTCTTTGCTAGCCGCTAAGTGAAGATACGTAAAAATTATTTGTCCTTCGCGCATCAAATGATATTCGGGCGCCAGGGGCTCTTTAACTTTAATAATCATCTCGGCTTTGGCATATATTTGGTCAATGCTATTAAGCAGATGGCAGCCAACATCCAAATATTCTTGGTCGCTAAAACCAGCGCCTATTCCCGCGCCAACTTGGACAAAAACCGTATGTCCATGGGCGACATAATATGCCGCATGTTTAGGAATTAGCCCGACGCGATACTCATGTTTCTTAATTTCTTTGGGGACGCCGATAATCATATGTGAGCTCCTTTATTACCCATTCGGGTGAAAATCAAACTTGCGTTTCGATCGTTTCGATTTTGACACATTATTTTCACAAGCGAATAAATGCAAATGTCCGCTATAAGTTTTAGATTTTAAAGTTTAACTAAATTTAATTTTCTAAATACATATATTAAAGCAAAGCTTATTAATGAGCAATATCTAGCACCAGTATTTCTAATAAACTATTCGGGTATCATGCCGACCATGTGCTTGCCGTTAAGCGCATCCAGGGAGGCGCTCACCGACATGGCAATGGCTAGGTTAATATCATCGGGTTTAACACCTAAAAATGTTGCTCCTTCATCTCGCATGATAAACAGGTTGCAAGTCATAACTGGTGCAAATTTCACCAAATCAAGACCCATTTCAATTCCTTTTTTGCGTTTTTTCTTTACGATTGAAGCGACACCTAGTTTATAAATCCACGTCGGAATAGTGACGATTTTTCGATTAATCGACGCATATCTATGAAATAGCAAAAGCATATTTTTCCAAGTCATATTGTAGTAACCGATGGGATAAACATGACCCCCTCCGTTTTTCAAGATGGCGCCAACAATCGCTTGGCCGGCTTGTCTCACCGTCACCATTGAGGTGCCGCCTCTTGGATAATAAGTCCGGCGTTTCATCGCCAATATTTGCGCGACTAAAATCGTCCAAACGGGACGACGCCCCGGTTGTGTTCCAAAAATGTAAGGTAGTTCCAAAACCGCCACATCCATCTTTCCGGCATTGGCGAATGATAAGGCCACCTCTTGCTGCGCCATTCGAGCGCGTATGTAAGGATGATACTTTTCGAGGTGCCACTTGGGATATTTTCTAGCCGCATAAGTAAAATATGATCCAAGGATAACCGCCGAGGTAATTTTGGCTTTACAGGCGAGCGTCAATAATCGCTGAACAGGTTGCACATTGTATTTATCATATAAATCATAAATTGGGGCTTTCCCCTCAACCCGTTCATCAATTCCAGCGGCAAAAACGAGGGCTTGCATGCCTGTCATTATTTTTAGCAGCGCCTCATCTGACATTTCCATATAGTTTTGGAATATTAACTGGTAATTAGCGGGTATTATCAGCCCTTCGGGAATCGGTGGTAGCGCTAGCCCCGTTACTAAGTGCCTCTTGCTTAACAATTGTTTGGCGGCTTCAAATCCCAGTAAACCGGTGCCACCAATGATTAGCACTTTCATTATTTATTGCTCTAGGGGATATTGGGTTATTTTGTCTTTAAAACGCTTTTGGGTCTTGATGTCTTCAAGTAACACTTGAAGGCCTTTGAACAACTTACCTTTAATAATCAAAATTAGGCCATCAACACCCTTATGCGATACTTTGCCGTTTGAAACTAATGCTACTTGTCGTATCGGCATCATGATGGCTGATTGACGGACCATGCGCTTGGTGGCGCGATCAATATTTTTAGGGACCAGCAATGTAGCGCCAAATCGAATTGCGTGATAAATTAAAAACCCATTAAGACTCACCTTTTTGATGTCCCCAATCGTCGCTGCCGCGTCAATTGTGTGGCGACGATAGGGAACATTGATTGAAGCCACTTCTTCGACCGTGGGGAGCTCCTTAATATTTTTTGGTTCTTGTTTTGAAGTTTGACCTTCAATGTATACGACATCACTTACGCGAATATCGCGTGAAGAACTACCCACCAAAATCTTGAAATCGCCCGTGGTAATGGCCCATTCGTCGCGATGTTGATCAAAGTAGCGAAATGCTTTTTCATCCAGTTTAAATTCAAGTGTCTTTGTTTCGCCTGGCATCAAGAATACTTTCTTAAAAGCTTTTAAGTCTTGAACCGCGCGATCGACGCTAGGCCGCATTTCTGTAATATATATTTGTGCGACTTCGGCGCCTTCCATTGGGCCAACATTGGTGATTTCAATTTTTACGTTGACTTCTTTTTTAGTGGCAAAATTATTTTCCACAATTAAATCGCGATACCTAAAATTGGTATAGCTAAGCCCGTGCCCAAATGGGAACAAGACATCTTTTTTGGACTTATCATAATGGCGATATCCTACATAAATTTCATCGCGATAAACCACCTGGTGGGGACCCATTTTAAAGTGCCCGAAACTACCGACGTCATTTAGCTTTTTGGGAAATGTTTCCGCTAATTTGCCGCTTGGATTACTTACCCCATACACAAGGTCAAACACTGCTTCGCCAAATGCTTCACCCGCTAGATACATATTTAATATGGCCGGTACCGAATCAGCAAACATCATGCTGACAGGAGCCCCAAGTGATAAGATAACGACAATCGCCGCGTTCACCTTTTTTAAGGCATTCAATAGCTTAATGTGGGCTAAAGGAAGATTAATATGGGCGCGGTCAAATCCTTCGGATTCATACTCTTCGGGAAGGCCAATAAATAGTAAGACGGCATCTTTTCCTTTAGCGATGCGACACGCTTCTTGGCGTTTAAAACGTTCGGAAGTTCCATATCCGGGTGCATATTCATATTTGATACCCGAATTATCGAGGGCATCAATGAATGACACAAGGTGATGTGGATTAACTTGCGAAGATCCGCTGCCTTGATATCGCGGTTTGCTAGCCATTGAACCAATTACGGCAATGGTTTGGTTCAACCGAAGTGGTAACATCTGATTTGTATTTTTTAAAAGCACAGCGCCTTCGATGGCAACTTGCTTAGCCATTTGATGACCTAGCTCATCATCATAACCGGAACCTTTTCTTAACTTTTTGAAAGAAAGCGATTGGTTAACATATTTAAGAACATGGCCCACGGCTGTATCAACAATCGTTTCACTCAGCAATCCTTGCTTTACCGCATCAATAATAAGACGATCGTTAAGTCCATTACTGGTGGGCATTTCTAAATCAAGCCCGGCTTCAATCCCCGTTACTCGATTGACTGTGGCGCCCCAGTCACTGATGACAAGACCATCATATCCCCATTCTTTTCGTAATAAGTCATTCAAAAGCCACTTGTTTTCGGTTACTTGGACACCATTTATTTTGTTATAACTCGCCATAACGGTCAGGGGTTTGGCAACTTTCACAATATGTTCGAAGGGGGCTAAATATATTTCGCGCATCGCGCGCATGCTCACTTCACTGCTAATCGTCATACGTCGATATTCTTGGTTATTGAGCGCAAAATGTTTTAAGGAGGCCCCTACGCCTTTTGATTGCAAGCCTTCAACAAAGGCGGCACCAATCGTGGCGGAAACCAACGGGTCTTCCGAAAAATATTCAAAATTACGCCCGCCTAATGGGCTCCGCTTAATATTTACTCCTGGACCAAGCAACGTGTCAATTCCTTGATCAATCGCTTCAAGGGCTAATGTGCCGGCCATCCTTTTGATCAAGTCAGGATTCCATGTACTTGCCTGCGTAACAGGAAGCGGAAAACATGTCGCTTTTAGCGATGGGGCGAGAAATTTTCCCGGAATCGATTCTTTCCTAACCCCAGTGGGACCATCGGCCATTTTAATCGCGGGGATACCTAAACGTTTAATCGGCGTCGTATCCCAATTGGAGACACCCGATAATAAGGCGGCTTTTTCTTCAAGCGTCAGTTGTGACAGCAATTTTAGTTTATCCATGTTTAAATTATAAGATGAATGACCATCATCCGTCTTATTTTTTTTCAAATCCCTCATCTAATATCGACCGATCCAACTTTATTTGTAAATAAAATGGTTGGGATATAAAATATTGATAAATGCAAACCCAAGAGGGAGATAGGAATAATCATATGAAATGCAAATTTAAGTTTAATGAGACATTTACTGGTGATGATGTTCCAAAGAAAACGAAGTGGATTTACTCATTAAGTGGCATCGGGCGCGATGCGGCTTACACGCTTATTTCGCTTTTCTTTTTAACTTACATCCAATACACTGGCGTTCTCGATGAAGCTCAATACGCGCTTCAATTTGGTGTCATCACGGCGATTATCGTTGTTGCCCGCATTTGGGATGGGATAAACGATCCAATGATTGGTTCGATTATTGAAAATACGCATTGGAAATGGGGCAAATACAAACCCTGGATTTTTCTTGGTGCCGTGACAACCTCGATCGCTTTATTGGTATTATTTCTCGTCCGTCCGGTCGGCTGGGGATTTGTGGCCATCTTCGGTGTTTTTTATTTGTTATGGGAAATTACATTTACCTTCAACGATATTGCTTATTGGTCAATGCTTCCATCATTAACATCAAAAGAAAAACAACGTAACGAACTGACAACAATGGTGACCGTGTTCGCCGCCGTTGGGGCTTTTGCCGTTGGTGGCATCGTCCCGATGATTACTGCCGGTAATGCCGTCATGAGTTATCAAATGATCGCTATTGTCGTTACAACGATTTTCTTTATATCGCAAGTAGTTCTTGTCTTAGCATGCAAGGAGCGCGAGCGCGATATCGAAGCAGAAAAGAAACAGCCAAAAGTCAGCGTTGTTGAAATGTTTCGCCTGATGGGAACCAACCGTCAATTATTCTGGGTCGCCTTAATCATCTTCACTTATTATCTTGGTTCTGCCCTATTGAATAGTTTTGGATTAAACTATTTCTACTTTTCGGTAGATTACTCAAACGGCGGTACATTGATGTTCTTGTTTACCGTCGTCTATGCAGCGGGAACAATCGTTTCACAAGCAATTTATCCATTGCTTGCCAAGAAGTGGTCGCGTTCCCAATTAATCAACTATAGTTTTATGGCGATTGTCGCTGGGTATACCCTCTTCTTCTTTGTCGGTAATATTGGACCCCAGACTTTCCTTCCGCTGCATATTCTTGTCATCGCCCCCATTGGCGTATTAATCTTCGCGGGTCAAGGCATCTTCTATTTAACTATTTTGATCATGATTACCAATACGATTGAATACAATCAATGGACGACCGGTGAACGCAAAGAAAGCATCGTGTTTGCGATTCGCCCTTTAGCCGCTAAGTTTTCTAGTTCCTTGCAACAAGGTATCGTTTATGTGTTCCTCTTAGCTGGAGGGGTACTTGGCATTTCCAATCAAATTGCCGAATATGAACGCTTAAAAGCTCTCGGCGCTATGACAAGCACTGAGGTCCTTGATGCGGCCAATACCTTGATTTCGGATTTCCAAAACTCCCCTTTTGGACCATGGGGATTAACGATTCTTAAAGTAGGTATCGTGGTAATTCCACTGGTGCTATTCACTCTTTCTTATATCATGATTCGCAAAAAATATACGATTGATGAAAAGAAATACGCGCTAATGTTACAAGATATTGCCGAAGGCAAGATTGTTAAAGAATAATCGATTAAAAAACAAATCCCGAATTTGTATTTATGATTGCTTGTGAATTTTAATTTTCAAATCGACTTTGCCATAGTCGGGAGTTTCAATACTGATGCGACCTGTTCCTCCAAGCAGGGTCACCGTGCGGATGAACACCCCTGTTTGACCTCCGGTAATTGGAAATATCGTGGGACCAATAACGGCTAGTTCTGGGGAAACCTTAATGGAGGCAGCTTGTTGCAAATATGTGGCGGGAAAACCAAACTCATCGGTCACCTTTACCACGAGGCGTAGGACATCAAATGTCGATCCAACGGTCATGGTTTCGGAATCGGGGATGACTTCCAGATGATATTTGTGGCCAACTTCAATATTTTTTGTGGTTACCAATTCATTTTTTAAATAACCTTTAAATGTGAACTTTGTGGATTCATCGCCCCAATTGGTGACAAACTGATACCAGAGATCGACTAAATTTTTGTAACTCAGCTTGTTTTTAACCATGACTAAGCCAATTTTTGAATATTGCCATAATCCCAGTCGGGAAAAACCTTTTATGGCTCCCAATCGAAGCGCTTCCTTTACAATCGATGCATCCATTTTAGAAAAACGTCCCGAATTCAAAATGGCATCGCCAATATAGTCATCAATAATAAAAGGTGGATGGGGCAAATCCGGATATTCATCGCGATTTGGTAAAAATTTTGCGACAAATTCCTCATTTTTGTAAAGCTCGATGTAATCAACATTACTAGCAACGACGGTGGCTCCTAAAATCCCTTTGGGATGATCGCCGATTTGCATTCTTGATAAAACTTCAAGGACTGGTTTGTCTTCAATTTGACTGGCATACACAAAAGATGCGTATTTTGGTAACCGGAATTGGTCGAGGACGCCATGATGGCAGATATGGTCACCAGACCCAAAATCCTGATGAGTCTGATAATCGGCATATACCCAGCCGATACCACCGCTGATTTGCGGGTATTTATAAATATCGTTTAAGATGTGGAAGTGGCGTAAGGCTTGGCTGACGCGATGATGTTCCGAATCATAAACCTTTGTGGGATACATGTGGCCCCCGTATTCTGTGACAAGATAGGGAACGTCTTTTCCGATGATTGACTTTGGATCTTCAACACCGATATTATCGCCCTCATGGACAAAATCGTTATACGTATAAACATCTTCAAGAAATTCGCTATGCTTGAAATTACGAATGCCTCCGGTGGGACGCCTCGTGTCAAACTGATGCACCCAATCATTCGCCCACGCATATAAATCGTGATGGTCGGCACTTTCATTGATGCGAACGCCCCAAAGGATGATAGAGGGATGATTGTAATAGTCTTTGACCATGCGCATGATGTTTTCTTTATATTGCGCTTGCCATTTTGGTGCTTCTCCAATAAATTGCCAGCCCGGACTTTCAATTAGAACAAAAAGACCCAGCTCATCGCAGCGATCCAAAAAATGGCGACTTGGGGGATAATGCGCTGTTCTGGTAATGTTAATGCCTAAATCCTGTTTCATTATCTCGGCATCGCGATATTGGAGCGACTGCGGCATCGCATATCCAACATAGGGATAACTTTGGTGCCGATTAAGACCTCTTAACTTGATATATTCCCCATTAAGAAAGAAACCTTTTTTCGTAAAAGATACTTCGCGAAATCCAAATCTAACCATTGTTTCCTGATAGCCATATTTAGATTTAAGCATCGTCGTCAAGGTATAAAGATGCGGGGACGTTAACGACCACAACTTCGGCTTATCAATAGTGAACTGATCTTCGTAATATCGTCCCAGGACTTCCCCATCAAGGGATATTTCAAATCGCAAATCAAATTTGTCCTTATCGGGATTAATCATCTCATATCTAATGGAAACTTGCCCATCATTTGTCGTATCAACATATGTTTCGGCAAGATAGACGCGGGGGACAATATCAAGATGGACCTCGCGGTAAATGCCGCCAAAAGATAAATAGTCGACGACTCCTCCAAATGGTGGCACTAGTTTATCTTCGCGGGCATCGACGATGACAAGGAGGCGGTTTTCACCTTCTTTGATAGCGTCGCTGATATCAATTGTCACCTTGTTGTAGGCGGAAACATATGATTTAAAATCGATGTTGTTAAGGATGACGCGAAACTTGACCATGACGCCTTCAAACACGAGCAAGGCGGTATCGTTTATTGAAAACTTATTAACTGAAAACATTTTTTCATAAGTGCCGATTAGCTGGTAATCGCGCTCGGAAAAATATGAAAATGGGATTTGCTTAATTGTATGCGGGACATCAATGCTTACAGCATCTTTGGGCATTTTACGCAAAAAATCGTTTTCATACCGATCGATGAAGCGCCAAGCAAAATTTAAATCCTGTTTCATATTAGCTCGTCTTCTTAAATCGTGGTAATCCAACCAAATTCGTCGTCAATGTCGCCTAATTGAATGCCGATTAATAAATCGTATAATTGTTGACTAATTGGTCCGACTTTCATTGGTTCGCCAATTTGAATAACTTTTCCTTCATGTAACACTTCTCCAATGGGAGTAATTGTGGCTGCGGTGCCACAAGCGCCGGCTTCCACAAATGAAGCTAGTTCGCTTACGGCAATCGGCCGTTCTTCAATCGTCAATCCTAGTTTTTTCTTGGCCAAAATCTTTAATGAACGTTGCGTAATCGAATCAAGGATTGAGGAAGAAATGGGAGCGACGTACTTTCCTTCTTTTGTAATGCCAAAGAAATTCGCGGCGCCTGCTTCATCAATGTATTGATGCGTAGCCGGATCAAGAAAGATGGCCTCGGCGCATCCATGTTCACGGGCTTCTTTTTGAGCAAAGAAGCTGCTTCCATAGTTGCCTCCTACTTTTGCTTTGCCAGTACCATGGGGAGCGGCCCGATCAAAGCTGGTCACCATCATGCGAACAGGTTTCATACCACCTTCAAAATAAGGTCCGACTGGTGAAACCATGACAAGAAATAAGTAATCTTTGGCGGGCATTGCTCCTAAAATTGGTCCTAGTCCAATCACCAAAGGTCGAATATATAATGATTCTCCATAACCATATGGAGGGATGAATTCACGGTTGTCGTTGACAGCGGATAAAACTCCGCGCCTGAATAAATCAAGCGGTACTTCGGGCATTAACATACGGCTGCACGATTGCTGTAGCCTCGTCGCGTTATCCATGAAGCGGAATAAATTGACGCCACCATCTCTACGGGCGTACGCCTTCAAACCCTCGAATGCCTGCTGTCCATAATGAAGCGCGGTGGCGAAGGCGGTAATCGTGATGTGATCGTCATTTTGGAGCCTTCCAGAATCCCATTGTCCATCATGATATTCGGCAATAAAAATAGATTTTGTCTTCGAATAACTGAAGCCTCGTTTCGTATTAGTCATAAATTCCTCCATATCGTTAATAAATATTTTACAACAAACCATCCAATTGTTTTCCAAAAATTAGTTTTTCTCTTCGGGATATCGCCAAATTTGGGGATAATGATATAATGGCGAAGAGGTCGATTATGATTAAAAAACGCGGATCCATCATCCATCTAAGCACCACTAAGACATCGCTCATTTTAAGAATCGATGAAACGCTTCATCTCGTGAATGAATATTTTGGCCCCCTCATTCCCATGAGTGACGATTATTCATTTATCATCGATAAAACGCAGTTTCTTCATGGAACAGAAGTTGCCTATAGCGCAACCCATCCTTCTGTCTGCCTCGATAGCGTTAATCTTGAATATCCCACTCATGGCAAAGGCGATTTTCGCGAGCCGGCCTTTAGCATCCATGACCATGAAAACCAAGTTATAGACCTTATATATCAAAGTGACGAATTTCTCGAAGATTTGCCACAGCTTGATGCCTTGCCCTGTCCCCATTCCGTTGATGAGGTATTAAAAATCACCCTTGTTGACAATGTTAGTAATCTAAAAGTCGAACTAATTTATGGCATCTTCATTTCAAGCGATGTAATTTCACGGAGCGCCATTATTACTAATATGGGTAGCGCCGACATGCACATATCAAAAGCGGCGAGCCTTAACATAGACCTCGATGCTCGTGATATGGTGCTTACTAATTTGACGGGAGCCTGGAGCGCTGAAGGTCACATCGAGACTCACGAACTAAAAAACGGCATATTCATAACGGATTCAAAAACTGGCAATAGCAGCAATCGCCATAATCCGTTTTTCATGATTAAACGCAAAGATGCCAGTTATGATAAAGGATTAGTGTATGGGTTTAACCTTCTTTACAGTGGCAATCACCAAGAATTAGTTGCGGTTACTGCCTATCACAAATTGCGTATTCAAACTGGAATCAATTCTTTTTTGTTCGATTATAAAGTATCACCAAACGAACACTTTGAAACTCCGATTGCCATCATGAGCGTATCTTCTTCTGGTGAAAATGGTCTATCGCAGCACATGCATTCATTTATCAATCACCACATTATACGCGGACCTTGGGCCCAGCAAGCGCGGCCGATCATCCTTAACAACTGGGAGGCGACGTATTTTGATTTCAATGAAGGAAAATTGTTGTCCCTGATGAACGAGGCCAAGCGTCTAGGTCTTGAACTGCTCGTGCTTGATGATGGTTGGTTTGGTAAACGCAATGACGATACCCAAGGTCTTGGCGATTATGATGTCAACACCAAAAAGCTTCCTCATGGTCTTGATTATCTAGCCGATAAGGCTAACGCTAAGGGGTTGAAATTTGGGCTTTGGTTTGAACCGGAAATGGTAAATGAAAAGTCCAAATTATATAATATTCATCCAGAATGGGCCATTAAAGCCTTCGGAAGGGCACCAAGTTTAGGACGTCATCAATTGGTCCTCGATTTATCAAAATTCGAAGTTCAAACATACTTGATTGAATCAATTTCTAGTGTGCTCGATAGCGCGCACATCGAATATGTCAAATGGGATATGAATCGTCATATTACCGACTTTCAATCATCCGATTTTAGCCAAGGTGAAAGCTACCATCGCTACATGATTGGCCTATATCGCGTCTTAAAAGTATTGACGAGCAAATATGACTACATTTTGTGGGAAGGATGCGCCAGTGGTGGCAACCGCTTTGATCTCGGCATGCTTTGTTTCTTCCAGCAAATTTGGACTAGCGATGACACCGATGCTTATGAAAGGTTATCCATTCAAAATGGAATCTCGCTTGGCTATCCATTGTCGAGCATGACTTGTCATGTGGCTACCTCGCCATCTCATCAAACACTACGCAAAACGCCATTAGAGACACGGTTCCATGTCGCCGCATTTGGAAATTTAGGATATGAAATGGATGTCACCCAACTGACCCCAATCGATTCAAAAGCGATTAAAGAGCAAGTCGCTTACTATAAAGAACACCGATTCCTATTTCAGTACGGCAAGTTTTATCGCATCGATACGCTGGGAACCGGATTCTATCGCCAATGGATGGTTATTAATGACGATTGTAGTGAGGCAATCATTGGTCAATTTAACGAGTTACAGACCATGACGCCTGGCCAAGATGTTTTGCAAGCGCTTGGTTTTATTGAAAAGGCACAATATGAAGTGACACCACGACCTTTTGGTCATCACATAAAAATGTTTGGGGGTCTCATCAATCAAGTCAGCCCCATCCATTTAAACGAAGATGGGTTCATTGTCAACTTCATCGACAAGCGTAAAACCATTGAAAAGTTAATTAAACAGGACAAGCATCCTTCGTTTATCGTTACCGGTTCCGCGCTTAATAATGGGGCCGTCAAACTTTTCCCGCAATGGGCCGGTACGGGATTCAATGAAAAAGTTCGTGTGGTGGGCGATTTTGGCTCCGAAATGTATCATATAGTAGCCAAAAAAGTGGATGGTGGTTTTTAACCTGTCCACTTTTAGGTTAGCACTTCATTAACTGGGACTTTTTTAACTATTGTAAAACAGGGCGATGTCTTGGTATACCTTCATATTATCAAGTTCATTCAAAATCTCATGACGCATATTTTCATAAATAATTTTATTTAAGTTTTTTATGCCGAGTTTTCGATAGATACCTTCTAATTTGTGAACACCTTCGCCACTTTTCCCAACGGGATCTTCCGCTCCCGCGATTAAAAGAATCGGGAGTGTCGTCGGGATTCGGCTCAGTTCTTTCTTATCGAACAATTTGTGCATACCTCGAAGGAATTCCTTATAGAAGCCTCCCGTCGAACCATAACCACAATAGGGGTCATTAATGTACTTTTTAACATTGTCTTCATTGCGCGATAGCCAATCGAATTCCGTTTTGGCATTCGGAATTGCTTTGGCAAAAGCGCCAAACACCATATTATTAAATAGTTTCGACTTTTTGTAATAATTGCGTTTGGTGACAATTAAATTTGCGAGGGCAAATCCAATTTTAACCATGGGATCGGGTCCATTCGAGCCACACAGGATGACACGATCAACATTAGAACCATATTTTTGGATATAACGTTGCAAAATAAATGAACCAAGCGAATGCCCAAATAAGTAAACTGGCAAGTCGCCCTTTACCTTGGTTACAAGTTCATTGACAATATCGACCGTTTGTTCAAAGGCGCCAACGGGCCAAACGCCTTTAAGCTTTTCTTCCCGCGCATTCGCTCCTTGTCCAAGATGATCAAGGCAGAAAATACGAAATCCTTGCTCAATCAAAAACTTGGCGAAATCTTCGTAGCGGCTTGCGTGTTCTTCCATTCCCGTGACGATGATGATGGTCGCTTTTGCCGTTTCATTGGGCCAGTGCAACCCGAGTATTTTTTCGCCATTAGGACGCTTAAAAATATATTCTTCACCAATCATTTGTTTCTCCTTTCAATCATTTTATGACAAAAAGGAGCATTTAGGAACATTTCCGAGCGAATTAGTTAAATTATTTAATCGTCGCTTCCGGCTAGAGCTTCAAACTTATCTTTAATAATTGGTTTGCTATCGCCATGTTTTACAAATAACATCGTGAAGAAAGCGGCAATGATAAATAAAGTGCTATAGGGGAATAAAATTCTCATGCCCAGCCAATCCATTAAGGCGCCAGAAAGGATTGGAGTAAAGATTTGCGCCGCCATCGAGGCGGTGTAGTAGTAACCGGTATATTTTCCAATATTGGAGCCCTTTGACATTTCAACGACCATTGGGTACGAGTTGACGTTAATCGTGGCCCAACCAACTCCAGCAAGCGCCATTGTCACCCAGATGAGCATCGCTGATTGTTCCGTTAAGAAACTCGCCAATAAAAACGCTACAGTTAAAATCGATATGCCGATTAAAATTGTCTTTTTACGACCAATCCTTGTGGCGACGATACCAATCGGAATAAAGGTAATTAAAGCCGTTAAGTTAGCCACTAATAAAGGTAACGTGAAACCGGTGTTAAGGACATCGGTGGCATAGATTGAAAATTTGCTCGTGGCCGCATTATAAGCGAAGAACCATAAAACGACGGACGCAAGAATTAAAATAAAACTTTTTCTAACATCCTTGGGCATTTTTTCTTCAATCCCTTGCTCAATTTCTTCGGCTTCTTTTTTATCAATTAGGCCTTCGCGCAACATCAGTTCGTTGTTTTCTTTGACCCACTTGACTTCCTTGACGGAAACCATAAAGATGAGAAGGAAGACAATCATTAACACCGCGAGTAACACAAACGCGGGAATATATGATTGATAGTCTTTTGCAAGGAAAGTCATGAAACCTAGCGAAATCATCCCGCCAACCGAACCCATGAGGTTAATGATGGCGTTTGCTTTGCTACGCAAAGGTTTAGGAGTGACATCTGGCATCAAACTGACGGCCGGCGTTCGGAAAGAAGCCATGGCAACTAGAACGATAAGAAGAACGCTAATGAACACCACTAATAATGTGGGATCGACTGAAGTGATATTGTTAAAAATCAAATCGCGACGAGCGACAGTCGCCAATTCTTTTGTCGCAAATATGGAATTGGCGCCATTAAACGTATAGACAGATGTATCACCAAGCATGTATGAAATAACTGGTCCAATTCCTGCCGCTTGAACGGCCATTAGCTGATAATGGTCAACAATAGCAACGCCTACAATGACGATGGCAGCAATAATCGTGCCAACAAAAATATATGGAGTACGTTTTCCATATTTAGTTTTGGTGCGATCGGACCAAAGCCCAAATAGTGGTAGCAGGATTAACGCAAGCATGTTGTCTAATGCCATGAGCACGCCTGACCATAATTGATTGAGGCCAAACGAGTTGATTAGCAATTTGGCGATGATGGAGTCGTAGACGACCCAAAACATGCTAATTGTTAAAAAGGCAAAACCAACTAGAATCGTTTTTTTGTTATCAAGCTTCATACTTTTTCTCCCTATGTATCAACTATCTATTTGAAATAATATCACAAAGTATATTTGAAATGGCGCTTGTAATCGCTTATTTTTAAAAAAATACTAATAATATAAAAGCCTCTCCAATGTTGGAGAGGCCGAACGATTATTTGTGATAAATAGATGCTTTCTATTGTTTTTCTTTGGGAGTATGAACAACGATTTGATTGAAGGGGATTTCAATGTTGTGCTTGTCAAACAAAATTTTGATTTCGCGATTCATCGCCCGCATGACCCCATACCGTTTTAGTTCATCGGAACGGGCGTATAAACGTAATGTAACACCGGAATCGCTAAGTTTTTGAACCCCATAATAAAATGGTCCTTCTTTAATATCGGGAATATTCTTTTTAAAATTATCAAGATTATCTTTGATTATTTTTTCGACACGTTCGATATCTTCTGAATAGGAAATCGATACTTCGCAGATGGCGGGCGATAGATTTGTGCTCGTGTTAATCGCTCCGCGAATATCGGAGTTATTGATCATCAGTACATCACCATTAAGATCTTCGATTTTAGAAATACGAATGCCAATTTCTTTTACAACACCGCGGATACTGCCTACTTGAATCACATCACCCACAAGAAATTGCTTTTCAAATATGATAAAAAGTCCCGCAAAAATGTCTTCAATTAAGCTTTGAGCGCCAAATGACACCGCCAAACCAAGAATACCGGCAGCGGCTAATAACGTCGCCTGTTGGACGCCCCAAGCGCTTAAAACCATAAATAAACCGACGAGGACAGCCGCATAGGTGATGCCACTGACAAACAGGCGGCCAATGGTTTCACTGCGATGCCCTTTGCGCATAAGAATCGTAACTAAAAGCACAAGTACTTTTTGGATTATCCAAATAAAGATGATTATCGCAAGTGATTCAATTAGGGTGACATAATTATTACTTATGAAATCCCACACATTGAAGAACTTGCCAATGCTATTATCAATGATATTGGCAAATGTGGTGCCTGCAAAAAGTATAGGCACTAGCGTTCCGACTAAGATGAGTAACACAATTACTCCCACAGTGACAAAGAAACGGATTTTGGCGGCTTTCGACATCGATTTTAAAAATTTCATACGCAGTGCTCCTTTATGGTTGAATCGTATGTATGACATCGTACTTAAAGAACTCAGTTTGGTTTCTGACCCCGATTACGATGTAATAATCACTTACAATCGGCTTTGTAATATATAATGTGCCCGTTTTGTCAGTGGGGCTTAAAAAACCTGTATATCCGCTGTTGACGGGATAATATGTTCCCTGTTCGTATACTTCAAAATAAAGTTCTTGAAAATTATGAGATGGGTCAATCAACGTTACGGTTACGATATATTCACGCCCCGAGTCATTAATCGTAAGACTGTATTCATAAGCCCCTAATGTTGTCGCTTCAAGCGTTTCTAATAGTTTTGTTTCTTGTCTAAGGGTGACTGGGTCAAGAAAAGAAACAATTACTTCGAGGCGATAAAGCGTCAGTTCTTTCAGTCCCGTAAATGTAACAACAATTTCATGTTCCTGTTCATAATCAAAGGTTTCTGGCATTTCGATTGGTTTGCTAGCAACTTTTATCGTGCCACGATAAAGAGTGGCTTCATAAGTGGCATTTCCTAATAAACGACTATCTGGATAGACGGACGCAGACACCTTATTAACGCCGACTTGGTCCCAATAAATCGATGAATTTACCATAAATGGGGGCGTAAAAGTTGCGCGATCGATAATGACAAATTCTTCAATGCTTGGATAACCGACTAGACCAAGGTCAATCCGGGAAAATTCCCCATACAAACCGGAAATCGTCAGTGTCTGGAGATCGTTTGTGATTGGTATCTGATAATATTCCGTATATGATTGGCTCGACGAGGAAGAACTCTCCTCATTTTCATATTCGTATACAATGTCGTAAATAAGCGCAAATTTTTGGTAAGTGCTATTGCTGTCGTAATAGGCCACATCGACCTCAAGTGATTGTTCATAATACATCTCACTCGTCACTAATCTTGTCGCCAGAATTAAGCCACCATCACGCGGATTGGTTTTAATTTTTTGGGATGCAAGTCGTTCTTCACCAAATCCTTTATTAGCGAGTACTTCTAGAAAATATGATGTATTCGGTGTAAGTTCGCTAAAAGCGCCGATTGTGTAACCAAAAGGAAGCGCAGTTTCATATTCTTCTAGTTGGTTGCTTAAACGCACCACTAGCGAATCATTTTGAATCGCTTGATCGGGATCGACAACATAAACGCGGTAAGAAACGCGATCTTCATAGACGACAACATTTTCAAGTGAGGCGCTTGGACTTTGAGGCACCACGATTGTGACCACAACCACCGCGGCGACGGTCATGGCGATGGCAGAAAACATCTTGGTGATTGTTTCGATCCGAAGTTTATTTTCTTGTTGCTCTTGAAAGCGGGATCGCAGTTTCAAAAATTTTTCCTCTATTATTAAATTTACTATTAATAATAACATTTGTTAATCCTTAACTTGGAAAAACATTTAATAAAAGTGTAATCGTTGCGATACAATATTCTCGAAAGAATTTATGAAAGTTTTACGATTCTTCATTAATCGATTTTTCTTAGCCACGGTGTCCATCCTCCTACAGTTGGCGCTGTTCTTTTACTTTTTAGTTTATGTTAGCGACTTGTTCATTTATTTCAACGTAATATCCACCTTGTTAGGCATTATTGCCTATATCTACATCATCAATCAAACGATAAATCCCGATCATAAAATTCCTTGGCTCATCTTGGTGGCGCTTGTGCCATTATTCGGGGTTGGCCTTTTCCTTCTTTTCTCACCAAATCGTGTCAAAAGAGCCCATTATGAAGCTTACCTAATATATCTTGATCAGGCCAAAGAACAATTGCCTTTTTCTGACGATATGTCCAAAATCCATCAAATCGATCTAGGTTCCTATTATGGCCAAAGCGCTTATTTGTACCAAACTAACGCCTTGCCGGCTTATCGTCATACCTTGACTCATTACTTTAATTCGGGAGAATCATTTTTTGATTTTTTAATCGAAGATTTGAAGAAAGCAAATTCATTTATTTTCCTTGAATATTTCATAATCAGTTTTGGCTATATGTGGGATCGAATATTAACGGTATTAACAGAAAAAATTGCTGCTGGTATCGAAGTCCGCATTATTTATGACGATGTGGGAACGCTGGGTAGATTACCAGCCAATTATGATAAGAAACTTCGTGAATTGGGCATTAAATGCCTCAATTTTAATCGCGTGAATATTCTCTTCTCTTCGATTTATAATAACCGCGACCACCGGAAAATCACCATTATCGATGGTCATATTGGCTATATCGGTGGTGCCAATATCTCCGATGAATATATAAACAAGAAAAAGCGCTTTGGCTATTGGAAAGATGGCGCCGTGCGCCTCGAAGGCGAAGGCGTAAAAGCGATGACGGCTCTCTTCCTTCAAATGTATACGATACATGCGAAAGTGCCCGAAAACATTGATCCTTATTTGCGCGTGGAATTCCCTTTTTATTACGATGAAGGCTATGTGCAACCATTCGGAGATGGGCCAAAACCACTTTATAATCATCAAATTGCCCATACGGCATATTGTCAAATCATCAATCAAACCCGCCATCAGGTCTTCATCATGACCCCATATCTCATCATTGATTTTGTGATGCGAATGGCTTTAATTAATGCCGCACTTCGTGGTGTAAAGGTCACCATTATCACCACCGGTGTGCCCGATAAGAAAATAATCTATGCGATGACGCGGTCAAACTATAAACCACTATTAGAAGCAGGGGTTAAAATTTATGAGTATCAGCCCGGTTTTCTTCATACTAAAATGATTCTTGCCGATGACATTGTCGGTATTATTGGAACCATTAATTTGGATTATCGTAGCCTTGTTCATAACTATGAATGTGGTATTTATATGTATAAGACTCACGCTTTAAAAGAAATGATGGACGATTTTAAAGTAACCTTAAAACAATCAAAACGACAGACACTTGAAAATGTCCATCAAAATTTGGTGACTATGCTATTTTGCTCGGTGCTTAACGCGTTTCAAACACTTTTATGAACAAAACATTATCGACTTAAGTTTTAAAGCTAAGCCATCAATGTCTTTTAAAGATAGCGAACATAAGGCAATGCGAATTCCTTGCTCGACGGGGACCGCATAGATATGGTTTTTCGCTAACTTTTCATAACAGGCATATGAATTAGGACATTTAACGATGGTATAGAAGCCGTTAATGTAGGGCACAAGCGGCAAATCGACTTCCTGCGCTTGTTTTAAAAAAAGGTGCCCTCGCCTAATAATGGTTTGTCTGGCTTTGGCCAAACCTTGAAGAAAATCTGGTTTCCGCTCTTCCTCAAACATCAGGTTTAAAAGCTCAATTGCTGGGGTGGGCGTTGCCGACCACATGCCACGGGCGAGCGCCAATACTTTCTCGCGAGCATCTTTTAAGAAGTCAGCTTTCCGACTTAAACCGATTAAAGCGCCCATGCGCATGCCATAAGCGCCAAATGTCTTGGAGCCGCTGAATGTCACGAATATTTGCACATGGTCTTTTAAATTTACTAATGCCGACGCCTTTCTCCTTTGATCAATCTCACATGAATAATCGATATAAGCGATGTCGTAGAGCAGGACAATTTCATTGCTTGAATGCTCATTTAGAATGGAAAGAATTTGCTCCCATTCCTCAAATGTTAATGTATAACCACTGGGATTTTGACACGGATCATTGACGATAACGACGACTTTATTTTGCTTTTTGCAAAGGTAGGAAAGCTCTTTTTTAAAACTAGCGAAATTAAATTTATCGCCATCAAATAACTCGTGTGAATGCAAAAAGATGCCCGCCGGTTCGCTGAACCGGTCATATTGCCAGCGGATGTCTGAAACGAGGACTTGTTCCCCTTTAGGCACTTGCGTTCTTAATACGGCGGCCACCGCGCCACTACCACCTGGAGTGGCGCACACAAAATAATTAAATGAATCTTGAATCTTTTGTTCATAAGCTTGAAACACCCATTTGAACACATTGTCTTTGAATGGTTGCCCTCCATCGACTGATGGATAAGGAATCAATAGCTCTGGAGGCATGTGTTTAAAGGCGTCGAAAACGACGGGCAAGCCTCCGACAAATCCGTCTTCATCAATAAACATACCAATGGAACAATCGATGACATCGTCGAAACGATGTTTAGCTTCACGAGCATCTCGCGAGATTTGCAAAATATCAATTATCATTTTCATTACCTAAATTTTATTTTAGCACGTAATAATATTTTGTTAAGAAATATAAGCAGCCTATAAGCCTAGTTATATCATTGGAAAAATGGAATTGGCGCTTCTATAATAATAGGAATAAGCAAATTTATCGATTGAAGAAAGGGAATTTATGAATATTTATCAAATTACCGTCGAAGACGCTAATAATCAGAAAATTTCACTCGAAAAATACAAGGGTAAAGTGATGCTTATCGTCAATACAGCGACAAACTGCATCTTCACCCCACAATACAAATCTTTGCAATACTTATATGACAAATATCACGACCAAGGTTTAGAAATTCTTGATTTTCCCTGTAATCAATTTGCGAATTCGACACCCGGCACACCGGAAGAAATTGAACAATTTTGCGCGAAAACTTATAACACTAAATTTGATCGCTTCGCTAAAATCGATGTCAATGGACCTGATGAGAATTTGTTGTTTACGTTTCTAAAGCTTAAGAAGGGCGGGATGTTTCGCGCAAACCTTAAGTGGAATTTCACCAAATTCCTCGTCGACCGCGAGGGCAAAGTCGTCGCTCGTTTCGGTCCTTCCGTCAAACCGGAAAAAATTGAAAAATATATCCTCCCGCTTTTATGAAAATGGATTGAAAGGAAAATAACACGATGTTTCTCGCTTGGAAAGAATTGCGACATGCAAAAGGTAAATTCTCATTAATAGTTGCCCTCGTTGCCCTTGTCGCCTATCTAGTTTACTTCTTGACTTCTCTCGCTTACGGGCTAGCAAGTTCCTATACCGATAGCGTCAATAACTGGAATGCCGACCACATTGTTTTGACATCAGACGCCAACGACAACATCATGATGTCGACGATGACCGATGATGATTTTGACGTTGTTCAAACAAATGGTGAAAAAGCAAAAATCGGGTTGTTCCCCGCTGTCATTCGCGACCTCGATGCTGCCATTCCCGACGATACCAAAGAAGAAATCTATGTATTTGGTGTTGAAAATGGCTCATTTATCGCCCCAAGCACGACTTTGGCTGATTTTGCAGCTTTCGCGGATGATTCGCTTTTAGAACTCGGTTACAAGGTTGGCGACACCATTGGTATCGCCGGCACGGACATCGAATGGACGATTGTTGGTTTTAATTCGAAATCGACTTATCAAACCGCGCCCGTGCTTTATGTAAACCTCAATACATGGATGGACTACCGGTTTAACCAAGCCGTGATACCTGTCACCCTCTTTAATGGAGTGGTCGTTTCTGGGGACATCCTAAGCGTGGGCACCGATGATGGGCTCATCTCCTACACGATTCAAGATTTCATTTCAACCTTGCCTGGTTATAACGCCCAAGTCTTGACTTTCAGCATTATGATTGGCTTTTTAATTATCATTGTCGCATTTGTCCTTGGTATCTTTATTTATGTATTAACGATTCAAAAAACGCCGATGTTTGGTGTCATGAAAGCACAAGGAATTTCCAATGGATATATCGGTGGATCAGTGGTCATGCAAACCCTCATCATTACGGCGTTTGGAATCTTTATCGGGCTCGCATTAACGATTATCTCGGGAATATTTCTAGGAGGTTTTGTGCCATTTGCGATTAACCCGCTTTTTTATAGTTTAATTACAGTTGCCTTCTTCTTGTTCGCGGTATTAGGAGGACTATTCTCCGTCAGAGCTGTTCTTAAAATCGATCCTCGGATTGCCATAGGTTAGGAGTTATTATGAGCTGCTTAATCGAGATGCAAGGCATCACCAAAGACTTTATTCAAAACGATGAAATTATCCATGCGCTAAAAGAAACCAATTTTTCTGCCGAAGCCGGCGATTTAATCGCAGTCATTGGCCCCTCAGGTTCTGGAAAATCGACATTTTTAACAATCATCGGTGGACTCCAATCACCCACAACGGGCAAAGTTCTCATCGATGGCAAGAAATTTAGCCAACTTAACTTAAAAGATCGGTCCAAAGTCCGCTTTGAAAAAGTAGGTTTTATCCTTCAATCTTCCAACCTGATTCCCTTCTTAAAAATTGCTGACCAGCTCTATCTTTATAACAAGATTAAACGGACCAAGCCTAATCATGAACGTTTCAATCTTTTGGTCGAAAAATTAGATATCAAAAAGTTACTCAAAAAGTATCCCCATGAATTATCGGGTGGCGAACGCCAACGCGTCGCTATCGCCAAAGCTTTATATCATGATCCAACCGTAATCCTCGCTGATGAACCAACGGCCAGTCTTGATACTAAGCGCGCCTTTGAAGTAGTTAAATTACTCGCACGTGAAACCAAAGAGCAAGGCAAAGCTACCATCATGGTCACCCACGATGAACGATTGACAGAATTTTGCAACAAGGTCTACCAAATCGTCGATGGTGTGATGACTCGTAAAAAATAAATAAGTTAGTTTTATCAATATTTTTTAATTTAATTAAGCAAAGACATGAGACTTCTCCCGAATGCCAACATTCAAATGGACCCCATTGACTAAAATAGAAAACTCATTTTTACTGGACTTTCTGTGTCGCTTAATAACGATTACAAGCCATAGCAAATTAGTTTAAAAGGGAGATATAAGAAATGAAAAAATATGAATATGTCCGCATTAAAATCAGCAAGGTATTTGGCTCAAAGCTTGATGAACACCGAAAATTGATAAATGAATATGCAAAAAAAGGATATCGATTTGTTGGGTATCTCCCCACAATCATTTCTGATTATGGCAAATTTAAAGAGATTGATTTAGTTTTTGAAATAGATTGCTAACCTTTATTAAAAAAATCCGAAGTCATTCTTTTATTGCTCGAGCCGAGTACTAAAGTTCAACTTTCAGGGGTAACTGTCATTCTTCCACGCTG
>DIVY01000029.1 GCA_002422535.1 Caryophanales bacterium UBA6120 | reverse complement strand
CAGTCACTCCTTTAACGGCCGCGTATAATACAATCGCTGCTTATAAATCTGCCGTCACACCATTAGGAACCACTGATAGCAGCGGTTTAGTGGAACTTGATTTCATGGTTTGGCTTGAAGGTTGGGATCACGCTTGCGTAAATTCCATCTCCAACGCTACCCTTGGCGCGACCTTTGCTTTCATCGCTGTCGAATAATCTTTGAAGACTTGCTTAATTACTATCACTAAAAACGATTCATAAATCATTTAAATATATCGATTGGGAGGTGTGGCGATGAAAAGCCGGATTATTAATAATGCCAAGCTTTTAACCGCCACCCTCGCCTTCATCGGTTCACTTGGATCATTGATCGTGGGATCATTAGCTTGGTTCGCATCTTCCAGTTTTCTTGAAATTTCTCGTTTCCGAATTCAAATTGGTGAACCAGAACAAGTACAAATTGGTCTAAAAGTGCCTTCTTCTAATCCAAGTTTAGGCAACCCAGATTCGATCTTGTATTATGATACCATTGATGATGTCGTCTTAAAGAATCATGATTATTACAATCCGTGGATGCAGTTTAAACCTGTGTCATCCATGTTTCAAACGCAATGGCTGTCTAATGATGCCGACTTAAGCAATCCCGATTTGTATCCAGCCTTGCGGCAATCATATAAATATGGTTCCAGTCAAAAAGATACAGGGCCGGCAGAAGATAACTTCTACCAATTCGAATTCTTTTTAAAAAGTAATGTTAGAATCGATCTACAGCTTGATCCAAGCACATACTTAATCGCTGATGAAGCGAAAAATCGCCAAACGGCACGTGAATATGGGCTGAAGGTTGGTTACCTTAATCGTGTTAAAGACGCGATGCGCGTTAGTTTCCTTACGTCGGAACAATTCGTTATTTGGGAACCTAATGTCAACATTGCCGGCACGACCGAATTTGGTGGTCGCCTCGACATCCTCGATTATGATCAATCATTTGATTACGATTTATCCACCAACAAGGAATACATGTTTGGCGAATACAATAGCGATGAATTTCTCGTCTATGACGAAAGTGCGCGCGTCAATAATATTGATAAGCACACGACATTCAACGCCTTATCCGCACCTGGAGTGCAACCATTAAGCATTCCCTTATCCAAAGCCAACGGACTCGAAATTGCTAAAGAAACAAGCGTGTCTACAAGCTACTTAACCGACTTTAACAATCAAAATGCTGTCTTATTACGTTTATATCCCAATCTCCCGCAACGCATGGTCGTGACTGTGTACGCTGAAGGATGGGATCGCGATATGCACAATGACATCAACTATGCCGCCTTCGCGCTCAATCTCGTCTTTGGCGGTCGTTACGCGCCGTTATGAAGAATCTAAACAGATGGGAGACCAACTTCGATGAGTGATTTCTTTCTATATCTACAAATGATGTTCCGGGCGATCTTTAGTAACCTGGGTGTCTTTTTTAGGAAAGCCATCATCGATCCGTGGGGTGATGTCCCAGTCCATTTTGTCTATTATCGTGATTATTTTGAAGAATTCTCGCCGGGATTCGGATTCTGGGGTTGGGTTTTATTTATCATTTTATTATTAGTAGTTTTAGCTTTTTTTGTAGCGATTGGTTATCTAATCTTCCGACTTATTCGTGGTTATGTGATTAACTACGGCTCAAAAGTCGAAAAAGCTAAGCTTATTGATCAAATTCAAAAATTAAATTATGAACTGTTCATGGCGGTCCAGGAAAAGAATCGTCTTTTAAACTTACGTGTTGGTAGTTTCCCGCCACCTAAACAAGAAGATGAAGACAAAGGCGAAGATGATGATGTTCGCTTCCCGAAGTTAATCGCTGTCGATCGTAAATATTCTGTTTTGAATAACGATGTCGTCATGCCCTCTTCTGACATGATTACGCTTGAAGAACTGGTGATGCGGTTCCGCGCATTTACCGCCTCGCAATTAGGTTTGTATTATGAGCCGACGATGATTCGCACGATGTTTGCCGGTATGGGTACGACCAAAGTCATTATTCTTGAAGGTATCTCCGGTACTGGTAAGACCTCACTTCCTTACGCTTTAGGAAAATTCTTCCAAAACGATGCCCAAATGTGCTCGGTACAACCTTCATGGCGTGATCGTAGCGAACTTTTAGGCTACTTCAACGAATTCACCAAGAAGTTTAATGAAACTGACTTCTTAAAAGCGTTATATGAATCGACATGGCGCAAAGACAATAACATCATCGTGCTCGATGAAATGAACCTCGCGCGGATTGAATATTATTTTGCCGAATTCTTGTCGATTATGGAAATGCCCGACTTCAGCGAATGGAAAGTCGAATTAATTAATAACCCCGATCCAAAAGAAGACCCCGTCAATTTAAAGGAAGGCAAGTTGCTGATTCCCCAAAACGTCTGGTTCTTTGGTACCGCCAATAACGATGACTCGACCTTCTCGATTACCGATAAAGTTTATGATCGCGCCATTTCCATTAATTTTGAACACATGGGTGAGCATTTTGATTCTGAGTTCAAAGAACCGGTTACCCTTAGTTATGAATATTTGGATAATTTGTTCAAACAAGCTAAAAACAATTTCCCTGTCAGCGCTAAATCGCTTGAAAAATTTGAAAAACTCGATGACTTTGTGTTAGCCAAATTCAAATTGGTGTTTGGCAACCGCACGATGAAACAACTAAAAGCTTTTACACCAATCTATGTGGCGACCGGAGGTACTGAAATTGAAGCGCTCGACATTATCTTCTTTAGCAAAGTGCTTAAGAAGTTTGAAACGCTCAATATCGCGTTCTTGCGGAATGAACTTAAAGAATTAATTGCCGAAATCGATAAATTATTTGGAAAGACGGCCTTTACTAAGTCAAAAGACTTTATTAACCGCCTGATTAAGATGGGATAAACCATGGCTAACTTTGAAACGACATTAAAAAAACTGCAAAGCAAATACCGCTCCCGGTTTTTGAAGTTGTTTAAAACGAGCAAAGAGTACAAAGAATTTGTCGACCTTATTAAACAAGCCAAGGACAATTCTTTCTCTTCGATTTCCCGTGTTGAATCGCGTAAATTCGATGAAACATGGATTCAAGAAATTGAACGTGGAATTGTTGGCATTAACAATATTATCAATAATCCGAAACGTTTTATAAAGTTTCAATCCGAAGTCGTTCCAATTGAAATGGCCAAGAAAACCGGCTCGGAATCGATTCGCCACCTAGCCATGAATTCCCAGTATATCAAGCAAATTGATGAAAAAGGGACAATCATGCCCGAAAAGATTCTCAACATTTCGACTGATGACGATCTTGGAATTTATGAAAACCGCTTTGTCGTTACTCTAATTAGAAAACTAGTGCGCTTCATTGAGTTGCGCCACGATTATATCCAAAAAAAAGCTGAAGTCCGCGATAGCGATCTTGTTTTCATGAAAAGCAGACTTGAGATTGAAGGATCCTTATTAGAATACGAAGGCAAATTGCGCTTAAGCGTTCCTTCCGCTGAAGATGGCAATAAAGAAGCCAATGACTTGCTCTTAAAACGTATCGTTGAGTTACGGCAACGAGTCATCTTTTTACTTTCCTCAGAATTTATGCGGACATTAAAGGATGCCACGCCCGTCAATAACCCCATCAATGTGACAAACATTCTCAAGAGCAATGCCGATTATATTAAGTGCTATGAATTATGGAAATTCTTGGACCGCTACGACCAATTAGGCGTGTCGTTCCAAATTAAAGAAACGACTAACCAATTCAATGATTCGAATCTAAACGATTTATACGCGCATATTGGCGCATCATATCTAGCAATTGATTCGGAACGCACCAAAAAAATTAAGGTCAAGAATGACCAAGTCAAAAAGTATAAAGTTCATCCGCATTTCGATAAACCGATTCTGACGAAAGATTTAACCGATGATAAATTCCTTTCGTTTGATGAAAAGAAGAAAGTATCGATAAAGACTTTGACACTCGCGCAAGAAGTAGCGTTGAAGAAACGCCGCGAAGAAGCTGAAAAGCGCCGAAAAGAAAAAGAAGCCCAAAAGGCTAAAGAACGTCAAAAATTACTCGAACGCCGTGAAAAAGAAAAAGAACGCCAACGTTTGGCGGCCATTGAGGCCAAAAAGCGCGCCGAAGCGAAACGACTTGAAATGTTGGAGCGTTCCCGCTTAAAAGCGCTTGAAGACGCGGAACGGAAAAAGGAACAAGAACGCCAAAAGGCTGAAGCAGCCGCGCTTAAGAAATTGATGGACGAGGAGCGCAAGAAACTACTTGAAGCGCGCCGCTACGTCAAATGGCTTGCAAATGAGCAACGTAAAAGCGAAAATCAGGCTGTACTCGAAAAAGCACCGATTTCTGAAGAAGGTCCCGAGTTTCTCACACCCGAATCACCACAAACTGAAGATCATTCCAAAGAAGGAGAATAAAAGTGTCACAAACGCCTAAAACTAAACAATCGCTACTATCGAAGATCATGTCCTGGGTATTCGGTTCTTTGATTGTGGTCATGTTGGTATTTGAAGGTTTTGGTTTAATTAGCGCCCGTAGTAATTACGGCGTGCCTAACTTCTTTGGTTATCAATTCTTAGTGATTCAAACCGACTCCATGGATACAGGTCCTGAAACATTCCCTGTCGATATGGGAATTATTGTACAAAAGGTTCCCACCGATACTTTGGTGGCCTCCAGCGAATTCGCGGCTTTTGATGGAGATGTGATTACATTCTATCGTCGCACGGATGACCGTGTGGTTACGCACAGAATTATCGACATCGACACCAATGACCAAGGCTTAGTATTTGTGTGTCTTGGAGATAATTTATTTGCCGATACCTGTCCCCCTAATGGCTGTTCGCTTGGAAATGCTGATCGCATACCCGAGGCTGATGTGTTGGGAAAAGTTGTTGATAAATCGGCGGCTCTTGGAAGTGCCTATCGCTTCCTATCGAATCCTGTGACGATGTTGTTGCTCGTCTTGGTACCACTTGGCGGTTTAGTAGTTTTCTCGGCCATCGATTTTGTGAAAGCCTTGAAGGCAAAACCGGAAACCTCCAGTGGTGTCACATTAACGGAAGAAGACATTAAAGCCATTAAAGAAGAAACGCGGCGCGCCTTATTGGAAGATATGAAAAAACAAGCGAAGGAGGAACATCATGATGAGTGAAAGGAAACGCAATAAACACAAGTTTTTTGCCATTCAATTTGATATTCCATTAGCGGCAATTGGCGCCATCCTTATTTCGCTAATCATTCTTTCTGTTGATTATCTGTCTGATTCCGTCACTGATGGCCTCATCCCGAGCACCTTTAATTCGCTCATCATAACCTTTGGCGCGCTTATTGTCGCTTTGCTTATCGCCATCATCATTTTAGCAGTTCTTCGCGTTCGCTTTATTCACTCGCGCCGCTTCAACGAAGATATATTTGCCACTGACCGTGGTGTTTTCAGCGAGAAAATGTTCGTGGATACCATTTCACGGCGCGCGGGAAAATACACGACAAAATCGGCGATTATCGCTTTTTCCATCTTTGAGTTGAAGAAAACGGTTTTAAACGTATTTGGCTATCAAATGGTGGCCAAGATTGCTGGGAGTATCTCGAGTACGCTGATTAACCGTTACCAAGGAAAAGAGCATAAAGATATTTCCTATGGTTTTGATTACAATGAAAACTTCTTATTATTCCTTCCGTTCAAAGCCGACAGCTCCGAAGTCATTGATGAAATCAATAACCTAAATGACGCGATTCAAACGATGATTACTCAAAGTGGCTTAAGCATGGATATCAGCATTTTCTATGGATTATACGTTAATAATGATGCTAACCTTAGCGCTTATGAAATGATTCGCCGGGCGTTAATTGCCGCGGACTTTGGACTACGCAATAAGATTAGAATCAACCAGTTTGAAGAATATATGATTGACGCCAATCAAAACGATTTGGTGCTTTCCACAGAAATTAACGCGGCCATCGAGAAAAAGGAATTCGAAATTTTCTATCAACCCAAATTCGATATTAAATTAAACCGTTTTATTGGCTCAGAAGCTTTAATTAGGTGGAATCATCCCACGCGAGGGTTGTTATATCCGTCTTCATTCATCCCCTTTGCAGAAAAAAGCGACGTAATTACCAAGATTGATCGCTATGTCATTCGCACTGTTCTTGAAGACATCGCTTATTGGAAAGAAAATTCGATGCGCCTCCTTTCTGTTTCGATCAACTTATCGCGCCGCTCGCTATATCAAAGCGACTTGGTGGAATACATCGAAAGTACCCTCAGACAAACAAAAGCCAATCCCTTGCTTGTTGAATTCGAATTGACAGAGTCGATTGCTTCGCGCGACTTGCTATTCGTCTCTTCGATGATTAAACGGTTTAAAACGCTGGGCATCAAAGTGTCAATCGATGACTTTGGCACGGGTTATTCCTCGTTATCTTATTTGAAGAAGATGCCATTTGATACGATGAAAATCGATAAAGCGTTCTTCGATGACATCGAAGTCGACAAAAAAGCGCGCGATGTCGTTAAGGCGATGATCGATGTTGCCCTGGCATTAAACGTCTACGTCGTGGCCGAAGGTATTCAAACCAAACGCCAAGTTGAATTATTATCGACGATGGGTTGCCACGCGATTCAAGGTTTCTATTATTCGCATTCACTATCGCGTGAAAAATATGAAGCCTTCTTGAAGAGTAATAAATTCGAAGGAGGGAAAGCGTCATGATCGCCATTATTGGATCAACCGAAGACGATATCCTATATTTCGTCAATCGCATGAATGTCACGAGCGTGGAAGAAATCGCTCATAAAAACAAAGTCTATGTGGGGGATTTTGCCCGGCAACGGCTCGTGGTTACCCATACGGGACAAACGATGATGATGGGCTCGCAAATAACCGGCATCATCATAGATAAATACCACCCATATTTAGTCATTGCCGTAGGAGCCGCCCACTCGATTAGTCCTAAGCTTAAATTAGGCGATTTATTCCTAGCGGAACGTGTTTATCTTAGCCAAGTTGACCTCTCGCCCATCAGTGGCAAATTACGGTTTGGCCAAGTACCGGGCGCATCACTATTTTTCCACTCGGAAGATATGTGTCTCAACATCATTGAAATGCATAACAACCGCGAGGCCAATAAAAAAATCGTTCGCGGTTTCGTCATGAGCAGCAACATGATGCCCACTAATCTTGAAGAGACAATTAATATCGTTAAGAAATTCCGGCAACCATTGGAAGACATGATTGCTGTCGACACTGAAGTGGGCGGCATCGCCGTCGCTTGTGAGTTCTTCGATGTGCCGATTGTGGTGTTGAAATCGACGACTTATGAAGTTGGCAATCAAGAGCAATTCGTCGCCCGCGAACGCTTTGGCATTGAAATGTCGCCAATTATTGGCAATCTCATTGGTCATTTATTACTTGATCTGGCGAGCCAAGAACAAATGCAATAAAGACGACATGCCTGTCAAGGCATGTTTATAAAAATTTAATGTTGCTTATTTATATTTATGGGATGGTGCGCTAATCTTAAATTATGAAAACACTCGAAACGCCACGACTCATCTTAAGACCATTTACATTAAAAGATTTACCCGCTTTTTTTGCATACGCTAAAAAGGAAAACATTGGTCCTAATGCTGGGTGGAAACCGCATCAATCGATTGAAGAATCGGAAACGATTTTAAAACAATTTATTAACGCGGAGACATTATGGGCGATTACCTTAAAAAAAGACGGGCATTTAATTGGTTCGATTGGGTTACATGAAGATAAGCATCGCCACAATCCACGCGTGAAGTCGCTTGGGTATGTCCTCGATGATGTGTTTTGGGGCCAAGGGATAGTGACCGAAGCCGCGCGGCGCGTCATTCGCTACGCGTTTGAAATGCTTGAAATCGACATGCTTAGTGTTGGCCACTATCCATTAAATGAAAGATCAAAACGCGTGGTTGAAAAATGCGGTTTTATTTATGAAGCCACATTAAGACAAGCGGTCGTCCGCTACGACGGTACCGTGCTTGATTTAGTCTTATATTATCTTGATCGCCATCAATACAACAAAATCAAAACGACGCTATGATTACTTGAAGAATGATTGATACCAAGTACTGGCTTTTTGAATTTCTTCGGTTGATAAATTATGACCAAACTGGTGCCATGATAACGTGACGTTGGCGCCAGTTTTATGTAATTGGAGAAAGAGTCTTTGCGTCATTTCTTGGGGGCAGATGGGATCTTCTTCGCCCGCGCCGATAAAAATGGGTAAACCAAACAAGTCGGGTATTTTATCGATTGTTCCAGCGCTGAGCGGATGGAGTAAGATTGCACCTTGAACTGACTTTGGATATTTGAATAAATGACTTGCCAAAAGATTAGCGCCATTAGAATAACCAAGACCAACGATTTGATGCCTTGGAAAGCCATATTTGTTTGCAGCGAAGTCGAGAAATTGTTCTAAATCGCTCGTGCGTTTGTGTAAATCTACTTCATCAAAAACGCCGAGGCTTAAGCGTTTAAAATGACGGTTTAGTCCATCTTCATTTACTTCGCCCCTGAGGGAAAGAATGCCGGCATCTTTATCGATGCGCGCAGCCATGTCAAGGAGCGATTTTTCATCTCCCCCTGTGCCATGGAGCAATAAAATAAGCGGACGAAATGGATTTCCTTGTTTATAAATGTGGATGCGTTCCATAAATATATATTAACAAGAAAAATAAATGGTGGATATTTTCTAATTATTTCGATTTTAGACACCTTTTCTTTTCCTCGGAAATATCAAATCCAAGCGTTCCCCCCGGATTCATTAAATTATCAGGATCAAAGTGAGTTTTTAACGCCTTTAACACCGCATATTCGTTTTTACCAATTGATCCTTCAAGCCAAGGACCAAACATTTTGCCAATTCCATGATGATGGCTCATCGAGGCCCCCGAAGCTTGAATCGCATCAAGTATCAGCGAATGGTAGTTGAGGTAATCATCAATGTTATTCATTTTGGTGATGAAGATGAAGTACAAATTAGCTCCCTGTGGATAAGCATGTGATAAGTGAGTCGTCACAATTGTATCTTTTCGCGAATGGCAGCAGGCTCTAACAGATTGGTGGACGCTTTCCATATTCGACCAAAGGACGCTACATTCAAGCGTGTCTGTCAAAATGCCAAAATCCTGCATCGAATCGCGCAGATAGGGATCGGTGAAACGCCCATGTTCCCACGAATCGGTCACAATGCGTGTTAAACTATGACCCCCATATTTATGAGCGATTTTTCGAATGACGCGAGCAACGTTTCGAGCATAACCTCGTTCGCCTTCGCTCCATCCCAAGAAGAGACATCGTTTCATTGGCTTCATGCCCCAAAGCGCTAATAAGGGGGCAAGAGGCGATTCATCAACATTGTATAGCTTCAGCATCACATCGGTCTCTTCCTCATCTGACAAACGGAATACGGATGCAAATCCGGCTTCTGATTGCATCATTTCGCGCGTGGCGTTCATGCCATCAACCCAGGTCTTGAACATATAGGAAAATTGGCGACGATTTTGTTTTGTAAGGTGGAACACGCGTAACGTCACTTCGGTGAGGACGCCAAAAGCGCCTTCTGAACCCATCATGATTTGATTTAGCGAAGGTCCGGTGGCTTCACGAGGATAAGGAGAAGTGAAGATCGTCCCTCGAGGGGTTGCATATTTTTGATCAAGCACAAGGTCTTCAATCTTGCCATAGTAGGTGCTGTTTTGTCCCGCTCCGCGCGTAACAACCCAACCGCCGACGGAACTAAATTCAAATGATTGGGGAAAATGCCCACAGGTATAACGGCGTTTAGCGTTAAAGCGTTCCGGCGCTTCGTTTAGGATTTTTTCAAGTTGCGGGCCACTCATGCCGGCTTCCACGGTTATCGTTTGGTCGATATCATTAAATTTGATGACTTTGTTAAAACGTAAGCGCATATCAAGGGAGACGCCTCCCTTCATACATTCAACACCACGAGTGACACTGCTGCCACCGCCATACACATAAAGGGGAAGCTTTTCGGCGACGCAATAGGCGACGATAGCTTCGATTTGCGCGCGATTATCGGGATATAAAACGACATCCGGCAAGTTTTCGATGATTTTTTGGCGAATGCGCAATACGTCAAACATCGTTTTGCCATAGGCGACGCTAAGGCGTGAATAATCATCGGTTCGCACATATTTATCGCCCACGATTGTTTTAAAAAACGCAAGATGGCGCGTTTCAATTTTGCTTTTGACATTATAGGCAACTTCCCCAAAACCGATATCGCCATCATATTTTTTAAAGTCTTCATCGGTAAGATGGAACTTCTCTTTTAAAGTTTTGAATAAAGTTTCCTTGGGCCACTTAAAGTAATCAGGATCACCCCAACGGAATATCGAACGAAAGGAATTGCTGGGAGCGGAACGATCAATCCATTGGGGCGAAAAGCCTTTATATGGTTTATTTGACATGTGCTTATCGCTCCTTTTCAATTCGTCTTAAGGCGTGATAAATGGAGCGTAATGACGGATAAATGTTTTCATACACTTGTTGATAGAGGCGAGTATAAAACTTATGAACTTCCATATTGGGTTCATATGTCTTAGTATAGTGAACCATGCCTTGTACGGCCTGGTCATAAGTTTGATAAATTCCCAGCGATACAAAAGCGACCATGGAGCTGCCAAGACCACACGCCTCATATGTTTGAATCTTATAGACGGGCAATCCAAACATGTCCGCGGTAATTTGACAAATCTCATCGCTTTGAGAGCCACCTCCAGACACGGTGAGACTTTTAATTTTTTGATGTAATCGTTTTTCAAGATGTTTCAGACCATCATACAACGCAAAACCGATACCTTCGATAATTGCCTTATATATATGAAGGCGTGTATGATCGCCAGAAAAACCAATGATGGAGCCCTTGGCTTCTGGGCTTTTCAATAAAGGAGCCCAATATGGTTGTAACACTAACCCATCACAGCCAGGTGGAATTTCCTTCAATCGTTGATTTAATAATTCTTCGGGGGCAACGTGAAGTTTTGAAGCTTCCGCTACTTCTTTTGAAGCAAATTCTTTTTTAAACCAACTAATCATCCAAAAACCACGATAAATTTGAATTTCAGGGTTGAAAGTTTTGGGGGCGACGCCTGGATACGCCGGCATAAATTGGACCGGTTCGATATATTTTTTAGTCGTTGTTTGAATGGTTGCCGTCGTGCCAAAACTGAGCGAAGCGCGTGAAGAATCAGTGACTCCCGTCCCCAATGTTTCACAACCTTTGTCGCTACCGGTGGCAATAAGGGGCAACCCTTCTTTAATCCCAAACGTGCGAGCGGCCACCGAAGTAATGTAACCCAGCGTTTCGCCCGGTTCAATAATGGGAGCCAATTTGTCGAGTGGGACATTGAATATTGGGAACTTGAAGTGATTGGGGGCATACCATTTCTTGTGTTGAAAATCAAATGGAACATGCCCGATTTGGCTGGCGGCGCTATCGATGATTTTGCCCACCAATAATGAAACTATGTAGGTCGAAAACATCACGAATTTATGAGTTTTTGCCCAAGTTTCCGGCTCGTTTTCAATTAACCAATTACTTTTTGTAATTTTTCTTTGGTCATCGATGGCTTCCTTCATTCCGGCGATGGTAAATGCGAGATTTGACATTAACGGCATGCTTTTTTCGCATTTTGCCTGACGTTGATCAAGCCATACGATGATGTCGCGGATGGGATTTCCGGATTCATCAAGGCATAAGCAAGTATCGCGGATTGTGGTGATGGTCACCGCCTTAATGCGATCGATGAGTAGCGGGTTGTTTTTATGAATGTTTTGCGACACTTCTTTTAGGGCATCGACATACACTACGGGTTTTTGTTCAGCATATCCCGGTTTTAGCGAATAATAAGGCGTAAAAGACTTTTGTTCTTTGGCGCGGATGTTGCCATCCTTATCAAACAATAGGGCGCGAATGCTTTGGGTCCCGCAGTCAAATGTTAATACCAGGTCATCTTGATTAGTCATAATCTGCTCCTTGGGTTAAATCGGTCGTTGTAATGATATCAATCCCGGTGTCACTTACATTCTCAATGATGACGCTACCTCTTGGCAATGGTTTATCGATAATAATTGGCTGTAACTGGCGCATTATTTCGGCAATTTTAATTTTTGGCACTTCTCCGCGAGTGCGAACGCTCACTAATGGCTGATGCTTAAATTTGGTTCGCACGCTCGTGGTCAACGATCGTGTGGGATTATGCAACTCATGCTTTCCATAAGTTTCGCCCCGCTTACATTGCTGACCGATGACTTTTAGCGTTACTTCATCGACTTGAAGATGGCAGGAGTTTGGGCAAACGATGCAGATGATGTCTTTCATGATTCATCCTCCAAGCGCAGTTCAAGCGATTTTGATATTTCATATTTTGATAAATCAAGGAGAAGTCGTTCCATCTCTGGTGGTCGCACTTGTTTGAATTTTTTTGAAAAAACGGCACGTCCATCAATAATTAATGACAGCACTTGTTTATTTTTGCATTCCCGAGATCGGAAATAGATAATGACATGGTTTAGTGGCTTATTTAAATCAAGATGCGAAGGAATGCTTGAAGCAATAGTTGAATTATGAATGATTTCTATTAGATTTCGGGCACCGATTTTTGAATCCATGGCGGATCGGGCGGCTATTTCGCCAGTTTCGGACACAAAATCAGCGACATCGCTGACATATAAGGAGTTCCCGCAACTATAAACATGGGGCAGTAATGTTTCAAATGTTTGATCAACGAAGGGACCTTTTGTTTCTGGATTAAGGGGCACATCAATCATCTCCGCCATCTCATTTTCCGGAATTAAGCCCACTGATAATATAAGGGCATCGCATTCAATGATTTGCTCGCTTCCCTTTATGGGCTGCATCAATTCATCAACTCGCGACACTTCTACTGCAATGAGGCGATCAGCGCCAAACACACGGGTAATCGTCGTTGATAAATATAGGGGGATGTTAAAATCATCAAGACATTGAATTAAGTTGCGCGTTAAGCCAGATGGCTGGTTTTTAAGTTCATAGACCCCAATGACCGTGCCACCTTCAAGCGTGATGCGCCTAGCCATAATAAGACCGATATCGCCGCTTCCAAGGATGACGCATTTCCGCGTCGGCATTTGGCCAAGAATGTTCATGTAATATTGGGCACTTCCCGCGGTAAGGACACCGCCTGGATTAGTACCATGAATCGCCACTTGTTTTGCGGTTCGTTCACGGCAACCTGTGGCAAGAATCAATTCATGGGTTACCAATTTTTCAATGCCATTGCGCGTAACTAATGTGATGGAAAAACCAATCTCTTCTTGTTCGATATCAGTCACAAATGATAATGTTTTTACTTTGACGGAAGTGTTCCTAAGTGCCTCAATCTCTAACGCGGCATATTCGGGACCACTTAGTTTTTCCTGATAGCGGATTAGTCCAAAACCATCGTGGATGCATTGCTTTAAAATGCCACCTAACCGCGCCTCTCGTTCGATTAGGAGGACGGATTGATTGGATTTGCCCGCTGTAATCGCGGCGGCTAATCCCGCTGGTCCGCCACCGATGATGACGATATCAAATGTTTCCATAAGTATCATCCTTAATCCCTTTTAAGATGAGGGGACGATGTCCTTTTTTGTTAATGTCTTGATAAGGCAAATTCATTTCTTCGTGAATTATTTTGGTGATTAAGGGGCCACAAAAACCGCCTTGGCAGCGTCCCATCCCTGGTCTAATCCGGCGTTTAATCCCATCAAGCGAGGGAACAACAAGGGGACGCTTTAAGCAATCTTTTATCTCTCCAAGTGATATCTCTTCGCAGCGACATATTATTTGGCCATAGTCAGGATTCAATGTGATTAATGAATGGCGCTCTTCGATAGGTAACTTCTTTAATGATGGTTTTACTTGGCGAATTGGATTGAAGTTTGGATTAAGGGGCAGCGGAAATTCGCTTAATTTTTGTACCAATCCGCTCACGGCCAACGCGATGCCTAAAGCTGCGGTAAGTCCAGGTGATTGAATGCCGGCTACATGAATGATATTTTTGGTCCATTTTCCAACCCTAACAATAAAATCTTCTTCATATGTTGCCGCTCTAATGCCAGCAAAATATGTAATGACATCACTTTGCTGTAACTTTGGCAATGTGTCATGGTGCCGAGCGAATAGTTCTTCAATGCTCGCGCTATCGGTGGCAAAGTTTTCGCGATCAGGAGTTTCTTCAGCAGTTGGACCAATTAAAACATTGCCGTCAACCGTGGGAATTATGCCACCACCTTTGGAGTGGTCTTTTCGGCGATCGGCCGATCCCCGATACATCGATATCGCCCTTGATGAACTTCGCTCCCGCGCTTTTTTATCAAGAATCGCTTCAATACCTTTGCGAGGATGAATCGAATAAAATTGGTCCTGCCCCATGGCGGCGATTTTATCGGCAAACGTTCCCGCAGCATTAATAATAATGCGCGGATAAATGACGCCGCGAGTTGTCATTACTTTCGTTATTTTTTTGTCGGCGACATCCATGCCCAACACGGCAGTATCAAGACTAATATGAACGCCATTTTCAATGGCGTTTTCAGCGAGGGCAATTACCGTTTCATAAGGGCAAATCGTTGCTCCCTCAGGGAAAAAAGCGGCAAATTCAACATTTTCGCCGACGTTTGGTTCTTCTTGAAGCAGGCGTTGCTTGTCCCATATTTCCATGCCATTGAGGCCACGTGATTTCGCTTTGTGCGAAAGGAGAAACATGAAATGACGCATCCACTTTTTTGAGAAGGTGATTAACTGCCCCATATTGTTGTAAGGGACACCAAGCTCTTGACAAAGTTGCGGGTACAAAGATACCCCAGCGCGTAAGTATTTGAATTTTTCGGTATTCGTCTTTAAATCAATGCCGAGATGCAGGACTCCATCATTACGGCTCGAAGCATGTAAACCCACATCGCTTTCTTTGTCGACGAGCAATGTGTTTAATTTGTATTTGCTTAATTCTCGGGCGATGGCAGTTCCGGTAATTCCTCCACCAATGATGAGAACATCATAGGAGTTTCCCTCTAACGATTTATCAGCAAACGGAGGAACTTTCATGGGTGGTTCATGATATTTTATTAGCGCTATCCGATTAACGACACCGGTGGCTTTTAGCTTAGATGCTAAAAAACCGGCGTCAATTATTTCATCATATGTTTCTAACTCCCCATCAAGAAAAACGACATCGTCGACAATTGAAAGGATAACATTGGGAAAAGTATCGTTGAATTTTTGGTAAAATTTATTAAATTTTTTCTCACTAATCATGATTGACCAACCTTTTTAACTAATTGAATAATGGCGCCCGGATCACTTTGAGGCATTTCGAGAACCTCGCTGATCACGAGGCCATCGATTATTAAAAGTAATAAATCGGCCATCGCATCCGGTGATTTATTGTTTGGAAATACATTTTGAACACCCTTTTTTAATTCGATACGCCATTCGCGATATTTGTCGATAAAGCGATTTTTTAGGGCAGGATTGTCGCTCATACACTCATTAATGAGAAATACATGGAGGCGTGAGCGATTAAATAGTTTGACTCCTTTAAAAAAAATTACTTCTAAAAAACGTTCGGGTGTTAAATCATTTTGATGCCGTGACAGCCACTCAATATATTCGTTTTTTAATGCATTAATATGTTTGGTGATAACATCAAACACGATATCGTTCTTACTTGCGTAGTGATAAAATAAAGTTCCCAAACTCAAATGCGCTTCGTTGGCAATATCGCGTAAAGAAATACGATTAATGCCATCATTGGCGATCAATCGTTCAACGGCAACGATTATTTTTTCTTTACTTGTGCTTCCGATTGGGCGGGCCATATGTGTTATTCGGTCAAGTGACCGATTAATTAATTTCATATTAACACTGCTGATTAATTAAAGGAAGACGTTTATTAAATTAAAAATATATGAATTAAGTGTGTGTTAAGTGACAGACTTGATTGAGGTTCCTTTATCTGGGGTACGATGGCCGGATTAGCACCTTGGGCCCTCATTTACATGATTGGTCATGGCAAAAATGACCAAGTTTCCCAGTTTATGTAGGCGATCGCGGGCCCTACTTGGTAACTTTCAACACATTCACCATCAATACGATTCTTCAATACCTCAAAGTTGGCAAATGGCAGAACTACCTTTACGGCGAACGCATCGATATCATTCTTTCGTTAGTTGCTAAATCAATTCTTGCCTAGCTCGTGTTATTAGGCGCTAGGCAACCAAGAAGGTAAATAATTTAGTAAATTAACAAGCTAAGTTGGCCACCGCGCCGAGCTTTTTTATTTGCTATTACTATTCATTTATTGGGAAAATTCCACTATTATTTCAATAAGGAGAAATTTTATGAAACAGTTTTATTTGAAACAAAAAGTGTTCGCTTTAAGAGACCGCTACAAAGTTTATGATGAAGAACAAACCTTGGCCTATTATGTGGAAGGGAAAATGTTTAGTTTCACTCGTTTGATGAATTTCTACCGCGAAAAAGACAAACAACACTTATACATCATTAAAAAGAATTTTATATCTTTCCTCCCCAAATACCGCCTTCTGAATCCCGATGAAACTCAAGTGGCAATGTTGACAAAACGAATTTCGTTCATGAAACATAAATTCGATATTACATCGGACCTTGGCGACCTCAAGATGGAAGGGAACATGTGGGGTCACGATTTTAAAGTTATGGACGGAGATAACATCCTTCTAGAAGTTCATAAAAAATGGTTGTCATGGGGAGATACCTATCAAATCACCATTCATGACGACTCCAAGACCGAATTATTGCTGGCCCTCGTGTTGATGATTGATGATTGTCTCCACGATAGCCAAAATCAAAGTCACTAATTAGCGAATTACATATCTAAAGCGAGGCACCGCGTCGCACTTTTTATCGAGGGCGATTTCGATGAATCAATTTGGTTTCTTTTTAAGACCGCGCGTGTTGCCCACTTTGTCGAATTTTTTCCCGGTTCACCGAAGCCATCGCTATTAGCACTATGATTGTCATCATAACGATTATTTCAAACTCGTTTAGCATTCAAACCGAATTGCGACCGATATTGCGGTCGTTATCATCATAACGATAATCTTGTTTAAATCGATGAAGCATCATTTATAATTGGTATTAATCATGTTAACTAAGGAGCAGTTATGAAAATATTTACCCCGATAATTATTAATGGACTTGCCGTAAAAAATAGAACGGTCATGGCCCCGATGTGTATGTATTCGGCACAAGAGGATGGCTTTGTGTCACAATTTCATCGCGTTCATTATCCAACTCGAGCCTATGGAGGCATCGGCCTGATTATCCAAGAAGCCACTGCGATCGAACCGCGTGGACGTATCACTGATCATGATTTAGGCATATGGAGCGATGAACACGGTTTGGGTTTAAAAGAACTCGTTAGTATGGTTCATATGGCGGGGGGCAAAATGGCGATTCAATTAGCGCATGCTGGACGGAAAAGTCGGAATACGTTTGAACCAATCGTATCTTCCTGCAATCAGCGGTTTAACGATAAGTATGACATTCCAAAACAATTATCAATTAGTGAAATCAAAGATATCGTTGCGGCTTTTAAACAAGGCGCGAAACGGGCCAAAGAAGCCGGATATGATGGGATTGAAATCCATGGTGCCCATGGATATTTGATTAACCAGTTCCTTTCACCATTCACAAATAAACGCGATGATGAATATGGCGGATCACTTGAAAAACGAACGAGGTTTTTATTAGAAATATTGACAGCTGTTCGTGAAGTATGGCGTGGCCCCTTGTGGGTGCGCCTATCCGCGGATGAATATATCGAGCAAGGGCATCGCCTTGAAGATACGCTGAAAGTTATCGATCTAATCAAACATCTAATCGACGCCGTTAACGTTAGCAGCGGTGGTATCTCCCCTTCGGTTCCTAAAGTATTCCCAGGTTACCAATTAGCGTTTTCGGCGGCCATTCGCGAAAAAGGATTGCTTACATTTGGCGGTGGCCTCATCAATAGCATTGAAGAAGCCGAGCAAGCGCTAGCGAAAGAAAAAGCCGACTTAATATATTTTGGGCGGCCGTTATTATTACGCCCATTTATCGTCCTGGAAGCCGCAAAAACGTACGCTCCGGAACTTGTGATACCTCAATACGAACGAGGATGAGGCAAACAAAAGTGTTTCCTATAACGGAAACGCTTTTTTTAGCAGTTATTTAGCTTTCTTCTCTTTTTTGAAGCACATGAACCAATCGAGGCAGTACATATCGTCGTCTTTGGATTCCATGCGTTCTTTGGCAGTGCCACAGCTACCGGCAGTAGGAACGATGACATCGTCGCCAGGACGCCAATCGGCGGGCGTGGATACGGAGTCTTTATCAGCCTTTTGTAAGGCGAGGACGCAGCGCTTTATTTCATCGAAGTTGCGACCAGTCGATAATGGATAGTAAAGCATTAAGCGAATGATGCCCTTCGGATCGATAATGAAGACGGCACGAACGGCTTGAGTGTTGCTTTGACCGGGTTGAATCATGCCGTAGAGATTAGAAACATCCATTCTAATATCTTCAATTAATGGAAATCTCACTTCAACATGCTTGAAGTTTTTCCATTTGATATCCTGAATTTTTCTTAACCAAGCGATATGAGCATAAATGGAATCAACGGATAGTCCCACGAGCTCGCAGTTTAATGCTTTGAATTCATCATGCATAGAAGCGAAGGTCATAAATTCGGTTGTGCATACGGGAGTAAAATCAGCGGGATGAGAAAACAATATAACCCATTTTCCTTTGTAATCCTCGGGGAAAGTAATCATCCCCTGGGTCGTCTTAGCCACAAAATGGGGGGCGGGATCGCCAATTAGCGGCATCCGCGAAAGTTTAACATCTTCCATATTTTTTCCTCCTTTGGTGATGTTGTGGCAACTACGACGAGCAGTTGTATGTATTAATTAAGTTAATTATAACCTAAAACGGCGCTTAATCTTCGTCTTTTTGGGAGACTGATTCTGCTTTGTTTTTGGCTTTCTTTTTCATGTCGTTGAAAAAGACAAGTTTTAATACGCCAATGGCGAGGACGACCACGACGATGAGGATCCAGCCCCACCATGGCATGGCAAATGAAGAAGTAAGCATATGATTAACCTCCATGTTGTTGTTTGCGCGCAAATGCGATAATTGAAAACACAGCCAAACTTAGCATATAAATGGTTCCGATTAACAAGTAAGCCCAGAATGGCAAGTCGCTTGGATTGCTGATATTCATCGCGGCATTGAGAAGTGCTTTCACGGGCCAAAAGTTTGGAGTGATGCCAAGCAAATACTGCTTCCAATCGCTAAACGCATTTAATAATACGAGGACGGGAATCATAAAGATGAGGCCACCGCTTTTCATAAACGCGAAGCCTTCAATTTTGTTTTTAGCCGCAGAAGCAATTAGGGTGCCAACCGCCGGAACTAATAACGAACTAACGAGCGAAAAGAAGATGATTTCGCCATATCCTAAATTATCAAAGCCAAATTGCATGGTTCCATATGTAAAAGAATAGGCATCTGATGCCCACCATTTGATCGATAATACCAAAAATAGTGTTCCAAGTACTGCAAATCCGAATGTATACAATGATTTAAAGATGACATAACCTGTAATCGTGATTGGTGTAACCGCAATCGAATTGATTGTTTTTTCATCTTTGTTTTCGAGCAATGAAAATCCGAGCAACGCTCCGGAAGCAAAGCCTCCAACCGCGATGATAACGACAAAGGCGATCAACATCGTTAAGCTATACGCGAAAGAAGTATCGCTAACGCCGCCACGAGTAAGCGCAAGCGGCAATAACCAGCCGATTAAAACGAACATAAACGCCGGATATATCAACAAAAACAAATTAAGCGGATCACGCATTATCGTTTTAAGTTCATATCCTATTAATCGTAAATATTTTTTCATGATCAACCTCGAATTGCGAATTGTTTAAATTGGGGATAGACGACAAGCGGTAATAAAATAGTTGGAATCATCGTTAATGTTGTAACGCTAAGAGCGATTAACCACCCATTTTTAGCGACGAATAGTGAATCGATTAGGTATTGGGCGGCATAACTTGGCGAGATGATGGCGATGCCTTCGAAAGTGGCGGGAATCACATTGATAAGCACGAGAAGCGCCGGTACCATAAACGCGATGGCCAGGCCCATGTATTTAATTAAAAAGGCCATAAAGTCACCGCTATAGAGGATGATGATATAACCAATTGATATATGGGCTAACGTCGATAAAATGGCGTATAAGAGCGCTAAAGCATAATTAATGACCACGCCGTGAATCAACAGCAACGCCAAGGCAACAAGCGCCATGGAGATGACTCCCGCCACAAGTGAAGCGACGAGCTTGGCGCTTAATAGTTGCGATATGGACACGGGAGCGACAAACATCGTTTTAATCGTTCCTTCTTGTTTTTCAAAATAGAAACTTGACGCTAATAAAATGATGGACATCATGCCGGTATCGATGACAAGCAAAAACGGCATCAGGCTTTTTGCTTCTTCCTTGGCGGATAGCGATAGAACAATGACCCAAAGGATGGATAACATAATGCTAAACCACATGATTTTGTATTTGAAAAGACGAAAGATTTCGCCTTTAAATAAAGTCCACCAAGTTTTCATTGGGGCGCCTTTTGTCCCACAATGTCGATAAAGATTTGTTCCATGCTCACTTCATCGCTATGAATGGTGATGATTTTTTTCGTTTTGATGATGTCTAGAAACGCGGCATCGGTGCCGATGGTGTCTAATGGAAATACCGATTTCATTGGTACATCGTCTTGATAGTATTCGACGATGATATTTCGTTTTCCGTATTGAAGCTTTAGTTTTTTAGGACTCGAAATCGTTAATAGATGGCCGTTCGCAATAAAAGCCACTTCATCGCACAATTCTTCGACATCTCCCATGAGGTGCGTCGAGATGAAGATTGTTTTGCCTTGGGCCTTTAGTTCACGGATGATATCTTTTATGATGCGTGCGTTAGTGGGGTCAAGTCCATTGGTCGGTTCATCAAGGAAAATGACATCGGGATCATTTAAAAGAGCCCGAACAAAATTTAACCGGACTTTCATGCCTTTGGAAAATTGCCCAACTTGCTGATTTTTGGCTTCGCCTAATCCCACGCGGACTAGTAACGCTTCGTAGTCGATATTCTTTCGATATAACCGAGCGAAGAACGACAAATTTTCCATCGCCGTTAATTTATTAAAGTGAACCGGCATTTCAAAACCGACACCAACATCTTCATAAAACGATGTTCCAAACTTTTTTAGGTCTTTGCCGAAATACAAAATGTTACCATCATAATCATCTAGCAGCTTCGTCATCAACTTTTGCGTTGTTGATTTGCCAGCCCCACTTGGACCCAATAGGCCAAAGATGGTGCCCTTAGCGACGTTAAGCGAAACATCATTAAGGACAAGAGGTCGTTTTTTTGAGTACCGGAAATTAATATTTTGAAGGCTAAATGCGTATTCCATGAGGAAACTCCCTATGATTGGCGCTAATTAATATGATGTGCGCGCATTTGATTATCATATAATGAAAGATAACATAAAATATTATATATCGGAGGAACGGGGGATTAAATATGGGCTTTATTAGAAAGCGAATTATCCGACCAATCATTATTCTTGGGGCAATCATTGTTCCCATCGTTTTGTTTGCGCAAGGAAGCTTTAGTTTTACGCTTGGCGAAAGCGATGGCGACTACACAAATGTCATGCGCGAAGGTGTTGAAGATGGAACATCACGTGTTGTTGATATCGCGATGTTGGGCGCTCATGATGCCTTTTCGCACAAGATTACGCCTGACTCCGCGATTGATCCGGGCGAACCCGATGATTCATTGTTAAGGAATGGGACGCTACAAAAATTCGCCGATGGCGTATTTGTACGCCTATCGAAAGCGCAAAAAAGCGGGGCTGAAAAATTATTTGCTTCAGGCGTCCGCTACTTCGATGTGCGCCTAAGTTACTTTGAAGGTGAGTGGTATACCAAGCATGGACTCATTTCTGATAAATTAGCGAACTACCTTGATGAATTAATCTCAATTTTAAATGAGAACCCTGGCGAATTCATAATCTTCGATATGCAACATGTCTATTTTCCGGACACCATCAATTTTTCAGATTTGTTCGATTTTTTATCAACTTATGAATATGAAGGAACTTCACTGACGGATTTCATTAACTATGATCCCTTATCGCTGGAACTCCGTGATTTGACGTATGACACTGTGACCGATGCGGGAACAAAAGCGGGTGTGGTCATGCTAGCAAAAACAGCCGCTAGTGCCAGTTTGCCCTTCCACTATAACCGCGGAAACGGGGATACGGCCATTATCAACATCCGAAGCTTATGGCATAACACTTCGGACACGACGACGTTGCTTAATGGGATTCGCGCTGAATATGAATACTTAAATTCAACGGTGATATTTGAGGATATATTGCGCGTCAATCAAGCCCAAAAAACAGGGGCATTAACGTCAACAGATGTATGGGATACGGTTTTTGGATGGTCACTGCTTGATCTCGCCAATAATTCCAATGCTCAACTTGTGGAGGAGATCGAGTTCGGCCAATGGCTTACGGTCATGCCCATCTTTATGGTTGATTTTGCCGATTCCACCAAAGGTGACTTTAACACATTGGCCAATGAAGCGATGATTGTTTATAATAAGACGCTTTAACGATGGAAATAAATGTCTTTCGCCGTTACGAAAAGAAATTTCTATTGACCGAAGATCAATATACGCGCTTAGTTCCCATTGTTAGGGAGCACATGGATCTCGACCCTTTTTGTGTGGATGGAAAACCCTACCATGTGCAAACCATTTATTTTGATACCTTAGATAATGCCATCGTTCGTCATTCGCTCGACAAACCGAAATTTAAAGAGAAATTGCGACTCAGGCATTATGGAGAAGTGTATCAAGACGGAGATCCTCTCTACTTGGAGATGAAGCGAAAGTTTGTTGGCGTTGGCACAAAACGCCGCGTTAAACTGACATTTGAAGAAGCCCAACAAGTCATGCACAAGCAAACATTACCACCAAAAGAAGATTATTTTTCACGGCAAATCCTTGGTGAAATCGCTTATCATATCAACAAGTTTGATGTCAAACCCATCGTGTTTATTAGTTATTCGCGTTTTGCTTATGTGGCCAGAGATGATAGTCACTTCCGGCTGACCATCGATCACGATTTAGTGACGCGGCGCAACAACCTTGATTTTGTTTCTAATAACGAAGGGCTGAAATTGATTAAACCCGGTTTCCATTTAATGGAAGTAAAAGTGGGAAAAGCAATGCCGTTATGGTTTGCCAGGGCTTTAAGCGCTTATAATATATATTTAACGAGTTTCTCTAAATATGGCAAAGAATTTGAACATCGTTTACAAAAGGAGTTAGCTATCGATGAATATATTTGATCAAATCCAACTTTATGTCACCGACATCATCGTGGTCGCCATGATCGCCCTTGGGGTTTCCCTCGCGTTAGGTATTCTAATCGCCCTATTTTACATGCGCATTAAGCGGGAACAAGGATTCACTCACGACTTCCCTTGGACGCTCGTCATCATTCCTCCTGTGGTTTCGATGCTTATCATCATGTTGTCAACAAATTTGGCGGGTGGCATCGCCGTGGGTGGCTTGTTCGCCCTAACAAGATTTAGGACCCAACAAAAAGAAACTGAGGACATTGCCTTCATTCTTCTTACCGTTGTCATAGGTGTCATTAACGGCACCGGATATATCGCTTATTCGGTCGTGTTCACCCTTATCATGATGGCAACCCTATTTGTGATGTATTTAGTCAAATTTGGTCAGACAAGCGACCGCCACATGGTCCTCAAAATAATCGTTCCAGAAAGTTTAAATTTTGAAAATTTATTCGATGATTTGTTAAAAGAATCGTGTCTTTCATACCAAGTCAATCGTGTCCGCACCACTGATTTTGGCACGATGTTTGAACTTACATTTTTCATTGTGCTGAAAAAAGCAGTGGTTCAAAAAATGTTGATCGATAAAATCCGCGAGCGAAATGGGAATTTGACTGTCTCTTTGACAGTGCAACGCTTCAATAGTGACTAAATCTCGTTTTAGTATTTTTAAATTAGGATTGGTCACCTCTTTCATCTTGCTGGGGGGCGTGGTTTCTTCAAAAACTCCGATTGATGTTAATGCCGCCACGATTACGATTACTTTTGACATTTTAAATGATGATCAAGTAATTGAAGATGTCGTTCTCGCTACTCCCGGGTTAATTGAAGAACCAGCGATTACGATGCGCGACAATGTTCGCCTGATTGGTTGGTTTATTAATCGCGGACTTGATGAGCCATTCTCGTTTGATACGATCGTTAGCTACGATATCGATTTATTTGCAAAATGGGATTATCTTGATGACACGGCAGGAAAAGCAATTTTAACGCAATCTTTAGAAGGCACTTCCTTTAAAAGTGGCGATGTGACTTTAAGCTTTTTGCTATATGCTAATCTGCAAGATGAAGTCACTTATCAGTGGCAGATGAAATTAACGTCTGATGGTGAATGGCGCGATATTAACGGGGCAACGTCATCGACCTATCGCCCGCTTCGAAATGGCGAACGGGGTTATCGCCTCGTGTACCGGACACCGGTATACGACGCTCAAAATAACCTCATTGACCATACGCGTCACGAGACATCTTCCGTTTGGATTACAATCTATGGGGCATTTCCTTGGTTGCCGATTATTGTGTCGGGGGCCTTTGTCTTCATGTTTGCGATCGTCTATTTTTTGTCTTATAAATGGACGCTTCTTTTAATTGTCGATGGAAAACTTTTCCGCGCCTTGCGCTTTCGCGCGGGCGAAGATATCTCGGCGATTGAAACGCCAATTGTTGCTGAACACCGCTTTGATGGTTGGTATGAAGATGCCACTTTCACAACGCGGAAGGATTTAACGCGCATGCCGCGCCACGCATTAAAAATATACGGAAGGCTCATCAATGAAAAAGAAACCATTCCCTCCTAGAAAACGCCTTCCAAAACCAGTCACTTACTCACAGCAATACCGCGTAAAAACGCAAATGGGTTTGCTCGATTTTTTGCTGACCAACGTTGAGGGCATGTCGCGCAATAACATTAAAAATCTTTTAAAACGCCGCGTGATTGCCGTTGACGGAGCACCGATTGCCCAATTCGATTTTCAGGTTTATCCTGGCGATATCGTGATGATTGGAAATGAACGATTAGAACATCGAAATCCCACCAAGATTGATGTCATCTATGAAGATGAAGAGTTACTTGCCATCAATAAACCATCGGGGTTACTTTCAATTGCTTCAGACAAAGAAAAAGCGGTCACCGCTTATCGACAAGTGACGGATTATGTCCGGCTACAAGACCCCCTGGCCCGTGTCTTTGTCGTCCATCGCATTGACATGGATACTTCAGGCGTCTTGTTATTTTCAAAAAGCGATGAGCTAAGAAAAAAGCTTCAAGATCAGTGGAATGATTTAGTGATTAAGCGGGGATATTACGCACTTGTGGCCGGTGTCCCCAAGGAGAATGAAGCCACCTTACGCCATTACTTAAAAGAAACCTCGACGCATTTAATGTATATATCCGATCGTCAAGGCGATGGGCAACTGGCAACCACACATTATCAAATCGAGCGGAAAAATGATACTTACGCTTTATTAAATGTGGATATCGAATCGGGTCGTAAAAATCAGATTCGCGTCCAACTGCGCCATATTGGCCACCCCGTCGTTGGGGATGATAAATATGATACCTTACTTAACCCCATTAATCGGCTTGGCCTTCATGCCTACTTTTTAAGTTTGAAGCATCCCGATACCGGCAAGGTTTATGAATTCCACGCTTCGTTACCGAAAGAATTTGTGTCCGTATTTAAGAAGAAAGACGCGATTAGTAAGAGTGAAAAACCACTTACAATTAATCGAAAAGTACGCATCCCTCGTAAGTAATCGTCTTATAGCAATTGTAAATATGATATATTTAACGTTATGAAAAGCCGTCTATTACAATTCAAGCAAAACAGCATTGCCCTCGCGCGATTGTTTAAGAAATACATGATTGCGAGCTGGCATAAATTTGTTATAAACCTCAAAAATCCCGATAGTTTACTTCGATATGTCATTTATTTAATCGTCGTTGGCATACTATTTTTTGGCGTCGCTTTAATTAGCAATCTATTTACGATTCCTTTAAGTGGCGATTATGTGATGCAGCAAATTCCGTTTTACTATAACGGATATGATGACTGGTGGCATTTTTTCAAAACAGGGGAATTCGTTTTATGGGACTCTTCAACGTATTTAGGCACCAATAACATTGGTAGCAATAGTTTTTATTATTACTTAAATCCTTTCTTTCTACCGATTCTCTTATTCCCACGTGCGTTAGTACCGCAAGGTTTGGCGGTTTTAATGATTGGCAAAATGGTTGGCGCCGGCCTGATTATGCGCGTCTATTTAAAATATCTTGGCGTCAGTGAAAAGACGTCGCGACTATTCGGGCTTGTTTACGCATATTGTGGCTGGATAACCTATTACCTTTGGTTTAATCACTTCATGGAAGTGGCGATTATTTATCCGCTTATCTTCCTTGGTATCGAAAAACTTCTAAAAGAAAAACGGCCATGGCTATTGGCCTTTAGCTTATTTTTAATGGGCATTACCAACTATTTCTTCCTCGTGTCGGGAGCGATGGCGGGCGTCTTATATGCCTTGTTCCGCTATTTCCAACTCGCCCCCCAAAAATCGTGGGAAGATCGCTTCACGATTGCGGCGTTAGGGGTGGCCACTTTTGCCGTTGGCATTTTAATGTCCTCCGTCGTGTTTTGGCCCTCGATTATCGTGGCCACGACATCTGACCGCGTTAACACGGCTTTTTATCTAGCGGACTTAAAAGTTCTTATCGATAACAAAGAATGGGCGGAAGTTATCGAGATGATTTTAGTGTGGAAGACGCGGTACGGGGAAGAAACCCCATACGACAAACTATATGCGCTTATCTCGTTTTTATATCCCACGGTCAGCAATCGGTCCTCAACGTTATTACGGACAAGCAGTTACGATAATACGATTTCGAGTTTGTTTGTTTATACACCCGTCATGTTGATGCTTATTCCCTCATTACTATATTCAATTCGACGAAAAAAATGGAGCCATCTTGTTCCGGTTGCTTTCTTCTTATTCGCGTTATTCACGCCAATTTTCTATCAAATATTTCATGGCTTCACCGTTGATTATGGCCGGTGGCAAATATTTACTGTCATCGCCATGATTGCTTATATCGCCTTAAACTTTGATCAAAAACAACATTTTCGAAAGTGGTATTACGATGTATCATTCGTGGTTATCATTGGACTGGCCATCTTCACTTTTTATGAGGCGAGCACTTATCAAAACAAGTACAATTTTACGGGACTAGAAGAACGGCTATATGTTGGCATTTATCAGCTTGCCGCCATCCTTGCGGCCTATATCATTATCAAAATTCACTCCCGTCGCGATATATTCGTTAAGTACGTGACCTATTTTGTCACCATCGAAGCAATTGTCATGGGGGCGATGACGATGTCGATGCATGGACTCGTATTTTATGTCAACGATTATGATAATGGCTTAAAAACCGTCAATGACGAACGACGCATCATCAAACAGATTCAAGCGGATGATCCAAGTTTCTATCGGATTTATAACCTTAACGCTGGGGAATCGAGTAACATTGGCATGCGCCTTGGCTATAACGGATTAACAGCGTTCCATTCGCTATATAACTTCCATGTGATGGAGTTTAATGAATGGTCACATATGAACTACAACCATAATGGCTGGTCGATGGGTTATCATGAAAAACGCTATAACCTCGATTTATTTCTCAATGTCAAATACTACATGGTTAGAAATATTTTTGATACATATACCGCGGTCACGGATGAAACCGGTTTCCCCCATTATCTTTATCATAATGTGCCAAACGGATTCGTAGAAGTGCCCGAATATACCACCGAATTGCACACCGTCTATCGCAATACCAATTACATCGAAGGCGGTTTCAGCTACGACAATTTAATTTACACGAATTACAATCCCACAACCGGTTATTCGGATTTGTACACCAATAATACCGCCGAAGTATTGCGAAATGAAGAAGCCTATCTTAAAGGAGCGATTTTAGGTAATGACGACGTTGATGAAATCATGACCGAAGCGCCCCACCTTAGTGTCGGCACGATTCCCGCGCGCGATATGGATCACATTCCCACGAAAGTTAAAGTAGTTACGTGCCCGCAAGATAATTTTGATCCCGACCGCGCCGATAATATCGCCGATTGCACCCAAAAAACAATCAACACCAATGAGCTTGTCACTGGTTATGTCGGGCACCGGTCGGCGATATATGTCGAACCGCTGGTGGGGACGACATTTGGGTCGAGTACTGATTCATATTTTTATGCAATGCAATTACGCCTCTCACACCATGCCACCGTTTATTTATTTAATCAAGATAACGAAATCATCGTTCGTGATGCCCATTCGTTTGTAAACACGAGCTTCAAGTTTATGCGTGGATATTACGCCGATGAACCAGTTAGTCGCATCGTTATTATTCCTAAGTCAGTTACCACATATGGTATGTATTATCCCACGCTTTATGGCGAACCCTACGGTGATTTTTTGGCAAGACGCCAAAAACTGGTGGACCATCCACTTGAAAACTTTGAATATACGGCTAATCGTCAAATGTTTGACACAAATTATGATGAATCACGTTTTGTGGTCCTAACGACTCCCTATGATCCCGGTTGGTCGGTAAAAGCCATTAAAGAAGATGGCACGATTAGCCATCCTAAAGTCTATAAGGCCCAAGGCGGTTTTGTTGGTTTCCTCTCGGAAGCTGGCCAAACAAGTTATGTCGTGTCATATATGACTCCTAAGTTACCTGAAGGCTTATTATTATCACTGGCTGGTTTCCTTCTTTTCGGAGGTTCTTGGTCCGCTGTGTATCTTGTCGAACGCAAAAAGAAAAAGCGGGAAACAATCCCGCCCGTGGAAGAAGATCCACCACCCTCAGTTCCGGTGAATTAGTTTATAAATATAGTTTTTTTGAACTTTTAAAACGCTACTTGCTTGTTTGATGGCGTCTTTTGTGGAAATCCCCATATCAGTTAAAGAATTGATGAATGCTAATATCTCATCATCGCCAATTTTAGTTTGTAGTTCGTCAGTATTTCCATCGACGACAATAACCATTTCGCCTTTTAATGTCTCTGGTTCAATCTCGGCGAGTTCATTAAGCGTGCCATAGATAAACTCTTCAAATTTTTTGGTAAGCTCACGGGCAATACACGCTTTACGATTACCCAGTGTGTCTTTAAGCGCTTTTAATGTTAATCCGATGCGATGCGGCGCTTCATAAAAAATTAAAGTTTCAGTCCGTAAATATAAACCTTGTAGTTCTGATTTTCGGGCATTGGCTTTGGTGGGTAAAAATCCATGAAAATAAAAGCGATCGGTATTAAGTCCGGATCCCACGAGGGCATTAAGGACGGCGCTAGGTCCAGAAATGACGGATATCTTTATATCGGATTCTAAAGCAAAGGCCACGAGGCGTCGGCCTGGATCCGAGATGCTAGGATACCCCGCATCCGACACATAGGCCACCTTTTTTTGATCGCGAAGAAGGGAAATTAGTTCATTAGAAACAATAATTTCGTTATGTTCATGGCAAGAAATTAACGGTTTTTTGATATTGAAATGTTTCAATAACACGCCAGAAACACGCGTATCTTCACAGGCGATATAATCGACATTTTGTAATGTTTCAAGCGCGCGCGGGCTCATCTCCGAAAGATTTCCGATGGGCGTGGCCACGAGGAACAAGCGTGCTTCAGGTGTATCGAAACTGCGATGTCGTTTCATTTTCCTTTTTGTTCTCCGGCAACTTTCGGCAGTTGATTGACTTGCTCAAGCGGCAAGAAATGGACGCCATTGTAATTTTCTAACTTGACGATGCGCGTTAACACATTCATGGAGGTGATGCGGTAAGTTTCGCCTTCATAGGTGACGCGCGATCCGACTTTGGGAAAATCTTTTTTTAGTTCGGTATAGGCTTCATCTTCATATTTGAGGCAGCAAATCAATTTGCCGCAGTGGCCCGAAAGTTTGGGAATATTTAGTGTTAATAATTGGTTTTTGGCACGGTTAATGGAGATATTATCAAATTCATTGAGGAAAGTGGCGCAGCAAAGTGGCAAGCCACAAATGCCAATGCCACCAATCATTTTGGCTTTGTCGCGACTTCCAATTTGGCGTAGATCGATGCGCGTATGGAAGTGACCGGCCAACAAGCGGAGCAAATCCCTAAAATCGACGCGTTCCTCGGATAAATACGAGAAAATGAGTTTGCTACGATCAAGGGTGAATTCGGCGGATACTAGATGCATTCCCAACCCCAATCGTTCAATTTGCTCGGTGCAATATTTATAGGCATATTGGCTTTGCCGTTTATTTTCATCAAAGGCTTCGATGTCACTGGGAGTGGCTTTACGAAGAATCGGCTTTAACGATAAGTTTCCTTGATATCTCGATAAAGAAACGGGAAGCATCGAAACTTGTCCTAACTCTAAACCGCGAATCGTTTCCACGATGACAGAAGTCCCAATATCGAAATCGGGAAACGGCGTTTCAAAATAATAGGATTTTCCAGTATCTGAGAAGCGCACGCCTAGGAAATAACCAGTGGGAGTGGCTTCTAGTATCTCATCAGTCATGGTCATGAATATACTCCTTCAGCAAAATAATGAATAGATGGTCGAGCAGTAAGGTGGCATTAACATTTAAATCGATTTGGCCACGGGCAAGAGTGATTTCTAGTAACGCTTCTTCAAGATTCGCAAACCTTTTAAGAAGAGGCTTTAATATATTAACATAACTTGGCAAGCTTGGCTCTTGTCCGTTTTGTAAAGCCAGGATGTCGCCAAAAAACAGCAACATCATATCGATAATGAGCCGCAGATGCTCTTTTTGAGTAAAGCGCTCGATAATTTCATCGATGGCGATATAATGCGCTTTTGAATAATTTGATGCTAAAGCTTCAAGAAAGTGGGTAAACGCATCGCGCATCGAAATATAAAAATCCTCCTCCAGAATCGCTTTCATCTTGTGGGGGTCTTGATAAAAATGGGCAAGCAACTCGGCGTCTTGAAGCGGAATCCCTTGATCGATGGCAAGGGCGACAATCATGTTTAAATCGACGGGCAATACACGTAATTTCTGCGTTCGCGACACGATAGTTTCAATGACTTTGCTTTCATTTTCCGTTGTTAAAAAGGCATATACTTCTTGATGAGGTTCTTCTAGAAACTTCAATAAGGAATTAACGGCTTCAATCGTTAGGTTTTCCACTAGATGCAAGATATAAATTAAGCGCCCAGCTTTTTCTATGGGCGTTTTTTCGAAAGAGGCTTCCATGCCTTGAATCTCCTCTTTTTTAATCGTGGCCAGGGAACCATCGAAAATCATGATATCGGCATAGTTACCATCATCAATCCGTAAGCACGACCAACAAACATTGTCGGCGAGGGGAGAAGGGTGTTCGCACACCAATGATTTTGCTAAAAACTTGGCGATTTCAAGTAACGGAGAACCCGTTTCGCCTGAAAGGAGATAGGCATGCGACAAATGGCCGCTCACTAACGCGCTTTGGAATTGGCGCCGTAATTGTGGCTGTTGCGTTTGAAGGTAAGAAACAATATTCATCGCTTTCCTAATCGGAGTCTAATCACTTCTTCGGCATTTGTGACAACTTCATCAAATGATTTGGAAGCATCGATAATCACAAAGCGATTTGGTTCTTTTTTTGCTAATTTAAGAAATGTTTTTCTAACTTTGCGATGAAACGACAATTGCTCAAGATCGAGGCGATTCACTTCGCGGTTCTTAGTTTTATTAATCCGTGATAAACCGACTTTGGGGTCGATGTCGAAAAGCAAAGTGAGATCAGGAAGACATCCTTCCGTGGCAAATAAATTAACTTTTAAGACTTGATTGACACCTAAACCGCGCGCTCCGCCTTGGTAAGCGAGCGAACTATCGAGATAACGGTCACAAATAATGATGTTGCCCTTATTTAACGCGGGCCACACTTTTTCAACCAAATGTTGCCGCCGACTTGCGGCATAAAGTAAAGCTTCGGCGCGGGCATCAAGAGCGGTATTCGCCTTATCAAGGATAATATCGCGAATTTGCTCGGCAATCGGCGTACCGCCGGGTTCGCGTGTGCGGATGATTGGATAACCATCGGCAAGCAACCGCTCGCAGACGATATTCATGACGCTTGTTTTGCCACTGCCTTCTGGTCCTTCAATCGTTATGAACATGTTATTCCCCTTTCAATTTGGTCCGATTAGCTAATGCTTTTGAAAGTGTTAAGCTATCGGCGTAATCAAGATGACCGCCCATTGGCAGGCCGTAAGCAAGACGGCTGACCCGGATGGGATATGATTCTAATAATTTTGATAAAAAAAGAGCGGTGGTCTCTCCTTCAATCGTGGGATTGGTGGCCAAGATGACTTCTTGATAACCTTCATTTTCAACGCGGCGAAGCAAGGGGTCGATACTCAAATCTTCGATTCCAATGCCTTTGACCGCGGATAAGACACCACCGAGGACATGATATTTGTAGTGGCTATTTTCGATCTTTTCAAAGGCATAGACATCTTTTACGTAACTAACAACAACCAACGTCGCCGTTTCTCGTTTTTCATCAAGGCAAATTTCGCACAATTGATGTTCGGTGTAAATGCCACAAACGGGACACGGGTGGATGAGAGACTTAACTTTTTGAAGCGAGTTAATAAACTCATCGATATCGGATGATGGTAATTCAAGCATCGAATAAGCCATGCGTTCAGCGCTTTTTAAGCCGACACCTGGCAATTTATGAAACGCTTCAATCAGCGCCTCAAGAGATAGTAGTGGTTTCATAAAGCATATCCCTCAACATTAATGGTTAGTGTTTTGCGGTCGGGTAATTTCTTAATTTGGTTTAACTCTAAATACTTTTTCTTAAGACGCATACATTCACTACGCGGCAAGGCATAAACAAGCACGGCGCGATTTAATAGTACTTTGATAATGTTCTGGAGGACCGGTTGGTTTTCAACAATGTTAATTTTATCAACGAGGCTTTGTAAATCGTATTCAAGTATCAATACCTGCTTGCAAAGCACATAGGGGCGCCCATCGGTCAAGAGCGCCGCATAGCGGCCAAGGTCGGGATCGGCGTTAATTAAATGAAGTTCACTCCACCGATTCATCAGGGTAATCTTGTCATCTTTAAGACCGCTGACCATGATTTTAATGATATTTTCATCGTCGATGGTGATTTTATTTCCTGAAGTGGCAATAGGTGTGACCATTATGGTTGAAAAATCGATGCTGGGGTTTGGTTGCCCTTGTTCAATATTGGCCAATTCTTCAAAAATGGTCGTCTTGGGAGCTTCTTCCGATTGTTTCATTGCGGGTTTTGGAATTTTAGGGACATGATTGATTGAAGTATCCGATTTTCCATTGACGGGTGCGAACACGATTTCTTCAGGGGCGTCCTTTTCTTCCTCGGCTTTGGTGGTCTCTTGTGGGACTTCCTTGCTCGGTTCCTTCGATGGAGTTTCTTTGCTAATTGGTTTGGTGCCTTCTTTTTTCACCATGGGTGTTTCGATTTGTTTCGCATGCCGGCTAAGTTTTAAAAATACGACTTCAATAAGTGAGCGAATATTGGCCACATAGCGAAAATCGCTTTGAGCTTTTAAGAGGGCATCGATATAATCGGGCACGATTTGACTATCAAGCGCTTGTAATAATTGGTCGGCTTCTTCAGGCGTCACTTTATTCATTAACGCTGGTTGATTGGTCTTTAGGTATATCAATAAATCCTTGAGTATATCAAGCAAATCGCTGACAAGGCGCTTAATATCAACGCCTTGAATGGTAAATTGCCGGAGTGTTTCCAATAAACCTTGAACATCGCCACGGGCGATTTGATAAAGTAGATTTATTTTATCTTTGGTTCCCGCAAGGCCAAAAAGCTCTAAAATATCGTTTTCCTCGAGGTGGTCGCCACTATAGGCGATAACTTGGTCAAGTAGCGATAAAGCATCGCGAACGCCACCATCGGCAAGGGCAATAATGGCATCGATGGCGCGCGATTCATAATGGATATCCTCTTGTTTCAGGATATCGAGCATCCGTTGTTTAATATCGATGTCGGCGACTTTGGAAAAATCATATCGTTGGCACCGGCTGATAATTGTGGGAATGACTTTATGAGGTTCGGTTGTTGCCAGAATAAAGACCACATGAGCGGGTGGCTCTTCCAGTGTTTTTAATAAAGCGTTAAAAGCGCCACTAGTCATCATATGAACTTCATCAATGATGTATATTTTGAATTTTCCCTTGATAGGAGCATATTTGACTTTATCAATCAGGTCACGAACTTCATCGACACCATTGTTACTAGCGGCATCAATCTCGATGACATCGGGATGGGTGCCGTCGTTAATAGCGAGGCAATTGGCACAAACATTGCATTGTTGACCGATCCCTTCCTCACAGTTTAAGGCCTTAGCCATCAGTTTGGCCATTGAGGTTTTACCAGTGCCACGAGGCCCAGTAAAAAGATAAGCGTGAGCAACTTTGTTTCCGCTTAGGGCGTTTTGAAGTGTTCTCACGATATGTTTTTGCCCGGCGACTTCTTTAAAAGTAGCGGGGCGATACGTACGATATAAAGCTTTATATGCCATTGATTAACCTATGTATCATTATACATAAATATGCGACTTCCTTAAACAAAAACCCCGTTGACTATTGCGGCAAACGGCACTTTTTTAGGTTCGGATTATGTGGTAAAATACGCCTAGTTGAAATAGAGGCTTTATGGAAGAAAATTTAAAAGCGCGGCTCGAGGCCATGCGACAACGATTAATTAACATTGATCAACAATTATTGGATGAAAACACCGTGAATGATTTCCGGTTATTTCGCAATTTATCAAAGGAACGTTCCGAAATTGTTCCAGTTCTAGATTTATATGATGAATACGAAAAAGTAACGGCTAATTTAAACGATGCCAGCGCTATGCGTGACGATGATGATCCGGATATCGCCGAATTAGGGAAGAATGAAGTTAATTCTCTGTCGGCGCGACAAGAAAAAATTATCGAAGAAATTAAATTAGAACTTGTTCCCAAAGATCCCAATGACGATAAAAACATCGTCGTCGAAATTCGTGGAGCCGCCGGTGGTGATGAGGCCAATATTTTTGCGGGCGATTTGTTTAGAATGTATACCAAGTACGCCGAAGCCAATGGGTGGAAGATTCAGATGCTTGATAGTAACCCATCGGAGGCCGGAGGTTTCAGTCTTGTTTCATTTATGATTAAGGGCGATCAAGTCTATTCCAAAATGAAATTCGAGAGTGGCGCTCATCGCGTTCAACGCGTCCCAAAGACCGAGGCCTCGGGACGCATTCACACCTCAACAGCCACAGTCCTTGTGATGCCGGAAGTTGAAGAAATCGATATTACGATTAATCCGGCCGATTTAGACATTGGCACCTTTCGGTCCCAAGGAGCGGGTGGTCAAAATGTCAATAAAGTTGAATCGGCTGTAAGAATCGTTCATATTCCAACAGGCGTCACCGTTTATTGCCAAATTGAAAAATCGCAAATGCAAAATCGCGAACTTGCCATGAAAATGCTAAGGGCGAAACTACAAGCGCAAAAGCAAGCTGAACAAGACGAAAAAGTCGGGGCGGAACGAAAACTGAAATTAGGAACGGGCGAACGATCCGAAAAGATCCGCACTTACAATTATCCTCAAAATCGCGTGACTGATCACCGGATTGGTTTTTCTGTTCAAAAACTCGACCGGGTTATGGAAGGGTTACTCGATGAAGTTATTGATGCCTTAATTAATTATGACCAAGAACAAAAACTTCGAGGCGCCTCTTCATGACTATTGCCAGTCTTTATCATCAAACACTAAAAACGACGCGCATCGATGAAGCCACATTGAAGGCTTTATTGTCCCATATCCACCATTTTTCCTCGAATGGCGACCTATTTTTACACTGGAATGAGGAAGCGCGTGATCTTGATAAATTTAATTTGTATTTGCCACGAATACTTTTAGGAGAGCCGCTCCCATACATTGTGGGGCTTGCATATTTCGCTGGATTGACTTTTTTTGTCGATGAGTCGGTTCTAATTCCTCGCCCAGAAACCGAAGAACTTGTTGACCATGTTTCCGACTATATCCAGACTCGTAAAACGAAAAACTTATTAGACTTAGGAACGGGATCTGGTTGTATTGCCATAAGTTTGAAACACCGCTTTCCGTATCTTGATGTTTGGGCAAGCGACATTTCCCAATGCGCGCTTGAAGTGGCACATAAAAATGCTTTGTCATACGGGATGAATCTTCAGTTTTTCTCGGGAGATTGGTATGAACCTTTCAAAAACCAAACGATAAAATTTGATGTGATTGTTAGCAACCCCCCCTATATAGCTCACCCAGAAACCGTTGCTAAAAATGTCCTTGACTATGAACCTCATGGCGCGCTTTTCTCAAATGGGGGAATTAGCAATCATCTAATAATTCTTCAAGGGGCGCCGAACTTTTTAAGTCCAAGGGGACTTTTAATGCTTGAAATCGATGAAAATCAAATGGCAATGCTATCTCCAATTGTGCATTCGCTTTATGAAGGTGCTAAAATAGATTTCATCAAGGATTTGCAAGGAAAATACCGCTTTTTAAGAATCGAGTTAACCGCATGAAGACACGGCAATTAACATATAAAGACACGAATTTAGCCGCTAAGATACTTCAAAATGGTGGCATTATTGCTTTTCCAACGGAAACGGTTTACGGTCTTGGAGTGGTCTTCGATTCAAAGGAAGCCTTTGATCATCTGGTGGAAGTCAAGCGCCGGCGCCCCGATAAACCATTTACATTAATGTGCGGTTCGATTGATGAAGTCGAGCAATATGCCGTTTTATCGGAGTTCTCCCGCAAGGTGATGCGCACGTTCCTTCCGGGACCACTGACAATCGTAATGCCAATTAAACAGGGACTACCTGCTTGGGTTGATTTGAATTCCGGTAAAATTGGGATTCGCGTTCCTAAATTTCAAGCGATTCGCAACTTAATCATCAATGTTGGAAAACCCCTGCTTGTACCAAGCGCCAATCGGGCTGATGAACCGCCCGAATTATCAGGAGAAGGTGTTATGAAAGAGTTTAATGAGGAAATTGATGGTGTCATCTTCGGCAATATTGGAGGGGGGCAACCATCGACCATCATTGAAATCGATGGTAACGATAACACGACGCTTCTTCGTAACGGCGAGTTATCGCTTGAGCAGATCAATCAACTTAAATCGATTTAGAAAGGTATGTTTGAAATGAAAATAGTTGTTGCTAGCGACCATGGCGGCTTTGTCTATAAAAAAGAAATCATTAAATATTTAGAAAGTTCGGGTCACACCATAGTTGACGTTGGTACTTTTTCAGAAGGTTCGTGCAACTATCCCGATTATGCGATTCCCGCTGGCGAAATGGTGGCCGGAGGAGAGGTTGATTTTGGTATTGTCTTATGCAACACCGGAATCGGCGTTTCCATTGCCGCGAATAAGGTTAAGGGCGTCCGCTGCGCCATTGGTTATGATGATCGGGTGGTAGAACTCACCCGCGAACATAATGACGCGAACATGCTCGCTTTTGGAGCTCACTTTATGATGCTTGAAGATGTTATTCGCCGTATTGATATTTTTCTGAAGACCCCCTTTTTAGAAGGTCGCCATGCGACAAGGGTGGGCATCATCGCAGATTACGAAGATCGGCATTACTGCAAATAACCATTTGCCATTAAGGGAGTCTATTAATAGTTATGGACCCCCTTTTTATTTGCCCTCGTTGTGGAAATTCCGATCAGCGGTATATTGGTCATCTCAATAACAAGATGTATTGTCGTCGCTGCATCGCTTTTAATGGTGAAGAGGCGGAAGCAAGTGAAGATCATGACATCGATTCTGTTCTAGATTTAGATTATGACTTAAGTGACGAACAAAAAGAGTTAAGCAACCAACTGATTGGATTAATTAATGAAGGGAAACATGTATTAATTCATGCAGTCACCGGCGCTGGAAAAACAGAAATTGTTTATCAACTCATTAAACTTGGTCTTGAAAATCATCTAAAAATAGGAGTGGCTATTCCCCGTCGCGATGTCGTCATCGAATTAGCGCGTCGTTTTGTTTCTGCTTTCCCCCATGCAATAGTAAATGCTGTCTATGGCGGCCATCATCATATTCTTGATGGCGACATCATCATTCTCACAACACATCAAATATATCGATATATAGCATATTTCGATAGATTGGTGGTCGATGAATATGACGCCTTTCCATTTAAAAATAATGATGTCCTAGAAACGTTTTTAATGAGAAGTCTGCGCGGACAACTCGTGGCGATGAGCGCTACACCAAGCAAGGCAATGTTAGAAAAATTCAGCAAAGAAAACCATCACATATTGCACCTTTATACAAGGTATCACCGCCATCCTTTACCGGTGCCCCAGGTGATTCGTTGTCCTTTGTTAATGCAGTTTCTAATGACGTTAAAAATGATCAAAATATATGCAAAAGCAAAGAAACCATTGCTGATATTCGTCCCCACGATTGCTAGGGGAGAGTCTCTATTCCGCTGGATTAATTATTTCATCAAGGGAGGAGCCTTAGCCCATTCACAAATAGATAAGCGCCAAGAAATCGTCGAGGCGTTCCGCCAAAAAAAGTTTGATTTTTTAGTCAGTACCTCAATCCTGGAACGAGGCATCACTTTGCTTAATTTACAGGTAATTATTTTTAATGCCGATCACGGGTTGTTTGATGAGGCGACATTGCTTCAAATGGCGGGCCGCGTTGGACGAAAAAGTTTGGCTCCAACAGGTGAAGTCATCTTTTTGTCAAAGCGGAAAACAAAATCAATGATTGGGGCGATTAACCAAACAAATCATGCCAACTCCTTTCTGTAAAATTTGTTTTAAACCAATCGAAGTCACTAGTTTTGCGACGCTGCTAGATTCACACCTAACTGTTTGTGATTCATGTAATTCGCGATTACGTCCTCAATTTATTGAGTTTGAACTTGAAGGGATTCATGGCTTAGCGCTTTATGATTACGATCACATGATCAAAGAAAAATTATATCTGTTTAAAGGTTGCCATGACTATGAATTGAAAGATATGTTTCTAGAACGCTTTCGAATTTACTTACGTATCCGTTATTTCAAGCATATCGTAATACCGATGCCTAGTTGGCACGAAGATGACCAATGGCGCGGATTTAATCATGTGGAGGCGATGTTTTCTTGCCTAAAATTACCGATGAGGAAGATATTTGGAAAATCGAAGCCGCATAAACAAGCTAATTTATCGTTTTCGAACCGACATCAAATTTCCGCGATTATGATATTAAACGACAAGTCTTCTTTAAGAGGGAAATCGATTTTATTAGTCGATGATGTGGTGACTTCTGGGGAAACAATAAAGGCGGCGCTTGCCCTATTAAGGCCATTGAATCCAAAAAAAATCAATGTGTTAGTCATGGCAAAGACCTCTTTAAAGTAATTAATATGGATAAGTTCGTATTTATTTGGAAAACGGGTCGGTATAAGATAAAATATACAATTGGATTTGAAAGGAGGATCGGACATTGGGATTTTTGGATAAATTATTACGGATTGATGCCCGAGCTCTTAAAAAACTCGAAAAAGAAAGCCATAAGGTATTGGTGCTTGAACCTAGCATCGCCGCTTTGAGTGATGACGAACTACGGAACAAAACCGCTTATTTTAAAGAACAACTCGCAAGTGGTAAAACACTGCAGGATATTAAATACGAAGCGTTCGCTGTCTGTCGCGAAGCCGCCAAGCGGACCTTGGGGGAATTTCCATTTCCTGTCCAAATAATTGGCGCATTGGCTCTTCATGAAGGCGATGTTGCCGAGATGAAAACGGGTGAAGGAAAAACTTTGACAGCGACGATGGCCGTCTATTTAAACGCCCTGCAAGGAAAAGGTGTTCATGTCGTTACTGTCAATGAATACTTAGCAGGTCGTGACGCCGAATGGATGGGACAAATTTATCGCTTCCTTGGTTTGACAGTTGGCGTTAATCTTCGCGAGAAAACGACCAGTGAAAAACAAGCGGCCTATCTTTGTGATATTACCTATACGACAAACTCTGAAGTAGGGTTCGACTATTTAAGAGACAACATGGCCTCGCGCGTGGCCGATCGCGTTTTACGAGGGCTTGAATATGCGATTATCGATGAAGCCGACTCGATTTTAATTGATGAATCAAGGACGCCGTTAATTATTTCTGGTGGCGCCAAGGCGACAGCAAGCCAATATAATATCGCCGATCGCTTTGTTAAAACATTGCGGCGCGAAAAACATTTTACCGTCGATGTTAAAACGAAGACGTGCAATCTAACTGACGAAGGCAATAACATGGCCGAACGAATGTTTGGCGTGCGTAACTTATATGACCCGCAATATGCTGATTTAGTGCACCGAATCCATCAAGCGTTAAAAGCTAACTACATCATGGCGCGCGATGTCGAGTATATGGTTGATGCCGAACGAACGATTCAATTAATCGATCAATTTACCGGTCGTATTCTTAAAGGCCGTGAGTACAGCGATGGCCTACAACAAGCGATTCAGGCCAAAGAAGGTGTTGAAATCAAGCAAGAAACCGTCACTTTAGCGACTATTACGTATCAAAACTTCTTTCGGTTATATAAGAAGTTATCCGGTATGACGGGTACGGCCAAAACCGAGGAAGAAGAATTCCGCAAAATATACAATATGCGCGTCATCGTCATCCCGACGAATCGGCCGATTACCCGAATTGACGCGGTTGATTTAGTGTACGCCAACAAACCCGCCAAATTGAATGCGCTCCTTTTAGAAGTGCAACAGCGTCACGACCGCGGGCAACCAATCCTTATTGGTACCCCATCAGTGGAAGCCTCCGAAGAGTTAAGCGCGCTTTTGATTAAACATGGTTTAAAACACGAATTATTGAATGCTAAAAACCACGCTCGCGAAGCGGAAATCATTAAACATGCTGGTGAACGAGGCATGATTACCATCGCTACAAACATGGCAGGTCGTGGTACCGACATCAAAATCAACAATGAAATTAAACAACTTGGTGGACTTTGTGTCTTTGGCACTGAGCGCCACGAAGCGCGACGCATCGACAACCAACTTCGCGGTCGTAGTGGCCGTCAAGGCGACCCCGGGTATTCACGATTTTTTGTGAGCCTTGATGATGAACTGATGATTCGCTTTGGTAGCGATTCCTTGAGAAATATTTTTGCGAAACTCGGTGAAGAAGCAATTGAAAACACGCTTGTTATGAGGTCGATTACTTCAGCCCAAAAGCGGATTGAAGGACAAAACTTCGACGCCCGTAAAAATCTGCTTGAATACGATGATGTGTTAGCAAAGCAACGCGGCATCACCTATAAAAAACGCGATGATATTCTTTACGCTGCAGAGATTAATTATCTCATTCAAGAATTCTTCGATTTAACGGGTGCTTTTTTAGCCTCCAAAGCTATCGAAGAAAACGATCGTTCCCAAACGGTGCGTGGACACTTGCTCAAAAAAGAAGTGGAACCTCGCTTTTTACCCGAAGGCACAATTAAACCAGCAGCATATGAAGAAGCGCCACTTAGTGAAGTGACTGAAGATTTATCAATTTTAATGATTAATAACTATAAAAAGCGTCGTAGTGAATGGCCCCCTGAGATCGCTAATCAAGTCGAACGTCAAGTAGCGCTGCGCTCAATTGACCGTAACTGGACCAAGCACATTGACGCAATGGAACATTTGCGCGAAGGGATTCATCTTCGTAGTTATGCCAATACCAACCCGTTGCAAGATTATGTCAATGAGGGCTACCGGATGTTTAAGGAATGCAATGACACGATTGCCGTTGAAGTCGTCTTAAATTTATTAAACGCCAAAGTGGAAGTAAAGCGTCACGAAGTTGATAACGCCCCTTCAGACGAGCCATCCGCATTGCAAAATAACGCTCCGGAGGTCGCTTAATATGGAATATAGCCAACTGAAACAGGAGTTAATTGACCTTGCCCCACTAGTGCAGCAAGTCAGTGACTCTCTTTGACATCGCTAAATTAAAAGAAACCATCGCAAATGATCAAGCAGCGATGAACGCTGATGATTTTTGGTTTGATTCTAAACATGCGAAGCTAGTCAGTTCCCGTTTAAAAGAAAATGAGCGGCTATTCGAACGCGTATCCTATATTCACTCTAACTATCAAAGTTTATTAGAATTAGTCGACCTAGCCGAAACTGATATTGAACTGCTGGAAGCCGCTAGTGAAGAACTTCAATCACTGAAGACCGCTGTCGAATCGATGAGGCTAGCCCTTCTTTTCTCGCATGAATTCGATCCGCTAAACGCCGTGATTGAAATTCACCCCGGAGCCGGAGGCACCGAATCCACCGACTGGGCGGACATGCTCTATCGTATGTATGTGCGCTGGGCTGAAGAAAAAGAGTTCGAGATGGAAGTTGTCGACTACCAACCAGGCGATGAAGCCGGACTCAAAAGTGTCACCATGATTATTCGCGGCCATCATGCCTATGGATTACTAAAAAGCGAAAAAGGCGTGCATCGTTTAGTTAGAATTTCACCATTTGATGCTAACGGCCGCCGTCATACTTCATTCGCCTCTGTCAATGTGATTCCCGAATTCAACGACGATATCGATATCGAAGTTTTGGATCGTGATATTAAAGTCGACACCTACCGCAGCGGTGGCGCTGGTGGTCAAAATGTCAACAAGGTAGAAACCGCCGTCCGCATTACGCACATTCCAACAGGATTTGTCACCTCGAGTCAATCGGCGCGATCCCAATTGCAAAATCGAACACTCGCCATCAATCTTTTGAAAGCCAAGCTTTATGAGCAAAAAGAGCGGCAAAAGCACGATGAAATGAATAAAATTGTCGGCGAGCAAAAGACGATTGAATGGGGAAGTCAAATTCGTTCATATGTCTTCTGCCCCTATACAATGGTTAAGGATCATCGCACCGATTATCAAGAAGGCGACGTATATAAAGTCATGGATGGACATCTCGATAACTTCATGTATGCCTATCTAGAAAGCGAGGCCAAAAAACATGGGAACTCTTAATAAGCAAGCAACGATGTTACGGCTCCAAAAAATAAAAGACATTAGTTTTATCGCTCTTGGAAGTGTCATCATAGCCATTAGCACCGGGTTTTTTCTTGTTCCGGCTAATATCATTAATGGTGGACTCGCCGGTATTGCCATTATCCTAAATGCCGTGTGGAATATTCCCGTAGATGTTACCGTTGGTGTTTTATCAGTGTTTCTATTTTTCGTTGGGCTAATTCTACTTGGCTGGAAGTTTTCGCTGAATACCCTAGTGGCTACTTTAGTCTATCCGGCCGCATTATCGTTACTACTGCGTGTTTTCCCCTCAAATCCAATCGGATTCGATTTCGATAATGATTTCCATCTATTGCTTGCGGGAATCTTTGGAGGTTCGATCCTGGGACTTGGTGTCGCCATCACGTTCTTGTTTGGTGGTTCCACCGGCGGGGTTGATGTGTTTTATTTCATCATGAAAAAGTATTTTGATATCAAACAATCAATTACTTCATTTGTCATTGATGCCGGTATCATCATTACTGGTATGTTTGTGATTGGTGTCATTAATGGGCTTAATGGTATACTCTCGGCATTCGCATCAGCCTTAGTAATTGAAATAGTGTTTATCGGACTTTCTTCATCCTACTTAGGCATGATTATCTCCACCAAATGGCGGGAAATCAATCATTTCATCTTACATGAACTCGAACGGGGCTCAACTCTTATCGAAGTAAAAGGTGGTCTAACCGAAGCCGATTATCGGATGATTCAAGTTGGGTTTGATCGCAAAGAATTAAATGCCTTAAAAGAATTTGTCGCGACGACCGACCCAAAAGCTTTCGCTATCTTTACTAACGTAAAGTCAATCAATGGCTATGGTTTTGAGCCATTCCCGATGAGATTTAATGCGCGCATGAGCCAGAACAAGAAAAAAAATGGAACAAAAATTTCGTCTAAAATCTAACTTTAAACCCACTGGTGACCAACCGCGTGCCATCGCCGATTTAGTCGCGGGTTTACACGAGGGCCATAAACTTCAAGTCTTATTAGGAGCCACCGGCACCGGCAAGACCTTTACGATTGCCAATGTGATTCAACAAGTGCAACGTCCCACACTTGTCATCGTCCATAATAAGACGCTCGCCGGTCAATTGTATGGTGAATTTAAAGAATTATTTCCCGATAGTCGCGTGGAATACTTTGTATCCAATTTTGATTATTATCAACCGGAAGCGTATTTGCCGAAATCCGACACTTATATTGAAAAAAGTGCGTTGATGAATGAAGAAATTGAGATGTTGCGGACAAGCGCGATAAATTCGCTGGTGGAGCGGCGCGACACGATTGTCGTGGCTTCGGTGGCTTCTATCTATGGCCTTACCGATCCTCATGAATATAAAAAACTTGTGTTTTTAATTAGAGTGGGCGAAACGATTAACCGCAAGAAATTTTTTAAATCGTTAATTGACAGCCAATACAAACGCAACAATCTCGATTTAGCGCCAGGTAGTTTCCGCGTTCGCGGCGACATTATCGAAATCGTTCCCGCCAACACCGAAAATATCGCTATCAAAATTGATACCTTCGGCGATGAGATTGAACGGATTGCGATGGTCGATATCACCACTGGAGAAGTGCGTCATACCTACAATGTATATTATATTTTTCCGGCCTATACCCATGCTTCCACTCATAACCGCGTGCTTCAAGCATGCCATACCATATCGCTAGAAATGCTAGAACGACTCGACTATTTCACACAAAATAACAAACTCCTCGAAGCGCAACGCCTTGAAATGCGCACCAGACAAGATATTGAATCGATGCAGGAATTTGGCACATGTCCAGGGATTGAAAATTACACGCGTCACATCGATGCACGCCCCCCTGGTTCGCGTCCGTTCTGTTTACTTGATTACTTTCCCCAAGATTTTTTGCTTATCGTTGATGAGTCGCATGTGACATTTCCGCAAGTTCGGGGCATGTATAATGGCGATCGAAGCCGTAAAGAGACGCTCGTAGAATATGGATTTCGTTTACCATCAGCACTTGATAACCGGCCGCTTCGCTTTGATGAATTTGAAGAATTAATGCCACAAGTCATTTGTACAAGCGCCACGCCCGGCGATTATGAACTAGCAAAGAGCAATGGGCGCATCATTGAACAAATTATTCGTCCCACGGGACTTGTCGATCCTCAAATTTCCATTCGCCCGACAATTGGTCAGATTGATGACTTAATGAATGAAATCAATAAACGGGTCGCCAATAATGAACGGACGATGATTGTTACCCTTACGATTAGGATGGCCGAAGACTTAAGTTCTTTTTTAAAACATCGAAATATCAAGGTCGTCTACATGCATAGCGAAACAAAGACACTTGAACGAACGGAGATTATCTACCAGCTTCGTAAAGGAAAATATGATGTACTCGTTGGCATCAATCTTTTAAGAGAAGGACTCGATATCCCTGAAGTATCACTTATCGCGATTCTTGACGCTGACAAAGAAGGGTTCCTTCGTTCGACGCGATCATTAATTCAAGTGATTGGAAGAGCGGCGCGCAATGTTCATGGACAAGTGATTATGTATGCTGATAAGATGACCGATTCGATGGTCGCCGCGATTGAAGAAACGAATCGTCGTCGCGATATTCAGCTTAAATACAATGATGATAATGGTATTATTCCCACGACTGTCATCAAAGACATTCAACGACCGATTCGGGCGATTGATGATACATTGGGGGAAATCGCCTCGACGATTAGCGCCAAGGCCCCTCGTTCCGAGATTGACGCGCGCGTCAAACAACTCGACCGGCAAATGCGGGAAGCCGCCAAGCAATTCGACTTTGAAACGGCCGCTAAAATTCGCGATATCATGTTTGAGCTCAAAAGTGAATATAATATTAAATAATGCAATTGATATGTTTTTCTTTAAATTATTCAATAAAATGGTAAAATGTTATTTGCTTTAATTAGCAAGCAGTTTGTGGAGGTAAATCATGGGAGCTTTAGATATCATCTTTCTGATCGTCGCCGTCATCGTCATCATCTTATCCTTGCTTCAAGGTGGAAAATCTGAAGGCGCCTCGGGTGCGATTACCGGTAGCGGTCTTAATGTATTTGTCAAAACCAAAGAACGGGGCAGTGAGCTCTTCATTTCTTGGTTAACACTGGGTTTTGCCGTTGTATTCTTTATTCTCGCTTTACTAGTCAATGCTCTCGCTGCCTAGTTATTCCCTTTATTTTAATTAATAATAATTAAGAGCCATCGGCTCTTTTTATTTTTTAGGTCAAAATAACGCGACCTTGTATGATATAATTCAATCAATTTGAGGTGATGATCATGGATATTCGTAGTTACGTGACCCAAAAGAAACTTTTGCTAAAAGAAGAAATAAGTAAAGCCCATAAAACGCCTCATTTAGTCATTCTTCAAGCCAATGATGACCCGGCCTCAGACACCTATATTCGCGGAAAATTATCTGACTGCCTTGAGGTAGGCATCAAAGCCAGTCATGTCAAACTAGCAACAACGGTCACCGAAGCCAACTTAATTAAAACAATCGAAGTATTCAATCGTGACCCCAAAATTCATGGACTTATCGTTCAAATGCCTTTGCCTAAACATATTAATGAAGACGCCATTAAACTAGCGGTCACTCCCTCAAAAGATGTTGATGGCTTCCATCCTTTAAGCACTTTAAAGACATGCACTCCCAAAGGCATCGTCGATTATTTAAGCGACATAGGGTTTGATTTTGTGGGCAAAAACGCGGTGGTCATCGGACGATCAAACATCGTTGGAAAGCCCTTGGCAGCACTACTTACAAGTAATCACGCTAATGTGACGATCCTCCATTCACGGACGAAGGAAGACGACATGGCTTATTATTTACGACATGCGGACCTAGTGTGTGTTGCCGTGGGAAAAAAATGGTTCATAGATAAACAAGAACTAAAAGAAACCGCCATCGTCGTGGATATTGGTATTAACCGAATCGATGGCGAGTTATTTGGCGATGCGCGCCCAGGGTTAAAAGTCGCAATGCAAACGCCTGTTCCTGGTGGCGTTGGACTATTAACGCGGTTGGCGCTAATTAGCAATGTATGGGAGGCGTTCAAACGTGGAATTTAATATATCCGGCACAGAAGTTTACGGGCTTGAAAAAGCTATTAAAGCCAGTGGCAATCCGATGCGGACCATGATTGAAACGGGACCGCTTGAAGAAAAGGATATGGCGCGGGCCTTTCGTCTTGGCCAAACGCATCATGGTGAAGGACACGATAATTTTTTAAAGGGTATTATCGTTCAAATGAACGTGACGGCTCCTCTTTTTTGGTGGAAACAGGCGCAACGCTACCACTGGTTTGACTTTGTCTCAAGCCAATCAACGATGCACTGCTTACTAAAATTTTCAATCAAAGACCAATGCGTATCGGATACGCATCATGGCATTTTGGATATCGTGCAAACTTTAGTGGATGAATATAACGCGTTGTCAGACGACGATTCAAAAAAGAAATTAGCTTGGCGTCGCATTATCGCTTCCCTACCGTCGGGATTTTGTCTTGGGGCGACGATGACTACCAATTATCAGCAACTAAAAACAATGTATTTTCAACGTAAAAACCACAAATTAAATGAGTGGCGGACATTTGCCGCTTGGTGCGAGACGCTACCTCATTTTCTTGAATTGACTGACTATACGAAAAAATAAGACCTAATGGTCTTTTTTCTATTTGGTAAAATCAATGTCAATTTTATCGGAATCGTCTTTTGATTTGTTCTTTATTAAAATCATCCCCAGGATATTGTTGATACCAATGTAGATGGATACACCACCGATGATGCGGGCCAGGGCTTCGCTCGTAGCGCTTAAGTTCGAGAAGACAATCATGCTGCCAAAGAAAGTGATGACTCCAATCAAAAGGCGGATAATCCACCCATCGAAATGCGGTCGCTCAATTAAGGCGCGCGTTACTAAGACAAAGCTGATTAAAAGTAAGCCAATGGCCGCAACGAGGCCAATCACAGTTTGAATAATAGAAATGGGAATGATGATTAGGGCGATACCACTGAGCATAAAGGTGACTCCCCCGACAAGGCCATAGTACCGGTCATTGATTTCTTTAGGTGCCTTAAAAAAATCCATTAGCATAATAAACCCATAAATGACGAGGCCACTTCCAAGGATATAAGAGATAAAATCATATAGAAATAATGGCTTTATCAGCGAAATAATCCCAAACACTACTAATAAACCCGAGATAACAATTTTTATTAATTTGCTATTTTTCATGGAATGTCTCCGTTTCCTATAAATATTAACATGATATAATTAATCAAATATATAAGGAGTGTACCATGAAGCACAGTCAATTGAAGAAATATGCCAAATTAGTTGTTAAGATGGGCGCCAATGTCAGGAAAGGCCAAGAGGTCATTATTAATGCTGGCCTTGATCAGCCCGAATTCGTGACAATGGTCGCAAGCGAAGCTTATAAAGCGGGTGCCAAACGTGTCACCGTTGAATGGCAACACCAGCCACTAGAACGGCTTAGTATCGATAACATGAGTCTCGAAACACTAAGCACGATGCCCGAATGGCGTGTTGCTAAATTAAAATACCAGGCTGAAAAACTACCGGCGATGATTCACATCATGAGCGCCGACCCCGATGGCATGAAAGGCGTCGACCAAGCCAAAATGTCACAAGCCACGATGAAGATTTACCCCATCATCAAACCGATTCGCGATGAGATGGAGAATAAGTATCAATGGACCATCGTTGCCGTTCCTGGCGTTGCTTGGGCCCAAAAAGTATTTCCCAATCTACCAAAGAAACAAGCGGTTAATGCCCTATGGGATGCTATTTTTACTTCAGCTCGAGTCACCAGTAATCCCATTAAGGCTTGGAAAGACCATAACGCTGATATTCAAGCGCGGTGCGACTATCTCAATCAATTGAATCTTGATTATTTGCATTACACTTCGCCAGAAGGGACTGACTTTAGAGTTTGGATGATGCCGGAAGCCCAGTGGCTCGGCGGAAGCGAAGTGTCCCTGAAAGGAATTACATTCAATCCCAATATGCCGACGGAAGAAACATTTACCACACCGATTAAGGGCAAAGCCGAAGGGAGGGTGGTCGCCACGATGCCATTAAGCTATCGCGGTGAATTAATTGAAGACTTTTCGGTCACTTTTAAAGATGGCCGCGTTAGCGAAGTCCACGCCAAGAAAAATCAAGCATTATTAGAACAAATGATTTCGATGGATGAAGGTGCCAAAATGCTTGGCGAAGTCGCTCTTGTACCATTTGAATCACCAATCCGTCAAAGCGGCGTCTTGTTTTTCAATACTTTGTTCGATGAAAACGCGGCTTGCCATTTAGCGCTTGGCCGCGGATTTTCTAACGCTGTTAAAGGCTACGATAAGATGAAAAAGGCCGATTTTGATCGTCTCGGTGTCAATGATTCAATGATTCATGTCGATTTCATGATTGGCAGTCGCACTCTAAATATCACTGGCTTCACCCGTGATGGTCGCCAAATTCCCATCTTTAAAAACGGAAGTTGGGCTTTTTAATCGTCAATCGTGCATTTGCCTTTTCTCATGCAAGCCCATTATTTACAATTATATCGACGCCACATTTTAAAAAACTAAAAGGATTATTATGAAAATTAAAAAAACATTACCACTGGTGGCGTTTGCCACCCTCATTCTTAGTTCGTGTGAATTATCTTTTTCGCTTCCAGGCGGATCGACTACAAGTACCACCACCAGCGCGACTTCAAGCGTTGTCACTTCGATTGAACCGGGGCATGGTTACTATTTACCGAGCTCTTATGCGATCTCGCAAGCGCAATATAACGCCGCTGCCGGATTATTTACGCTCGGCGCGACGGGTACCAAGAAATTGTTAGTTATCCCCGTTATTTTCTCTGATTATTATTGCACAGGATCATGCGCTGGTATTGAAGCGGACCTTTACGATACTTTCTTTGGCGACGCCGCCGCTACCGGGTGGGAATCGGTCGCCAGCTATTATGAAAAATCAAGCTATGGCGCTTTGACGCTTGAAGGCATCGTTACCCCGACATACGAATCAATTATGACGAGTGGCGAGTTTGCAAGCAACGTTCGCACCACGGGCGAATATGCCGACTATTATGATCCCACTTGGGTTTTAGTCGAAGATGCCGTCGATTGGTACAAAGATTATAGTTCCTCTTCATTGACTGAATATGACACCGACCGCGATGGTTTCATCGACGCCGTGTGGCTCGTGTATTTAAATCCCAACAGCCAAAATAAAGTGTATGCCACCGAATACGAAGATGTTTTTTGGGCTTACACTTATTGGGATTATGACAATTGGAGCAATGGCAACCCGCAAAATCCCGTGCCGATGACTTATGGTTGGGCAAGTTTTGATTTCATGTATGAGGGGTATGGTTCATCTTCACTTGATGCTCATACATATATTCACGAAACAGGGCACGTTTTAGGTCTTGATGACTACTATTCTTATACCGAAGATGATTGGGGTCCCGCTGGGGGCGTTGACATGATGGATTATAATATCGTCGATCACAATGCCTATAGTAAATTTTTACTTGGCTGGGTCAATCCTTATGTCGTTGATGGGACTCTCGACGAAATCACAATTACAATAAATCCATTTGAATCATCCGGCGAGTTCATTTTAATCAATGATGGATGGAATGAATCACCTTATGATGAATATTTGGCGCTTGAATTTTATACGCCGACTGGATTAAATTATCTTGATTCGCAGGTTGGCGGATATCCTGGTAATGGTTTACGTGGTTTTTATGAACCAGGTATCAAGATATATCATGTCGATTCCCGGCTTGGCGCCTATAACTTCGATGGCGATTTTATTGGCTATACCGACACGACACTGCTCGCGAATTCAAATTATCCATATATCGCCGCGAGTAATTCATCGGAATTCAGTCAAGACGAAAACTACCGTCTCTTACATCTTTTAGAGGCGGGCGGTGTAAATACATTCAAGAATGATTTAGCCGTGGCCACAAACGCCACACTTTTCCAACAAGGCGATTCCTTTTCCCCGAATGCTTTTGCATCATTCTTCACCCGCACGGGCGGGCGCTTTAACGATGGCAGCAATATCGGCTACTCCATTGAAGTGACAAGTATGACCAGCACTTCGGCGACAGTTACCATTACTAAGATTTAGATTACGACAATTTTTACAACAACAAAAGGAGGCTGGTTTTGCCTCCTTTTCATCTACTCTGATAAATATTTTTTAAGTTCCCAGTCGGTGATCAATTTACGATATTCTTCCCATTCGAGCTCTTTGGCATAAATGTATTTATTGAATGTGTGATCGCCAAGCGTTTCTTCCATCAACGGATCGGCTCGTAATTCCTTGAGCGCGTCTTTGAGATTTTCAGGCAGGTTGGGGATACCTTGGGCTTCACGTTGTTCGCGCGTTAGCGAGAAGATATTATCATAAACGGGTGGTAGTGTATCGTTAGAGGGATTAGAAATGCCATCAAGTCCCGACATGAGGATGGCCGCTAAAGCGAGATAAGGATTAGCCATCGGATCGACGTTACGAATTTCGGTCCGCGTCGCCGAACCCCTTACGGCAGGTATCCGGATCATCGAACTGCGATTGGCGTCACTCCAGCAAGCGTAGCAAGGAGCTTCATAGCCAGGGATTAAACGTTTATAGGAATTGACCGTTGGGTTGGTTAAGGCCGCAAAGCCGCGGGCGTGTTTAATAATTCCGGTAATCCATTTGCGGGCAAGCAATGATAATTTCATCGAATCATTTTCGTCGTAGAAGAGGTTTTTCCCCTCTTCATCACTGAGTGAACAATTGGTGTGCATGCCATTTCCATTAACGGTGGCGATTGGTTTTGCCATAAAAGTGGCGAATAGATGGTGGCGTCTTGCAATAACTTTAACTAGTTGCTTGAATGTTTGCACATTGTCGCAAGCGGACAAGACATCGGCAAACATAAAGTTAATTTCATGCTGGCCATGAGCGACTTCGTGATGGCTTGTTTGCACCACAAAGCCCAACCGTTCCATTTCTAGGGCGATGTCACGACGCGCGTATTCGGCTCCATCAAGCGGCGCCATATCAAAATAACCACCAACATCATTTGGTAATGTCGTATGGGGATTTCCATGTTCATCAAGCCGGAATAAGAAGAACTCGGGTTCAAAACCAATATTTAAATTAGCAAAACCCATTTCATTCATCTTCTTAATGGCCCGTTTCAAAATATAGCGGGGATCGCCTTGGAAGGGTTTGCCATAAGGAGTATAAACATCGCAGATAAGGCGTGCGACTTTACCATAATTCATATCTTCAAAACTCAGAATTAGCCACGTATCAGGATCCGGCCTTAAGTACATATCAGCCTCTTTAATCCGCACAAATCCTTCGATCGAAGAACCATCAAACATGATTTTGCCGTTTAACGCGTCTTCAAGTCGTGTCGCGGGAATTTCCACGGCTTTAATGGTCCCCAGCATATCGGTAAATTGGAGACGGATAAAGCGGACGCCTTCGTCCCTAGCTAATTGGAGAATGTCTTTTTTAGTGTAGTGATTGCCATTCATTTTGGTACCTCATTAACATAGTAAAAATTATCTACTTTTTGGAATGAAATGCAATATCTTTTCCTTTCATAGAAAAAAATTGCCGCTAGAACATAAAAATATTTTGATTCAATTAGAATTTAAAACGTTGTCGATTCAACTTTTAAATGGTTAGCGAGAAGGAGGAGTGCTGTTTGGACCACTTCCGGGAATTGAAGTATCGCTATCTTCTTCAGATGAAGATGTAGTGGTCATGTGCCCAGAAGTAGGCATGGAATCGCAGTGCTCTTCCATCCATTCGTCAATGTCTGCGCCCCAGTTTGATCCACGGCGGTCATCATCATTTTGATGGTCATTGTGCCGATTGTTATATTGATCGCGATATTCGTTTTCTTGATTAAAAAAGTCATGAAAACTACTGAAATCGGCTGGCGCTAATTCAGGATCTTCCACGGCAACACCATAAATGAGTTCCTCGCGGAAATAGTTTTCTACGGCCACTTTGATTTGTGCTTTAAGTTCCGCTTTATAGTTGGTGTCATCGCCATCAAGTCGATAAGCGACAACATTGCCTTTTAAATATGATTCGAGATATCCGCTACTGCGAGCGGCTTTCAGCAAATCGATTGTTAATTCAGTAGGTCTGCGATTAAGGGTATTTGTCAATCCAACGCCCGCGGCGATAATTTTGGACGCTTCGTTTTCCGCGTGGAGCGCATTGCGTCTAGCATTTCCGAGCCCCATTGTTTTTCCTCGTGTATTTACGATATAAGAAAAGACGGGCGTTGCTTCGGTTGGTTGCACGTATTTGACATAACTGATGGTCGGTTCGGTTTCCGGATTGGCGATGGATGCCGGGATAATTTGCAAGCGAATATAAGTATTAGCTTGGCTGACGATTGGGTCTGGAATGAGTGTTGGTATTAATAAAGCTAATACGAGCAACGCCGAAGCGCCGGCTCCCATCAGCGTTACATTTTTAAGTGAAAAGTACCATTTTTGTTTGGGTGTAACTGGTGCTAAATCAAGGCGCTCATAAACAGAGGTTAAAACATCGGGCATGAGGCGACTTGCTTCGCGTTTTAATTTCCGTTTGATGTCTCGATCATTCATCGTTTAGGGCTCCTTTCGCAAATGTTCTTTCATCTTTTTGATCGCTTCTTGATATTTCCAAGTGACGGTTCCTAATGGTATCCCTAACATGGCGGCGATTTCGCGATGTTTATATTCCCCAATTGTGTAGAGGAACAAGATGCTTTGTTCGTCTTCGTTTAATATACGCTTAGCAAGGTCAATCGTCGGGCTATCGAAATCGTGATTGTCGAGTGTAGCGCCCGCCATTTCGATTTGGGAATCGAAATCGGTCTCTTGTTCGCGGTTCCGCTTCTCAAGAATGGTCATCGTCATGTTTCTGGCAATTGTGTAAATCCAACTAAGGCCATTGGTGCCTTCCTTGTACGAGGCAATCGACTTGTAGACATGGACATATGTTTCTTGCATGATGTCTTCAGCGAGTTGGTAATCGTTAATCATCGAAAGCACGAAAGCGAACACGGCACGACTCGTCAACTCATATAGTTGGGCCAGTCCTTCGTGTTTTCCATGTCTTATTTGGGTTAAAGCAGTGTCGATTCGCTGTTTCATTCTTTTCTATAATAGCACTACGACATTCAAACAAGCACACTTAACGCTGGCCTCAATAAATAAACGCTGAAGGGCTTGTTTTTGTTGGTTAATCGTCAATTGCCAATATATTTTTATAACTAATAATTAAACTTTCGCATTTTATGACTTGATTGAGTGGGTCAATTGATAAGATCTTTTGTCGGCATGAATCAATAAAACCGGCATCAAAAAAAGTGATAGTTAATACCTCTCCTTGATAATCGAGCAAGCGCCGCTCGATAAGGAGCGCTTGATCGTTGCTTATATGGGGCTTTTTAACCTTGCTCCGTTCATAGCGCATCGCTTTTAATGTTCCTTTTTGTTCGATTAACGATGCATAGGGCGCCCATTTTTTCATGCCGCGCTCGCTCATTTACGATGGCCCCCAATCAGTTTGTGCCGTTCAATGGTCGTGCTTGATTTTAATAATGCCGTCGCGCGCAAAATTGCGTCGCGTCCAAACCGGAATTTGATTTCATCAAGGGCGGTTTGCAAACGTCGTTTCTTATCTTGTTCAAGTGGGTCGATGAAGATGTCTAATTGCTCGTAAAGCAAGGGTTGCAATTTGAAAAAAGCGAGACCGACGTTACGAACAAACCGACCATGTTCAATATGGCGATTAAAAAGCGTCAAAAAGGCATCTTTCAATATTTCGTTATCATCACTTGGTCTTTGTAGCGCCATTTGTCTCGCAAATCCACCCGGATCGCGATAGCCGATAAATAATGAGACAACGCCTGTTAATTTCCCTTCTAACCTTAAACGGATGCATAAATCGTCGACCATGTCACTGATGACAATCGGAATTTCATCAATTGTATAATCGCGCATTAATACTTGTCCCATGGTTAAACTAGGATTTTGGGGAGTATATTTCTCACGAATGTGCGATTCATCCATCCCATTGGCGTGCTGCCATAATTGTTCGCCCATGACGCCGAAATAAGCGTTGAGTATTTCTTTTGGGAAAGCGGCCAGTTCGCCAATCGATGAAATGCCAAGATTATTCAATCGTAATTCTAAACGCGAAGAAACACCCCACATTTTCGATAGTGGCGTTAATGGCCATAACTTCGTTTTAATATCTTCAAGCGTCCACTCGGCAATGCCATCGCTTCGTTTTTTAGCCTCAATATCAAGCGCGGATTTAGCGATAAAATTATTCGGTCCAATACCGGCAGTCGCATATAATCCTAACTTTTGATGAATCGCCTTAATGATGCGTTCAACGAGTTTTCGCGGGGTGCAGCGATACAATTTCAAATATGGTCCCAGATTTAAAAATGCTTCGTCGATGCTGTAGACATGAATATCGTCTTCGCCGATGTAGTCGAGCATAATTGAAATAACGTCGGCTGATTTTTTCAAATAGAGACTCATGCGCGGCGTTGCAAAGAGGATATCGTCACGTTTTGGTAATTCAAACACGCGGCAACGCGAAGGCACGCCTTGAGATTTTAATAGGGGCGATACCGATAGGACAATCGTGCCGCTGCCGCGCGATTTATCGGCAACTACCAATGGTGTCACAAAAGGATCAAGCTGACGCTCGACGCATTCGACCACGGCATAAAATGCTTTTAAATCGATTACGGCCACGACTTGATCCGTCATCTTTCAATCACCTCTACTTGTTTGCTGTGCCATCATTATAAGGAGTAAAAAAAGTAATTATAAGTCTTGATTTTAGCCCGCAAATATCCTTGATATGATGGCAACGCTAAAAGCCGATTTATGATAAAATTTAAGGGCGACGTCATTTAAATAGGACTATTGATATAAAGGAGTGTCACATATGGATTGGTGGGAATATGTTTTAATCGGTGTGGTGGTCATTCTAACGATTGTCGTCATTGTCGGTTTTGTTTTGCTGACGAAGAAGTTGAGTAAACCGACAAGCGCACTTCGCAATGAAGATTATGCCGAACTTGGTAGACTCCAAACTAAAATGGATAATCTTGAAACCAAGATTCCCGACATCGTCGCAACCACGATGGGCAAAGCGCAAGCGGAGTACCTGCAAAAACAGCACGATGTGCAAAACCAAATTTCGGAAGAGTTAAGACGACAATTCCAATCGATAAGCGAGAATGTGTCTTCACGGCTTGATTCAGGTTTTAAAACCACGAATGAAACATTTACGGCCGTCAATAAACAATTAGGTTCAATCGCTACGACGCAAGCATCGTTATCGGCGGTGTCGGGTGAGGTCAATAGTCTGCGACGCGTGCTTGAAGGTAACCAATCGCGGGGACAATTTGGCGAATATACTCTCGAAATGATTATTCGCAGTGTGTTTGGCGAAGATGTTAAAGATGTCTATGCTTTCCAAAAACCGCTCGATAATCCCTTTGGCCGCAATGTGCGTCCCGATGTGACGATTTATCTACCAGAGCCTGACAAGCACTTATGCATTGATTCCAAGTTTCCTTTTAGCAGTTACAAAGAAATGTTTGATGGTGATGAATTCGCAAAACCGTTATTAACTAAATTTAAAGGCGAACTCCAAACGCATATTCGAAAAATTCGCGATGATTACATCATCCCAGACGTGACGGCGCCCTACGCGCTCATGTTTATTCCAAGCGACGGCATTTTTGCTTTCGTACATATTAATTTATTCGAAGTGGTCGAAGCCGCTTATCGCGATAATGTCATCATCGTATCGCCTTCGACATTGCAACCAATGTTAGCCACCGTAAATTTATTGCGACTTGATCGTAAGCGCGCGGAACGCGTTCAAGAGCTTAATATTAAAATCGATAAATTAAGAGTTGAATTCAATAAGTTTAATGAAGTGTGGAGCACGTTTTCGAAGAATGTCGAACGGACATTGCAAGGAATTGAAGATATCGACCGCCGCAATCGGGCTTTGACACGTTTTTTTAATAGTATCAAAGAAATTGATGAACAAGATAATAGCACCGATATTGACGCAGATGTTGAATTAGTCGAGTAGTTACCATAGTATAATAATCAATTGTTGGCCCCCACTTACTCTTAAGGAGAATCGCTATGGTATATTCTGCGATTATTGGAACCATTTTAGAAGCCATATTTGGATTCCAGTATTTAGTCGATATCGTGATTGGCATCTTTTTGTTAGTTGCCTTTGGTATTGGCATTAAACGAGGTTTATGGCGTTCCCTATGGCGTCTAATCTTTGTGATACTCGTATTAGCACTTGTTAACGTATTCGCGCTTGGGGCACTAGAAACATTTGTAAACGAAGGCTTTTGGACAATGACGGGCATGGCCGTGACAATCAACCTTGGTGGCACCCCGGAGGTGTTCACGTCAGTGCAACAATTTGTAGCGGGCATTTCCCAATACGCGGAAACCCTTGGCACCTTATCACCAAGTTCAATCTATGCCGATGCTGACTTCCTCGTGGCCTTCTCGCTGGCTTTATCGCGCACGATTGGATGGATGGTCGTTGTTTTAGCGACGATGGTCGTTACTTGGCTCGTTTCCGGCTTTCTGTGGCTCGTTCTCTGGGGACCGCTTCTCAAGGATCTCAAGAAGAAGAAGGTCAAATTTTTGGGTGGTCTATTAGGGCTTGCCCAAGGTTATGTTTATGCTTTAGTGTTAGCGATTTCCTTTAGCCCCATCGCGGCCGGTCTTGGGGCGATTCAAAATCCCGCGGAAGCACCATACGCCGCATTTGGAGCGATTGTTCCAATGGTGGCTAATGGCCTCCGCCCTGAAAATTCATTGATTTTAAGCATCACCGATCCAAGCAATCCATTTGGTTTCTTCACGGCGTTAATAACGTTTGAACACGATAGCACTACTTATAACATTGGAGCGACGTTAGTTTCATTTGTGGAAGCCACGGACACGCCACAATCATAAGTTAGCGCTTACATTGTCGATATTTAAAAGACCATGTCCTCATGGCCTTTTTTTAATAAAAAAAGTATCGTTCAACATCTTTCTTTATATGATTTATTCGTGCTAGTATCAAGTTATGAACTCGCGCATGAGGCAAGTGATTCGTCGTATGACGCTTACCGCCATCCTTTTAGCGCTCCTCATTGTTGGGCAATTGCTATTTGGCCTGATTGGCGCTCCATTGTCGCAGTACTTTGTCGGGAGTTGGGTTAATCTCATTATAGCCTTGACAGCGATAATCATGGGATGGCCATATGCCCTGGCGATTGGTCTTTTATCACCGCTTGTGGCCCTTCTTGTGGGAATTGCCCCACCGTTCATTGAATTCGTACCATTCATCGCGTTAGGAAATGGGTTATACGCGATTACGCTATATTTGATTTTTTGTATCAAAGTAAGAGATCGCTTTAAGGTGCTAATCCTCTTATTAGGAGTGACCATCGCGTCATTTGCGAAAGCGGGGCTCTTATATGTGACGATTGTCCTTGTTATTATGCCAACATTGCCGCTTAATGCTATGCAAGTGGCATTGTTTACGGCGACGTTCTCAATTAATCAAGTTCCCACAGCTTTAATTGGTGGCGGTCTCGCTTCTTTAGCGTCACAACCTCTATCAATTGCCATAACACATACAACAGGAGCGCGCGTATGAATCCAATATCCGCCTATGCGAAACAGCGTCTTGATGAAATCATCACCCAATATAAGGAAGTCAAAACGCCACTAATGATGATTTTATCGGCCTTTCAAAAAGAATTCGGCTACGTACCATTGGAAGTGCAAGAAATCATCTCGAAACGACTTGATATTCCCGTCGCTGAAATTTATGGGATTGTCACGTTCTATTCGATGTTTTCTTTAAAACCCAAGGGCAAATATGTAGTTGGTATTTGTTTAGGAACGGCATGTTACGTCCAAAATGCGCAACAAATCGCTAATCACCTTGAAGAAATACTTGGCATCAAACCAGGAGAAACTACCAGTGATGGTTTATTTACCATTGATATCTTGCGGTGTCTTGGGGCTTGCGCTCTTGCGCCAGTGATGGTTATCAATGGCAAAATCCTTCCTCATGTGAAGGTAAACGATTTGCAACGGATTATCGATGAATATATCAAAATGGAGGCCGCGACTTATGCAACAAGTCACTAATATCGCCTCATTCAAACAAATCCTTGTGCAATCAAAGCAGGATTACCAACACCTGCTTAACGAAAGTGGTAAGGTCGTCTTTATCTGCGGGGATACCGGTTGTCTTGCTAGCAATGCCGCGTTAGTAAAAAGAAAATTTGATGAACTTGTCCAAGCTGATGGACTTCAAAATAAAATCAGAATTTTATATGCTGGTTGCTTTGGATTATGTTCCCAAGGGCCTTTTGTAAAAGTATATCCAGAAGGTACATTATATCGCCTTGTTAAACCGACGGATGCCGCCCTTATTTATGAAAAAGACTTAAAAGGCAACGGCATTGTCGAATCGTTGTTATTTAAAGATGCCACAACTGGCGCTATTTATAAAACGCAAGATCAAATTCCTTTTTATACCAAACAAAAAGCGATTGCGATGGTTGATTTTGCCACGATTGAACCAGATAGTATTGACCAATACATGGGCATTGGTGGATATGAAGCGCTGATTAATGTTCTTGAAACGATGAAAAGCGAAGATGTTATTCAAATGGCTCTCAATTCCGGCCTGCGCGGTCGCGGTGGCGGTGGGTATCCCACAGGCGTCAAATGGCGTTATGCTAGGATGCAAGGCGATCCTGAAAAATACCTTATTTGTAACCTTGATGAAGGCGACCCTGGCGCTTTTATGGATCGAGCCATTGCCGAGCGGACGCCGCATATCATCCTTGAAGGTATGATGATTGCCGCCTATGCAATCGGCGCGATTCGTGGATTTATCTATGTGCGCGCCGAATATCCGACGGCGTCAACACGCCTTCAAACGGCGATTGACTTATTAAGAGAGAAACAATTACTTGGTGAAAACATATTAGGCACGGGTTTTTCATTTGATGTCGAAATACGCGTAGGCGCCGGTGCCTTCGTGTGTGGCGAAGAAACAGCCTTAATGGCTTCCATTGAGGGCAAACGGGGCATGCCACGATCCAAACCCCCATTTCCAGCGGTCAAGGGTTTATGGGGCCATCCCACGATTATCAACAATGTCGAGACATTCGCAAACTTGCCTTACATTTTTAAACCGGGTGGCTTAGCAAAATACCAAGCAATCGGTACCGAAAAATCCAAGGGCACGAAAGTGTTCTCATTGGCGGGCAAAATTAAGAATGTCGGACTCGTGGAAGTACCGATGGGAACGACGCTACGCGAACTCATATTCGATATCGGCGGCGGGATTGAAAACAACAAAAAATTCAAAGCGATTCAAACTGGAGGACCCTCTGGTGGCTGTTTAACAGAAGATGATTTGGATACGCCGATTGATTTCGATAACTTAATCGCCCGTGGTTCGATGATGGGATCAGGGGGCGCCATCGTTATAGATGAAGATAACTGCATGGTCGATGTCGCCCGATTTTATCTGGAGTTCATTTGCGATGAATCATGCGGCAAATGTTCACCCTGCCGCATCGGAACCATGCGCATGAAAGAAATTCTTGATAAGATTGCGTCTGGAAAAGCCGAAATGGCGGATTTAGATACGCTGCGCGAACTAGCGATTTTCATTAAAGACGCTTCATTATGCGGACTTGGACAAACCGCTCCGAATCCAGTGCTATCGACATTAACGAAATTTTATGATGAGTATAAAGCCCATATTATCGATAAAACATGTCCTGCTAAAGTTTGTAAAGACTTGATTAAGTATTACATTAACCCCGAGACCTGCAAAAAGTGTGGCATCTGCGCCATTCATTGTCCCGTAAATTGCATTACTGGTGTACGTGGCAAGGAGGCGTTTATTATCAATCAAGATGCCTGCATCAAATGCGGAACTTGTTTATCAAGTTGCCCGTTTGATGTAATAAGAAAGGTATAGGTGGTTACCATGGAAATGATTACCGTAAAATTTGATGGTAAAGAATATCAAGTACCACGACATGTGTCGATTCTTGAAGCGGCGCGAAGCGTCGGCTTCGATATTCCCACGCTTTGCCATTATAAGGATCTCGTGGAAACGGGAGCTTGCCGCGTATGTCTGGTCGAAGTAAAGGGCATGAAAGCCCTAACGACTTCATGTACGACGCCAGTTCATGATGGCATGGAAATTAATTTACATTCCCCACGTGTCTTAAGAGCGCGCCGCCATAGTGTTGAACTAATATTGTCAAACCACGTCAATGACTGCCTTCATTGCACCGCCAATGGCCGATGTGAACTTCAAAAGGCGGCCGAAAAATGTGGCATTCGTGAAATCCCATTTGAAGGAAAGATGACGACTCCTTCAATCGATCGTCTCTCGCCGAGCATTCGTCGCAATAGCTCCAAATGTATTTTATGTGGTCGCTGCGTGGAAGTGTGCAAGAAGAGTCAAGGCATTGGCATTCTCGATTTCATTCATCGTGGTTTTGAAACGGTCATCGGACCCGCTGAAAATCGTTCACTCACACAAGTACCATGCATCTACTGTGGCCAGTGCGTCAACGTATGTCCCACTGGGGCCCTTTATGTCCACGAAGAAGTCCATCGCATTCAAAAAGCGCAAGTCGATGGAAAGCATGTCATCGTGCAAGTGGCTCCCGCAGTAAGGGCATCTTTGGGAGAAGAGTTTGACTTACCAATCGGCACTCGAGTGACCGGAAAAATGTGCTCCGCGCTAAAACGACTGGGATTTGAACGGGTTTATGATACAAATTTCACGGCCGACCTCACGGTTATGGAAGAGGGAACCGAACTATTAACGCGTCTTAAGAAACATTTAAATGGTGAAAAAGTCGCCATCCCCATGATTACATCATGCTCGCCAGGGTGGGTGAATTATGCTGAATATAATTATCATGACCAACTTGATCATCTATCAACATGCAAATCGCCCCAGATGATGATGGGGGCGCTTGTAAAGTCATATTATGCTGAGAAGCAAGGGTTGCAACCGGAAGATATCTTTATGGTCTCCATTATGCCCTGCACTGCCAAAAAGTATGAAAAGACGCGACCCGAGATGCGTCATGAAACTTATGCCGATGTCGACGCCGTGATTACCACTCGGGAACTCGGCGATTATATCAAATCATGCGGAATTGATTTTTTGTGCTTGCCCGATGATGAATTCGATTCTGATTTGCTTGGCGATTATAGTGGCGCTGGCGCGCTATTTGGAGTATCCGGAGGCGTGACTGAAGCCGCCCTGAGAACCGTTTTCGCCCTAACGCAAGGACATGAATATGGTAAAGTCGTGTTTGAATCGGTTCGTGGATTACAAGGTATTAAAGAAACGACGATCCCCTTAAAAAATATCATTCTAGATGGTAAGCATACCGGCATTGATTTCAATTTAAAAATCGCCGTGGCTAGTTCCACAAAAAACGCCAAGATATTGATGGACCAGGTCAAAGATGGCACAAGTCCTTATCACTTCATTGAAATCATGGGATGTCCCGGAGGCTGCATTAATGGTGGTGGCCAATCATTTATCAAACCGGGCTTGCTCACCTTCCAAGAGAAGCTTACGATGAATGATCTCCTCATGAAACGTGCCAAGGCCATTTATGAAGAAGATGCTTCCCGCCCGATTAGATCGGCGCATCTAAATCCGTTAATTCAAAACTTGTACCAGGAGTTTTTGGGTCATCCAAATAGTGAAATAGCGCATCGCTTGTTGCATACTCACTATCACGCTAGGACTCCGTTCCCGCGACTTGACGACTAATAGCCCGTCTTTTTTGATAGTTATGTCCAACAATGATATCAGTATTTTTGCCATACCAGTTTATGAGAAAGTGATATTGAGGAGATCACCATGAATGGAATCAGAATCATGATTGAAGCGGCATGTCGCTCAATGGGAGGCTTGAAGTTGGCAGCAATCTTAACTTTACTGGCGGCATTGCTAATTGGGTTGACATCGACGACTTCGCACTTTAAAGCTATAACATTGCAACTTAAGTCCAAAATTCACATATAAAAAGGGCTTGAAAATTTCCTAAGGCCTTTGCTATTTTGGTGATTAGACAAGTTTCTTTCGTAAGTAACCGGACAAGAAATCAATTAAGAGGACCATGACCACAATCGCTAATAACACGGTTCCCGCAAGTTCCCATGAAGGGTCGGCCGTGTTGCTAAGCGCTAATTGAAGCGGAAGGCCGATGCCTCCAGCACCGACAAGACCAAGAATTGTCGCCGAGCGCAGATTAATATCAAACCGGTATAACGCGGCGGAAGTCATTTCGGGAAGGATGTTAGGCATAATTCCATAACGGATTTTTTGCCAGGTATTCGCTCCAACTGAATCAAGCGCTTCGAGTGAACTTCGATCCATATTATCAATCGATTCGGCAAATAGTTTGCCAAGCATGCCGATTGAGTGAATGCCGATGGTCATGATTACCGTCAGCGGGGTCATGCCAATACCTTTAACGAAGATAAGTGCCAAAATCAATTCGGGGAAGACGCGAATCATCACGAGGATGGATTCGGCTATTTTGGCCCATTTCTTTCCAACGACATTAGCCGCCGCTAAAAAACCAAATGGTACCGCTAGTAATGCTCCAATCAGCGTGCCAAATAATGTCATGGCGATGGTTTCAAACATCTTGTAGACAATGCCGTCGTCAAACGAAGCGATCCCAATGCCGAAGAAGAAGTCCCAATTAATTTGGACAATTTCCCGAAACATCGTTTTAATGGCGACACTTGAGTTTTCAAAAGCATACCAATTAATGGAGCTTCCAGAAAATGAGAGAACAATCAGCAAGGTGATGACAAAAAAGAGGAGTAGGTTGGCAATCATTTTCTGCGGCCGCTTATTATATGAGGCCATCACGCGGTCGTTCACTGTAATTTGCTCCTGACAAAGTTAGATAAAATTTGAATGATAAGAATTAGAAAGAACATGACGATAATCGTCGCTCCAACTCGGTCATAACGATACATGACATTATCTTTAATAACCGTTCCTAGACCGCCCGCGCCAACATAACCAAGCATGGCTGATGAGCGAATGTTAATTTCAAAAATATAGATAGTATAGCTAATGTAGATTGGGGCAATTTGCGTGAATATCGAATAACGAAAGGCTTGCGCTTTATTAGCGCCCGTGGATTCCAGGGCTTCAAATGGTGCCATGTCGACGGTTTCAATCGCTTCATAAAGCATCTTGCCCATGATGCCAAAAGAGAAAAGAGCAATCGCAATAATGCCTGGCAAAATTCCAAGACCCACAAGAATAATGACAATTGCCGTCCACATGAGCGTGGGAATCGTGCGCATTAAATTTAAAAAGAATTTGACAGGGATGCTAAGCCATTTGACCTTATTGACATTGCTCGCGGAGATTATCGCTACGGGAATCGCCAAGATGCAACCAATCAGGGTGCCGGCTAGACTCATCTTTAACGTGTCGATGATTTCATCGTCAAGCGTCAACATAAAGGCAAAATAATCACCCCATGTACGCGTGCCCCCGGGGGTGAACATTTTTTTTATGATGACCACGAGTTGCTCAAAACTAATAGATTCCCAATTGATGGGGATTACAAACGAAAAGCCGATACAAATCGCCATAAATACCGGCAACACAATCCATAAGCGATTAAATGGCTTAAGGACCGACTTGCCATTAGGAAGCGTAATGGTGCGCATTATTCCACTCCAAGTAATTCATTGTGGGCTAAAGAACGACCGTAAATTTTGACAAGGATGTCATCGTTAATTTCGGTGCAGGGACCATCAAAAACGACAAGTCCATCACGAATACCAATGATACGCGTCGCATATTTGAGAGCTAGGTCGACGTGGTGCATGTTGGCAATAATGGTAATACCAAAATCGCGATTTATTTTGGTAAAATCATTCATTACTTGAACCGTGGTAATCGGATCAAGCGAAGCGACTGGTTCATCGGCCAGAATCACTTTGGGTTTTTGGGCTAAAGCGCGTGCTAGGGCAACTCGTTGTTGTTGACCGCCAGACAACTGGTCAGCTCTTGTAAAAGCTTTCTCTAAAATACCCATTGTGTCTAAAGATTCTAAGGCCATGATTTTGTCCTCTTTTGGGAAAATGCCGAATAAAGTCTTGAATGTACTATGGTAGGCGACGCGTCCAGTTAAAACATTGTTGAACACGGACATGCGTTTGACGAGGTTGAACGATTGGAAAATCATTCCAATGCTACGGCGAAGCAACCGAAGTTGCCGGCCTTTTAGCTGGCCGACGTCGACTCCGTCGACCAGCAAATGACCGGAAGTAATTGTTTGCATCTTATTAATCGAGCGCAGTAGTGTCGATTTGCCGGCACCCGATAAGCCAATGATGGCTACGAACTCACCGTCATTGATTGTCAAATTGACGCCTTTAAGGGCCTGGACACCATTGCTATACGTCTTGACGACATCAATGAATTGAATCATGCGGTTAGTTCCTTTAATTACGAATTATAGATTGTCGCGTTTGAAAATGTAAACTTCGCGCTCGCCATCATAATCAGAATCGACGGCAATTTTATAACCAGTGTGGTTATAGAGTGAGAGCGCTTCAAGACCAAATTCGGTTTCGATGATTTCCATGAAGGCTTGTTGAATTTGGGCCTTTAAGGTGTTAGATAATGAGCTGATGGCGGAAATCGTATCGTTATAAATACCAGGTGATAAATCAACGACGCGGAGATCACGGAAAACATTTTGTCCTTCAACAGCATTATAAGCATCAAAAGCGGTCGTGCCAACGCGGGCATCGAGGAAGGCAAAAGCGGCATCAGTTGTGCCATTAATCATTGCTTGGATTTGAGCTTGGTGTCCGCCAGAAATTTGGACGGCCTGAACTTCGTCGGTCCCAGGAGTTTCGGTGGTGAAACTTAAACCATTTTGATGCAATAAGACAGCCGGGTACACATAACCAGAACCAGATGATTGTGAACCAGTGGCGACCTTTTTGCCTTCAAGGTCAGCGATCGACGTGATTGTCGATTCATTCTTGACGATGAGCATTGAGTAGTAGGAAGTAACCTTTGAAGTGGCGTGAAGTTCGCCATTGTAGGAGCTGGAATTGACGTTGGCGATAATGGTGTCTTTATCGGTGATTTCGTTACCTTGAGCGTCGATTTGAGCCGCATAAGCATTACGGACTGAGGACAGGAGCACTTCGACTTTGCCAGGTTCTTCAACCGTGACATAGGCGTATTGAGCCGAAGTCAAGAATCCGACGTGTACTTGTCCTGACACCATGGCTTCGGTAAGAGCCTCATAGTTTGTCGTAATGTCAAGATCGAATGTATGACCAGGAATTTTTTCTTCTAGTAATGTTTCGATGCCCGACAATTTTAAGAGCATCGCCGGATCAGAAGTCGCGGTATTCGAAGGGACGAAACGAACGATGACGTTTGTCGGATCGTTGGACGTATCTTCGCTGGAAACGACTTCGGATGAGACTGGTTCTTCGGAAGTAATTGTCGAAGTCACTGGTGTTGACGTCGTGGAAACAACTTCGCTGGAACTGCAGGCGGCTAAAACTGGAAAGGCAAATAATAGCGGTAAAATTAAAGCAGAAATCTTTTTCATATATGTTCCTTTCTTTTCGAGAAGTTCTCTAGGGGTAATACCGACCATCGAAACGCGATTGTCCAGAAATCCGTTCGCAGAGGTATCAAAGGTTAGTAAATTCTGGAACTTCCTGAGCCATTTTAACATGACTTTTTTGAGTTTGATAGAGGGTTTAGATTAGTGAATTTTTGGCATAAATTTACTATTTTCTTTTTCTTCTAATCGAGTAAAATATAATGTTACAAACAAAATGTATTATCGATAGATTTCTTATATTATTATTGATAAATCAATTTTGAAACCCCTTTTTTGATATAACAATTTTTAACATTCTTTTGTTAATTTCAAAATTTGATTGTTGCCATGAAAAATAATAAAAAAAATATTTTTTCGCGAATTGAATAACTAAACGCAGGTTGGACCGAAGAACGCAAATTTGTACGACTAAATGCAAGTAAACGTGAAATCAAACCTGCGTTTAGTGCTACAAACATATTTCTTATCCGATAAAATCATGGGTTTCCTGGTTTGACTTTTCTACTTTGCCCATGCCAAAAAGATGACTAAATGCAGTTTGTACGACTAA